>CAYTKN010000004.1:0-118619 GCA_964438505.1 uncultured Burkholderiales bacterium
GAGCCACAGCGCGGCCGCGGCCAGCGCTCCCAGGTGGACCGCGTTCCCCGTGAGCCCCGAGGCCCGGCCGGCCGGGTCGAGGACGTCGACGGGCAGCTCGAAGCCCGCTTGCAGCCAGGCGACCACGGCGTTGGCGCCGGCCCCGGCCAGCAGCGCGACCGGCACCCACCGGCGGACCCGCTCCGGCGCCCGCGCCCCCATCGCCCACAATCCGGCGACCGCCACCCAGAACAGCCAGCCCACCGCCGCTGCGTGCAGGCCGACCAGGGAGAGCACCGGCCGGTCGGCCCACGCCGTCGCCACACCCGCCCAGACCACGAAGGCGAGCGCCCAGCGGGCGCCCGGCGTCCCCGCGGCGGCGGCTCGGACGAGCGCGACGACGCCCGGCACCACCGCCGGGAGGAGCAGCGCCACCTTCGGCGACCAGAAGCTGGCGTACACCGAAGGGGAGAACGCGATCGGCACCAGGAGCGCGAGCCCGACGAGGCCCGCCTCCGACACCGACAGGCGAGCACGCCGTGCGGCTCCCGGCGGCTCCGGCGGCCCTGTCGTTCCTGACGGCCCTGTCGTTCCTGACGGCCCTGTCGTCCCTGGTGGCCCTGCCGATCCTGGCGGCGCTGTCGGCCCCGGCGGCGCTGCCGACGCTGGCGGTCCCGCCGGCTCCGACGCCTCTCCGGCGTCCCCGGGTGAGCTCAACCTTCCATCGCCTCGATCAGCTCACCCTGGAGCCACGTCAGCCACTGGTAGAGCTGGAGGCCCGGCCTCCGGGCGTCGCCGGCGGGCACCGAGCCGAGGTCGAGGTCCTCGGTCACCTCGAGCATCGTGGCCAGGCCGAGGCGCGCGTCGTTGACCGCGCCCAGCCAGGCGAGCGCCTCGTCCTCCCCGAGCAGGACGCGGCGCCGGCCCGCCCGGTCCTCCTCGGCGCGCTCGAGCGACTCCTCGAGGACGTCGAGGGCCGCCAACCTCGTCTCGAGCAGCTCGTCGTGCACGAGCCGCTGCCACTGGTCCTCGGCCTCCTCCTCGGTGGGGTCGAGGTAGGCGCGGGGGAACAGCCGGTCGTGGACCCGGCCCTCGCGCTGGCGCAGCAGCTCGCGGAGCTGCTCCGGGAGCGACGCCAACAGGTCGACCTCGCGGCCCTGGAGGCGGGCCTCGATGCCCCGGTCGCCGGCCGGGCGGAACTCGGGCACCTCAGTCCCCCGACCCGCCGGACTTCTCCATCGTCGCCCACAGCCCGTGGGCGTGGAGGCGAGCGACGTCGGCCTCGGCCTGCTCGCGGGCCCCTTCGCTGACCGCGGCCTTGCCCCGGTGGTGCACGTCGAGCATCAGCTCGGTCGCCCGCTGCTTCGAGTACCCGAACAGCTTCTGGAACACGAAGACCACGTACGACATCAGGTTCACCGGGTCGTTCCAGACGATCACGACCCACGGGAGATCGGGTTCGGCCTCGCGTTCCCCTGGCGGCTCCTCGGTGCCGGGCGTCGTCTCGTCGGGGAGCACCTCGGGGTCGACGACCGGCGCCCCCTCGCGGCGTCCCACCGGCACGGCGCCGACCGCCCCCTCAGCCCGCCGCGACATCTCCGCCGCGGCGGTCCCCGTCGACGGCTTCGGCCTCGGGGCCGCGCAGCTCCGTGGCGAGCCGGGACAGGACCCCGTTGACGAAGCTCCCCGACTCCTCGGTCGAGTACCGCTTCGCGAGCTCCACGGCCTCGCTGATCGCCACCGCCCTGGGGACCTCGGGGCAGTGCGCCAGCTCGTAGGCGCCGATCCGCAGCAGCACCCGGTCGACCACCGCCATCCGCTCCAGGCTCCAGTGCTCCGCCGCGGCGGCGATCGCCGAGTCGAGCTCGGAGCGCCGCTCGTGGACGCCGCGGACGAGGCGCTCCGTGTAGGGGTCCGGCGCGACCGGCAGGTCGTCGAGCATCTCGGAGGCCCGACGGCCGCGCACGTCCAGCTCGTAGCACAGGGTGAGGGAACGCTCACGCGCCTCGCGCCGCGTCCCCATCCGCTCACACCCTCGTCAGGTACTCGCCGGAGCGGGTGTCGACCTTGACGGTGTCCCCCACCTCGACGAAGAGGGGCACCTGGACCACGGCCCCGGTCTCGAGGGTCGCCGGCTTGCGGGCCCCCGAGACCCGGTCGCCCTGCATGCCGGGATCGGATTCGGTGACCTCGAGCTCGACGGCGGCGGGCAGGTCGATGCCGAGGACCTCGCCGTCGCGCATGAGCAGGACGCTGCTGTCCCCCTCCTTGAGGAACGGGACGGCGGAGCGGACGGCCTCCTCCTCCACGCGGATCTGCTCGTAGCTGTCGGTGTCCATGAACACCAGCGCCTGGCCGTCGCGGAAGAGGTACTGCATCTGGCGCTTGTCGATGATGGCCCGCTCGACCGGCTCGGCGGAGCGGAACGTCTTGTCGACGACGGCGCCGGTGCGGAAGTTCTTGAGCTTGGTCCGCACGAAGGCGTTGCCCTTGCCGGGCTTGACGTGCTGGAACTCGACCACGCTCATCAGGCCCTCGGGCAGGTCGAGCACCATGCCGTTCTTGAGGTCGTTCGTCGAGATCTTCGCCACGACTACTCCAGTACCAGGGTCTTCGGGGTGCGCGTGAGGATCTCACAGCCGCTGTCGGTGACCACCACGGTGTCCTCGATGCGCACACCGCCGGTGCCGGTCAGGTACACGCCCGGCTCGACGGTCACCACGTGTCCCGCGGCCAACGTATCACCCGACGTCGACGCCACCTTCGGGTCCTCGTGGACCTCGAGGCCGACGCCGTGGCCGGTGCTGTGCACGAACGCGTCCGCCCATCCGGCCTCCGCGATCACGTCCCGGCACGCGCGGTCGACGGCGGCGGCCTCGACGCCGGCGCGCACCGCGCGGCGGCCCGCCTCCTGGGCCTCGAGCACGACCTCGTGGATCCGGCGGCGCTCCGGCGGGGGCTCGCCCACGCACACCGTGCGGGTCATGTCCGAGCAGTAGCCCTCGACCGTGGCGCCGAAGTCGATCACCACGAGGTCGCCGGGCTCCACCCGCCGGTCGGTGGGGCGGGCGTGCGGCTTGGCGCCGTTCGGGCCGGACGCCACGATCGGGTCGAAGCTGATCCCCTCGGCTCCCCGGCGGCGCATCTCGTACTCGAGGTCGAGGGCGAGCTCCGCCTCGGTCGGTGAGGCGGTGAGGCGCGGGGCGACCGCCGCGAACGCCTCGTCGGCGACCGCGCAGGCGGCCGCGATGCGGTCCTGCTCCCCGGGGTCCTTGACCTGCCGCAGCTCGGCGACGGGCCGGCTCGTCGCGACCAGCTCGGCGTCGGGGAACCAGCGCTCGGCGAACCGGCGCTGCTGGCCCCAGGTCACCGTCTCGGCGTCGAGGCCGACGCGGCCGAGGCCGCCCGCGGCCGCGGTGATCGCCTCCTGCTGGCCACGGCCGCTCTCCACCACGATCTCCGCCTCGAGGCCCGCGGCCTCGAGCTCGTCGCGCGACTGGTCCCGGTACCGGCCGTCGGTGACGAAGACCAGCCGGTCGCGCCGCACCAGCACGAGGGCCGCGGAGCCCGTGAACCCGGTCAGGTAGCGCACGTCGACCGGCTCGGTGACGAGCAGCGCGTCGACGCCCAGGTCGTCGAAGCGCCCCCGGATCCGCTCGACGCGCGCCGCCACGTCCATCGCCGCGAGCCCCGTCACGGCGCGCGCTCTACCGCCCGCCGGCGCGAGGCGAGCTGCTCGGCGACCTGCTCGCTCGCGAGGCGGTAGCCGTCCCCGCCGAAGCCCGCGATCCGGCCCGTGGCGACCGGTGCGACCACGGAGCGGTGCCGCCACTCCTCGCGGGTCTCGGGATCGGAGAGGTGCAGCTCGACGACGGGGCCGTCGAAGGCCTCCAGGGCGTCGTGCAGCGACCAGGCGTAGTGGGTGAGCGCTCCCGGGTTGATCACGATCGCGGCGCAGCGCTCCCGGGCGTCGTGGATGGCGTCGATCAGCACGCCCTCGTGGTTCGACTGGAGGTGCTCGAGCTCGAGTCCCGCCTCGGCGGCCGCCCGCCTCGCCACGGCGACGTGGTCGTCGAGCGTCCCGGTACCGTAGACGTCGGGCCGGCGCGTCCCCAGCAGGTTGAGGTTGGGGCCGGAGAGGAGCAACACCACCGCCCGGTCGCCGCCGCTCACGGCGAGGCCTCGATGCCGACCGCCGCCAGCGAGGTCGTGACGGCCGCGTCGTTGGGGTCCTCGACCCGGTCGAGGCCGTCGGGGCCGGCGAGGACGAAGGTCAACCCGCCGCTCGTCTTCTTGTCGCGCCGCATCTGCTCGACGAGCCCACCGGCGCTGACGCGCTCGGCCAGGCCCTGGGGCACCACCGTCGGCAGGCCCAGCGCGGAGACGAGCTTCCGGTGCGCGGCGACCGCCTCGTCGTCGATCCGGCCGAGCTCGCGGGCGAGCTCCGCGGCGAACACCACCCCGACGGCGACGGCCTCGCCGTGGGTGAGCTCGTAGCCCCCGAGCGTCTCGAGGGCGTGGCCGAGCGTGTGGCCGTAGTTCAGCCGCGAGCGCAACCCCGTGAGCTCCCGCTCGTCGGCGGCGACCACGTCCGCCTTGATCGCCGCGCATCGCTCGACCACCTCGACGAGCGTGTCGAGGTCTCGTGCGAGCACGTCGTCGGTGCGCTCGAGCAGCAGCTCCCGGAGCGCCTCGTCGAGCACGCAGGCGTACTTGAGCACCTCCCCCAGCCCCGAGCGGTAGGTCCGCTCCGGGAGCGTGGTGAGGACGTCGGTGTCGGCGAGCACCACCAGGGGCTGGTGGAAGGCGCCCACGAGGTTCTTGCCCTCCGGCAGGTTGACACCCGTCTTGCCTCCGATCGCCGCGTCGACCTGGCCGAGGAGGGTGGTGGGGGCCTGCACGAGGTCCACGCCCCGGTGGTAGACGGCCGCCGCGAACCCGGCGAGGTCGCCCACCACGCCACCGCCGAGCGCGACCACCGCGTCCGCACGGAGCAGCCCCCAGGCGGCGAACCGCCGGCACAGGTCCTCGACGCCGGACGGCGACTTGGCCTCCTCGCCGTCGGGCACGGTGAAGACCTCGGCGTCGACGCCCTGCTCCTCGAGCACCGCGAGCACCCTCGAGCCCCAGTGGTCGAGCACCGGGGTCTGCGACACCACGGCGGCCCGGGCGTGGTCGGCGAGCACCCCCCCGGTGCGCACGAGCGCGCCGGGACCGACGAGCACGTCGTATCCGCGCGAGCCGAGCTCGACGGTGACCTGCTTCACGCCCGGGTCTCCCGGCGCGCGGCGAACGCGTCCATCACGGCGTCCGCGACTGCCTCGATGCTCCGTCCCGCGGTCTCCACCACCGCGTGCGCCGCATCGCGGTAGGCGCGGGCGCGAGCCTCCGCCAGGACGGCGAGGCGCTCCCCGGGCGCGGCGCCGTCGAGGTGCGGCCGGCCGTCCCCCTCGCCGACCCGCTCGGCCGCCACCTCCGCGGGCGTGTCGAGCCACACCACGAAGCCGCGGTCGCGCAGCTCCTCGCGGTTCGACTCGTCGAGGACCGCGCCGCCACCGCACGCGATGACCGCCGGCGTGGGCGAGGCGCAGGCGTCGGCGACGGCGCGGCGCTCCAGCTCGCGGAACCCGCGCTCGCCGAGGTCGCGGAAGATCTCGGCGATCGTCGACGCGGACTGGGCCTCGACGATCTCGTCGGTGTCGACGAGGGGGCGCTCGAGGCGCCGCGCGCAGCGCTCGCCGACCGTGCTCTTGCCCGAGCCCATCGGACCCACGAGGACGAGGTGGCGCTCGTCGCTCATCGCAGGGACGCCACGAAGGCGTCGTGGTTGCGAACCGTCTCGTCGATGGAGTCGCCGCCGAACTTCCGCTGCGCCTCCCGCGCGAGGACGAGGGCGACCATCGTCTCGGCCACGACCCCCGAGGCGGGCACGGCGGTGACGTCGGTGCGCTCCTTGAAGGCGACCGTCTGCTCCTTGGTGCGGGTGTCGACCGTGCGCAGCACCGGCCGGTTCAGGGTCGAGAGCGGCTTCATGGCGACCCGGGCGACGAGCAGCCCGCCGGTGGTCATGCCGCCTTCGATCCCCCCGGCGTGCGTGGTGCCCCGCTCGTAGCGTCGTGTCGTCTCGTCCCAGAAGATCTCGTCGTGGGCCTCGCTCCCGCGGCGCGACGCGACGTCCATGCCCGCCCCGATCTCCACCGCCTTCATCGCCTGGATGCTCATCAGGGCCTGGGCGATCAGCGCGTCGATGCGCCGGTCCCAGTGGACGTGCGAGCCGAGGCCGGGGGGGACGCCGTGGGCGAGGACCTCGACGACGCCCCCGAGCGAGTCGCCCTCCTTGGCCGCCGCCTTGATCCCCTCGATCATCGCCGCCTCCGCCTCGGGGTCGAAGCAGCGGACCTCGGAGTCGTCGACGGCCTCGAGGTCGTCGGGGCCGGGCCGGCGCTCCGGCGACGTCTCGACCGCGCCGATGCGGACCACGTGGCTCAGGACCGAGATGCCCAGGTGCGAGAGCAGCTTCTTGGCCAGCGTGCCGGCCGCGACCCGCGCCGCCGTCTCGCGGGCGCTGGCGCGCTCGAGCACGTCGCGGGCGTCGGCGAACCCGTACTTCTCCATGCCGGCGAGGTCGGCGTGGCCGGGTCGCGGCTGGGTCAGCTCCCTCGAGGGCACCCCCGGCGCCGGCGACATCTCCTCCTGCCACTTGGGCCACTCGGTGTTGCGGATCACGAGCGAGACCGGCGAGCCGAGGGTGCGACCGTGGCGGACCCCGCCGAGGAACTCGACGTCGTCGCGCTCGAACCGCATCCGCGGTCCCCGGCCGTAGCCGAGGCGCCGGCGGGCCAGCTCGTCGGCGATCTCCTCGATGAGCACGGGGATGCCGGCGGGGAGTCCCTCGACGACGACGACCAGCGCCTGCCCGTGGGACTCACCGGCGGTGAGGAAGCGAAGCACGACGTCAGGCTAACCGGGACCCGCGCGCCCCTCGGCCTCGATCCGAGACCGGACCGTCACTTGTCCGGGATCTCCTCGTCGACGCAGACGGTGAACGCCTCGTCCCCGAAGAGGAACAGCCCGCACTGGCTCTCGAGGTCCAGCGAGATCACGCGGAAGTTGTCCTCGGGTCCGAACACCTCGCCCTCGCGGGCGCGGAAGAGCTGCCCGTCCACCTCGACCTCGGCGACCGGCTCGCCGCCCTCCTCGACCACGGCGAGCAGGTCGACTCGGCCGGCGGGGCCCGCCGGGCCGTCCCCGTCCCCGTCCCCGTCGCCATCCCCGTTGCCATCCCCGTCCCCGTCGCCATCCCCGTCGCCGTCGCCGTCACCGTCACCATCGCCGTCACCGGGTCGTTGCTCGCTCAGCAGCGCCGTGAGCACGGGGGAGACGAACGGATCCCGGATCTCGACGATCTCGAAGTCGTCGGGCACCTCCGGGATCGGCGCCAGCGGCTCCTGGTCCGCGGGCACGGGAGCGGTGGGCTCGCCCGCCGGCGGCGTCTCCGGCGTGGTCTCGCCCCGGGTCGTGGGCGGAGCGGTCGGCACCGTCTCGGCAGCCTCGTCACCGCCTCCTCCGCCGAGCAACCGGCTCCCCACCAGGAGCACCGCGACGAGACCGAACCCGATCACGGCGATCAGCAGCGCCCGGCGCTGCTCGCCGGCGAACCCCGCCATCAGCTCGACTCCTCGGTCGTGGTGGTCGTCGCCGCGCCCTCCGGGGGAGCGGTGGTCGCCGTCGTGCCGCCCCCGGCCCCTTCCGTCTCGGCGAGCTGCGTCGTGAAGGCGCGCGCCTGGATGTCGAGGGCGATCTCGATCTGGTCCGGCACCGACTGGGGCTGGGTCCGGTCGAGGGCCGCCTGGAGCCGCTCGCCGGCGGTGGCGCCGTCGCTCCCGCTGTCGCTGCTCGTGTCCGTCTCACCGTCGTCGCGGGTCGTCTCGTCCTGCCGGCCGAGGCTCGCGATGTCGGTGGTGACGGCGCCGAGCTCCGAGGAGATGCTGACGGTCTCGCTCACCTCGCGGGCGGTGCCGCCGTCGGCCTCTCCCCCGTCGAAGCCTGCACGGCCCGTGGCGGCAGCGCTGCCCGTCGCCCCCTCGTCCTCGGAGGCGGGCTCGACCGCGGAGAGGTCCAGGCTGTCGACGACGACGAGGCGCTCGAGGCGCTCCATCCGGTCGAGGTAGTCGAGCACGTTGAAGAAGCGCCCCTCGGCCCGGATCGACATGGCGATCGCCGCGGCGTCGATCCCGTCGATGTTCGCGGGCTGCGCCGGCGTGATCGAGACGAACTCGAGATCGGCTCGGGCCGCGACCTCGTGGACCGCGAGGATGAAGCTCGCCAGCTCGGGCCGCGGCGGCACGGCCGCCTCGAGGCGCCGCAGCTCGGCCTCGAGCGCGGGTCGGTTCTCGTCGAGCTCACGGAGGCGCTCGAGCGTGGTGCGGAGGTTCTGCTCCTCGGTGCGCGCCTGCTCGAGCTGCTCCTCGGCGTCGGCGATCTCGTCGCCCTTGGGTCCGAAGACGAGGAAGAACCACGCCGCGACGATCACGACGATCGTGGCGGCCGTGGCGAGGGCGACGGTGCGGACCTGGATCACGGCGTCCCCTCCTCGCCGGTCCCGGGGGAGGCGCCTCCGTCGGAGGGCGGAGCGGCCTGGGGCGTCTGGTCCTCGACCGTCACCCCGGCCTGCCGGGCCCGCTCGGAGATCGCCTCGGGGGTCAGCTCCACGGATCCCGAGAAGTTCACGGTGTCGACCTCGGCGGAGCCGAAGGTCGCGGTCCCCCGGGAGGCTTCGCTGACCCAGGCGTTCGCGAACGACGGGAGCGTCGCCACCCGCTGGAGCCACGCCGCCACGGAGGGGAAGTCGGTGCCCGCGGCGCTGAAGGTCACGTTGCCCTCCAGACCGCCCTCGCCACGGCTCGCGTTGCCGTTGAAGTCGTTGAGCCACACGTCGGTGGGGATGACCCGGGCGACCTCGCTGAGGAGCCTGCTCCACGACACGTCGGCGCCGAGCAGGTCGGCGACACGCCCCTGCGACGCGTCCACCTCGCCCTGGAGCGCCCGCGCGTCGCTGAGCTGGTCGATCTCGGATTGGAGGCTCCGGTTGACGGCCTGCTGCTCCTCGAGCGCGGACCGGACGTCCGCCAGCTCGTCGTTGCGCTGCATCGTGAGCACGGCGAGGCCCACCAGCACGATCGCGAGCGCACCGGCGCCGAGCGCCAGCAGCCGGGCGGTCGGGACGACCCTCGCCTGGCCGGAGGGCAGCAGGTTGATCCGGTAGGGAGCCGCCTTGTCGCCGCCGAGGGCGAGGCCGACGGGCACCGGCAGGTACGGGAGGAGCAGCGTGAGCTCCTCGGCGTCGAAGCCGACGTCGCCGATCGCGATCGTGTCGCGGGGGTCGGCGAGCTCGACGGGTCCGTCGAGCGCGTCCCGCAGTCGGTCGAACAGCCCACTGGTCAGCGCGCCGCCGCCGGTCACCAGGGTCCGTCCCACCGGGCGGGCACCGAGCTGGGAGATGTAGAAGTCGATCGAGCCGCGCACGTCGTCGACGATCGACGCGGTCGGGCCCTCCATCGCGGCCCTCGTCTCCGCCGCGCGGTCGCCACCCTCGTCCACCTGCCGCTTCAGCAGCTCGGCTTCCTCGAGGTCGACGTCGAGGGCCTCGCCGACTCCGTCGGTGACGTCGTCGCCGCCCGTGTCGACGATCCGCACGAACCGTGGGACGCCGTGCTCGTGGATGACGACCACGGTGACCCCCGAGCCGACGGAGACGATCGCCTCCGTCCCCGCCCTGACCGCGGGCGTTCCGGGAGACGCATCCGCCTCGCCCGCTCCCTCGCCCTCGGCGGTGTCGGCAGTGTCGCCTGTGTCGCCGGTCTCGCCGGGCTGGCCGGTGCCGCCGTCCGCTCGTGGGCCGGCCGAGCCGAGGCTGCGGACCAGGGCGAAGGGAACGAGGTCGACGCCGACGGCCTGGAGGCCCGCCTCCCGCACGGCAAGCAGCGCGTTGTCGAGGACGTCGCGGTGCACCGCGGCGATCAGGACCCGCATCATCGGCTCGACCTCGCCCTCGGTCTCCCCCTCGCGGGTGAAGGTCTCGAGGACGTGGAAGTCGAGGTGGGTGTCCTCGGGGGGCAGGGGGATGAAGTCGCCGGCCTGGAACTCGAGCGCGGAGCGCAGCTCGTCGGGGGCCATCTCGGGGAGCTCGACCTGCCGGACGATCGTCCGCAGGTTCGCCATGCCGACCCGGACGCGCCGGTCGCGGATGCCGGCCTCGCTCCACAGCCGCCGGAGCGCGCCGGCGACGGCACCGGGGTCGACGACCTCGCCGTGCTCGATCACGCCGCGGGGGATCCCGACCTGGCCGAAGGCGACCACCTCCGGCGGATCGCCGAGGCGCACCTGGGCCGCTCGGACGGCGTGGCTCCCGAGGTCGACTCCGACCGCGCGCGCCATCAGTCGCCTCCCTCCCGGTCGGGTGCTTCGGAAACCGGCGTTCCCGGCATCCGGGTTGTCCCCGGCGTCCGGTCCCGCCCGCCGGCGAGCGCGGACACCGAGCGCCGATCGAAGTAGGCCTCGAGGTCGGAGTCGCGGATCCGGAAGTTCCGTCCCACCCGGATCGCGTCGAGCTCGCCCGACTTGATGAGGCGGTACACGGTCATGTTCGAGACGCGCATGGCTTCTGCGACCTCTCGAACCGTGAGCAGGCGGTCGTCGGGCTCCACGGTCGGATGCCCGACTCAGGGAGCCCTGTAGGCAACTGGCGTCACGCCAGGCACGTTATTTCACTCAGTTCACATTGTCAACATCTCAGCACGCAGTTTGACGCAGATACAACGTGAGTAACAACAGCAACACTCCTTCACAACATTCACAGCCCGAGGGCGGACGTGCCCGAGGGCGGGCGCGACCGTCGCTCAGAGTCCGGCGTACCAGTCGAGGAGCGGGGAGCCCCACAGGGTGGCGACGACGGTGCCGGCGGCCAGGAACGGAGCGAAGGGCACCGGCTCCTTGCGGGTCCGCACCCGCGAGATCACCAGCGCACCGCCGACCACGGCACCGAGGAGGAACCCCACGAAGAGGCCAAGCGCCACGTGACCCCAGCTCAGCCATCCCAGGAACAGGCCGAGCAGCAGCGCCAGCTTCACGTCGCCCATCCCCATCCCCCGCGGCGAGATCAGGTGCACGACCAGGAGGCCCCCGAAGGCGGTGACCCCACCGAGGACGCCCCGGAGCAGGTCGCCCCACGCCCCCTCGGCCAGCGCCGCGATCCCCAGGAGGCCCACGGCGACGGGCACGACGGGGACGAGGATCCGGTTGGGCACGATGTAGTGCTCGAGGTCGATGATGGCGATCGCCACGAGGGTCGCGCCCATGAGCAGGAACCCGCCGAGCTCCCAGCCCGCCTCGAACCTCCACGCCAGGGCCCCGAACACCGCGCCCGTCGTCAGCTCCACCAGCGGGTAGCGCACCGGGATCGTCGCACCGCAGTCACGGCACCGGCCCCGCAGCAACAGCCACGAGACCACCGGCACGTTGTCACGCCGCCGGATCGAAGCGTCGCACTCGGGGCAGTGGGACGGCGGCGACACCACCGACGCCCGCTGCGGCACGCGGTGGATGACGACGTTGAGGAACGAGCCGACCGCGAGGCCCAGCAGGCCGAAGAGGGCCGCCCAACTCGCCTGCGTCGCCGTGTCCTCGATCACCCGCCGGAATATACGGGAAACGACACAGGAACGAGACGACCCTGGGTGTGCACAGGGTCGTCAGGAAGAAGCGAGCACGCCGAAGACATCGGGAACGGGCGAGAGCGTCGGGAACGCGCGAGGGGCGGACCCGGAGGTCCGCCCCTCGTGCCGTTCCGGATCGTCAGCGCCTGTTACCAGGAACCGCTCCACTCGCCCGCGGCGAGGCCGGCGGCGGTGCTGCCGTCACACGTTCCGGTCCCGCTGGCGAACTGCGTGCCCGGGCCCGTCACGTCGTCGGAGATGTAGAAGCACGTCCCGCTCGACGAGGCGACCGCGGCGTAGAACGTCGTCGCCGACGAGCCGTTGACCGACACCTCGTTCTGGTCGGTCGAGGCCGTCCCCGACGCCACGAAGGTGAGGCTGGGCTCGACGTCGTTCAACGCCGTCACCGTCGCCTCGGTGTAGTCCTCGTTGTCGGTGAAGATCGTCTTCGCCGCCGTCAAGGTGTTGCGAGCGCTGGACTGCGCCGCCTTGTCCTGGGCCCGCTCACGGGCGCCGAGGAACGTCGGGATGGCGATCGCCACGAGAATGGCAATGATGAGCACGACCACCATCAACTCGATCAGCGTGAAACCGTCCTCACGGTCACGCATGCGGTTTCGAAGGGCTTCGATCATGCAACTTTCCTCCTTGCTCGTCGGTTCGAGCAAGGCCCCCCAGTCCTTCACCCTGGTCCCCTCGCGGAGTCCTCCAGGCAACCCGGCTCGCCATCCCACCCGTCGGGTGAGGGTCGGCTCCGTGGCTTTGCGTCCCCGCGTTCCCACGGGTTTGCCCTTGTCAGGAGAGCCTTGACTGCTGGGGATCATCGGGTCGGCCGATCCCCGGGTTGACCCGGACCCAGCAGCTCTGGGCGCTTCGTCCCCTCCGCGGCGTCACCCGGGCGCGCGAACGCCAGAGAGGCGAGGAACGTCGGGAACGCGCGAGGGGCGGACCCGGAGGTCCGCCCCTCGTGCCGTTCCGGATCGTCAGCGCCTGTTACCAGGAACCGCTCCACTCGCCCGCGGCGAGGCCGGCGGCGGTGCTGCCGTCACACGTTCCGGTCCCGCTGGCGAACTGCGTGCCCGGGCCCGTCACGTCGTCGGAGATGTAGAAGCACGTCCCGCTCGACGAGGCGACCGCGGCGTAGAACGTCGTCGCCGACGAGCCGTTGACCGACACCTCGTTCTGGTCGGTCGAGGCCGTCCCCGACGCCACGAAGGTGAGGCTGGGCTCGACGTCGTTCAACGCCGTCACCGTCGCCTCGGTGTAGTCCTCGTTGTCGGTGAAGATCGTCTTCGCCGCCGTCAAGGTGTTGCGAGCGCTGGACTGCGCCGCCTTGTCCTGGGCCCGCTCACGGGCGCCGAGGAACGTCGGGATGGCGATCGCCACGAGAATGGCAATGATGAGCACGACCACCATCAACTCGATCAGCGTGAAACCGTCCTCACGGTCACGCATGCGGTTTCGAAGGGCTTGGAGCATCGTTCCGTTTCCCCCTGTCTCGTTGTCGCTGTCCGAGGCACCTGGCCGGCTGCTCCCACCCTCTCGGGCTCGGGGCTCCCGGTAGCCCGGCTGACCTCCGTGCCGGAGTCGGCGACTCCGATCTGTCCACGGCGGCCCCGAGGCTTTGCGTCCCCGCGTTCCCACGGGTTTGCCTTTGCTCAGGAGCACCTCGTTCCTCCCTTCATCGGCGGGCGCAAGGGGGTCCTTGAGCCCCGTTCCGGATTTCTCCCGCCAAAGCTCACGCCGACCCGGAATGCGCGAGTGAGCGACGCGATCGAGTGACAAGGCGCGCCCGGATGTGGTGGATCGGGGCCCCGGGGCGCGGGGGCCGCCGGGGGGGGGGGGGGGGGGGGGGGGGGGAGGGCCGGGGGGGGCCCGCGCGCCGGCCCCCCGCCGCGCGGCCCCCCGGCCCCCCCGGGCCGCCCATCCACCCCGCGGAGCGGAGACATGACTCCGGTGATGACCGTGGGGCGAGGGAGCGAAGCGACCGAGTGGCCAGCGAGCGAGCCCCAGGACCGACCCCACAGCCCGCCCCTACCGTGAAGGGGTGAAGTCCACCGTGCGACCGGCCGGTGCTCGCATCTGCTGCAAGGGCGAGGATCCCGGAGGGTCCGAGCCCGGGTTCACTCGATCAGGTTCACGATGTTGAACATCGGCATGTAGAGGGCGATGACCATGCCACCCACCGAGAGACCCATGAACACGATCAGGAGCGGCTCGATCAGCGAGGTGAGCGCCTCGACGGTGGCCGCGACCTCGGCGTCGTAGAAGTCGGCGATGCGGGCGAGCATGTCGTCGAGCGCGCCGGTCTCCTCCCCCACGTTGATCATCTGCACGACCATCGGCGGGAAGACCTTGTGGCGCGAGAGCGGAGCCGCCAGCGACTCGCCCTGCTTGATGGAGTTCTGGGTGTCCCGCACGCCGGCGGCGACGACCTCGTTGCCGGAGGTGTCCTGCACGATCTCGAGCGACTCGAGGATCGGGACACCCGACTTGATGAGCGAGGCGAGCGTCCGGGAGAAGCGGGCGATGGCGGTCTTGTGCACGAGGGGCCCGAAGACGGGCATCTTGAGCTTGATGGCGTCCCACTGGCTGCGGCCCTGGTCGGTGGTGATCCACTTCTTGAGCGCGAAGACGGCGCCGATCTGGATGCCGAGCACGATCCACCAGAACTGCCGGACGGTGTCGGAGACGGCGATGAGGATCTTGGTCGGGAGCGGGAGGGAGCCGCCGAGGTCGGCGTACATGCTCTGGAACATCGGGACGATGAAGAGGATCATCCCGGTGAGGATGAGCAGCACGAGCACGGCCACCACGGCCGGGTAGGTCATGGCGGACTTCACGCGGCGGCGCAGCTCGACCTGCGATTCGATGGTGTCGGCGAGGCGCATCAGCGTCTCGTCGAGCGCGCCGGCCGTCTCGCCGGCCTTGACCATGGCGATGTAGAGGCGGTTGAACGCCTTGGGGTGCCTGGCCATGGCGGCCGAGAGGGAGGAGCCCTTCTCGACGTCCGCGCGCACCTGGTCGATGATCTTGGCGAGCTCGGGGTTCTCGGTCTGCTGGGAGATGATCGTGAGGCTCCGCAGCAGCGACAGCCCCGCGTTGATCATCGTGGCGAACTGCCGGGAGAAGACCGAGACGTCCTTGAGCTTCACCCGGTCGGTGAGGCCCGGGATCTTGATCTCGGACTGGAGCTTGCTCTCCTTCTCGGCCTGGATGTTGATGGGCACGTAGCCCATCTGCCGGAGCTTGTCGGCGACGAGCGAGACGTTCTCGGCGTCGAGCTTGCCCTCGCGGACCTTCCCCTGCTTGTCCTTGACCTTGTAGGCGAACGTGCTCGGCATGACCGTCGACCCCCTCAGCCCCGGCCCGCGAGCCTGCGCAGCTCCGACTGGTCGTGGCAGCGCTCGAGGGCGGTGTCGAAGCTGACCTTGCCGCTCTTGACGAGGGCGGCGAGCGACTGGTCCATCGTCACCATGCCGTGCTGCCCGCCCGACTGCATGAGCGAGTACACCTGGTGGATCTTCGCCTCGCGCACGAGGTTCCGCATCGCCGGGGTCACCACGAGCACCTCGGCCGCCAGGGCCCTTCCCTTGCCGTCCGCGGTGGGCACGAGCTGCTGGGTGACGACGCCCTGGAGGGCGCCGGCGAGCATCACGCGGATCTGCTCCTGCTGGTGCGAGGGGAAGACGTCGATGATCCGGTCGATCGACTGGGGGGCGTCCTGGGTGTGGAGGGTGCCGAAGACCAGGTGGCCGGTCTCGGCGGCGGTGAGCGCGGTGCTGATGGTCTCGAGGTCGCGCATCTCGCCGACGAGGATCACGTCGGGGTCCTGGCGGAGGACCCGCTTGAGCGCCTCGGCGAACGAGTGCGTGTCCTCGCCCACCTCGCGCTGGTTGATGACCGACCGCTTGTGCTCGTGGAGGAACTCGATCGGGTCCTCCACGGTCATGATGTGGTCGGGTCGGTTCCGGTTGACGATGTCGACGAGCGAGGCCAGCGTCGTCGACTTTCCGCTGCCGGTGGGGCCGGTGACCAGCACCAGGCCCCGGCTAAGCTCGGCGAAGCTCTTGACGGCGTCGGGCATCCCGAGCTTGTCGAACGGGAGGATCTCGAAGGGGATCACCCGCATCACGGCACCGACCGAGTAGCGCTGCATGTACATGTTGACCCGGAAGCGGGCCTTGCCGGGCAGCGAGTACGAGGTGTCGAGCTCGAGGTTCTCCTCGAACGACTCGCGGTGCTTCTGGGAGAGGACCGCGTACATCATCTCCCGGATCTCGGTGTTCTCGAGCGCCGGGAACTCGGTGAGGCGGTGGAGGCCGCCGTGGACCCGCACGCTGGGGGACGTGCCGACGGTGAGGTGGAGGTCGGAGCCGCCGAGCTCGAGGACCCGCTCCAGGAGGTCGTCGAGGTGCACGCGGGGTCCGCCCTCGGCGGCGACTCCCAGGGGGGCGGCCGGACCGTTCGAGGCGGGTTCGTCGTCCTCGGAGAGCTCGATCTCGACCTCGGCCGACGCGGCCTGCTCGCCGTTGCCGCGCTGCTCGGGACGCTGCGCGGGTCCGAACACGCTGTCGATGGCCTTCACCAGCTCGCCGCGGACGGCCGCGGCGGGGACGACCTCGGCGGCGACGGCCGATCGCACGGCCTCGAGCGCGGCGGCGTCGCTGGGGTCGGCGAAGGCGACCACGAGCTCGTCGCCGTGGAGGTCGACGCCGAGCGCGGTGTGGCGCCGCGCGACCTCCTCGGGGAGCGCCTCGGCGGCTTCGGGACGCAAGGGGGTGGCCGCGAAGTCGAAGAACTCGAGGCCGACGCTCTCGGCGATCGCCGAGACCAGGTCCTTCTCGCCGACCAGCCCCCCGCGGGCGAGCAGCGCCGGGAGGGGCGTTCCGGTGCGCGCTTCCTCCGCGAGCTGCTCGGCGAGGACCTCCTCGTCGATGGCCCGGCGCTTGATGAGGACCTGTCCGATCTGCTGTGAAGCGCTCATGGAGCGCGACCTCCCACGGGCCTCCGACCTTCGGACGCCCTCTCCTCCCGTGCTATCGGCGTCCGGTTGCCCCGTCTTGACCCCTTCCCGGGCGCACGGGGGCGGGGACCCGTCGGGTCTCAGGCGACGACCCGGGCCAGCTCCTCGAGCGAGGTCTTGCCCTGCATGACCTTGCGGAGCCCGTCCTCACGGAGGGTGAGCATGCCCTGGGCGACGGCGATCTTGCGGATGTCCTCCGAGGACTTGTTCTCGAGGATGGCCCGCTCGATCTCCTCGCTCATCAGCAGGACCTCGTGGATGGCGAAGCGGCCCCGGTACCCGGTTCTGCCGCAGGCCTGGCAGCCGACCGGCCGGTAGAGGCTGAAGTCGCCCGAGCCGGCGTCGTCCGGGGAGAGGCCGGCGGCGGCCAGCTCGGCCTCGGTGGGCTCGTAGGCCTCCCGGCAGTGGTCGCAGAGCTTCCGCGCGAGCCGTTGGGCGAGCACGCAGTCGAGCGCGCTGTTGACGAGAAAGGGCTCGAGGCCCATCTCGATGAGCCGCATCGGTGTGGAGCTCGCGTCGTTGGTGTGCAGCGTCGAGAGGACGAGGTGGCCGGTCAGCGCGGACTCGGCCGCGATCAGGGCGGTCTCCTTGTCGCGGATCTCGCCGACGAGCAGGATGTCGGGATCCGCGCGCAGGATCGAGCGCAGCGCGGCCGGGAAGGTCATTCCCGCCTTCTTGTTGACCTGCACCTGGTTGATGCCCGGCAGCTTGTACTCGACGGGGTCCTCGACCGTGATCGTGTTCTTGGACTCCACGTTGAGGACGTTGAGCGTGGCGTAGAGCGTGGTCGACTTCCCGCTGCCGGTCGGGCCGGTCACGAGGATCGTGCCCCACGGCCGGGTGAACGTGCGCTCGTAGCGCTCGAGCACCTCGGGCAGGAAGCCGAGGTCGTGCAGGTCGAGCATCGCCGTCGAGGTGTCGAGGATCCGCATGACGACCTTCTCGCCGTACACGGTCGGGAGGGTGGCGACGCGCAGGTCGATGGTCTTGCCGCTCACGTTGAGCGACACCCGGCCGTCCTGGGGGATCCGCCGCTCGGCGATGTTGATGTCCGCCATCACCTTGAGACGGCTGATCACCCCGGCCTGGATCGAGCGCGGGGAGCGCATCACCTCGTGGAGCACGCCGTCGATGCGGTAGCGGATCCGCAGGTCCTTCTCGGTGGGCTCGACGTGGATGTCCGAGGCCCGGTCCTGGACGGCCTGCATGATGAGCAGGTTGACGAACTTGACGATGGGGGCGTCCTCGACGACCTCCGAGAGCTTGGAGAGGTCGGGGTCCTCGTCCTCCTCGGCGGCCATCTCCGCCACGACCGAGCCGGCGTCGCCGTCCATCTCGACGAGGCGCTCGAGCGCGCCGGAGAGCTGGCTGCTGGTGACGACGACGGGCTTGAGGTCCGCTCCGGTCAGCGCCCGGATGTCGTCGATCGCGAAGACGTCCGAGGGGTTGGCCATCGCCACGACGAGGCGGCCGTCCTCCCAGCCGATGGGCAGGGCCTGGTGGCGGTTGGCGACGGACTCGGGGATCATGCCGGAGACCGACGCGTCCACGGCGTACTCGTCGAGGTCGACGAACTCGAGGCCGATCTGGCGCGCCAGGGTGCGCACGAGGTCGACCTCCGAGATCATGTCGCTGTCGACGAGGACGCGGCCGAGCGACCGCCCGCTCTCCGACTGGGCAGCCAACGCCTCTTCCAATTGCAACTCGGTGATGAGCCCGTCCTCCAGGAGGAGGGTCGCGAGTTGCGGCCTCTCGGGCACGGCGTGCTCCTCTGACGACTCGGTCATCCTGTTCATCGGCGCCGCAGGCATCGAACCTGAGCCCCGCCGAGGATCCGCTGCGTGCTACTCGCCCAGCACCGACGCTACCGCAGCGCGCATGGCCGGGAGCGGCGCGCGCACCCCCGTCCACTGCTCGAACGCCAGAGCCGCCTGGTGGATCAGCATGCCGGTGCCGTCCACGGCCGTGGCGCCGGCCCGGCGGGCGGCGGTGAGCAGCGGCGTGGCGACGGGGCGGTAGACGAGGTCGACCACGACCTGTTCGCTGCGCAGCGCCCCGGGATCCACCGGCGTGGTCTGGTGCCCGCTCGTCCCTTCAGCGCCGCTCATCCCGCTCATACCGATCGGGGTCGCGTTGAGCACGATGTCGGCTTCGGTGGCGCCCGCGTCGCGGTGCTCCCAGGCGAGCGCCTCGCCCGCTCCGAGCAGGGAGACGACCTCCGCCGCGGCCTCCGGGCGGCGGGCCGAGACCACCGCCGACGCGCCCGCGGCGGACAGGGCGAGCGCCACCGCCCGCGCCGCGCCGCCGGCGCCGAGCACCAGCACCCGGCGCCCGTCGACGGGAACCCCCTCCTCGCGCAGGGCGGCGAGCAGGCCCTCGCCGTCGGTGGAGTCGCCGGCCAGGCTCCCGTCGTCGGCGTGCGCGACGGTGTTGACCGAACCCAGGCGGCGAGCCCGCTCCGAGAGCCGGTCGCAGCCCGCCGCGGCGTCCGCCTTGTGCGGCATCGTCACGTTCAGGCCGTCGATCCCGAGGTCGCGCATCGCGGCGACGGCGTGGCGGCCGCGCCCGCGGGGCACCGGGAACGCCACGTACACCCAGTCGAGACCGGCGGCTTCGAACGCCGCGTTGTGGATCGCCGGCGAGAGGGAGTGGCGCACCGGGTCGCCGATGACGCCCGCGATCCGGGTCGCGGCGCTCACGCCGCGTCCCGCGTGTCCCGCGCGCCCAGCGTGTCCAGCGTTCCCCCCGTCGCCGCTCACGGCCGTCTCCGCACGCGAACGGTCCCTCGGCGCTGCCCCATGGCCGTCAGAGAGAAGCAAAGCGCCCGGGAGGGGTCGGTCGCCGGCGGCATCGCCGGCGGCATGGCTGGCTTCGCCGGCGTCGCTGTCATCGCACCCCCCGGCGCTCGGCCTCGGCGATGTTCTCCCGGTGGCCGGCGGAGGTCTCGGCGAACGCGTGCTTGCCATCCTCCGTGACCTTCACGTAGTAGCGGTAGTCCTCGTCGGCGGGGTCGAGCGCGGCGCGCAGCGACGCCTCGCCGACCGCCGCGATCGGCGTCGGGGGCAGGCCCGGCTGCTGGTAGGTGTTGTAGGGACTCTCGACCTCCAGGTCGGAGAAGAGCACGCGCTCCTTGTGCTCGCCCAGCGCGTAGAGGACGGTGGCGTCGATCTGGAGCAGCATGCCCGCCTCGAGGCGGTTGTGGATCACCGCCGAGATGAGCGGCCGGTCCTCCTCGACGCGGGCCTCCTCCTCCACCAGCGAGGCCAGCACGACCGCCTCGTAGGGCGTCAACCCCAGCTCCGGGGCCCGCTCGGCGAGGCCCACCCGCCCGGCGACCTCCTCGAACAGGTTCACCATCCGCGCCAGGATCTGCTCCTCGGTCTCGTCCTCGGCGATCCGGTAGGTGTCGGGGAACACGAGGCCCTCCAGGGTGGTCACGCCCTCCGGCTGGAAGGAGGAGCGCACCGCGCCGCCGGTGGCGAGCTCGAGGAACGCCTCGCCGCTGCGGCCCGGCAGCTCGTCGACCCGCTCCGCGATCTGCTCGAGGGTGAGGCCCTCGGGAACCGTGAGGCGTGAGTAGGCGATCTCGGGCCCGCCCACGAGCGTGTCCACCGCGTCGCCCATCGCCATGTTCTCGCGCAGCTCGCCCCTCGCGTAGGTGCCGGCCCGGAACTCGCCGGCGCCGGTGACGCGGATGTAGGCGCGGAAGACCGTCGAGGAGCTGATCACGTCGCGCTCCTCGAGGAGATCCGCGACCGCTCCGGCGCTCGTGCCCTCCTCGATCACGATCTCGACGGGATCGCCGGGAGGCCCGGGCGGGTCGATCTGGCGCCACACCCAGAGCGCGCCGGCTGCGAGCACCGCGACCAGCGCGGCGAGCGCGGTCGCGACGACCTTCCAGCGCGTCGAGCGCTTCGACCACCACCCTCCACGAACGCCGCGAGGTCCGCGATCCCCGGGACCGTCGCGCTCCGACGCCCCGGGAGGACCGGCGCGCTCGCCCCCGGCCTCGGCCGCGGCCGGGTCGGCTCCGGCCTCCCACGCCGCGTCGACCTCCGTGTCGATGTTCGCCTCGGCCTCCGCGTCGGCGCTCCCGCCCGCTCCAGCGACCGCGTCGGCAGGCCCGTCGGCGTCCCCGTCGGCGTCCCCGTCGAAACGCCCCGCCGCGCCCGACTCGGCGCCCTCGCGCTCCTCCTCCACATCGCGGGGCGCGTCCGGGTCGCGGGGCGCGTCCGGGTCGCGGGGCGCGTCCGGGTCGCGGGGTGCGCTCACGCGGGGCTCCGGTGCGCGTCCAGCCACGACTGGAGGATCACCGCGGCGGCCACCTGGTCGACGCGCTCGCGCCGGTGGGCCCGGCGCGCCCCGCCCTCGAGCATCGCCGCCTCCGCGGTGCGGGTGGAGAGCCGCTCGTCGTGCACCTCCACGGTCACCTCGTCGCCGGCGAGCGTCCGCAGCAGGTCGACCTCGGAGAGGACCTTGCGGGCGGCGGGGCCGAGCTCGCCGCCCAGGGTGAGGGGGAGGCCCACCACGATCGCGGTGGCGTCGTGGTCGCGGGCGGCGGCGAGGATCTCCTCGTGGTCCGCTGCCTTGTCGCCGCAGCGGGTCAGCACCCGCAGCGGCGAGGCGGTCGCGCGACGCGGGTCCGAGACCGCCAGGCCGATCCGCCGGGAGCCGAGGTCGACTCCGAGCACCCTCGCCATCGCCCCGTCAGCCCGTCGCGGACCGGACGGCCTCGAGGGCCTCCGCCCGAGCCTGGCCGAGCGCCTCGTCGACCGCTTCGGGGTGCTTGCCGCCCCCCACGACCAGGTCGGGGTTCTTGGCCGTCCCGCCGCCCAGCGTGCGGGCCGCGCCGGCGACCACCTCGGCCGCCGACACGCCACGCTCCTGGAGGTCCTTGCTGACCGCGGCGGCGATCCCCGCCTTGGCGGGATCCGCGCCCGCGCCGCCCACCACGACCACGCCCGAGCCGAGCTCGTCCCGGGTGGCGCCGGCGAGCTGGCGGTAGTCGTCCGGGGTGAGGCCGTCGCGGCGGGCCACGACGACGCCGTCCTCTGCGCGCGAGGCGAGCTCCTTGGCCTCCCCCGCCGCCTGCCAGCTGCGCATCGCCTCGACCTCCTCGCGCAGCTCCCGGATCTGGTCCTGGAGCTTCTCGACCCGCTCGGGCACCTCCGTCGGCGACACGTTGAGCGACGCGGCGAGCTCGCGGAGCACCTCCTCGGTGCTCTGGGTCTGGGCGAACGAGGCCTCGCCAGTGAGCGCCTCGACGCGGCGCACGTTCGCGCCGATCGAGCTCTCCCCCAGCAGCTTGAGCGGGCCCACCGATCCGAGCGCGCCGACGTGGGTGCCTCCGCAGAGCTCGATCGACTCGGGACCGGCCTCCACCACGCGGACCACGTCGCCGTAGCGCTCGCCGAAGAAGGCGATGGCGCCGATGCTCTCGGCGTGCTCCCGGGTGGTCTCGTAGGCGCGCACGGCCTCGTTGGAGAGGATCTGCTCGTTGGCCGCCGCCTCGACCTCGTCGAGCGTCTCGGCGCTCACCCCCTCGAAGTGCGAGAAGTCGAAGCGGAGGCGGTCGGGGGCGACGAGCGAGCCCTGCTGGCGGACGTGGTCGCCGAGCACCTCGCGCAGCGCCCAGTGCAGCAGGTGCGTGCCCGTGTGGTTGCGCGCGGTGCGGCGCCGCTTGCTCGACTCGACGCGGGCGACGACCTCGTCGTCGACGGTGATCTCGCCGTGCTCAACCCGGCCGCGGTGGACCACCAGCGACCCGGCCACGCCCCACTGCGTGTCCTCGACCCGCACGCGCAGGTCGCCGGACTCGATGACCCCCACGTCGCCGACCTGGCCGCCTCCCTCGGCGTAGAAGGGGGTGCGGTCCAGGACGACCTCGACGGCGTCGCCCTCACGAGCCGCGGGCACCGCCTCGCCGTCGCCGAGCAGCGCCAGCACCCGGGCGCCCTCGGTGACCGTGCTCGTGTAGCCGGTGAAGTCGGTGACGCCCCGGTCCTGGAGCAGCGAGCGGTAGGTGTCGGGGGAGCCGCCGAGGCCTCGGCCGACCTCGTCGGCGGCCTCGGAGGCGGCGGCCTTGGCGCGGGCGCGCTGCTCCTCCATCAGCTCCTCGAAACGGTCGAGGTCGACGCTGCGCCCGCGCTCCTCGGCGATCTCGCGGGTGAGGTCGACGGGGAACCCGAGCGTGTCGTGCAGCTTGAACGCCTCGTCCCCGGAGACGTCGCCCTCCTCGAGGCGGACCTCGAGGGTCTCGAGGCCCCGGTGGAGGGTCGTGCGGAACCGCTGCTCCTCGCGCTCGACGAGCTCGCGGATGAACGAGTGGTGCTTGGCGAGATCGGGATAGGCGTCGCCCATCGTCTCGACGGTGGCGTCCACCATGGCGGCCAGCGCGGAGTCGTCGATCCCGAGCAGGACCGAGTGGCGCACCGCCCGGCGGATGATGCGGCGCAGCACGTAGCCGCGGTCCTCGTTCGAGGGGTTCACCCCGTCGCAGACCAGGAACGTGGCGGCCCGGCCGTGCTCGGCGAGGATCCGCAGCGAGACGTCGGTCTTCTCGTCGTCGCCGTAACTCCGTCCGCTCACCGCCTCGGCGGCGCTCAGGACCTCGCGGAGCACGTCGGTCTCGAACACCGAGCGCTCGCCGTTGAGGACGGCGAGGAGCCGCTCGAGGCCGGCGCCGGTGTCGATGTTCCGGCTCGGCAGCGGCTCCAGCTCCCCGGACTCCTGCCGGTTGTGCTGCATGAACACGAGGTTCCAGACCTCGACGAAGCGCTCCTCGCTGCCGTGCGCCGGCCCGCCGGGGTCGCCGTGCTCGTCGCCTCGGTCGTAGAAGATCTCCGAGCACGGGCCGCACGGACCGGTCGGGCCCATGGCCCAGAAGTTCTCGTCCTCCCCCATCCGCTGGATCCGCTCGGCGGGCACGCCGACCACGTCGCGCCAGATCCCGGCCGCCTCGTCGTCGTCCTCGTAGATGGTGACCCACAGGTGCTCCGGGTCGAAGCCGAGCGTCTCGGTCACGAACTCCCAGGCCAGCGGGATGGCCTCCTCCTTGAAGTAGTCCCCGAGGCTGAAGTTGCCGAGCATCTCGAAGAAGGTGAGGTGGCGCGTCGTGGTGCCGATCACGTCGATGTCCTGGGTGCGGAAGCACTTCTGCACCGTCGTGACCCGCGGGTACGGAGCGGGCTCTTCGCCCAGGAAGACCGGGATGAACTGGTTCATCCCCGCGTTGGTGAGCATCGGCGCGGCGGGGTGCTGGGGGATCAGGCCCGACGAGTCCATGACGGTGTGGCCCTTCCCCTCGAAGTAGTCGAGGAAGGCGCGGCGCAACTCGGCGGCGGTGCTCGGCGGCATGTCGGCCAGGCTACCTGTTGGCTCTCGGCGCTCCGCGGTCGCCGTCGGCACGCTCGAGGCGTCCCGATGCCTGGAGCCGGGTGCGCAGCTCGACCTCCCGCTCGGCCATCGCCTCGCGTCCCTCGCGCACCGCGTCGGCGAGGGTGCGGCCGGTCTCGAAGGCGGTGGTGGTCGCCCGGGCGGCCGCGCTGGACGGCGCGCGCTTGACGATGCGGGAGAGCTTGACGGCCATCCCGAAGCCGAACCCGGTCCCCGCTCCGAACCAGAAGATGCGGCGGATCACGGCTCAGCCCTCCCCTCGGCGGATGCGACGCCCCGCGCGGGCGACGCCGCTGCCCAGCGCCATCGCCTTGACCACCGGGTTCGAGAAGGTCAGGTACGCGAGGCGCGACGCCGCCTGCGCGTTGGAGCTGACGGCCTCGGCCGCCTCGATGAGCCCTCCCATCCGGTGCAGGTCCGCGTTGGTCTCCTCGACGGCGCCGCGCAGCTCGCGCACCAGCGGGACCGTCTCGTCGTGGAGCTCGTCGACGGCCGCCTGGAGGGCCGCGACCGTCCGCCGCAGCGAGATCGCGGCGACCACCGCCAGGGCGAGCACCGCCACGCCGACGAGGCCCACGACGAGCGCGACCGCGTCAGCGCCGCTCATCGTCCCCGCGCGACTCGCCCGACCGCTGCGACCCCCGTCGCATCTCGCTCAGACGTGCTCTCACCGTGGGCTCCTCGCCGTGGGTGCTCGGCTCGTAGTAGCGGCGACCCTCGATCCCCGCGGGCCGGTGCTGCTGCTCGGCCCAACCGGCGGGGAGGTCATGAGGATACACGTAGCCTTCGCCGTGCCCCAGTTCCGCCGCGCCGCCGTAGTGGGCGTCGCGCAGGTGGATCGGGACCCGCCCCGCGGGGCGCTCGCGGACGTCGGCGCGCGCCCGCCCGAGCGCCTCGGTGACCCGGTTCGACTTGGGAGCGGCGGCCAGGTACACGACGGCGTGGGCCAGGTTGAGCTGCGCCTCGGGCATGCCCACGAGCTCGACGGCGCGCGCCGCGGCGTCGGCGAGCACGAGCGCGTGCGGGTCGGCCATGCCGACGTCCTCGGAGGCGAGGATCACGAGCCGGCGGGCCACGAACCGGGGGTCCTCCCCCGCCTCGAGCATGCGCGCCAGCCAGTAGAGGCCGGCGTCGGGGTCCGAGCCTCGGATGCTCTTGATGAGCGCGGAGGCGATGTCGTAGTGCTCGTCCTCGCCGTAGCGCAGCGCCCGGCTCGCGATCGCGGCCTCCGCGTCCGCGAGCGTGACCACCTCGCGCCCGGCCTCCTCGGTGAGCGCGGCGGCCACCTCGAGCCCGTTGAGCGCTTGGCGGGCGTCGCCGCCGGCGCGATCCGCCAGGTGGTGGGCGGCCTCGGGATCGAGGCGGAGGCCCGCCTCGGCGAGCCCGGAGCGCGGGTCGTGCACCGCCGCCTCGAGGAGCGCCTCGAGCTCGGCGACGTCGACCTCCTCGAAGCGGAACAGGGTGGAGCGCGACATCAGCGGCGCGTTGACCGAGAAGTAGGGGTTCTCGGTCGTCGCTCCCACGAGCACGAGGAGGCCCTCCTCGACGTGGGGGAGCAGCGCGTCCTGCTGGGCGCGGTTGAACCGGTGGATCTCGTCGAGGAACAGGATGGTGCCCCGTCCTCGCTCGCCGAGCCGGCTCCTCGCCGCCTCGACCACCGCCCGCACGTCCTTCACCCCGGCGGTCACCGCCGACATCGGCTCGAACGACTTCTCGGTGGCGGACGCCATGAGCCGCGCGACGGTGGTCTTGCCGGTGCCCGGCGGGCCCCAGAGGACGACCGAGGAGAGCCGGTCCGACTCGATCAGCGCCCGCAGCGGCTTGCCGGGCGCGAGGAGGTGGGCCTGGCCGACGACCTCGTCGAGGGTGCGGGGGCGCATGCGGGCGGCGAGCGGCCCGCGGCGCGCGAGGCGCTCCTCCGCCCCGCTCGAGAAGAGGTCCTCACCCACCGCCCACGCTCTCCCCTCGTTCGGCGTTCCCCTCTCGTTCCACGTCAGTCCTTCGGGGCGGTGACCTTGAGGCCGAGCGGACGGAGCTGGTCGTCGTCGACCGCAGCCGGCGCGCCGGTCAGCGGGTCGGCCCCGGACTGGGTCTTCGGGAAAGCGATCACGTCGCGCAGCGAGTGCTCCCCGGCGAGGACCATCGCCAGGCGGTCGAGGCCGAACGCGAACCCGGCGTGCGGAGGCACGCCGTAGCGGAAGGCGTCGAGGAGGAAGCCGAAGCGGGCCTGCGCCTCCTCGTCGCCGATGCCGAGCAGCGCCAGCACGCGGGCCTGGAGGCTCCGGTCGTGGATCCTGACCGAGCCCGAGCCGAGCTCGATCCCGTTCACGACGAGGTCGTAGGCGAGCGAGCGCACCTCGAGGGGTCGCTCCTCGAGGATCGCGACGTCGTCGGGGTGGGGGGCGGTGAACGGGTGGTGGGCGGGGACGGGACGGCCGGCGTCGTCGACCGCCTCGAACAGCGGGAAGTCGGTGACCCAGAGGAGCTCGAGCGGGTCGTCGATGCGCTCGGGGCGCTGCCCGAGGTCGGCGGCGACCTCGAGGCGGAGCTGGCCGAGGACGTGCTGGGCGAGGCGCTCGTCGTCGTCGGCGACGAGGAGCAGCAGGTCGCCGCTCCCGGCGCCGAGGACCTCCCGCAGCGACGTCTGCTCGTCCTCGGAGAGGAACTTCGCCACCGGCGAGTCGAGGGCCTCGTCCTCGACCCGCATCCACACCAGGCCGCCGCCGCCGAGCGCCTTGGCCCGGTCCGTCCAGGCGTCGAGCCGGTTGCGCGAGGCGTCGCCGCCGCCGGCCACGCTGAGCCCGACGACGGCCTTCCCGGCGAAGGCTCGGAACTCGCTGCCGGCGAAGACGTCGCTCAGGTCGCTCATCTCCATCCCGAAGCGCGTGTCGGGCTTGTCGGAGCCGTAGCGCGCCATCGCCTCGTGCCAGGTCATCCGTGCGAAGCGCCCCGGGCGCGTGCCGACCACCTGCTCCACGGCGGTGGCGACGGCCTCCTCGATGAGGGTCATCACGTCGTCGCCGTCCACGAAGCTGGCCTCCGCGTCGAGCTGGGTGAACTCGTAGCTGCGGTCCGCGCGGAGGTCCTCGTCGCGCCAGCAGTGCGCGATCTGGTAGTAGCGGTCGACGCCGGCGACCATGAGGAGCTGCTTGAAGAGCTGCGGCGACTGCGGCAGCGCGTAGAAGGTGCCGGGCTGCTTGCGGCTCGGCACCAGGAAGTCGCGTGCGCCCTCGGGGGTGGAGCGGGTGAGCGTGGGGGTCTCGACGTCGACGAACCCCTGGGCGTCCATGGCGTTGCGGATCGCGGTGGCGAGGCGCGCCCGCAACCGCAGGTTGCGCTGCATCCGCAGCCTCCGCAGGTCGACGTAGCGGTGCCGGAGCCGCAGCGCCTCGTCGACCTCGGCCCGCTCGTCGATGGGGAAGGGTGGTGTCTCGGCCTCGGAGAGGATCTCGAGGTGGTCCGCCACCACCTCGACCTCGCCGGTGGGCAGCGCGGGGTTGGCGGTCCCCTCGGGGCGGTGGCGGACGAGGCCCTCGACGCGGAGGACCCACTCGGAGCGCAGCCGGTGCGCCTCGGGGAGGCCGCCGCCCTCGTCGGGGTCGAGGACCACCTGGGTGACGCCGCGGGCGTCGCGCAGGTCGACGAACACGACGCCGCCGTGGTCGCGGCGCGAGTCGACCCATCCGCACAGCGCCACGCGCTCACCGTCGTGGCCCGCCCGCAGGTCACCGGCGTGGTGGGTCCGCATCATCGTCGTCGCCGTCCTCCCCCGTTCCTTTCCTCTGCGCTGACCGTGGACCGTCGGAGAGAAGCAAAGAACCGGTTCTCGGCCGCGTTCGTGCGGCCCTCACCGTTCTTTCCTTCTCTCTGACGGCCATGCGGAAGCCGAGAGGAAACGAATCGCGTCGTCATGCCTGCAACCGTGCCGTCACACCCGCTCATCGAGGCGCTCGATCCGGGCGCGCAGCCACCCCACGATCGAGTCCCGGTCGACATCGAACTGCTCGCCGGTGGCCAGGTCCTTGACCACCACCGTGCCGCGGCGCAGCTCCTCGGGCGCCACCATCACCACGTACGCGGCGCCGCTCTTGCCGGCCGCCCGCCACTGCGCCTTGACCGACCGGCCCCCGTAGGCGCGGTCCGCGCGCAGGCCCGCCTCCCGGAGGTCCGAGAGCACCACCACCGCCGAGTCCGCCCCGCCGTGCTCGGCCCCGACGGCGTCGACGACGAAGACGTCGAGCGCCGAGCCGGGGGCGGCGAGCACCCCCTCGGCGTCGCAGGCGATGAGGAGGCGCTCGACACCCATCCCGAAGCCGATGCCCGGCGCCGCCTCGCCGCCCATCTCGGCGGCCAGGCCGTCGTAGCGGCCGCCGCCGCCGACCGCGTTCTGGGCGGCGTCGAGGGCGTCGCTGGTCAGCTCGAAGGTGGTGCGCGTGTAGTAGTCGAGGCCCCGGACGAGGCGGGGCGCGATCTCGTAGGGGACGCCGATCGCGTCGAGGCCGTGCTGGACCCGCTCGAAGTGCTCGCGGCAGGCGTCGCAGAGGTGGGAGAAGAGCTGCGGGGCCTTCTCGGTGACCGCCACGCACTGCTCCCGCTTGCAGTCGAGCACGCGCAGCGGGTTCTCGGCGTAGCGCTTCCGCGAGTCGTCGCACAGCTCGTCCTCGTGGACACGCAGGTGGTCGCGCAACGCGTCGAGGTAGGCGGGACGGCACCGCTCGTCCCCCAACGAGTTCAGCAGCAGCGTGACCCGGCGCAGCCCGAGGTCGTGGAGGAACCCGGTCGCCAGCGCGACGACCTCCACGTCGAGGGCCGGGTCCGACTCCCCCAACGCTTCGACTCCGACCTGGTGGTGCTGGCGGTACCGGCCCTTCTGGGGGCGCTCGTAGCGGAAGTGCGGCGCGACGTACCAGACCTTCCAGGGGGTGACCGGATGGTGCTGGGCGAACGCCCGCACGACCGCGGCGGTGCCCTCGGGACGCAGCACGAGGCGCCGGTCGCCGCGGTCGGTGAGCTCGTACATCTCCTTGCGCACCACGTCGGTGCCCTCGCCGACCCGCTGGAACACCTCGAGGTGCTCGAACACGGGGAGCACGGCGAGGCCGTAGCCGGCGCCGCTCGCCCGTGCCCGGAACCGGCCGATCAGCTCCTCCCACCGCGAGGACTCGGGGGGCAGGACGTCGTGGGTCCCCGCCGGCGCGCGGTACACGCCCTCGCTCAACGGAACGCCCTTCGCGAGAAGACCCGCGCCGGCCCACGCTCGGACGCCGTCGTCGGCTCCGTGACCGCCACAGCCGCCGCCCCAGCCGTTGTCGCTGCCGTCGTCTCGGCCCGCCCGATCGCCGTCATGGCGCGATCTTCACGCGCGGGGAGCGGCACCGGGGAACGCGACGTCGGAGGCCGGCCTCTTCGAGCACGCGCCGCATGCTACCGGGGCCCGTGATGCGGCCTCGCCCCCGCCGGTCCCGCTCGCGCCGCCGGTCCCGCTCCCACTCGCCAGGGCCTGGTTCCGCTCAGCTCCCGAAGGGGACCTCGCGGAAGGTCCGGACCTGTACGAAGTAGTGGACCGCGGCGGAGCCGTCCCAGTCGAAGCCGGGCACGTCGGGGGGGTCGTAGTCGAGGGTGTAGTTCTGCGAGAGGCGGATCTCGTGGCCGTAGACCACGCCGTGGAAGTCCTTGAGCTGGCTGAAGTCGATCACGCCGTCGGGAGCGAAGAGCAGGATCTTGATCGAGGAAGGCAGCGAGACGTTGTTGGTGAACGAGATCGCGGGGTCGCGGCTCGAGTTGCTCACGAGCGCGAGCGTGACGTCGCCGCTGGTTCCGTTGGCGATGTCGCGCGAGAGCGTGATCGGGCCGTCGGCGACGATCGTGGTGTCGCCGGTGAGCGTGGTCTTCTGGTCGAAGGTGATCTTGTTCGAGGAGCTGTCGCCGCCCTCCACGCGGTGCACGCCGTCGAACGCGTCGCGGTTCGACTCCCAGTGGGTCATGAAGCCGCTCGCCGAGGTCCAGGTGGAGCTCGAGTCGTAGTTGTCCGGATCCCACGTGAAGGTCGGCTGGGTGAGGGACGGTGGATCCGGCGGCGGCGAGTTCGGTGCCACCGTGCCGCCGACGCTGGCGTTCGAGTCGATCGTGATGGAGCCGGCGGCCTGCACGTCACCGTCGACCTGTGCACCCACCGCGACGTTGCCGCCCGAGTAGACGCTGCCCTGGACGTTGGTCTGCGAGTTCTGGAGGTCGGCGTCGCCGAGCGAGTGGATCATGCCGCTCACCAGGTTGTTGTTGCTGGTGGTCACGACCCCGCCGCTGACGATGTCGCCGAACACGTTGGAGTTCTGGTCGAGGAAGACGTCGGCGGCCGAGTACACGTCGCCGGTGATGTTGGCGTGGTTCCGCCCGGTGATCCCGCCGGGCGAGGCGAAGAGAGCGTAGGCGAAGCCGTCGGTGGGGTCGAGGAGGACTTGCTGCTCGATCTGACGCGCGCCGCGCTGCATCGAGGCCTTCGACGGGGCGTAGCCCTTGGCGACGATGTAGCGGTCGAGGTCGTCGGGGTCGTTGGGATCGAGGGGGGTCACGGTGATCTCGTACTCGCCGGTGCCGTCGCCGAGGGGCACGGGCGACGAGGTGCCGGCGTAGTGGAGGTCGCCGGCGAGACGGCTCATGGCGAAGTCGATGCCCGCCTCGGCGGCGTGCAGGGCCTGCTCGCGCGAGCGGGTGAGCGCCGAGTGCTCCACTTGGTGGGTGCCGACGCTGGTCCAGGTCGCCCCGATGACGAACACGATCGTCGCCATCATGAGGGCGGTGACGATCCCCACGCCCCGCTCGTCGCGGGCCCGGCGGCGGACCAGCTCGAAGACGCCTACGGGCAGCCGGACCATGTGTTCCTCCCGGAGACGACGGTCTGGATGGAGCGGGGCGAGTTGCTGTCCTCGAAGCGGACGTCGATGTCGATCCCGATCTCGGCGCGGGTGCCGGTGTTGTTCTGGGTGTGGGTGAACTCCTCGCTGGTGACGACGAGGCCCTCCCCGATCTGCTGGGTGGTGCCGTCCTCGGTGCGGGTGAGCTGGCCGTCGATCGCCTCGTAGGTGACCTCGTAGGTGCCGGCGCGGTCGGCCTGGGTCTTGAACGTCAGCGCCGAGGCCGAGCTGTCGACCGCGGGACTCGAGACCTCGCAGGCGGAGCGCAGCTCCCGGTCGATGCGGTCCATCGAGCTCTGGATCTCGTCCACGGCTCGCGACTCGTTGACCAGCACCCGCCCGGCGCGCAGCGAGGAGGTCATGACGGGTCCCACGAACGCCACGACCGCGCCGATGAGGCTGACGGCGATCATCACCTCGAAGAGGCTCAGCGCCGATTGCTCGCGGAGGGCAGCGATCCGCCTCATGGCGCCGGCACGTACCCTGCGGTCGCCGCCACCCGTCCGTAGTCCAGCTCGACGGTGAGGTCCGCGGTGGTGACGCCGTCCTCGACCGCGGTGAAGGCCACGGTGACGGTGAACCAGTTGGTGAGCGCCGCCTTGGCCTCCTCGATGGGGCTGGTGCAGTCGGCGTTGGGCGAGCACGACGTGCTCGCCGAGTTGGTCTCGACGGTCGTCTCCACGGTCACGGTGGCCGTCTGGCCGTCGAGGCTCACGTCGAAGGTCGCGGTGCCGCTCGCGCTGACGTCGTCTCCGGGTGAGAACGTCACGCTCTTGTAGCCCAGAGCGCCGGCGGAGTCCTCGTACCAGATGTCGACCGTGACCGAGTCCCCGCTCACCGTGGGGGCAGCCGCCGTGGGCCCGGCCTGGGCGGTGGCGGTGACGTCCGCGGCGCTGACGCTCACCACGTCCGTCAGGTCGGTGGGCAACTCGAGCCCGGAGTCCAAGGTGATGAGCGAGACCGCCGGGACCGCGAGGTGGGCGGTGGAGGTGACGAGCTCCCCGTCCGTGACCGGGTCGGAGTCGAAGGTGGCGTCCGCCGAACCACCGGAACCCATGCTGAGCAGCGAGCCTTCGAGGATCCCGCCCGCGCTCGCGTCGAAGGTCATCGACGCCGAGTCGGGGAAGAGCGACTCCTCGGAGGCGTACGGGTAGGCGTCGCCGTCGCCGACCGAGGGCGAGCAGGAGGTGCAGGACTCCACGGTGCCCTTGGAGGTGACCTTGCCACCGCTCGAGTACGCCAACGACAGGCCGGACTCCGACACCGTCGCCGCGTCGGCGTAGTGGGGTCCGTCGACCTCGCGGATCGGCGTCCCCGGAGTGCCGCCGTCGTTGTCGACGTTCGTCAGAGCCTGGAGCCTGCCGCACGTGGCGACGGACCCGTCCACCTGGCAGCCCGACGGGCTCCCCGAGCTCGCCTCGAAGCGGCTCTCCGCCGACTGGGCGAGGCCGTTGCCCACACGGATGACCTCGGCCGACATCTTCTGGTGCACGAGCGGGAAGAAGTACTCGACCTCGTGGAGCGCGACCCCGTCGAGGACGCCCGAGACCCGCGCCACACCGCCGTCGACGTCGATGACGCCGGTCGTCTCCGAGGACGACACGTTGCGGCAGTTGTTGTCGCATCCGTACACCAACGTCGAGACGCGCACCGCGTTCTCGACGGCGTCGCCGCCGAACTGGTCGGGGCTGTGGAAGATCTCCACGGTGAGGCGCTTGTAGTCGTCGCCGACGAGGTTCTCGAGCCAGGTGACGTAGACGTTGATCGAGTAGGTGGTGCCGTCGCGCTCCTCCTGCCAGGAGTGGGGGTTGAAGTGGGCGTCGACCGAGGCGACGAGCTGCTCGGCGTTCGACACGCCCTCGGGGTGGTAGGTGTAGTCGGGGAACGTGCCCTCCACCGACGGGTCGTCCCCCAGCGTGGCGTCCCCTTCGATGTCGTGGCCCACCTCGGCGAAGGGCACCGAGCGCGCCTGCTCGATGATCTCCTTGGCCAGCGCGGAGGCACCGCTGCGCTGGCGCCCGGTGAGCAGGCCCCTGACCCCCGTGTCGAGCGAGGCCATGAGCCCGAGGATCACCACGAAGATGATGCCGAGGGCCATCGTGGTCTCGATCAGCGAGAACCCCGCCTCGCGCTCGCCCCTGCCCGAACCGACGTCGCGGCCACCGGCGCGCGGAGCCGCCCGGCCCGTGCTCAGCTCTCGGTCGGGACGGGGGCGCCGCGCACGGCGCCGCCCTCCCGTGGGGACGCGCATCTCGGATCTCGTCTCGGTGCCCTCGGTCGTGTGTCGGCTTCCACTGGGGGCATCGACGGCACCGGGGCGGACGTGCAGCGCGATCGGACGGATTTGCCGGGACGAACCGGGCGAACCTCGTCAGGCTCCGGGGTGGGCCTCCCCGGAGCGGTGCCGGGCAACGGCCGCGGGCTCCTCCCCGTCGCGGTCCTTGTCCGACTTGCCCGGCACCACCCGGTACGCCTCGAAGACGGCGTCGACCCGCTTGATGCGGGCGAGGATGGCGTCGAGGTGGCTCGGGTCGGCGAGCTCGAAGTCGAAGCGCAAGGTGGCCACCCGGTCGGAGGACACGACCGTGCTGGCGTTGACGATGTTGACCTTGTGCTCGGAGACGACCTCGGCGACGTCGCGCAGCAGCCGGGAGCGGTCGAGCGCTTCCACCTGGACGGACGCCACGTAGGTCGCGTCGGAGTCGGAGTCCCACTCGACCTCGATGAGGCGGTCCGACTGGGTCAGGAGGCTCTCGGCGTTGGCGCAGTCGGCCCGGTGCACCGACACGCCGCGCCCGCGGGTGACGAACCCGATGATCTCGTCGCCGGGCACCGGAGTGCAGCACCGCGACAGGCGCACCATGACGTCGTCGAGGCCCTCGACGTGCACCCCGACCCGCTGGGTGCGCGCCTTGCGGGGCGGGCGCTGGAAGGTCGTCGGGAGCTGCTCCTCACCGCCGCGCAGCTCCCGCTCGATCCGCTGGGCGACCGCCTTGGCGGAGACGTGGTGCTCGCCGATGGCGGTGTGGAGCGCGTCGAGGTCGTGGTAGTTGAGGTCCTCGGCGATCTTGGCGACCACCTCGGAGCCGGCGAGGCGCTGCACGGGCAGGCCCTCGCGGCGCAGCGCCTTCTGGAGGTCGTCGCGGCCGGTCTCCCTGGCGTCCTCGCGGCGCTCCCGCGAGAACCAGTGGCGGATCTTCGAGCGCGCGCGGGGCGACTTCACGAACTGGAGCCAGTCGCGGCTCGGCCCCGCGCCCTCGACCTTCGAGGTGAAGATCTCGACCGTGTTGCCCGACGAGAGCGCCGAGTCGAGCGGGACGAGGCGGCCGTTGACCCGCGCGCCGATGCAGCGGTGACCGACCTCGGTGTGGATCGAGTAGGCGAAGTCGACGGGGGTCGCACCGGCGGGGAGGGTCACGACCTCGCCCTTCGGGGTGAACACGAAGACCTCGTCCTCTTCGAGGTCGATGCGGAGCGACTCCATGAACTCGGCGGGGTCGTTGGTCTCCTGCTGCCAGTCGACCATCCGCTGGAGCCAAGCGAGGTCCTCCGCCTCGGGGCGGCCCTCCTTGTAGCTCCAGTGGGCGGCGATCCCGAACTCGGCCCGCTGGTGCATGTCGCGGGTGCGGATCTGCACCTCGACCGCCTTGCCCTCCGGCCCCACCACCGTCGTGTGCAGCGACTGGTAGAGGTTGAACTTGGGCATAGCGATGTAATCCTTGAACCGCCCCGACACGGGCCGCCAGAGGGCGTGGATCGAACCGAGCGCCCCGTAGCAGTCCTTGACCGAGTCGACGATGACCCGCATCCCGACGAGGTCGTGGATCTCGTCGAACTCCTTGCCCGCGACCACCATCTTCTCGTAGATGGACCAGAAGTGCTTGGGTCGCCCGGTGACCTCCGCTGTGATGTTGAGCTCCGCGAGGCGGGCGTGGACCTCGTTGACGACGCGTTGGAGGTAGACGTCGCGCTCGGGTGCCCGCTGGGCGATCATGTGCTCGATCTCGGCGTAGCGCTTCACGTGGAGGACGGCGAAGGCGAGGTCCTCGAGCTGCCACTTGACGTCCTGGATGCCGAGGCGGTGCGCGAGCGGCGCGTAGATGTCGATCGTCTCCTGGGCGATCTGGTGCTGCTTGTCGAGGGTGAGCGACGCCACCGTGCGCATGTTGTGCAGGCGGTCGGCGAGCTTGATGAGCAGGACCCGGATGTCCTTGGCCATCGCCACCAGCATCTTGCGCATGTTGGCGGCCTGGCGCTCCTCCTTGGAGTCGAACTTGAGGCGGTCGAGCTTGGTAACCCCGTCGACGATGTCGGCCACGTCGTCGCCGAAGCGCTCGGAGATCTCGTCGAGCGACGCCGGGGTGTCCTCGACCGCGTCGTGGAGGAGCGCCCCGGCGAGGGTGATGTCGTCGAGGCCGAGGTCGGCGAGGATGTGCGCGACGGCGACGGGGTGGGTGACGAAGGGGTCGCCCGACTTGCGGAGCTGGTCGCCGTGGGCCTCGCGGGCGAAGCCGAAGGCCTGTTCGATCAGGTCGGTCGAGGCCCGGGGGTGGCGCTCGAGGTAGCTGTCGAGGACGGGGGCGAGGAGCACGTCGACCTGGTGGCGCCGCCAGGGCAGGAGCGAGCGGCGCACCTCGGTGCGCTGGGCCGCGGGTTCGATCGCCATGCGCCTGTCTCGCCCCCTCGGGTCGGCTACCCCTCGTCGTCGTGCAGCATCGACCAGACGTCGTACCCTTCCAGCTTGGCACGCCCGTCCAGGGAGACGAGCTCGATCACGAAGGCCAACCCCGCGACCGTTCCGTCGAGGCGCTCCACGAGGCGCGCCGCGGCCGACGCGGTGCCGCCGGTGGCCAGGACGTCGTCGACGATCAGCACGCTCTCCCCCGGGGCGACGCCGTCGCGGTGGATCTCGAGCAGGTCGCTGCCGTACTCGAGCTCGTACTCCTCGCGCTCGATCTCCCAGGGCAGCCTGCCCGCCTTGCGCACCGGGACGAAACCGGCTCCGAGGCGGTAGGCGACGGGCGCGGCGAGGATGAAGCCCCGCGCTTCGATGCCGAGGATCCGGTCGATGCGGCGGGTGCCGTCGAAGTGCTCGACGATGCCGTCGACGGCGCCGGCGAAGCTCCTGGGATCGGCGAGGAGGGGGGTGATGTCCTTGAACACGATCCCCGGCCGCGGGAAGTCCGGGATGTCGCGCACGTACGGTTTGAGCGAGTCCCCTTCCACTCCTCCAGGGTACCCAGGAGCGGGACCGTTCGAGCTCAGCGCCGTCGCTTGCGGCGGCGCTGCTTGCGCGGGCGGGGACGCACCACCGCGTCGGGGTCGAGCGCCTCGGGCCGCGCGGCGCTCCGTCCGGGCGCGGCCGTGACCTCGGCCTCCGCATCCTCGTCCGCGTCCTCATCCGCGTCCTCGTCGCTGTGTTCGTCCGTGTCCCCGCCATCGCCGGGGTGCTCCGCGGTGTCGCCGGGGCGTTCCGCGGCGTCCGCGGCGGCGCGATCGTCGGCGACCCGGGCGCGCCGGCCGGCGCCGGCGCGCTGGCCGGCCTCCTCGGAGGGCCGCTCGAGGCGCACGCCGGCGCTGGTCCGGCGGCCCTCGATCCGCTCCCGCAGGGCCCGGTAGCGCGGCTCGCGCTCCTTGAGCGCCACCAGGACCGGAGGCGCGGTGAAGATCGACGAGTAGGTGCCCGCCAGGAGGCCGACGAACAGCGCGAGGGCGAAGTCGCGGATGCTCACCGCTCCGAGGACCCACGACCCGATCACCAGCAACGACGCCACGGGGAGCAGCGTCGTGATGCTGGTGTTCAGCGAGCGCATCAGCACCTCGTTGAGGGAGCGGTTGACCGCGTCGCCGTAGGTCCTCGACCCCGAGGTGTTGAGGGTGTCCACGTGGTCGCGGACCTTGTCGAAGACCACGACGGTGTCGTAGAGGGAGTAGCCGAGGATGGTGAGGATCGCGATCACCGTGGCCGGGGTGACCTCGAAGCCCGTGAGGGAGTAGACGCCCACGGTGAGGCCCACGTCGTGGGCGAGGGCCGCCATCGCGGCGAGGGCCATCTTCAGCTCGAAGCGGAACGCCAGGTAGACGAGGACGACGACGACGAACACGAGCAGCGCGCGGAGCGCCTTCTCGGTGACCTCCTCGCCGAAGGTGGGCCCGACCGTCTGGATGCTCACCTCGCTCGTCTCCGCGCCGGCGTAGCCGGCGAGGGCCTCGGTGACCTCCTCGACCTGGGCGCGCTCGGTGGTGATCGACTGGACCCGGATCGAGTCGCCGCCGAGCACCGAGATCTTGGCGTTGTCCTCGCCGAGCGACGCCAGGACGTCGCGGACCTCGGCGACGTCGGGATCGCCGCCCGCCACCTCCACCTGCCAGGACGTCCCTCCCTCGAAGTCGATGCCGAGGTCGAGCCCGCGGATCGCGAGGGAGCCGAGGCTGGCCACGAGCACGACCAGCGAGACGACGAGGAAGACCCGGCGTCGGCCCATGAAGTCGAACCGGGACCGGTCGTGGAGGATGTCGACGAGCGCGGAGCGGATGCTCATGTCGGCGCCGCCTCCGCCTCGGTGCCGGCCACACGGCGGACGCCGAGCCACCGCTTGCCGGCCAGGCCCGGGGTGTTGCCGATGAGCATCACGAGGGGGTGCATGAAGAAGTACGACACCACCAGGTCCAGGAACGTCACCAGCCCGAGGTAGAAGGCGAAGCCCTTCACCGAGCCGATGGCGAGCAGCCACAGCAGCCCGGCACCGAGGAGGGTGACCACGTCCGCGGTCACGATCGTGCGGAACGCCCTGCGGAACCCGCGCCGCGCGGCCGAGCGCACGGTGCGTCCCTTGCGCATCTCCTCCTTGAGCCGCTCGAAGTACACGATGTTCGAGTCGACGGCCACACCGATGGCGACGATGAGGCCCACCACGCCCGCGAGGGTGAGGGTCAGCGAGATCGCCTGACCGAGCCAGGCCACGATGGCGTAGACGGCCGCGCCGGTCACCGCGAGGCTGAGCCACACCACGAAGCCGAGGACGCGGTAGTACACGATCATGTAGAGCGCCACGAGACCGAGGCCCACCATCCCGGCGACGATCCCGGCGTCGAGCGTGTCGCGGCCGAGCGACGCGGAGACCTCCTGCACCGAGATCTCCTCGAGCTCGACCGGGAGGGCCCCGAAGCGCAGCACCAGCGCCAGGTCCTTGGCGTCTCCCTCGCCGAAGTCGCCGGTGATCTGCGCGCTCCCCTCGAACTGGGCGGTCTGGATCGTCGGCGCCGACTGGACCACGCCGTCCAGGACGATCGCGACCTGCCGGCCCACGTAGCGGGCGGCCATCTGGTCCCACTGCTCGGAGCCCTCGCCGGTGAAGTCGACGTCGACCGCCCACTGGCCGGCAGCGAAGCGGGCCTGGGCGTCGTCGACGACCTCCCCGGTGACCTCGGCGGGACCGAGCTGGTAGAGGAGCTCGCCGTCGCGCCCCTCCGCCACGATCGGCTCGTCGGCGTCGAACTCCTCGCCCGCCTGCACCTGCTCCCCCGCGGGCGTCGTGGTCGTCGTCTCGCCGGTGGTGGTCGTCGTCTCCTCGTCGGTGCCGCCCTCGTCGGTGCCTCCCTCGTCGGCTTGCCCGAGGACGGCGCCGCCACCGCCTCCGAGTCCCTGCTCGCTGCCGTCGGCGTCAGTGGAGCCGTCGGCATCAGGGGAACCGTCCGAGCCCTCCGGTGGGGTGTCGGATCCTTCCGGTGGAGGGCCGGGCTGCGCGCCGGCGGGGAGCACGTTGAGCACGGGACGGAACTGGAGCTCGGCGGTGGTGCCGATCAGGTCGCGAGCGCGCTCCTGCTCCGTGACACCGGGCAGCTCCACCAGGATCGTGTCGCCCTGGCGCGAGATGTCCGGCTCGGCGACGCCGAGGGCGTCCACCCGGTCGCGGACGATGTCGAGCGACTTGTCGAGCTTGTCGTCGAGGTCGCCTTCCTCGCCCTCGTCGACGGGTGCGAGCACCACCGACAGGCCGCCTTGCAGGTCGAGGCCGAGCTCGGGGGTCGTGTCGGTCGCCACCACCGCTGCGAGCGCTCCCCCCGCCGCGAACAGGACGACGAGGACCCTGACGAGACTGCGTCGCACGGCGCCGGGTCAGTCGTCGTCGACGGTGTCGGATGGGGTGGTGTCGACCTCGGCCTGCTGCTCGTTGGTGACGTTGCGGGCGATCGCCCGCTTGGCCACGCGGATCACCGTGCCCGGCGCGACCTCGACGCGGAGCACCTCGTCGTCCATCGCCTCGATCCGTCCGTGGATCCCACCGGCGGTCACGACCTCGTGGCCCGCCTCGAGGCTCTGCATGAGCGCCTGGTGCTCCTGCATCCGCTTGCGTTGCGGGCGCAGCAGGAGGAACCAGACAGCGACGACGATGAACAGGGTCCAGATCAGGGCGAACACGATGCCTCTCAGCGCTCGAGACGAAGGACGGCAGCGATGCTAGCGGGGGCGCGCCGAACGCACCCAACACCCCACCGGGCGGGGACCGCCGCGGGGTCCGATCACGCCCCGAAGAGGGTGCGCTCGCCCTGCGGGGGCTCGAGGCCCAGGTGCTCGTAGGCGAGCGGCAGCGCCACCCGTCCCCGCGGGGTGCGCTGGAGGAAGCCCTCCTGGAGCAGGAACGGCTCGTAGACGTCCTCGACGGTCTCGGGGACCTCGCCGACCGCCACGGCCAGGGTGTTGAGGCCGACCGGGGCGCCCCGGAAGGTCCGGCACAGCGCCCCGAGGATGGCGCGGTCGACCTTGTCGAGGCCGCGCTCGTCGACCTCGAAGAGCGTCAGCGCCTCCCGCGCGGCGGCCGCGTCGACGCTGCCGCCGGTGCGCATCTCCGCGAAGTCGCGCACTCGCTTCAGCAGCCGGTTGGCGATCCGCGGCGTCCCCCGCGAGCGGCGGGCGATCTCGGCGGGCGCTGCCGGGTCGACGTCGACCGAGAGGATGCTCGCCGAGCGGCCGAGGATCGTCTCGAGGTCGGAGGCGTCGTAGTAGTCGAGGCGACCCACGAACCCGAAGCGATCGCGCAGCGGCCCGGTGATCAGGCCGGTGCGGGTGGTGGCGCCGATGAGGGTGAACCGCGGGACCTCCAGGCGGATGGAGCGGGCGGAGGGCCCCTTGCCGATGACGATGTCGAGCTGGAAGTCCTCCATCGCCGGGTAGAGGACCTCCTCGACGGTGCGCGGCAGCCGGTGGATCTCGTCGATGAAGAGGACGTCGCGCTCGTCGAGGTTGGTGAGGATGGCGGCGAGGTCGCCCGCCCGCTCGAGCGCCGGCCCGCTCGTGACCCGGAAGCCGACGTCGAGCTCGCGCGCCACGATGCCGGCGAGCGAGGTCTTGCCGAGGCCCGGAGGGCCGGCGAAGAGCAGGTGGTCGACGGCCTGGCCCCGCCCGCGGGCGGCGCCGAGGAGGATCTCGAGGTGCTCCTTGAGGCGGGCCTGGCCGACGAACTCGTCGAGGCGGCGGGGTCGGAGCGTGACCTCCTCGCCCTCCTCCCCCGGTCCGGGCGACGCGGCGAGCAGCTCGCTGCGGGTCACGACGCACGCTCCGCGGCCAGCTCCCGCAGGGCGAGGCGCAGCATCTCCTCGACGGAGCCCTCGTCGGGGAGGCCCGCGAGGACCTCGCGCAGCTCGTCGGCCTCGTAGCCGAGCCCGGTGAGCGCCGCGCGGACCTCGGCGCGCACGCTGGGCTCCCCGTCGGGCATGGTCTCGAGCTCGGGCACCTCGAAGCGCGACTTGAGCTCGACGAGCAGCTTCTGGGCGGTGCGCTTGCCGACGCCGGGCACGAGGGTGAGCGCGTCGACGTCGTCGTCGAGCAGGGCGCGGCGCAGCGCCACGGGGTCGTGCACCGAGAGGATCGACTGCGCCAGCTTCGGGCCGACGCCGGTGGCGTTGGTGAGCACCTCGAAGGTGTCGCGCTCGCTGCGCGACTCGAAGCCGTAGAGCACGAGGGCGTCGTCGCGCACGTGCAGGTGGGTCCACAACGTCGCCTCGCCGCCGGGGGTGAAGGCGACGAGCGTGCGGGGCGTCACCCGCAGCCGGTAGCCGACGCCCTGGACGTCGAGGACGATCTCGTCCGAGCCCCGCTCGGCGACGGTGCCCCGCAGCATGCCGATCATCCGCTGTCCCCCTCCCGCGCCAGCGCGGCGTCGATGGCTCGGTCCAGGCCCGCGACGCGCCCGCGGGCACCTCCGGTCGTCTCGGCCACCCGCCCCTGCAACGCCCCGACGGCCAGGTGGCAGAGCGCGAGGGCGAGGGCGTCGGCGACGTCGGGCGGCTCGGGCGGCTCGGCGAGGCCGAGCAGCGACGCCACCATCGCCTGCACCGCCGCCTTGTCGGCCCCGCCGTGGCCGGTGATCGCCTGCTTCACCGCGTTGGGCGAGTACTCGACCACCTCGAGGCCGCGGCGCGCCGCGGCGACGAGCGCGAGCCCGCTGGCCTGGCCCACCGACATCGCCGTGCGGGCGTTGACCTGGAACAGCACGCGCTCGACGGCCACCGCCTGGGGTGCCAGCTCACCGCAGAGCCCGTCGAGGTCGTCCAAGAGCGCGAGCAGCCGTTCGGGGACCGGCCGGGACGCGGGTGTGCGCAGGACGCCGGCGGCCACGGCGCGGGCGTCGCCGTCTCGGTGCTCGACCAGGCCGTAGCCGCATCGCGACAGCCCCGGGTCGATGCCGAGCACGCGGGTTCCCTCTCGCACGAACATGCGTTCGGAACGCTACCGCCCCACCCCGCACCGATGGTGGATGTCCCGCGCGATCCCCACACGGTCGGTCCAACGGTCGGTCGCGCAGCCTGGCGGGTGGGTGGGACGAGGGAGCGCAGCGACCGAGTGGCCAGCGAGCGAGCGCTGGAACCGAGCCCAGCGTCACTGCTGTCCGCCGGCTCTACCCGACGGCAGAGAGCACCTCGTCGGGGATGTCGAAGTTGGCGTAGACGGCCTGGACGTCGTCGTGGTCCTCGAGGGCGTCGAGCACCTTGAGCACCGGCCGGGCGGCGGACTCGTCGCGCAGCGGCACCGCGTTCTGGGCGATCATCGTGAGGTCGGCACTGGCCGGCCGGACGCCGCGCTCCTCGAGCGCCTCGCGCACCTGCACGAGCTCGGTGGCCGGCGTGGTCACCTGCCACGTGTCCCCCTGGTCCTCGACGTCCTCGGCGCCGGCCTCGAGCGCGAGCAGCATCAGGGTGTCCTCGTCGAGGTCCGGCGTCTTGTCGACGATGATCACGCCCTTGCGGCTGAACTGCCACGCGACCGCGCCGGGCTCGGCGAGGGAGCCGCCGTGCTTGGTGAAGATGTGCTTCACCTCCGAGCCGGTGCGGTTACGGTTGTCGGTGAGGCACTCGACGAACATGGCCACCCCGTCGGGGGCGTAGCCCTCGTAGGTCACCTGCTCGTAGGTGACGCCCTCGAGCTCGCCGGTCCCCCGCTTGATCGCCCGGTCGATGTTGTCGGAGGGCACCGAGGCGTCCTTGCACTTCTGCACGAAGGTGCGCAGCGTCGGGTTCGACTCCGGGTCGCCGCCTCCCTCGCGGGCCGCCACCTCGACCTGCTTGAGGAGCTTCGCGAAGAGCTTGCCCCGCGCCTTGTCCTGGGCGGCCTTCTTGTGCTTGATCGTCGACCACTTCGAGTGACCACTCACTCCGGTCCCTCCCTCACGTGCCGGCGCTCACGAACTGCTGGTGGACCCGGAGGTCGCCGGAGAGCTCCGGGTGGAACGAGCACACGGTGACTGCACCCTGGCGCGCCATCACGGTGCGGCCCTCGTGCTCGGCGAGGACCTCGACGCCCGCGCCGACCGACTCGACGGCGGGCGCCCGGATGAACACCCCGGGGAAGCGGCCGCCGACGCCCGCGATGTCGAGGGATGCCTCGAAGGACTCGCGCTGGCGTCCGTAGGCGTTGCGGCGGACGGACACGTCGAGCGCGCCGAGCGCGGGCTGGTCGGCGCGCCCGTCGACGACCTCGCGGGCCAACAGGATCATCCCGGCGCAGGTGCCGAGCGTCGGCATGCCGTCCCGGATCCGCTCGGCGAGGGGCTCGAGGAGCTCCGACGAGGCGAGCAGCTTCCCGATCGTGGTGGACTCGCCGCCCGGCACGATCAGGGCGTCGACCGCGGCGAGCTGGTCGGGCCGCTTGACGGGCGCGTGGTCGACGCCGAGCGCGTCGAGCGCCTCAGCGTGCTCCCGGAACGCTCCCTGGAGCGCGAGCACACCGACCTTCACCTGGAGGCCTCCCCGCGGGTCGCAGCGCTACCACCCCCGCTCCGCGAGGTGCACCTCGAGGCCGTCCATGTCGTCGCCGGGCATCGCGTCGCCGAGGCCCCGCGACACCTTGCCGACGATCCGCGGGTCGTCGTAGTGGGTGGTGGCCTCCACGACGGCCTTGGCGCGGGGTGCCGGGTCGCCCGACTTGAAGATGCCGCTGCCGACGAACACGGCCTGCGCGCCGAGCTGCATCACGAGCGCGGCGTCGGCCGGGGTGGCGATCCCGCCGGCGCAGAAGAGCGGGACGGGGAGCTCGCCGCGCTCGGCGACCTCCGCGACCAGCTCGTAGGACGCCCCGTGCTCCTTGGCCGCGGCGAACAGCTCGGCCTCGTCGGCGACGCCGAGGCGCCGCACCTCGCCGAGGATGGAGCGGAGGTGGCGGACGGCCTCCACGATGTTGCCGGTGCCGGCCTCGCCCTTGGACCGGATGAGCGCCGCGCCCTCGGAGATGCGCCGGAGGGCCTCGCCGAGGTTGGTCGCGCCGCAGACGAAGGGCACCGTGAACGCCCACTTGTCGACGTGGTGCTCCTCGTCGGCGGGGGTGAGCACCTCGCTCTCGTCGACGTAGTCGACGCCGAGCGACTCGAGGACCTGCGCCTCGGCGAAGTGGCCGATGCGGCACTTGGCCATGACCGGGATGGTGACCGCCTGCTGGATCTCCTCGACGACCTCGGGGTCGCTCATCCGGGCGACCCCGCCGTCGCGGCGGATGTCGGCGGGGACCCGCTCGAGCGCCATCACCGCGACCGCTCCGGCGTCCTCGGCGATCTTCGCCTGCTCGGGCGTGACCACGTCCATGACAACGCCGCCGCGCAGCATCTCGGCGAGGCCCCGCTTGACCCGGGCGGTTCCGGTGGTGCCGGTGGTGCCGGTGCCTTCGGTGCTCATGTCGTCCAGTGTACTGCGGCGCTGCGGGGGCCCCGCCGACGGATCGGCGCGGGCGAGACCCGCGGGCGTCCGCCGGTCGGGCCCGCTACTCGCTCGTCTCGTCGGGCCCGAGGACCGTGACCGAGCCGCCGGTGCGCGGCAGGTGGACCCAGGTGCGTCCCGGGGTCAGCTCGATCTCCCGGCCGCTCTCGTCCAGGTAGGTCGTCACGTCGTCGAGCGTCTGGCGGACCCAGCGCCCCTGGACCATCTTCCCGTCGGCGAGGACGACGGCGTCGCCTTCGCCGACGACGATGGACTCCTCGCCGCGCACCTCCACGAACTGCACGACCAGGTTCTCGTAGGCCACGTGCTCGCCCGACTTGGAGCGGACGGGCTCGTCGCCGTAGAAGCGCTCCCAGACCCCCTCGCGCTCGTTCCACCTCCACGTGGGGTTGAAGGACGAGCCGCCGACGGGGATGCGGACCTCGTCGACCTGCTGGCCGGCGAACTGGAGGCCCTCCCGCAGGTACGGGAACAGTGGCCGGGGCGTGTCCGCGTCGACGACCTCGTCCCAGAGGGCGGCGGGCGAGGAGAACAGGATGTTGGGTCGCAGCCCGTTGCCGTGGTCGGGGTCGAGGATCCGGGCGCCGTCGATGGCGGCGAGCTGCGTCTCGTTGAGGTGCCGCAACCCGGCGTCCTCGAGGCGGGTGATGCGCTCGGGCACGTTGGCTCCGCCCGAGTACACGAAGATGCCGCCGGCCTGCCGGGCGATCGGCCCGTCCATGAGCCGCACCGAGCGGATCGGGCCGAAGCGCTCGGGGGGCGTGGAGTGGAAGACGGCGAGGAAGCGGGTGACGCGCCCCTCGACCTCCTCCTCGAACATGACATCCGCGGCCGCGATGCCCTGCTGGGGCCGTGCCTCGGGGTTGTTGCCGAGCTTCACCGAGATGGCGGGGCGGTCGAGGACGTCGCGGTCGGCGACGGTGACGCCGGTGAGCGGGGCGGGCGGGAGCGTGGTGGTGGTCGTCGACGACGTGGGGGCGGACGTGGTCGTCGGCGGGGTGTCGGCACCGCCGCTCACGGCGAAGACGGCGATGCCGACGATCGCCGCCGCGACGGCGGCGGCACCTCCTCCGACGGCGGCCTTGCGGGCGCTGCTCAGGTTGCGGAACCGGTCGATGAGGGACGCCACGAGACGTGCACTCCTTGTGACTGGGAACGACGGGACTGGGAACGACGGGACTGGGAACGACGGGACTGCGGAGGGCGATCGGCTCTCGGCGCATGCCCGAGCGACGGTCCGTCTCGGGTCGACGGCCGCCTCGGGCCTAGAGCTCCTTCAACGCTTCGATGCGCTCCTCCAGGGGCGGGTGGGTGTCGAAGAGGCGGTTGAGCCACGCTCCGCGTGAGCTCCGCCGCTCCAATGGGGACTCGATCCAGAGGTGGGCGGTCGCCCGCGACCCCGAGTGCACCACGGAGGTGTCGCTGCGGAGCTTCTCCAACGCCGAGATCAGCCCGGGAGGGTACCGGGTGATCTTCACGGCGCTGAAATCGGCCAGCGCCTCCCGCCGGCGGCTCACGGCGAAGTGCATGAGGCGCGCCGCGACGGGCGCGAGGACGATGAGCACGAGGCCGAGGACGCCCACGAGCGCGCCGGGGCCGCGCCCCTGGCGGGACTCGCTCCGGTGCCGCGGCCCGCCCCACCACAGGAAGCGGAGCGCGAAGTCGGCGAGGAGCGCCACCACGCCGACGAGCACGACGCTGACGGTGGTGACGAGGACGTCGCGGTTGCCGATGTGGCTGAGCTCGTGGGCGAGGACGCCCTCGAGCTCGATGCGGTCCAGCTTCTCGAGGAGCCCGGTGGTCACCGCGATCGCGGCGTGCTCGGGGTTCCGGCCGGTCGCGAACGCGTTGGGGGCCGGGTCGTCGACGACGTAGAGGCGCGGCTTGGGCAGGCCCGCGCCGATGCAGAGCCCATCGACGATGTTGTGGTAGCGGCGGTGCTCGGCCGGGTCGGCGGGTCGGGCGTGGCTCATCCCGAGCGCGATCCGCTCCGAGGCGAAGTACGAGCCGATCGCCAGGGCCACCGACAGGACGGCGGCGGCGATCACGGCGACGCCGCCGAAGCCGAAGACGACGTCGAACGCGAAGCCCACGAGGACGACGAGCGCGACGATCCCCACGATCAGGAGCGCTGTGCGGCGGCGGTTGGTGGCGATCTGGTCGTACACGGGAGCGGTCGGTCGGCCGGAGTCGGGAAGCTCAGAAGTCGACGTGGACCGGACCGCGGTGGTCCTCGTCGATCTCGAAGTACTCGCGGTCCTCGAAGCCGAAGCTCGAGGCGACGAGGTTCGACGGGAACGTCTGGCGCCGGTTGTCGTAGTTGAGCACGTTGTCGTTGTAGAACTGCCGGGCGAAGCGGATGCGGTCCTCGGTGGCGGTCAGCTCCTCCTGGAGGGCGAGGAAGTTCTGGTTGGCCTCGAGGTCGGGGTACTGCTCGGAGAGGGCGAAGAGCTGCCGGAGCGCACCGGTGATCATGTTCTCGGCGTCGGCCTGCTCGCCGACGCTGTCGGCCTCGACGCCGCGCTGGCGCGCGGCGATCACGCGCTCGAGCGTCTCCTGCTCGTGGGAGGCGTAGCCCTTGACCGTCTCGACGAGGTTCGGGATCAGGTCGTAGCGGCGCCGGAGCTGCACGTCGATCTGGGACCACGCGTTGTCGACCCGGTTGCGGAGCCGCACGAGGCCGTTGTACGAGATCGCCAGCCAGAGCAGCAGCGCCGCCAGGATGCCGATCAGCACGAGCAGGACGATCAACGGGCCTCCATCACGCCCGGCTCGCACCGGGCCACGTCGTGGGCGTGCCGGCGCAGGGGCCGGCTCCGGCATCCCGGGGTGTCCTCGGGTCCGGCAGCGCCGCCAGTGTAACCGCCCGCGCGGCGACCACCGCGTGGGCGAGGGACCATCCGCTCGCGGTGCTGCGCAGCGCCCTCACGGTGCCGGGGCGCGCCGACGCGACAACCGGCGGCCGGCGCTCGTCGTGCGGGATCCGGGGATCCCGTGGTGGGCGAGCGCGGCCTCGTAGAGCTCGAGGTAGCGCCCGGCGAGCGCCTCCATCGAGAACCGCGACGCGCGCTCCTCGCCGGCGTCCAGCAGGCGGCGGGCGAGCGCGCGCTCGTCGAGCGCCCGCTCGAGCGCGTCGCGCAGCGCCAGGGGGTCGTCGGGCGGGACGAGGAGCGCCTCGCGGTCGTGGCGGGCGACGTCGCGGTACCCGTCGATGTCGGAGGCGACCACGGGGACGCCCGCCGCCATCCCCTCCAGCAGCACGATCCCGAAGGACTCCCCGTGGAGGGACGGCGCGCAGAACACCGAGGCGGCACGCATCCGGCGGGCCTTCTCCTCCTCGCCGATCGCACCGAGCCACTCGACGTCGCCGACCCCCCGGCGCGCCAGCGCCTCGGTCTGGGGACCCTTGCCCGCCACCCACAGCACGGCGTCGCGCTCGCGCGCCAGGAGCTCGAAGGCGTCGAGCAGCACGCCGAGGCCCTTGCGCTCCTCGTGGCGGCCGACGAAGAAGATCGCGGGTCGCCCGTCGTCGCCTCGCGGCCAGGGCGGGGCCTGCGCGTAGCGCTGCACGTCGACCGCGTTGGGCAGCACCCGGTACGCGCCGCCGAGGTGCGTCTCGGCGACGCGCCGCGCGTCGTCGCTGACCGCGGTCCGCACCGCGAGGCGTCCGGCGAGCGCTCGCACCGCGGGGCGGAACGTGCGGTAGAGGGCGGTCGGCGCGCTCCCGGAGGCGTGGAACGTGCCCACCGCGGGGACCCGCGAGCCGAGGAGGGCCGCCCAGGGCGCACCGGCGGTGAGCGGCTCGTGGACGTGCAGCACGTCGGGACGCTCCGAGCGGATCGCGGCGATCGTCCTCGCCATCGCGGGCGGGTCCGGCGCCAGGGGGACCACCGAGCCGTTGGCGGCCAGGGGGATGCTGCGCCCGACCGGGATGACGCCCGGCTCGGGGGCGGCCTCGTCGCACGGCCCCACCACGACGGCCGCGGTGCCGTTGCGGCGCAGCCCCCGCGCCAGGCCCAGCACCTGGGCCTGCACCCCTCCGGGGAGGGTCAGCGAGTAGGGACAGATCTGCATGACCTTCACGGGCGCCGCGCGCTCCTGCCGGCATGACCTGGGTGGCCGGGGTGGCCGGGGTCGCTCGGCCAGTTCGGCTGGAGGAGGTGCCACTGCTCGGGTGCGCGGCGGATCAGCAGCTCCAGCTCGGCCGCCAGGTCCGCGGTGACGCGGGTGACGTCGTCGCGGAAGCGCCCCTCCCGGGAGACCGACAGCGGAGGCCGCACCACGCCGGCGTGGTGGCCGGAGTCCTCGAAGTAGACGGCGACGGGGAGGAGCGGCGCGCCGGTGCGAAGCGCCAGCACCGCCGGGCCCGCCGGCAGCGTCGTGACCTCACCGAAGAACTCCACCTCGACGCCCGAACCGAGGATGTCGCGATCGGCCACCAGGGTCACCACCCGCCCCTCGCGCAGCGCATCGAGGACCGCGGTGCCGGCCTGCGCGGTGGCGGGGACGATCTCGACGCCGAGGCGCTCGCGCCAGTCGACGAACCACTCGAAGAGCTCGGGCGGCTCGAGCACCTCGGCCACCGCCACCGGGCGGTAGCCGTGCTGGCCGAGCCAGGCGCCGCCGAAGTCCCATCCGCCCAGGTGTGGGGTGGCCAGGATCACGCCGTTGCCCGCCGCGTACGCCTCCTCGAGGTGCTCGAGGCCCTCGATGCTCATGCCGGCGTCGAGGCTCTCGGGGGTCTCGTCGGGCATCCGGAACGCCTCGAGCCAGTACCTGGCGTACGACACGAAGACCTCGCGGGTCGCTCGGTGCAGGCGGGCACCGCTCAGCTCCGGGCCGCGCACGCGGCGCAGGTGGCGTGCGACGGTGCGGCGGCGCTCCGGCATCGCGGCCCAGAGGATCCGAGCCAACGTCGAGGCGGCCCCGGCGGCCATCGGGGCGGGCAACCCGAGCGCGAAGGAGCTCGCGGCCCGGTAGGCCAGGTACGCCGGGTCGAGCACCGCGGCGCGCTCGCGCGCCCCGGCGTCCTCGGGCTCCGCGGCGTCACCTTGCTCCGCAGCGTCACCTTGCTCCGCGGTGCCTCCCTGCTCCGCTCGGCCCCGCTCCGCGGGGCTGCGCGGTTCCCCGGTGGTCTCACGCTCGGCGCTCACGGCGGCGCCGTCCTCAGTCCCGCTCACGGTCCCGCTCACGGTCCCGCTCACGGCGCGCGCGCTGGGCCGTCCACGGACGGCTCCTCGACCGGCCGCCGTTGCCGACGCCCTCCCGCCAGGACGGCCACCAGCCGGCGAGGCGACGGACCCGGGGCCGTTCCAGGAAGCGCGTGGAGCGGGGTCGCCCGTGCCGCGGCGCGGACGCCTGGCGCCAGACCTTGACGAAGCGCTGCACGAGGGTGACCGCGGAAGCCGCCAGCATCACCCACAGGACCGGCTGGAGGAGGTCGAAGGCGAGGCCCACGATCAGGATCACGAGGCGCTCCGCCCGCTCCATGAGCCCGCCGCGGGCGTCGAACCCGAGGCTCTCGGCCCGTGCCCGCTCGTAGGAGACGCTGAGCGACACGGCGAGGACGGCGAGCGCGAGGACGGCGAGGCGCGGCTCGTCGGTCCCGGCGAAGTACCACGCGGCGCCACCGAGGATGAGGGCGTCGCTGACGCGGTCGGCGACGGAGTCGAAGAACGCCCCTCTCGGCCCCGCGGTCCCGGTCGCCTTGGCGACGGCTCCGTCGAGGACGTCGGGCACGCTCGTCGCGACGAGCGCCGCCGCGGCCCACCCGAACCGTCCCTGGGCGACGAGGACCGCCGTGCCGGCTGCCGCGAGCAGACCGACGGTGGTGAGCCCGTTGGCGGTCAGGCCCACCCGGCGGAGCCCACGCGCCACCGGACGCAAGCTGTCTTCGACCTTCGCGCGCAAGCCGCGATCGAGCATCGGTGCCTTTCTCGCTCGACCGTCTCGAGCGAGCGCTCGCAGCGGTCGGGCGTCCCTCGCGGGCGCTCCGCCTCGTGGGGACACGGGGTGGGAGCGAGCCCGACGTCGGTCGAGCCGGGAGACGGTGGCGCGCTCGCGATCGCGTGCAGGCTACCACGGCGCCCGGACGACCCACCCGAACGGCAGTGCCCCTCGGCGGCCGAGCAGCGGCGCTCGCTCGGCCATAGAATCCCGGAGACACATGTCACATCGGCTGGCGTGGAGGAGGCCGGAGTGAAGACCCACCCGTCGAGCGCCGTCCGCAACATCGCCCTCGTGGGCCACGGTGACGCCGGCAAGACCTCCCTCGCGGAGGCGTTGCTCTTCGAGGCGGGCGCGATCTCACGGCTCGGGCGGGTCGAGGACGGCTCGACGGTGTGCGACTTCGGCGACGAGGAGCACGAGCGCGGGATCTCGGTGTCGCTGGCGCTGGCCTCCTTCGAGCACCGCGGGAAGAAGGTCAACCTGCTCGACGCGCCGGGCTACGCCGACTTCCTGGCCGACGCGGTCGCGGCCGTGCGGGCCGCCGACCTCGCCCTGTTCGTCGTCTCCGCCGTCGACGGCGTCGAGGTCCAGACCGAGGTGCTCTGGAAGGAGGCCGCCGCCCACGGCGTGCCCCGCGCCGTCTTCCTCAACAAGCTCGACCGCGAGCGCGCCTCGTTCCGCAGGGCGCTCTCCGAGCTCAAGGACGTCTTCGGCGCCGGCGTGGCGCCGCGCCAGCTCCCCATCGGCGAGGAGCAGGCGTTCCGCGGCGTCGTCGACCTGCTCGCCGAGCGCGCGTACACCTACGAGGACGGGACCTCGCAGGAGGCGGAGATCCCTCCGGAGCTCGCCGACGAGGAGCACGAGGTGCACGACGCGCTCGTGGAGGGCATCGTCGTCGCCGACGACGACCTGATGGAGCGCTACCTCGGCGACGAGGCGATCGCCACCGAGGAGCTCAACGCGGCGCTCGGCCTCGGGGTGGCGACCGGCGAGGTGTTCCCCGTCCTGTGCGGGAGCGCCACCGCTCGCATCGGCATCGACCGCCTCGCCCACTTCCTCACCGAGGTGGCGCCGCCACCCGCCGAGACGGAGGGGCCGCCGGCGGCGCTCGTGTTCAAGACCCTCGCCGATCCCTACGTCGGCCGCATCAGCTACTTCAAGGTGCTCCAGGGGACGGTGGCCGGAGACGAGGTGCTGACCAACCGGCGGTCCGGCGCCGACGAGAAGCTCCACCAGCTCTTCACGCTCCGGGGCAAGGAGCAGGACCCGGTGACCGAGGTCCCCTGCGGCGACATCGCCGCCGTCGCCAAGCTGAGCGACACCGCCACCGGCGACGTCCTCGGGGCCGAGGTCGACGTCGCCCCGCTCGAGCTCCCCGAGGCGGCGCTGCCGGTGGCGATCGCGCCCGCCTCGAAGGCCGACGAGGACAAGCTGGCGACCGCCCTCCACAAGGTCGAGGACGAGGACCCGGTCCTGCGGGTGGAGCGCAACCCCGAGACCCACCAGACGGTGCTGTGGGGGATGGGCGAGACCCACCTCTCGATCGTCAAGGGCAAGCTCGCCGCCCTCGGCGTCGACACCGTCGACGAGCCGGTGCGGATCCCCTACCGCGAGTCCGTGATGGCCACCGCGGAGGCCGAGGGGAAGTACAAGAAGCAGACCGGCGGCCGCGGCCAGTTCGGTGTCGCCGCCCTCAAGGTGGAGCCCATGGCCCGCGGCGAGGGCTTCGAGTTCGTGGACCAGATCGTCGGCGGCGCGATCCCCCGCCAGTTCATCCCCGCGGTCGAGAAGGGCATCGTCGAGACGATGGAGCGCGGCGGCGCGCTGGGCTTCCCGGTGGTCGACGTCCGGGTGACGTGCTACGACGGCAAGCACCATCCCGTCGACTCGTCGGAGCAGTCCTTCAAGATGGCCGGCTCGATGGCCTTCAAGGAGGCGGCCGCCGCCGCCGAGCCCACCCTCCTCGAGCCGGTCAGCGAGCTGGTGGTGACCGTCCCCGAGCAGTTCCAGGGCGACGTGATGGGCGACCTCAACGCCCGGCGGGGCCGCGTCGAGGGGTCCGGGATCACCGCCGCCGGCGAGGCGGAGATCGTGGCGAGGGTGCCCACCGCCGAGGTGCTGCGCTACGCGATCGACCTGCGATCGATGACCGGGGGGCGGGGGCGCTTCACCATGCGCCACTCCCACTACGACCCCGTGCCCCAGCACCTCACCGAGAAGATCGTCGCCGCGCGAAGCGGAGGCGACGGCGGCGACGCCTGAGCACCGGCCGGCAGCGGCCGGCGCACGGGCGGCGGCACGTTGACAGCCGGGCGCGTCGGCACCAAGGTCGATTCCGATGCGTGTCACGCTCCTCGGCCACGCCTCGCTCCTCGTCGAGATGTCCTCGGCGACCTGCCTGATGGATCCGGTCTTCTTCGACCCGTTCGAGGAGGGGGCGGTCACCTCGTGCCCGCGCCGCACCGTGTTTCCCGAGGCGCTGCCCGACGTCGACCTGCTCGTCGTCTCCCACCGCCATCCCGACCACTTCGACCTGCGCTCGCTCGACCGGGTGCCCCGAGACTGCGACGCCGTCTGCCCGGCCGACCCGGTGATCGTCTACGCCCTCGAGGCGCTCGGCTTCGATCGCGTGCACCCGGTGCACCCGATGGCGGAGATCTCGACCCCCGACTTCGAGCTGTTCCCGACCCGCTCGGAGCTGACGTCGATCCCCGAGATGGGGATGGTGTTCCACGACGGGACCGGCACCGTCTGGAACCAGGTCGACAGCATCCTCACCCACGAGACGATCGACGCGGTCGTGGAGCGCTTCGGCCACCTCGACGTGCACCTCGCCATGTACGCCAGCCAGAACTTCGACTTCTTCGAGAGCCGCGCCGCCGAGCTCCCGCTCGAGGAGCACCGCAGCAACGTGGAGCACGCGCTGCGCGCGGGTGCCGACACGGTGGTCCCCGGGTCGGCCGGCTTCCGCTTCGCCGGCGAGCTCGAGTGGCTCAACCCGTTCCTGTTCCCGATCTCGCGGGAGCGCTTCGCCGCGGACCTGGAGCAGGCCTCGCCGGGCGTCGACGTGCGCACGATGGACCCGGGCGACGTGCTCGAGGTCGAAGGCGGCGAGGCGCGCCTCCTCGCGGGCGAGTCGCCGGCCGCCCGCACCGACGAGGACGACAGCCACCGCATCCGCTTCGAGCCAACCGCCGCCATCCCTCCGCTGGAGGATCCCGGCCTCGGCGACCACTCCCCCGAGACGCTGCGCCGCGAGCTCCACGCCGTCGTCGTCGAGGGCCTCGCGGCCTGGGCGCGCTCGACGCCCCGGGGCGAGGACCGCGTCCTCGACGCATACCGACGCCTCGGAGCGAGCTTCGGTCTCGAGGTCGTCGACCCCCGCGGCGACGCCGCGTGGTGGTGCCTGCGCTTCCACGGCGGAGGTGTCGAGCTGACCTCGGGCGAGGGGTCGCTGCCGGTCGAGGCCGACGTGGTCCACCGGGTCGCGGCGACGGTGCTGGTGGAGTGGGCCCGCTACCGGAGGAGCTTCTTCTACGCCCGGGGCTTCTCGCGCCGGCGCCAGTCCTCCTACCTGCTCCAGGCCTCGGGCAGCGACGTCGAGGCGCGCTCGGTCCCGCTCCCCGACCTGCTCATCCACCACGTCCACCAGGTGGCGCCGGGCTCCGAGCGCGCCGAGATCCACCTCGTCGACCGGACCCTGGAGGCGATCCGAACGACCACACCCGCCTGACCCACCTGACCCACCTGACCCGCCTGACCCACCTGGCCCGCCTGACCCAGACCCAGACCCTGTGTGGACCTGGATCCGGCCGGGGTCCCTGCCGGTCAGGTGAGCTGCGACCAGTCCTCGGGGTTGCTGTAGGTCAGCGCTGTGCTGTCAGGCACGACAGGCAGTCGAACCGTTCAACGCTGTAGGCCGGGATTGTTCTCCACTGCCTCCCGGTGTTTCCCGACCTCGCGCTGACTCAGCGTGGACGCGAGGAGGGACGCCGAGCAATCGGCGCTACCACTGCGTCAGTCGTCACATCATCCTCACGCGTGAGGATAACCCCTGCTTCTCGTGCGTCAGTATCGAGGAGTTCTGGCTGCGCCAACGGGGACAGGGCATCAATGACATCGACGACCGGGTGATCGCGCCGCTCCTCAAGCAGTCTGGCCACCTGGCGTTCCGCTGGTCTTGGCAGGTTGACTTCGCGTGGCAATCTTGCATCCGCAGCAATGAACTGCTGGATGATCGCCCATCCTCGATAGAAGATCTCCATGAACGCACCATCATAGGGCAATGGACACACAACGAAGTTGCCTTCTCGAGTGATTGCGTCCTTCCTGCCCTCACGAGCTGGAACAACACCGATTCGTAGGCCTCGAGCCGGTTCGAGGTGATCACGGTTGATCTTGACGGTCGTCCCCACCCATCGGTCGGTGTCACCAGCACCCAAGAACAGATCCGCCTTCCATAGCCCCCGAATGCTCTGAGGTAGAGCGAGACGCGCTTGTGGTCGTCGAAACGCAGCGGCAGCCGTTGAGAGGTGCTTCTTGAGCTTCACCGGACGGCCTCGTGTCCCGTACATGAGAAGTGACTCATCCGTAAGCAGCTCTTCAGTGGTCTCAATGAGCTGCTGCGAACCAGCCTTCTCCACACCAAATAGTATTGACGCGGGCTCTGAACCTTGAATCTTGCAGTGCTTTGTGGTCGCGTCCCAAACACGCTCCAGTACCGACGCCTCGCCTCTCACAACCGCATCGTGGACTGCATACTCAAAACAGATCCCACAGTCACCGTCCCCGCGCCGGTAGATACGAGGCAAAATCTTAAGCTTGACGTCTTCAGTTTTGCCTACCTCAGCAACGATCTCTTGCTTGACTGCGTTGAGCGTGCCTTCCAGGATTGGACGAATGACGGCCGTGAGGGCTGAGACCTCGTCCGCCACGGAATTGAGCTGACGCTCAAGCCTCAGCTGCATCTGCGGTGCCATATCGTCATGTTGGCCCCGCCCGGGCTCTACGTCCAGATGGCACCGGCACGTTCGACAGGCGAGTGGATCTCGAAGCACAGGCAGGACACGCACCACAGGTCGCCGGGGTCCGGGGCGGGTGACGCCTCGGGTGGGTGCGTGTTGGCGCGTTTCGAGTCGGCGATCACGAGGCGCGAGTGGGCAGCGTGGAGCTCCTCGCCTATCTCGAGCGCCAGGCGCCGCGCCGGGTCCCCCTTGGGGGTGTCGACGGCGTCGATCGCCGGTCCGGATGTGGGGTCGGAGGTGCGTGAGCCGCTGACCTTCGTGGTGAACGCGTAAGCGCGACCACCTCCGCGGGTGCCGATCTTCGCCCGCCGGAGCACGTCGGGGCCGTCGCGGCGGATGCGTTCGACGAGAGCGACGACGTCGTCGCAGAGGCGGGTGAGTTCCTCGTCGCTCGGCAGCGCCATCCCGTTAGATCCTCTCCTGGAGCCGCCCGGTCTTGCGCGCCTAGCGCTCGATGTCGGGCCACGCCCAGATGAGGCCCATCGAGAGCTCCGCGACGGGCTCAGGGAAGCTGGCTCCTCCCCCGAGCGGGCGTCTGCGCGATGGGTCACAACCTGGGTTGTGACCGGCCACGTCAGGCGGTGGTAGCCACCCCGGAGCGGATCTCCCAACGCTACTTCGCGGACAGCCCGCCGAAGATCCCATGCTTAATCCCACGCCGGAGCGCAACTCGAGGCACTCGTCCCGCACCAGGCATCGGCCGCAGCACGCCTTCGCCGGCTCGGCCGACTCGGCGCGGCCGGGGAAGAAGATCGTTCCGTCGTCGACCTCGCGGCACGCGGCGTCGGCCCGCCACGATTCAACGGCATCGAGGTCGGTCAGGTCGACAGGGTCCATCGCCGCCCACGGTAGAGCGGCTGGCGTGGCTGGCGGTTGACGCTTCGTGGTCGCCCGCGTAGACACGTCTCGGCCTGGTAACGGATGGACACGAGGACGGAGCGTCATGCGCGAAGGGCACCCGTTTGAGACCGAGGCGCTCGACAAACTGCGTGTAAAGCAACGTGGGCTGTTACGGCGGATCCCCGGTTGGATCGTCGAAAGGCTACAGCTTGAGCGCTTCCCCCATCCTGAGCCGATCCGAGACGGAGATGAGGTCTTCGCTGAAACGTTGGTTCGGGAGCTTATCGAAGACAAACTTCAGGAGGACCCGGAAGTTCGATCGCTCGTCGAGCAGAACCTGGCCCGGGATGGTCAAGCAGCCGCCCTCTTCATGATCTACCGATCTTCGTTCACGCAGTCCGTGCTGCTGGACAACGACGACGTCGGAAAGGTGTACCACGAGCTTGAGGAAGCGATGACCGAGGCCAAAGTCTCGAAGGTCGACCCCCAACTGCTTGCGCGGATCCATCTGCTCATCGTGCTGCTCGTGCTGGCTGACCGGTTGGCGACAGATGACTACGTCGACCCGCGTGTGCCCCCACTTCAAGAGGCATGAAGCTCGGCTGGCCCCGGCGGGCAGCGTTTGAGCCCGATGCGACGGGGAACCAGGCGCTCACGCCCAGCCGCGGTGGACCTGATAGCCGTTCCATCGCAGTTCGATCGTCACATGTTTCAGCGATTCGAGCACCGGTTCGATCAACTCGATCCACGTGTCGAGCAGCTCGACGCCATCAGGCTGCTCGCAGCAGAGTGCCACGTGACGTCCGATCACCCGTCGTCGCCGCCGAGCGAGCAACTCGAGGTCGTGGGACACCAACACAGCATCCTTGTCGTCGGCATAGACGGACTGGTCGTCGTCCTTGGCGCCACTGCGACCGGCCTGCGCGGTGGTCCAGCACTGGTGCCGCCGTCGCCGCAGGAACTGGCCCACAGCAGCGTTGACGTCCTCGTCGAGGAAGAAGCGCACGAGGCCCTTCGCCTAGGCGACGTCGAGTAGCTCCCGGGCAGCTCGGATGTCCGCTCGGGTGAGGTGAGGAAACGCCGCCAGGATGTCGTCCTCGGAGGCGCCGCGCCGGAGGTACGCATGGACTGCAGCGACCGGCGTGCGGGTGCCTTCGAAGACGGGCTTGGAGCCCTGCACTCCACGGCGCCGCTCAATCCGCCCCCGCGCCTCCTGCGGCCGGGTGCGTCCTAGGCGCCGCCGCACTTCGGCCCGAATCTGCTCGAGATTCAGGACCTCGCGCATCACTGTCTGTGCTGGCTTGCGGTCGCCGACCCAGGTGCCGTCGGGATACTGGACGAACACCTCGTCGCCGCTGATCGCCCACCGCAGCTGCCGCAGCGGCCGTGGGAACTCGGCCGAGCGGACCGCCTCCACCACCCGTTTGATGTGGCGGATGTGGAGGCTGTGACGCTCCTCGAGCTCGCGGACCACGAGAAGTTCCACCAACTGTGGGAAGCCGTAGAGCCGGACAACATTGCGGGGGCTGAGCTCGCGGCGCACGTCAGGAGAGACGAGGTTGACCGCTTCCCAACTACGTAGTCGCCGTTCAGTGACCCCAGCGAGCCGCGCAGCGACGCGCGCGGGGACACCCACGAGATCGTCGTCGACCGCAGCGACGTCGCCGGTCATGATCGACTCCTTTCCTGGCGGACCACCCGGTTACCAGTATGACGGGATTATCGACCCCAACGCCGAGATTCTGAACACGACCCCCGACAGGAACCTCTGGTGACGCCACCGGCCGGGCCGCTGAAGCCTTGTCCACCGATGAACGCACGGACGAGACTAGACCCACGTGGAGAGGCCGTCGCCCCTCCTCGGAAGGGCCCGCCCGCGGCCTCGGGGGCACAGTATGGAGCGGCCTTGATGGCGCGCAGCCAGTCCGCTTCCGATTCGCTGAGCCGCGGGCCCTGCGGACCTCCGGCCGGCCTCCGACCGCACCTCGAGTGGATCGGCGGCTCGGTGAACGGGCGCTCGTCCCACTCGTCGCCGGTAAAGGGCTCGCCGCATTCGGTGCACGGGGGGCGGTCACGGCGCCGGTGAGTAGCCGCCGCAAACCGTGCAGTACGTCTCCTCCTCAGGGTGGGGGCACCAGGACTCGCCACACCGGCAGGCGATCTCGTCGATGTGGAAGAGCGTCATCAACGGCAGGTTGTCGCCCCACGCGTCCTCGACCCTGACTAGGTTCGCGTAACCGTCGTCGGTGAGCGGCTCGACGCTCTGGCTTCCGTCCGCGCACTCGAGAAGGGCGAAGGCAGCGACCCGCTCCCGTCGCTTCGGTGGCACTTCAACGTCCTCGACCTCGTCCTTATTGCGGTGCCGCCAGCTCAGCAACCACCCGTCGGCCGCGAGAATCTGCACGATGCGGGCGCTCACGAGACACCCTTGCGGCCGCGGCGCGCCTTGGCGGACTTGAGCGCGAGTCGGGAGAACTGGGCGGAGCGGGCGTGCTTGGCGCGGCGGAGCCGCTCGTCCTCGGGGAGGACCCGGTCGGGGTCGAGCTCGTCGAGGAACCGCTCGAGGAACTTCGCTCGCGCCTTGGCGGTCAGCTCAGCGCGGCCGTATCGGGCGTGCAGCGCGTGGGCGCCGATGCGGCCGCGAAGGGAACGTTCTTGTGGGGACATGGCCATGCGCGGGCCTCCTGGTGGAGGTCGCACGGCCGACAGCTGCGACTAGCACCTTCACGCGCAACGTGCGCTCAGGTGGTTTCGCCCGTGCCCTTGGGCGGCGGCTCTTCAGGCTGCACAGTCACCGTCACCCGAGCGGTGTGCCACATCAAGGACCCCGGCCACGCCCTGAGCTCGGCGCCGGCGGCGGATCCTCGTAGTGGGCGTCGACGAAGAGATAGGGCAGGCGTCCCCGTGACGATCGTCGACGTTGTCGGGCGCGCTCTACTTCGCGGAGAGGATGGGCGCCGAGATCGAAGACGAACAGCTTGTGGCGTGGGCACTACAGCCGGTAAGACGCTGCCGTCGACGGGCAGGAGGCCGCCACGTACGCGCCGCTCGGGGTCGTCGAATGGCGACGTGGCCGTTCGCTCTCCGAGCTCGTCGGCGCGATACATGTCGTCTTCGATGCTCCGCTGGAACGCCCACACTGCAGCCTGCTTCCATACCGTGCCCGGGGGTGGAGGCTTCGGAGCCCACGCCAGCTGCCCGTTCTCGAGGGCGACGAGCTCTCCGAGGCGTCGACCGCAGCGGCGTCCTTTCGCTGCGTGGGTGCAGCGAAGCTCAACGAGCGGGTTCATACGCCCTCCAAGGGTCCGTGGCGATCGTACGCGTCGAGGGCCCGCTCGACGGCGTTCGCCTCCCCGTAACGACGCATCACCGAGGCGTCCGCCCATCCGCCGAGGCGTTGAAGGTCCTCGTCGCTCATGCCGGCGCGCTTGAGCCGGTGCGCCCAGGTGTGGCGCAGCTGGTGGGCGTGGACGTGGCCGAGCCCCGCGACACGGGCGCGGCGGTCGAGGACACCGGGGATACCCTTGCGGGTCAGCGCTCCGCGGTGTCCGATCCAGAAGGAGGCGAGACGAGCGAACCGGTGGCGGCCCCGAGCGCGGCGGTGTCGGTCGAGAGCGGCCGCCGTGACTGGGTCGAAGCGCGCCAGGCGGGGTTTGTCGCCCTTGCCGTCGCGAAGGGTCGCGACCCGCGCCTTGAGGTCGAGGTCCTCGCTGGTGAGCGAGCAACACTCAGAGACGCGCAGGCCCGAGGAGAGCAGGAAACGGACGAGCGCGAGGTCCCGTCAGTCGCTAAGGTCGAACCCTCGCAGGCGCGCAACAAGGCGGTGATCTCGCCCTCGTCGAGGATCTCGGTGGGTGACGGTTCGGGTTTCTCGACCTTGACGCGCTCGAGGGGGCTGGCCGCGATCTCGTCTTCGTCAAGCGCCCATCCGTAGAAGTTGCGCAGCGCGATCCACCGCGACCGGATCGTCGCTTGGGCGAGCCCGCGGGCGCGCAGATCGCCGATCCACGTCTCGACGTCCTGGCGGGTCACCGCGGTGAGGTCACCCGGCGAGGCGGCGGGACAGTCGTGATCGGTGCGCCAGTCGACGAAGCGGCGTGCCTCGGCAAGGTACAGGTCGATGGTGCGCTCGCTCTTGTCGACGTGGAGGGCGAGCTCCCACGATTCGAGGAGCGCCTGGGTGGTCGGATGTTGTCGCATGGCCGGGGATTGCACGCCACCGAGCCCTGTCCCCGGCGGATCACGCCCGCTGACCTGCGAAAACAGGCTAGGTGAGCTGCGACCAGTCCTCGGGGTTGTCCTCGACGAGGCGGCCGGTGACCGAGCCGTCGACGGCGTCGAGCTCGACGAGGCCCCGCTTGGAGGGCGGCTCGTCGGCGCTGTAGAGGAGGATCCGCCAGCGGGGCCGGCTCGCCAGGCCGTGCCAGGTGAGCTGCGCGGAGGCGTGGCCGATCGGGAAGCCCACCGCGCGCCCCGCCGCGGCGAGGGCGTCGGTCTCGTCGATGCGCTGCGGCCGGCCCGCCACCACGTGGTAGGCGCCGACCAGGGCCAGGAGGACGGCGGCGGCGATCATCGCCCGGTTGCCGGTCAGCGCCCAGCCGGCGACGCTGCCCGCGGCCGCCAGGCCGTGGAGCGCACCGATCCAGCGCCGCCGCGCGACGTCGGGGAACGTGTAGGGGCCGACGAACGCCGAGGCGTCGAGGTCCTCGGGCAGCTCGTCGGCGGCGCCCTCGTGCGCCTCGCTCGTCGCGTCGTGCTCGTCGCTCACCGGACGGGCTCCGGGACCGTCGTGCTCGGGGCGGTCATGTGGCGGGCCACGCGTCGCGCAGGCGCTGCCAGGTGGTCGGCAGGTCCTCGGGCATGACGCGAGCCTCGGCCACCGTCGTCATGAAGTTGGTGTCGCCACCCCACCGGGGCAGCACGTGCATGTGGAAGTGCCCGGGCACCCCGGCGCCCGCCACGCGACCCAGGTTCGCGCCGAGGTTGAGGCCCTGGGGCTCGAGCGCCGCCTTGATGGAGCGCACGGCCCGCCGGCAGCCCTCGAACACCGCGGAGCTCTCCTCGTCGCTGAGTCCCTCGACCTCCCCCTCGTGGCGCGTCGGCGCCACCATCAGGTGACCGCTCGTGTACGGGTAGGCGTTCATGACCGTGTAGGTCAGCTCGGTGCGCTCGAGGATGTAGGCCTCCTCGTCGGGCAGCTCCCGGAGCCGGCAGAAGAGACAGCCCTCCTCGGACGAGCCCCCGAGCTCGCCCGTCGCGCCGGTCACGTACGCGGCGCGCCAGCCCGACCAGATCCGCTCCATCGCGCTCACCGGGCCGCCTCCGGTGCGGTGCGCGCCGCGACCTCGTCGCGGAGGCGCTCCACGAGCTCGTCGAGGGGGACGTCGCGCTCGGCGGCGTCGCTGCCCCGGGCGTTGACCCCGACCGTGCCGGACTCCACGTCGGCGTCGCCGACCACGAGCACGTAGGGGATCTTCTCGACCTTGCCGCGCCGCACGCGCGCGCCGAGGGTGTCGTGGCCGGCGTCCCAGGTCTCGACCCGGATCCCCTCGTCTCGCAGGCGCCGCGCCACCTCGCCGGCGTGGTCCTCGTGGCGCTCGGCGACCGGCAGCACCGCGCACTGGACGGGCGCGAGCCAGGTGGGGAACGCGCCGGCGTGGTGCTCGAGGAGGATGCCGAAGAATCGCTCGATCGACCCGAACAGCGCCCGGTGGATCATGATCGGCCGGTGGCGCTCGTTGTCGGCGCCGACGTACTCGAGCTCGAAGCGCTGCGGGAGCTGGAAGTCGACCTGGAGGGTGGAGAGCTGCCAGCGCCTGCCGATGGCGTCGGTGAGGTGGATGTCGATCTTGGGGCCGTAGAACGCCCCCTCCCCCTCGGCGACCGAGTAGGCGAGGCCGGAGCCGTCCAGGGCCTCGAAGAGCGCCCGGGTGGCGAGCTCCCAGTCGTCGTCGGCGCCGACCGACTTGCCCTCGGGGCGCGTCGAGATCTCGGCCTCGAACTCCTCGAAGCCGAAGGCACGCAGCACCGACAGCACGAAGTCGATCAGCGAGGCCAGCTCGGGCACGATCTGGTCGCGGGTGGCGAAGATGTGGCTGTCGTCCTGGGTGAAGCCGCGGATCCGCATCAGGCCGTGGAGCACCCCGGAGCGCTCGTAGCGGTAGACGGTGCCGAGCTCGAAGAGCCGGAGGGGCAGCTCGCGGTAGGAGCGCATGTGCCCGCGGTAGATGAGCACGTGGAACGGGCAGTTCATCGGCTTCGGGTAGTAGGCGTGGCCCTCGTCGAGCTCCATCGGCGGGTACATGCTCTCCGCGTAGAAGTCGAGGTGGCCGCTGCGCTCCCACAGCTCGCTCTTGGCGACGTGCGGGGTGAAGACGAGCTCGTAGCCGCCCCGCTCGTGCTCGGCGCGCGAGAAGTCCTCCATGACCCGGCGCACCGCGGCGCCCTTGGGGTGCCACAGCGCGAGGCCCGCGCCCAGCTCGGAGGGGAACGACAGCAGGTCGAGGTCCGCGGCGAGGCGGCGGTGGTCGCGCGCCTCGGCCTCCTCGAGGTGGTGCAGGTGGTCCTCGAGGGCCCGCTTCGACTCCCACGCGGTGCCGTAGATCCGCTGGAGCATCGGGCGGTGCTCGTCGCCCCGCCAGTAGGCGCCGGCCACCTTCGTCAGCTTGAAGGCGCTCAGCGCGGCGGTGGTCGGGACGTGGGGGCCCCGGCAGAGGTCGACGAAGGCGTCCCGGCCGTCGCGGGGGTTGCGGTACACCGAGACCGCGCCCTCGGCGGGCACCTCGGAGGGGTCGACGTGCTCGATGATCTCGGTCTTGTAGGGCTGCTGCGCGAAGAGCTCCAGGCCCGCCTCGCGGGAGAGCTCCTCGCGGACGAAGGGCTGGCCCTCGGCGACGATCTCGCGCATCCGCTCCTCGATGCGCTCGAGGTCGTCGTCGGAGAAGTGGCGGCCGTCGGGCAGCTCGAAGTCGTAGTAGAAGCCGTCGTCGATCGCGGGGCCGATCGCGAACTTGGCGCCGGGGAACAGGTCGAGCACGGCCTGCGCCATGACGTGGGCGGCGGAGTGGCGGAGCACCTCGCGGCCCTCGTCGCTGTCCGCGGTGACGATCGCGAGCTCGCAGTCGGAGTCGATGGGCCGGTCGAGGTCGACCTGCACGCCGTCGAGCTTCGCGGCCACCGCGGCCTCGGCGAGGCGCCGGCCGATGGAGGCGGCCACCTCCGCGGGCGTGGTGCCGGCCTCGACCTCGCGCGTCGATCCGTCGGGGAGGGTGACCGAGACGGTCCGCTCTCCGGTGGGGCTGCTCGCCCGCTCAGCGCTCATCGGAGCGCACACTAGCGAGGGGCCGGTGAGCGCCTCGACCGGGAACGCGAGCGCGCGGCGGCGAGCGCTCCGGGCGGGGCCTCAGCCGCCCGCCCACTCGGACTCGAACTCGTCGAAGCCGGCGCCGTAGACGTCCGCGAGCGCCCGGTCGAGGTGGTACCGCCACGTCCCCGGCTCGACGCGCACCGACCCGAGGCGCTCGAAGAGCCGCGACGGCGCGTCGGGCCCGACCCGCTCCGCGAGGAACGCCACCGCCGAGGTGCTCTCCCGGTAGGCGCGCAGGATCGAGTCGCGGCCGCCGGTGACGAAGTGGTGGTCGAGGGGGAGGCGGCCGTCGGATCCGGGGACCGCCGAGGGCTCCGGCCGGCCCAGGGCCAGGAAGTCGGCGTGGCCCTCGTGGAGCCAGTTCGGGACGTGCGGCCCCGCCCTGTCGAAGGCGACGACGTGGACGAGCTCGTGGTGGAGCGTCTCCACCTGGAAGTCGCGGTCGTGGGCCGCCAGGTTGTCCTCCTGCGCGTAGACGCGGGGCGCGGTCCAGCGCCACCCGCCGGCCTCGACGCTGCGGTCCACGTCGGAGGTGGCGAAGGCGACGAAGTTGTCGAGGTCGAAGTTGGTCTGGAGGATCTCCTCGAGGTGGTCGGTGGAGCCCGGCAGCACCACGAGCACCTTCGGCGGGCCCTCCCAGTCGAGCGTGCCGCGGAGGCGCTCGAGGCCCTCGCGGGCGATGTCGAGCAGGGAGGCGGCGCGGTCGCGGTCCTCGGGATGGGACATCACCACGATCCGTTCCCCGCCGGTGAAGGTCACCGGGCCGAAGTCCCACAGGCGCCGCTGGGTCCGCAGGCCCAGGTCGGCGACCTCGTCGTCGGCAGCGACGGACCACCGATCGCCGCGCCGCACGAACGTGAGCCACAGGTCCCCCACCGCGTCGACCCCGTCGACCCCCTCGATCCGGTGGCGCTCCTCGACGGCGGGGAGGCGGACCTCGTCGGCTGCATGGCCGGAGACCGCCACGGAGAGGTCGAGGACGTCCTCGGTGCGCAGCTCGAGCTGGTACGAGGCGAGCGGCACGCTGGCGAGGCCGTCGAAGAGCCGTTCCTGGGCCTCGCGGAAGTCGGCGTCGGCTCGGGGATCGACGGTGGCGAGGAACCCCTCCCGGTCGCCCGAGCGGACGGCCGCCGCGAGCCGCTCGAGGAGCGCCTGCACGTCGGGCGCCCACGAGGGGACGGTGGGATCGGCGGTGGGGTCTCCGCCGCGCCCCGCTGTCGTCGGTTCGCCGTCTCCCTGCCCGGCGGCGGGAGGCGCGCCGACGCCGACGAGGCCGACGGGACCGCCGAGCGCGACGAGCGCGACGAGCGCGGCCAGCGCGATCGCGAGGGCCCGGCGCCGCGCCGTCGAGCTGCGCGGGCGTCGCAGCGTCGGTCGCGGCTGTGATCGCGGCTGTGATCGCGGCTGCGGTCGCGGCTGCGATCCCGCTGGGCTCACCCCGAGCCGGGCTCCGCGACGGGTCGGTCGAGGTCCACGCCGAGCAGCTCCGCGAGCTCGACGAGCGCGCGCGGTGCCGCCTCGTCGGAGCCGCCGGAGAGCACCGCGCTGGTGAGGTCGTCGAGCGCCTCGAGCGCGCGGGGCACGCGCAGGTCGTCGTCGAGGGCCGCTCGGACGCGCTCGGCGAACGGGCGCGGGTCGGGGCCGTCCGGGCGTCGCGCCGCGTGGAGGAGCCGGTTGAGCAACGCGGTGCCCTCGTCGGCGTCGGTGTCGTGCCACTCGAAGCCGGAGCGGTAGTGGTGCCGCATCAGGGCGAGGCGCACCGCCCGCGGGTCGGCCCGCTTGAGCAGGTCGCTCACGAACACGAGGTTGCCGAGGGACTTCGACATCTTCTCGCCCTCGTAGGCGACCATCGCCGAGTGCACCCAGAAGTCGGCGAACGGCCGGCCCGTGGCAGCCTCGCTCTGGGCCACCTCGCACTCGTGGTGGGGGAAGACGAGGTCGGTGCCGCCACCGTGGAGGTCGAGGGTGCCGCCGTGCGCGTGCATCGCCATCGCCGAGCACTCGATGTGCCAGCCGGGGCGTCCGGGGCCGACGGCGGTGTCCCAGACGGGCTCGCCGTCCCCGCTGGGTTGCCACAGCACGAAGTCGAGCGGGTTGCGCTTCAGCGGGTCTTCGGGGTTGCCGCCCCGCGCGCCGGCGAGGCGCAGCATCTGGTCCTCGGGGTAGTGCGACAGCTTCCCGAACTCCGGGAAGGTGGAGATGTCGAAGTAGACGGTGCCGTCCGCGCGGTAGGCGTGGCCCCGGTCGAGGAGGGTCTGCACCAGCTCCACGATCTCGTCGATGGCTTCGGTGGCGCGGGGCTCGGCCATCGGCGGTCGCATCTCGAGCGCTTCCATGTCGGCGCTGAACCGGGCGAGCTCGGCTTCGGCGAGCTCCAGGTAGTCGACGCCCATCTCGCGCGCCTTGGGGAGGATCGAGTCGTCGACGTCGGTGACGTTGCGCACCATCGCCACCTCGTGGCCGAGGTCCTCGAGGCGGCGGATGAGCAGGTCGTAGGTGAGGTAGGTGGCGGCGTGGCCGAGGTGGGTGGAGTCGTAGGGCGTGATGCCGCACACGTACATGCGCACCTGCTGCGGGGGCTCGAAGGGCCGCACGGCGCTGGTCGCGGTGTCGTAGAGCCGCATGGTCACGGGCTCAGCGTGCCATGCCCGTGAGGCGCAGGCCGCTGCGCACCCGGTAGCGGACGTTCACCGACAGCATCACGGCGGTGAACGCCTCGATGCCCACGGCGTTGTGGAGACCCCCGACGTCGAAGGGCTCGAGGCTGGGGATCTCGGCGACGAGGTCGCACACGGTCGAGGCGGCGTCGCGGTGGTCCGAGCACACGAGGACGTCGCCGTCGACGGCGTGGTCGAGGGCGCCGAGCTCCGCGGCGGCGACGTGCTGGAGGGCGGCGACGACTCGGCTCTCCGGTGTCGCCGCGGCGACCGCCGCCGCGATCGAGCCCTCGTCGGGGACCACGGCGACGAACCCGTCGTCGCGCTTCTCGAGGGCGTTGGCCATCGAGAGGACCACCTTGCCCGCGAGCACGTCGGCGAGGCCGCCGGCGACGGTCGCGGCCGCGTGCCACGGCACCGCCACGACCACCAGCTCGCTCTCGTCCGCGGCGACCCGGTTCTCGACCCCGCTCAGGCCGGCGACGCGCTCGCCCCACTCGTCGCCGAGGCCGTCGGTCACGCCCCGGGCCCGCTCGGCGTCGCGTGAGCCGAGGAGGACGTCGTGGCCGGCGTCGGCGAGGCGCGCTGCGAGGGCCCGACCCGCGGGCCCGGTGGCACCCAACACTCCGATGCGCATGGGTAGAGCATGGCACGCGGCCGCCGGCACGCCGCGATCGACCGCCCCCTGCCGCACCCCCACGTACACTCGCCGCCAACCGCACCCGAGCTGCGTGCCGGAGGGCCGTGATCCGTCGAGCGGTGGTCGTGGGCATCCTGGGCTTCGCCGTGGCGCTGACCCTGGCGCCGCTTCGACCCGCCCCTGCCCGGGGCGCGGAGGGGGCCGGCTCGCCGGCGACCGCCAGCGACGGAGCCGGGACCTCGCACGGACGCCAGCAGGACGGCGAAGGCGAAGGCGAGGGCGAAGGCGACACGGGCTTCTTCGGCACGTTCCGCTTCGAGGGCGAGGCGGTCGAGGGCGTCGAGGTCCGTGTGCTCGCGGACGGCGACGAGGTGGGCCGCGCGGTCAGCGACGAGACCGGCCGCTGGGAGGTGCGCCTCCCCGAGCCGGGCGAGTACGAGGTCGTGATCGTGGAGGAGTCGCTGCCCGAGGGGATCGCCCTGCGCGACCCGGACCAGCGCACCATCCCGGCGGACGCGCGCCCGGGCCGCCTCCAACCCGCCATCTTCCCGCTCGGCGAGCCACCGGGCGGCGGGCCCACCGACGTCGACAAGTTCTTGAACCTGCTCGTCGAGGGCGTGAAGCTCGGGAGCATCCTGGCGCTCTCCTCGATCGGCCTGTCGCTGGTGTTCAGCATCACCGGCCTGGTGAACTTCGCGCACGGCGAGCTGCTCACCTTCGGGGCGCTGATCGCCTGGCTGTTCAACGCCTCGGGAGCCGGGCCGGGCGTCCACCTCATCGGCGCCGCGGTGATCGCGACGGTCCTCGGGGCGGCGTTCGGCGGCCTCCAGGACCGGCTGCTGTGGCGTCCTCTGCGCCTGCGCGGGGCGGGGCAGATCGCGATGCTGGTCATCGCGATCGGCCTGTCGCTGGCGCTGCGCAACGTGTTCCTGCTGTTCTTCGGCGGCGGCACCCGTCCGTACCGCGACTTCGCCGTCCAGCCGGTCTGGACGTTCGGCCCGGTGACGCTGCCGCCCAAGGACGTGGTCATCATCGCCGTGTCGCTGACGCTGCTGGTGGTCCTCGGCGTGGCGCTGGTCAAGACCCGCATCGGCACCGCCGTGCGGGCGGTCTCCGACGACGTCGACCTCGCGGAGGCCTCCGGCATCGACGTGCAACGCGTCGTGCTGACCATCTGGGTGGTGGGCGCCGGCCTGACCGCCCTCGGCGGCGTGTTCCAGGGCACGACCCAGGCGGTCTCCTTCGACATGGGCTTCCGCCTGCTGCTGCTCATGTTCTCGGCCGTCATCCTCGGCGGCCTCGGCACCGCGTTCGGCGCGATGGTCGGTGCGCTGATCGTCGGGGTGCTCATCCAGGTCAGCACCCTCTGGTTGAACGTCGAGTTCAAGGAGGTGGTCGCCCTCGGCCTGCTGATCGTCTTCCTCCTCTTCCGGCCCCAGGGCATCCTCGGCCAGCGGGAGCGGGTGGGCTGATGGACTGGGCCGACATCCTCCTCGACTCGGTCAGGGTGGCGTTCGGCCCGATCGCGGGCATCTACGCGCTCGGCGCCGTGGGCCTCAACGTCCACTTCGGGTACACGGGGCTGCTCAACTTCGGGCAGGTGGGGTTCTTCCTCGTCGGCGCGTACGGCGCGGCCATCACGGTCGACGCGGGCGGCCCGCTGATCCTCGGTGCGGGGGTGGGGATCGGCGCCGCGGTGGTGCTCGCGCTGCTCCTGGGGTTGCCGACGTTGCGGCTGCGCGCCGAGTACCTCGCGATCACGACGATCGCGGTGGCGGAGATCCTCCGCCTGGTGGTCCGCTCGCAGACCGCCCGGCCGTTCACCGGCGGGGTGTTCGGCATCCTGCAAGTGAGCGACGACTTCTTCGCCGTGAACCCGTTCGGGACGGGCAGCTACGGGATCGCGGGCCTCACCTACAGCGAGCGGGCGCTGTGGGTGAGCCTGGTCGCCTGGCTCGCGGCGGTGCTCGCCACGCTGCTGGTGTGGCGGCTCGCGAACAGCCCGTGGGGCCGGGTGCTGCGCGGCATCCGCGAGGACGAGGACGCGGTGCGCTCGCTCGGCAAGAACGTCTTCTCGTACAAGCTCCAGAGCCTGGTGCTGGGCGGCACCCTCGGGGCCCTCGCCGGTACGCTGTTGATGGTCAACCAGGACGCGGCGCTGCCCGACGTCTACGTCCCGATCGTCACGTTCTTCGCCTTCACGATCGTGATCCTGGGCGGTCCGGGGACGGTCTGGGGGCCGTTGGTCGCCTCGGTGATCTTCTGGTTCCTCATGCAGTTCACCGAGGGGTTCCTGCGCGAGGCGATCCTGGCCGGGTGGATCCCCGAGTCGGTGCTCGCTCCCCAGGAGGTGGCGGCGCTGCGCTTCGCCCTCGTCGGGTTCGGGTTGATGCTGTTGATGATCTTCCGGCCCCAGGGGATCTTCGGGCGACGCGAGGAGCTGATGATCGGCGATGGCTGACACCCTGTCGTCCGGATCGCTGCGCGGCGTCGCCGCCGAGCCGGGGGTGGCCAAGCCCCACCCGCTGCTGGTGGTCGAGCGCGTCCACAAGAGCTTCGGCGGCCTGGTCGCGGTCGACGTCGACCACCTCGAGGTGGAGCGGGGCGCGATCACCGCGCTGATCGGCCCGAACGGGGCGGGGAAGACGACCCTGTTCAACGTGCTGACCGGCTTCGACCGGCCCGACGGGGGCGTGTGGCGCTTCGAGGACCACACGATCTCGGGGCGCTCGTGGCCCCCGCATCGCGTGGCGCGGGCCGGCATGGTGCGGACCTTCCAGCTCACCAAGGCGCTGCGGCGGATGACGGTGATCGACAACCTGCGCCTCGCCGCCGCCGGCCAGCGCGGGGAGCGCTTCCTCGGCGCGCTCGTCTCGCCGCTGTGGCGCTCCCAGGAGCGAGCCGTCGAGGAGCGAGCCGAGGCGATGCTCGAGCGCTTCGACCTCGCTCGGATGCGCGACGAGTACGCGGGGGCGCTCTCGGGTGGTCAGCGGAAGCTGCTCGAGATGGCGCGTGCGCTGATGGTGGAGCCCTCGCTGGTGCTCCTCGACGAGCCGATGGCGGGCGTCAACCCGGCCCTGGTCGGCTCCCTGCTCGACCACGTGCGGGCGTTGCGGGCGGAGGGCACGACCGTGCTGTTCATCGAGCACGAGATGGATGTGGTGATGACGATCAGCGACTGGGTGGTCTGCATGGCCCAGGGTCGGGTGATCGCCGAGGGCCCGCCCGCGGCGATCCGTGGCGACCAGGCGGTCGTCGACGCCTACCTCGGCGCCCGCGCGCAGGGATCGGAGCGACGGTGACGAGCGACCCGACGCAGGAAGCACACGGCTCGACCCAGGACCTGTTCCGCGCCGAGCGGATCGTCGCCGGCTACGTCCCCGAGGTCGACATCCTCGGCGGCTGCGACCTGTCGGTCTCCGAGGGCGAGCTGGTGGGGGTGATCGGGCCGAACGGCGCCGGGAAGTCGACCCTCCTCAAGGCGGTGTTCGGTCTGATCCCGGTGCGCTCGGGGCGCGTCGAGCTGCGCGGCCGGGACGTGACCGGCCTCGCGCCCCACGCCCTGGTCGCCCGCGGCATCGGCTACGTGCCCCAGAGCAACAACGTGTTCCCCCGCCTGACCGTGGAGGACAACCTGCGGATGGGCGCGTTCCAGCGCCCCCACCGCTTCGACGAGCGCTTCGAGGCGGTCGTGGAGGTGTTCCCGATGTTGGCGAGCCGCCGCAAGCAGCGGGCCGGCTCCCTCTCGGGCGGCGAGCGCCAGACCCTGGCGCTGGGCCGGGCGTTGATGATGGATCCGGAGCTGATGCTCCTCGACGAGCCCTCGGCGGGGCTCTCCCCCATGGCCCAGGACGAGGTGTTCGAGCGGATCCGCCAGGTCAACGAGGCCGGCGTCTCGATCGTGATCGTCGAACAGAACGCCCGACGCTGCCTCGAGATCAGCCACCGCGGCTACGTGCTCGACCAGGGCCGCAACGCCCACGAGGGCGCGGGCTCCGAGCTCCTCACCGACCCGAAGGTCGCCGACCTCTACCTGGGCACCCTCGCCCGGGAACGCTGAGCCGGCGAGCGCGGACCGGGACGCACACCGATCGGGTGGACGCCGCTGTCGCAAACGCCGCTGCCGCGGACGCTGCTCCCGGGCTCCGACGCGTCGGAGGGCCCCTCACGGGGCCCTCCGACGGTGGAACCGAGCTCGGGTGGACGCCGCGTCAGGCCTCGATCGCGATCGTCGCGGTGTCGAGCCCCTCGATCGCGCCCTCCGCGTCGAACGTCCAGAACTCGTAGCTGCCCTCGTTCGGCTCGAGGTTGGTGTTGAGGGTGATCCCGGCGCCGGTGTACGCGTAGTCCTCGCCGGCGTCGATGAGCTCGACGCACTCTGCGTAGGTGGCGCACTCGGTGCCGCCGGAGGTCACCTCGGGCAGCAGGTCCCGGATCTCACGGGCGTCGTCGCTCTCCGCCTCGTGCGCGGCGAGCCCGTAGATGAACAGGCAGTTGGCCGTCGTCTCGGCGAAGGTCACCTCCTCGACGTCCTTCTGCTCCCTGAGGCGGGTGATGAACTCGGACTCCCCGCCGTCGCCGCCACCGCCGGGACGGGTGCCGAACATCCCCTCGACCACCGACGGGTCGTCGGGGTCGACCGATCCGGCGAGCGTCTCGTCGGCGAGGCCGTCGCCGCCGTAGAGCTGGTCGGTCGTGATGCCGCTCTCGAGCAGCCCGGAGATCACCTGGCCGCCCTCGGGCGGGAAGAGGATCATGACCACGGCGTCGGGGTCGGTGTCGGTGACCTGCGCGATCTCCGAGTTGAAGTTGGTGCCGTCGGGGTCGACCGCGGTCTCGGTGACCACCTCGATGTTGGCGGCCTCGAGCTCGTCGACCACGGCGTTGCCGAAGGCCTCGCCGTAGTCGTCGGCACGGAACATCACCGCGATGCGGGTGTGGCCGGCTTCGGCGAGCTTGCTCGCCATCAGCTCTGCCTGGCCGATGTCGGAGGGCACGGTCCGCATCCACTCGGAGCGCTCCGAGAGCTGCGGCGCGGTGGCCGAGCCCGAGCAGCCGCCCACGCTGGTGCCCTCGCCGAGCACCGGCAGGACGCCGCCGATCGTCACCGCGGAGCCCGCCGCGCCGACGATGAAGTCGGCCCCGTCGTTGATGGCGCCCTCCGCTGCGTTCTGGGCGGTGGTCGGGTCGGTGCCCGAGTCGAGGGTGGTGAGCTCCATGGGGCCCAGCACTCCGCCGGCCTCGTTGATGTCCTCGGAGGCCAGCTCCACCGCGGCCTGCATGCCGGGACCGAACGGGGCGAGGTCGCCGGTGAGCGGGAGCACCGTCGCGACCCGGAACGTGCCGTCGACGTTGCCGCGGTCCGCGCCCGCTTCGACCTCGTCGCCCTCGCCGTCGTCGCCGTCCTCGGCGGTGTCGTCGGTGGGCTCGGTCTCCTCGGTGTCCTCGTCGCCTGCGTCGCCGTCACCGTCGTCGTCGCCGTTGCAGGCGGCAGCCACCAACGTCAGGCTCAACAGCACGGCGAGCACCCTCAGGGGCACTCCCAACGCCGTTCTCCCTCGCAGCGTTCTCCCACGCATGCTGTCCCTCCCCGTGGTCCACTGGGTCGTCGTCGCCGTACGGTAACGCGGGGCGCGCGGCGAACCGGGCATTTCGAGGAGTCGGGCCGCTCAGCGCAGCGGGGTGCCTCGGGGGAGCTCCGCGGCGAACCTGCGCAGGCGGGTGAGCACGGTGGGGTCGAGGCCGTTGCCGGTCGAGCGCACGGCGTCCTTCAGGCGCCGGTACGTGTCGATCTCGAGGCCGCACCGCCGGCACGCGTCGAGGTGCGCGTCGATGCTCGCCAAGCCGGCGTCATCGATCTCCGCGTCGAGGTAGGCGTGGAGGGCGTCGAGGACCTCGGCGCACGCGCGGGCGTCGTCTCCGGGACAGTCCCCGGCGTCGCCAGTGTCGCCGGTGTCGCCGGTGTCGCCAGGCCCGGAGGCGTCCGCGGGCTCGGGGGAGTCGTCGGCAGGGCTCACGACCCGTGCAACCGGGTGTCGGCGACGGATCCTTCCCGTCGGCACCCGGAACGGCTCAGGGGGCGTGGTGTCGGGGGTCGATCGCGCAGCCTGGCGGGAGGGTGGGGCGAGGGAGCGCAGCGACCGAGCGGCAAACGATCGAACCCCCGACACCACCCGACCCGGCGACCCGGCGAGTGGCGCGACAGCGACCGAACGCGCACACCGGACCCTCGGTCTCACCCTCCTACGACACGGAAGCTCCGAGCGTCCGCTACTCCGGGTCCTCGGCGTCGACGGTGCCGGAGCGGATCTCGTCGAGTAGCTCGGTCAGGCGCTCCTTGACGTTGGCGTCGGGTTCCCCGCCGACGCGGGCGAGGGCGTCCTTGATCTCCCGGATGGTGCTCGCCTCGGCGCCGCACGGCGCGCACTCCTCGACGTGGCGCTCGAGGCGACGTCGCTCGCGCTCGGCCGGCACCTCGCCGTCGACGACCTCCTGGATGCGGCGGCGGGCCTCCTCGCATACCTTCTCGGCACGTCGTTCCCTCAAACGGCGGAGCACCCCGATCATCCCTCCCTCATGCCGTGCTCGGCGTCGGCCGACGCGTCACGGGTGACATCTGCGTCGTCTGCGTCGCCCGTGTGGCCCGTGTCATCTGCGTCACCTGCGTCGCTGGTTTCGCTCTGCCGGGTGCGGTCGAGGTGGCTGCCGGTGACCGCTTCGCGCAACCGCTTGCGTGCGCGGTGCAGCCGGCTCATGACGGTCCCCATCGGCACATCGAGGACGTCGGCTGCCTCCTGGTAGCGCATCCCCTCCACGTCGACGAGCTGGACGACCACGCGGAAGCCGGGTGGGAGGTCGTCGAGGGCCTCCTCGAGGACGTGGTCGAGGATCGGTGTGACGACGCGGCTCTCGGGCTGGTCGATCTGGTCGGCGGCGGTGAGCGAGCCGCCGTCGATGTCCTCGCCCTCGTCGAGGAGGAGGTCCCGGTTGCGCTGGTCGCGGTTGATGGCGGTGTTGCGGGCGATCCGGTACAGCCACGCCCGCGGGTAGCGGCCGTCGAAGCGGTCGAGGGCCCGGTAGGCCTTGAGGAGCGCGTCCTGGGCCAGGTCCTCGGCTTCGGCCGACGAGCGCGACATCGAGCGGGAGACGCGCGCGAGGAAGTCGATCTCGGGTGCGATGAGCTCCTCGAAGCGGCGTCCCCGCTCGGCGTCCCCGCCGGGGTGGGGCGACTCCGTGCTCACGATCGGGTCTCGCCGGCCACCAGCGATGCGATGCGTCCCACGCCCTCCACCAGGTCGTCGTCGGCCAGCGCGTACGACAGCCGAGCGTAGCCGGGAGCGCCGAACGCCTCCCCCGGCACGATCGCCACCCGGATCGTGTCGAGCAGCAGGCCCGCCAGCTCGATGGTCGAGTCCGCGGTGGCTCCCCCGAGGTCGTGCCCGAGCAGCCCCCGCAGGGACGGGAACGCGTAGAACGCGCCGCCGGGCTCCGCGCACTCCACCCCGTCGATGTCGGAGAGCATCGAGACCATGGTGCGCCGCCGCCGGTCGAACGCCTCGCGCATGGCGTCCACGCCTTCGAGGCCGTCGCTCAGCGCCGCCAGCGCGGCGGCCTGGCTGACGTTGGAGACGTTGGAGGTGAGGTGCGACTGGAGGTTGGAGGCCGCGGCGATCACGTCGGCGGGGCCGATCATCCACCCGACGCGCCATCCGGTCATGGCGTAGGTCTTGGACACGCCGTTGATGACGACCCACCGGTCGTCGAGCTCGGGGGCCTCGACGGGCAGCGACGAGAACTCGTGGTCGCCGTAGACGAGGTGCTCGTAGATCTCGTCGGTCACCACCCACAGGCCCCGCTCCGCGGCCCACCGTCCGAGGTCGCGGATCTCCGAGCGGGGGTAGACGGCGCCGGTGGGGTTGGACGGCGAGACGAACAGGAGCACCTTGGTGCGCGGGGTCACCGCGGCGTCGAGCTGCTCGACGGTGGCACGGAACCCGGCCTCGGGCCCGGTCTCGACGGGGACCGGCACGCCGCCGGCGAGCTTGATCGCCTCGGGGTAGGTCACCCAGTAGGGGGCGGTGAGGAGCACCTCGTCGCCGGGGTCGAGCAGGGTGGCGAACGTCTCGTAGACGGCCTGCTTGGCGCCGTTGGTGACCAGCACCTGCGAGGGGGCCACGCTCAGGCCGGAGCCGCGCTCGGTGGCCGCCGCGATCGCCTCCTTGAGCTCGGGGCGACCGCCCGCGGGCGAGTACCGGTGGTTGTCCGGATCGGCGGCGGCCCGGGCGGCCGCCTCGACGGCGCGTGCGGGCGTCGGGAAGTCGGGTTCGCCGGCGCCGAAGCCGATCACCTGCTCGCCGCGTGCGGCGAGCTCCTTGGCCTTGGCGGAGATGGCGAGGGTGGCGGACTCCTCGATGGCGCCGACCCGTGCGGAGACGCGCTGCTCTGATGCGCCCTGGCCCGCACCACGCTGCCCTGCGGCCCTCTCGGGGGACGGCGGCTGCGAAGAACGTTGCGTCACCGGCTCCTCCCCTCCCGTAGATTCGGGTGCGCTCGCACCTGTGCCCGCATCGCGTCCGATGGTGACACGCCATGACTCACGAGGTCCCATCCATTTCGCTGCCCGCCGACCTGCTGCCCGGCGACGGGCGCTTCGGCTCCGGACCGTCCAAGGTCCGCGACGAGGCCGTCGCCCGTCTCGGGGAGGTGGCCTCCGGCTACCTGGGGACGAGCCACCGCAAGCCCGGCGTCAAGGCGGTCGTGGCCCGCGTCCGCGAGGGCCTCGCCGAGCTCTTCGGTCTGCCGGAGGGCTACGAGGTGCTGCTCGGCAACGGGGGCACGACGGCGTTCTGGGACGCCGCGGCCTTCCACTTGGTCGAGCGGACCAGCCAGCACCTCGCCTTCGGTGAGTTCTCGAGCAAGTTCGCCCGCGGGGTGGCGGACGCCCCGCACCTCGACGAGCCCGAGGTGCTCGAGGCGCCCTTCGGGAGCTGCCCGGCGGCGGTCGCCCGCGAGGGCGTCGACGCCTACGCGCTCACCCACAACGAGACCTCCACGGGGGTGGCGGCGCCGATCGAGCGTCCCGCCGGGGCGGAGGGCCTCGTGCTGGTCGACGCGACGTCCGCCGCCGGTGGGATGGCGGTCGACCCGGTCGAGTTCGACGCCTACTACTTCGCGCCGCAGAAGTGCTTCGCCTCCGACGGCGGGTTGTGGCTGGCGCTCTGCTCCCCCGCCGCGATCGAGCGCATCGAGCGCCTCGCGGCGAGCCGCTGGGCGCCGCCGTTCCTCGACCTCTCGGTGGCGCTCCAGAACTCCCGCAAGGACCAGACGTACAACACGCCGGCGCTGGCGACGTTGTTCCTGCTCGCCGAGCAGGTCGACTGGATGCTCGGCAACGGGGGTCTGGAGTGGGCGGTGCGGCGCTGCGCCACGTCGGCCGCCCACCTGTACGGGTGGGCGGAGGCGAGCGACTACGCGTCGCCGTTCGTGACCGACGAGGCGCTGCGCAGTCCGGTCACCGGCACCGTCGACCTCGACGACTCGGTGGACGCCTCGACGGTGTCCGCGGTGCTGCGCGAGCACGGGATCGTCGACACCGAGTCGTACCGCAAGCTGGGGCGCAACCAGCTCCGGGTGGCGATGTTCCCGGGCATCGAGCCCGACGACGTGGCGACGCTCACCACGGCGATCGACCACGTGGTCGCCCGGCTCACCTGACACTCACCAGACCCACCCACAGGAACTCGGGCGGAACTGTCGAGCCGGGCGGCGGTCAGGCCCGGTAGCGGAGGGGGTGGCTGCGGGGGATCTGGATGAACACGAGGCACACCCCGTCGGGATCGAGGGCGCGCATCTCGTGGAGGCCCCACGGCTTCTCGACCGGCTCCTCGACGATCTCCACACCTCGCGCCGCGAGCTCGTCGTGGGTGGCCTCGAGGTCGCGCACCTGGAGCCAGAGCTGGAGCTTGTCGCTCGGCGTCGCCTCGGAACCGCCGGAGAGCTCGAGGTAGCCACCCCCGAGGAAGAACACGACGCCGTGCACGGGAGTGCCCTCCTCGCCCCACTCGCGGTAGACGGCGAGACCCAGGGTGCTGCGGTAGAACTCGAGGCTGGCGGCGAAGTCGCTGGGGTGCAGCAGCACCCGGCTCGACAGGACCTCCATCAGTCTCCCTCGACGACGTCGATCTCCCCGCGGATCCGCGCGACCCGGGGGCTCGCCGTCAGTTCGACGACCACGTCGTAGGTCCCCGGTACCGCGTCGACGGTGCCGCCGAGCTCGACGGTCTCGCGCTCGCCCGCGGCGATCTCGACCTCCTCGAGGGCCTGGGTGAAGGCCATCTCGTCGCTCCACCGCCAGGCCGCCTCACCACCGTCGAGCAGGGTCACGTCGCCTCGCTGGGAGCTGGAGAATGTCAGCTCGACGGCGTCCTCGGACGTGTTGGCGATCTCGAGCGTCCAGGTGGCGTCCGCCCCCGCGACGACGGGGTCGGGCTCGACGGTCACCTCGAATCGGTACCAGTCGCCTTCGACCGCCGGGTTGCCGAGCGTCCGGGCTTCGCCGCCTCCGGCTTCGACGCCGTCGTCGCCGCCGGAGTCGCAGGCTCCCGCGGTCACCAGGACGGCGAGGCCGAGCGCGAGGAGGCACATCCGGGCCGACGGCGGACCCGTCACCCGCGGGCCCGTCACCCCCGGCCCCGTCACCCGCTGACCCCTGACCGGCTCGCCGGTCACGGGCTGGTCTCCAGCATCGCCGCGAGTTGCCTGCACTGGGCGAGCAGCACGCCGTCCTCGCTCCACAGCTCTCCGTCCTCCTCGATGTAGCCGAGCGCCCCGACCTTGGTGTCGAACACGCCGAGCACGTACTCCCCCGCAGGTCGCGGCAGCGGCCCGCGCAGGTAGACGGTCAGCTCGATGGTCGGCACCGCGAGGATGCCAGGCTCGTCGAGGCGAGCGAACACGGGCGGGATCCACGCGTCGGTCATGGCGGCCGCGAGGAGGGCGTCGACCTCGCGGGCGTCCTCGGTGCGCAGCCACCCGCTGGAGACGGAGCGGTTGCTGCGGGTGAAGGGCTGGTCGCCGTAGGCCCATCGCGACTCGTAGCGGTCGTTGATCTCGACCATCTTCTCGCCGGCCGGCGGGAAGGGTGGGCAAGACGCCGGCGGTGGGACGTCGGGGGGGTCGAGGTCGGAGAACTCGAGCGGACTGTGCCGCGGGCCCGAGAACGTCGCCGTGGCGATGGCGAGGAGCCGCTCCTCCTGGTGGAGGCGGGTGGTGACGGTGGCCACCGAGCGTCCCACCCGCTCGACGGCGGTGGTCACGGTGGCCTTCCCCTCGTGGGGCCGCGCGAGGTACTGGGCGGTGAGGGCCAGCGGTTGGCGGCTGTCGTCGTCGAGCGCGTCGGTGGCGGCCCGCAGGAGGATGGCGGCGACGTAGCCGCCGTTGGGGCCGTCGACGATCCACCATCCGGGGTCGATGCGTGCCTCGTAGACGCCCCCGGAGGCGTCGTTGCCGACGGCGCGCACGCTGGTGTCCCGGTCGAAGCGGCTGGTCACGCTGCGACCCTACGCGTCGCCGGTCTCGCGGGGCTCGCCGCCGAGCGTCTGGTCGAGCCAGTCGACGAGGGTGTGGAGCGCCACCGAGGCGGCCTTGCGGCTGGTGAGGAGGTGGTCGGTGTCGAGGAGCGGCACGAACGCCTTGGGCTGGCGGGCGGCGGCGAAGTTCGCCTCGCCCTCTTCGACGGGGACGATGGTGTCGTCGACGGCGTGCATGACGAGCAGCGGTCGGCCGAGCTGGCCCACCTGCGCCGCCTGGTCGTGGCCGGCGAGGTCGTCGAGGAACCGCTTCGAGATCGGGAACGGGCGGCCGCCGATGTCGACGACCGCCTCGCCTTCGCGGCGGATCTCGTCGACGGCGGCGGTGAGGAGTGCCTCGACGTGGGTGGGGGTGGAGGGCGCTCCGAGGACGGCCAGCGAGCGCACGGTCTTGAGTCGCCGTGCTGCGAGCAGCGCCGCGGCGCCCCCGAGGCTGTGGCCGACGAGCCCGCACGGTCCGTAGCCGCGCTCGATCAGGGTCGTCGCCGCCCGGACCACGTCGCCGACGTCGGTGGAGACGGTGGACTCCGAGAACTCTCCGCCGCTCGCGCCGAGGCCGGTGAAGTCGAAGCGCATCGCGGCGTAGCCGGCCTCGGCGAGGCCCGTGGAGAGGCGGGTCATCGTGTGGAGGTCCTTGGAGCAGGTGAAGCAGTGCGCCAGCAGCACGCTGCCCCGCGCCGTTCCTTCGGGGCGGTGCAGGACGCCGCTCAGGTGTCCCCCGCCGGCTCCGACGAACTCGAGCTCCTCGGTCTCGGGCACGGACGCAGGCTACCGGGGGCCACCGCGTCCTCGACCAATGCGAATGTGTGAGTGTGGTGCAGTCAATACGACTGCACCACACTCACACATTGGTTGTTGCGGTCAGGGACCCTCGGTGGACGGACCGGTGCGGTCGCGCAGGCTCACGGGCGGCCCGAGGATCTCGCGGAGCAGGAACGCCTCCCGGAGCGCTGCGCGGGACCTCAGCGTCGCTCGCAGCCGGTTCCGGGTCACCGCCGGTGGCGCCGGGGGCATCGCGGCGTCCGCAGCGACCGAGGGCTCCCCGATCTCGCGGCGCAGCGACTCCTCGGCCGGACTCACGGGTTCGGCTCGTCCTCGCCGAGCGAGGATCGCATGCGGGTGTCGGCCTGGACGTTCTCCATGCGGTAGTGGTCCATCACCCCGAGGTTGCCGCCCCGGAGCGCCTCGGCGAGGGCCAGAGGCACCTCGGCCTCGGCTTCGACGACCCTGGCTCGCATCTCCTGCTCTTCGGCGACCGCCATGGCGCGGCGCTCCTCGGCCTTGGCCTGCGCGATGTTCTTGTCGGCCTCGGCCTGGGCGGTCTGGAGCTCGGCACCGACGTTGCGGCCGATGTCGACGTCCGCGATGTCGATGGAGAGGATCTCGAAGGCGGTTCCCGCGTCGAGACCGTGGTCGAGGACCCGCCGCGAGATCGCGTCGGGGTTCTCGAGCACCCACTTGTGCGAGTCGGCGGAGCCGATGCCCGACACGGTGCCCTCGCCGACCCGTGCGATGACCGTCTCCTCCCCGGCGCCGCCGACGAGGCGCTCGATGTTGGCCCGGACGGTGACGCGGGCGACGGCGACGACCTGGATGCCGTCCTTGGCCACCGCCGCCACCCGAGGGGTCTCGATGACCTTGGGGTTGACGCTCATCTGCACCGCCTGGAGCACGTCGCGGCCGGCGAGGTCGATGGCGGTGGCCCGCTTCCACGGCAGCTCGATGTTGGCGCGGTCGGCCGAGATCAGCGCGGTGACCACCCGCTCGACGCGACCGCCGGCGAGGAAGTGGGCCTCCATCTGCGCGATCTCCAGGTCCAGCCCGGCCTTGGTGGCGCTGATGAGCGGCCGGATGATGGCGCTGGGCACGACCTTCCGCAGGCGCATCCCGACGAGGGTCCCGATGCGGACGTGCACCCCGGAGAAGATCGCCGTGAGCCACAGTCCGAGCGGCACGAAGTAGCCGAGGACGAGGAGGAGGGCGACGGCGACCGGGACGACGATCAACAGGATCGTCTGCGCATCCATGCTCTGCTCCACGGTCGACACCGGCTTCGCACGCCCCGGAGGGGCCTGGGCGAACCCTAACTCACTCCCGCCGGCGCACCACCGTGCGGTAGCCCTCCTCGCGGACCACCTCGACGGAGTCGCCGCGTGCCACGTACTCGCCGGTGGTCACCACGTCGCGTCGCTGCCCGCCGATGTCCGCGACACCCGAGGGCCGCAAGTCGCTGAGGGCGGTGCCGACCGCACCGACGAGCGGGCCCTCCGGGGCGCGGCGCTCGCCGGGTTCGGGCCGGTCCGGCTCGAGCCGGGCGGTCCCGCCGAGCCAGCGGAGCCAACCGCTCCCGCCGCGCTCGGTCACCGGCGTGCCGATCCCGACCTGGGCGCGCAGCACCAGCCCGTCGCGCCGTCCGGTGCGGGAGAGCAGCATCAGCATGGCGACCGACCCGGCGACGAGCAGGACGAAGGAGGCGCCGACGCTGAGCGCGGCGCGCACGAGCTGGTCCTGGGTGACGAAGTCGAAGTCGCGGTTGAGCATCGCCAAGAACGCTCCACCGAGCAGGGCGGCCAGCCCGAGGATCCCGGGCACCCCGAAGCCGGGGACGACGAGCAGCTCGAGCGCGATCAGGGCCACTCCCACCGCGACCAGCACCACGTCCTCCCAGCCGGCCAACCCGGCGAGCATGTGCCCGCCGAAGAAGATCGCGAGGAGCGCCACGCCGGCTGCCGCCGCGACGCCGACACCGCCGGTGAGCAGGTCGCCGAGGACGAGCCACATCCCGAGTGTGATCAGCAGCGAGGCGACGACCGGGTTGGTGACGAAGCGCACGGTCCGCTCGGCGAGGCTGGGGCTCCGCTCGACCACCTCCCGATCGGCCAGGCCGACGGTGTCGAGCAGCGCGCCTCGATCCGCGACCAGCCCGTCGGCGTAGCCGACCTCCTGCGCCTCGGCCGCCGTCAGGGTCAACAGGTCGCCCGCCTCGACGACGCCTTCCACCGCGACGTCGGGATCCACCATCGCCTCCGCGCCCCGCGGGTCGCGGCCTCGAAGCTCCGCGGTGGACGCGAAGACGGTGCGCACGGCGGAGACGACCTTCTCGTCGGCGGTCTCGCCGGTGCCGCCGACGACGGGCGTCGCCGCGCCGATCACCGCCCCGGGGGTCATGTGGATCTCCTCGGAGGCGAGAGCGACGAGGGCTCCGGCCGACAGCGCGGTGCCGTCGACGAGGGCGAGGGTGCGAACCGGGCTGTCGACGAGCGCCTCGCGCATCTGGAGAACGGCGTCGAGGCGTCCCCCCGGCGTGTCGATCGCCACGATCATCGCCGCGGCGCCGGCGTCCTCGGCCTCGTCGAGGACACGCTCCAGGAACGGAGCGAGGCCGAGGTCGATCGTCCCGGTCACCTCGACGACGTAGACGGACCCTTCACCGCCGGCGCGAGCGGGGCGCGCGTCGCTCAGCCCTGCGATCGTCACGGCGACCGCGAAGACGAGCAGGACGCAGCGCTGCCAGCTCGACCAGCGCGACCGCCGGGGCGTCGGCTGGTCGGAGATCTCGGGCAACCTCATCGTTCCGCCTTCCGGAGCTCCTGTGGCGTCCAGGGCGGCCATCGCGGGGAGCCGATGGCCTGTCCGTTGACATACGACGCGACGGGCCGGAAGGGATCGGCGGCCTTGCTGTTGTCGTACACGTGCGCCTCACCGACCATTCCGACGGCTTCACGCAGGTGAGCCCACAGCCGTCGGAAGCGAGCACGCACCTTGTCCTCGGGAACATGATGGCCCCCGTGGTTCACGCGGTCGGCGACGCGGGCGGCGGCGAGGTCCTCGGGGACCAGGATGATGCGCAAGACGACGCGGTAGCCGACCTCCTCGGCTTCGCGAAGCACGGCGAGCTTGGACTCGTGCGAGAAGACCGTCTCCGTCGCGAACGACCGGCGGGAGCGGATCCGCCGCGCCCGCTCCTGAGCCGCGAGCTCGGCCGCGTCGTAGGCGTGCTCGACCTCGGCGTCCGGCCAGCGCTCGGCGGCGATGACGTCGGCGTTCACGAGCTCGAGGTTGGTGACCGGCTCCAGCACCCTCAGGTAGAACGTCGTCTTGCCGGCGCCGTTCGGGCCGGCGATGACGTCCAGTACCGGGTCGGGCACGACCCTCAGGCCGAGCCGGAGGGTCCGTCGACCGAGGGGTCACGCCGGACGACCTCGTCGTCGTCGTCCAACTCGACGTAGGAGCGGCCTCGGTCGGAGAACTCCCGAGCGAGGTCCAGCTCGGCGCGGCGGGCCTCCATCCGTTCGGCCCACTCCGAACGCACCACCGCCTGCTCGTACGCGTTCAACCGGTCGTAGTCACGCCGCGCGGCCAGCACCTCGGCGACCGCCCGCTGCGAGACGCTGTCAGCAGCTTCGATCTCCCGTCCGATGCGCGCCCAGTGGGCGATCTGCTGCGCGGCGCTTCGACTCATCAAGGGGCCGACGATCTTCGCCGAGGCGTAGAGGTCGTCGTCGATGCGGGTCGGTGATGTGGTGCCCATGCCAGCCTCCCGGTCGTGACTGTAGCAGACTGCAACATCGCCAGACCGGCACACGACGCTGCGGTGTTCTGTCGCCGACATCCCGCCTGTCGACGCATGCGTGGATGGGCGCCGGCAGGGTTCGCGCGGGCCGTCTCGGGGTAGGGAGCGGGTGTGGGGCTTCTGTCGTGGATCGTGGTCGGACTGATCGCCGGTGCCCTCGCCGGCGCGGTCACGGGCCGCAAGGTGCGGGGCTGTCTCCCGACGATCCTGGTCGGCGTCCTCGGCGCGCTCGTCGGCGGGTTCCTCTTCAGCGCCGTGGGCTCACGCGGCGTCGACGAGCTCGGGCTGTGGTCGATCTTCGTCGCGTTCGTCGGGGCGTCGATCCTGCTCCTGGTGTTCGGGGGCTCGGTCCGCGGCCGCCGCTGACGACACGCGGGCGCCACTGACGGCACGCGGGCGGGCTCTCGATGATCGCAGAGCTCCTCGAAGCCGGCATTCAGCCTGGGACTCCGGCCACGTCAGCGCTTCGGAACGCGCGGGCCGTAGCGCTGCCGGGCCGCTTCTCCGGAGGTGCCGACCATGGCGCCGATCGCGGCCCAAGAGTGACCCTCGGTCCGGGCGGCGACCACGGCGTCGGCGAGGCGGCGCTCGGCGTCGGCTCGCTCCTGGAACGCACGGCGCACCACTCGAAGTGCGGTCGCGTCCTCGACCTCGGCGTCGTCGGGTTCGTGAGCCTCGAACCGCGCCGCCAGCTCGTCGGCCGTCTCCAGGATCTCCTTGACCGTGCGGGGCATCCGCATCACCTCAGATATCTCGGCCGAGCCGGCATCGCGTGTACGACGACCGGACCTTCGTCGGCTGCCACCAACCTCGTAGAGGCTTCCGCCACAGTCGGGGCCGATGAGCATCGTGAGTCCTTCGTCGAGCTCCTCGACCCGAACGGGGTTGTTGAACGCATGGAGGATGGCCTCGTCGTTGACGCCGTGCCTCCGAGCACTCGCGGCGATGAGCGGGTGCTCCACTACGACAAGTTACCTTGTGACACGACGGATTGCAAGGTAACTTGTCGTAGGCGCTGCAGGGTCCGAACCTGCGGCCTCGGTCGCCTTTGCCGGCGTGGGAGACAGGGCTACGGGGAGCCGCCGCGTGCCCAGTCGATGTGTGAGTGTGGTGCAGTCATATTGACTGCACCACACTCACACATTGCACGTCGGTGCACGTGGGCGCTGCAGGGTTCGAACCTGCGGCCTCTGCCGTGTGAAGGCAGCGCTCTCCCGCTGAGCTAAGCGCCCGCTCCCGGCAGATTACCCTGACAGCCGGGGCACCCCGATTCGAACACGGCCCCGAACACATCGGATCCTGCCGATGCGGCACAATGGAGGCATCGACGGAAGGGGTACACGTGGCAGGCAGTGGACGCGCCCGACGGTTTCGCGCCGCACGCAAGCTCAAGGAAGGCCCCAGCGAACGCTTCTGCGACTTCTGCCACGCGAACCTCACCCTCGGTGAGGACCACGACGACGACTGCGACTTCGCCGAGGAAGCCGACCCCTACGCGAAGGACGTCCCCGACCCCTACGCCGAGGAGTGGGAGCAGTACGGCGGCGGCGACGTCTGAGCGGCCCTCACTCGCCGCTCAGACGCTCGGCGGGTAGATCCCCTCGGCGTCGATCTCGTAGCGCTTGATCGCCTCGGCGACCGTCTCGCCCTTCACGTCGCCCTGCTGGGCGAGGCCGTGGAGCACGGCGACGACCACGTGGGCGGCGTCGGTCTCGAAGTAGCTGCGCAGCGCCTCGCGGGTGTCGGAGAGCCCGTAGCCGTCGGTGCCGAGCGGGATGAACGGCTTGGGCGCCCACCGGCCGATCTGGTCGGGCACCGCCTTGATGAAGTCGGAGACGGCGACGATCGGCCCCTCCGCGCCGCTGAGGGTCTCCTCGAGGTAGGGCACGCGGGCCGCCTCGGTGGGGTGCAGCCGGTTCCACCGCTCGACCTCGAGGGCGTCGTCGCGGAGGCGCTTGTAGCTGGTGGCGCTCCACAGGTCGACGGCGACGTCCCACTCGTCGGCCAGCATCCGCTGCGCGTCCATCGCCGCGAGCATGCCGGTGCCGCTGGCGAGGAGCTGCGCGCGGTGCTGCTTGTCCTCGGGCGCCTCGCGGAAGCGGTAGAGGCCGCGGAGGATGCCGTCGTCGACGCCGTCGGGCTTGGGCGGCATCGGGTAGGTCTCGTTGTAGAGGGTGAGGTAGTAGAAGATGTCCTCGGGGTCGTCCCCGTACATGCGGGAGAGGCCCTCGCGGATGATCACCGCCACCTCGTAGGCGAAGGCGGGGTCGTAGACGAGGCAGTTGGGGAACTCGGAGGCGGTGAGGAGGCTGTGGCCGTCCTCGTGCTGGAGGCCCTCGCCGTTGAGGGTGGTGCGCCCGGCGGTGCCGCCGCAGAGGAAGCCGCGGCCGCGCTGGTCGCCGAACGACCAGATGAAGTCGCCGACCCGCTGGAACCCGAACATCGAGTAGAAGACGAAGAACGGGATCATCGGCGTGCCCCACGTGGCGTACGCGGTGCCCGCGGCGGTGAAGGAGCCCATCGAGCCGGCCTCGGTGATCCCCTCCTCGAGGAGCTGACCGGCCTCGTCCTCCTTGTAGGAGAGCATGAGGTTGTAGTCGACCGGCTCGTACTGCTGGCCGAGCGGCGAGTAGATCTTCACCTCGGAGAACAGCGGGTCCATCCCGAAGGTGCGGGCCTCGTCGGGGATGATGGGCACGACCCGGTGGCCGATCTCGGGGTCGCGCAGCAGGTTGCGCAGCAGGCGGGTGAACGCCGAGGTGGTGGCCGCCTCGAGCTTCTCGCCGGTGCCCTCGAAGAACTCGGCGAAGGGGTCGCCCTGCTCGTCGGTGCCCGACGCGGTGCCGGGGATCGGGATCGGCTTGGAGCGGTCGACTCGCTCGGGGAGGTACCCGTCGAGGGCGCGGCGGCGCTCCATCATGTACTGGTACTCGTCGGAGTCCTCGCCGGGGTGCACGTAGGGCGGGAGGCCCTCCTCGAGCTGCTCGTCGGGGATGTCGAGGTAGAGCCGGTCGCGGAAGGTCTTGAGCTCCTCCTCGGTCATCTTCTTCATCTGGTGGATGGCGTTGCGGGCCTCGAACTCGGGGCCGAGCGTCCATCCCTTGACGGTCTTGGCGAGGATGACCGTCGGCGCGCCCTCGTGCTCGACGGCGGTCTTGTAGGCGGCGTAGAGCTTCCGGTAGTCGTGGCCGCCGCGGGTCAGGTTGGGGAGCTGCTCGTCGGGGAGGTGCTCGACCATCTTGCGCAGCCGCGGGTCGGGGCCGAAGAAGTGCTCGCGGATGTACTCGCCGGTCTCGATCGAGTAGCGCTGGAACTCGCCGTCGACGGTGGTGTTCATCTGGTTGATGAGGATGCCGTCGACGTCGCGGGCGAGCAGCTCGTCCCACTCGCGGCCCCACACGACCTTGATGACGTTCCAGCCCATCCCCCGGAAGATCGCCTCGAGCTCCTGGATGATCTTCCCGTTGCCGCGCACGGGCCCGTCGAGGCGTTGGAGGTTGCAGTTGACGACGAAGATGAGGTTGTCGAGCTGCTCGCGGGAGGCGAGCGAGAGGCCGCCGAGCGACTCGGGCTCGTCCATCTCGCCGTCGCCGATGAACGCCCACACCTTCGAGTCGGAGGTGTCGACGATCTCGCGCTGGTACAGGTACTTGTTGAAGCGGGCCTGGTAGACGGCGTTGAGGGGGCTGAGGCCCATCGAGACGGTCGGGAACTCCCAGAAGTCGGGGAGGCGGCGGGGGTGCGGGTAGGACGGCAGCCCGCGGCCGGAGACCTCTCGGCGGAACCGGTCGAGCTGGTCCTCGTCCATCCGGCCTTCGAGGTAGGCGCGGGCGTACATGCCGGGTGAGGCGTGGCCCTGCATGAACACCTGGTCGCCGTAGCCGCCGTCCTTGCCGCGGAAGAAGTGGTTGAAGCCGACCTCGTACTGGGCGGCGGCCGACTGGTAGGTGGCCATGTGCCCGCCGATGCCCGGGTACTGGCGGTTGGCCCGGGCGACCATCGCGGCGGCGTTCCAGCGAATGTAGGCGCGGATGCGCCGCTCGAGGTACTCGTCGCCGGGGAACCACGGCTCGTGCTCGGGCGGGATGGTGTTGACGTAGGGGGTGGAGGCCATCGCGGGTACCCCGACGCCCTGCTCGCGGGCGCGCTCGAGCACACGGGCCATGAGGTAGGTGGCGCGGCTCTTGCCCCGCACCGAGACCACCGAGTCGAGGGAGTCGAGCCACTCCTCGGTCTCTTCGGGGTCGATGTCGGGGAGTTGGTGGACGAACCCGTCGATGATCATGCAGCGGCTCCTCGATCCCGGGGCACGAGATCAGATTAGGACGCTGACGCTCCCGACACCGCCCGCCCGCCGGTCCGCCTGTCCCCCACCTCTCGCCGCCTCTCGCCGAACTTGGCTTCTTTGCTGTCGTATGACGACAGCAAAGAAGCCAAGTTTGCAAACACCGGCCGGTCGGGCCGCTACGCGAGCATCTCGCGGGCGATGTGGCCGACCTGGATCTCGTCGGTGCCGGCGTAGATCTGGAGCACCTTGGCGTCGCGGGCGAGCTGCTCGACCTCGTACTCCGACATGTAGCCGTTGCCGCCGAAGAGCTGCACGGCTTCGAGGGCCACCTCGGTGGCGGCCTGCGCGGCGTAGAGCTTCATGGCGGACGCCTCGGCGAGGCTCATGGTCTCGCCGTCGCGGCTCATCTCGACGTAGCGGAACACGAGGTTCTCGACGTTGAGGCGGGCGACCTCCATCTTGGCGAGCTTGAGCTGGATGAGCTGGTAGTCGCCGATCGGGTGGCCGAACTGGACGCGCTCCTTGGCGTAGGGGACGCACAGCTCGATGCAGCGCTCGATCATGCCGAGCGCCATCGCGGCGACGCCGGTGCGCTCCATGGTGAAGGTCGCCTTGGAGGCCTCGCGACCGGCGGAGCCGCCGTAGGCGTCGAGGCTCTCGCCGAGGAGGTGGTCGGGCCCGACGCGCACGTCGGTGAGGAAGAGCTGGCCGGTCGGCGACGAGTGGAGGCCCATCTTGTCGAGGGGCGGGGACTGCTCGAAGCCGGGCGTGCCCGTGTCGAGGACGAACTGGACGACGCGGCGCTCCTCGGGAGGGTTGCCCTCGTCGAGCTTGCAGATGAACACGGTGGTGTCGGCGTGGGGACCGTTGGTGATGAAGGTCTTGGAGCCGTTGAGGACGAACTCGTCGCCGTCCTGGACGGCGGTGGAGCGCATCCCGCCGAACGCGTCGGAGCCGGAGTCGGGTTCGGTGATCGCCCAGGCGCCGACCTTGTCGAGGGTGAGCAGGTCGAGCGCCCAGCGCTCCTTCTGGGCGAGCGTGCCCTTCGACATGATCGCCGCGGCGGTGAGGCCGACCGAGACGCCCATGGCGGTGACCATCCCGGGCGAGCACTTGCAGAGCTCGATGATCGGCGCCATGGCCATCACGCCGCCCATGCCGCCGCCCTCGCTGTCGCTTTGGGTGCTGTCGCCGCTGTCGGCGTTGCTGCCAGCGTTGTCGCCAGCGGTGTCGTCGCCGGCTGCGTCCCCTCCGGCGGCGCGGGCCTGCTCGCGCTCGATGCGCTTCTTGAAGCCGTCGCGGGCCATCTGGTCGAGGCCGAAGGTGGCGTAGAGCTTGCGGAGCAGGTCGTAGGGCGCCAGGTCGCCGAACTCGAGCGCCTCGCGGTGCGGTCGGACCTCGTTGTCGACGAAGTCGCGCACCGCCTGGCGCACCATCTGCATCTCCTCGGGCCACTCGTACATCGGATCCTCCGTGGTGACGCGCCCGCCGGCGCCGTGCCGGCGACAGTCCCGCAGGCTACCGGCTGGTAACCCGCCCCCGGCAGCCCGGGTGCTCGACCCGAGCGGTGCTCCGCGAGGCGCCGCCCCACCGAGTCTCTTCTGCGCGAGGCGTGGCCTTTTCTGCGCGAAGCCCGGCTGTCTCGCACGTGAAGCCCACGAGGGCGGGTTCGACACCCGCGCGCCCGAAGCGGCGCGTCGGTAAGAAACCGGCCCGAGGCGGCCACATGCGGGGTGAGCGTGCATTCGACACCACGGACGGGGAACGTGCCGGAAGACGACGAGCGGTGGTTCAGGGAGCTCTGGGACGGTTGCGCCGAAGACGTCCTCGCCTACGCACGGCGGCGGACCGACCCGGACACCGCCCGCGAGGTCGTCGCCGGCACGTTCCTCGTCGCCTGGCGCCGACGAGCCGACGTGCCCTCCGAGACGCTCCCCTGGCTCTACGGGGTGGCGCGCAGGGTGCTCGCCGACCAGACCCGCTCGCGACATCGCCAGTGGCGCCTCGCGGAGCGGCTGCACTCCCAGGGCGCCTCGGACGCCGGCACCGGGTCGGGGTCGGGCGATCCGGTGTGGGGCGATCCGGCGTCGCGGGTCGCGGACCGGGAGTTGGTCCTCGACGCGCTCGACCGCCTGCCGGACAAGGAGCGCGAGGCGCTGGCGCTGGTCTGCTGGGAGCAGCTCCCCTACCGCGACGCCGCGGCGGTGGCGGGGTGCTCGGTGACGGCGTTCGGGGTGCGGGTGCATCGGGCGCGGCGGCGGCTGCGCCGCCGGCTCGAAGCGGTGGGTGTCGACGTCGACACCCACGTCGACGTCGACGTCGGTGACGAGACGGCGGACGTCCGCAACACAGGTGGCGCGGGTGGCACCGCCGGCGGCGACACCGAGGCGAACGATCCGACCCCGATCACGGGGCGGCTATCCGTGCAAGGGGGGTCCGATGAGTGAGCAGCACCGGCGGATCGAGGCGCTGGTCGCGGCCGTCGATCCGGCGCCGCGGAGCACCACCGAGGGGTGGGTGTCGTCGGAGGAGGGCGAGGCGACCTTCGAGGAGGCGCGCAGGGCGGCGTCGGTTCCCGAGTCCGCGGGAGCCGCGAAGCGGCCGCGGTCGCGCGTGGCGCTCGTCGGCGTCGCGGCGCTCGCCGCGGTGGCGCTCGCCGCGCTCGGCGTCTCCGTGTTCGCGCTCGTCGAGAGCTCGGGGACGTCCGAGCCAGGTCGGTTCGTGAGCGTCGAACCCGGTTCTGCACCTCCCGGTTCTCCACCCCTCTTGCGCCACGAGGATGACCCGGGCGGCCAGGGAGCGTCCACGCGGACGGAGACCCGAGTCGTCGAGAGCAGTCCGAGCCTCGCTGATGGGCCACCTGCGGGTGTCGCGGCGGGTGCTGAGCCGACGTCGGGCAACATCGAGCGCTTCGCGGGTCCTCGTGGAATCGGCGACCGGATCGCCCGGGAGGCGACGCTGCGACTCGAGGTCGAGGCGGGCGCGGCTGCGGGCACGGCGGAGACCGTGCGGGAGGTCGCGGCGGACGCCGGTGGGTTCGTGGAGTCGTCGGAGCGCTCGCGAGCGTCGGCGACGGTGACGATTCGGGTGCCGGCGGAACGCTTCGACGCGGTCCTGGAGCGCCTGGAGGGCCTCGGTGAGGTGGCAGGCGAGCGGGTGGTCTCCGAGGACGTCTCGGCCGAGGTGGTCGACGTGGAGGCGCGCCTGCGCACGTGGCGCTCGCAGCGGGATTCGTTGCTCGCGCTGATGGAGGAGACCACGTCGGTTGAGGAGTCGATCAACGTGCGCAGCGAGCTGGTGGGGGTGCAGGAGCGGATCGAGCAGCTCGAGGGACGCCGTCAGCTCCTGGCGGATCGTGTGGCGATGGCGGCGGTCACCGTCGACGTGTTCGAACCGAACGACGACCCGCCGCCCGACGAGGCCGAGGAGGACGACGAGCCGGCTGGTCTCGCACGCGCCTGGGAGCGAGCGACCGGAGCGGGCGCCGACGTGTTGGAGGGCACCCTGGTGGCGCTCGGCGGCATCGTCCCGATCCTGGTGGTGTGGGTCCTCCCCCTCGCGCTGGTCTGGCGCCTGTTCCGCCGCCGGGGCTCCTGACGCGCCACAACCCTCCCCGACCGTCGAGACCGGCGAGACCATCGCGACCCTCGAGGACGATGCCTGCCGACAGCACCCACGATCAGCGATCGAAGCCCTTCAGCGGTGTGGTCCAGGACTGGTCGGCTGCCGCTTCGCGTTTCGCCCAACGCATGAAGCTGAACGCGGCAGGGTGGTCGCTGGCGTGGATCATGTAGTACTGGGGGCGTCCGGTCTTGGGATCGAGGATGCGGTGCGGCACGGCCGCCCCATACCCCAGTTCGCCGGAGAGCCGCTCGGCGAAGCGCATCGCCCACTGGCCGGGTCCTACCCCGGCCGTGTACAGGTCCCACCAGGCGTTTCGGTCGCCCATGATGCGATCGAGGGTCTGCGCCTCAGGCGACTGCTCGTAGCCCGGCGGTGGATGCTTCGGCAACAATCGCATGACGGCTTGGTGGGTGTTGAAGAGGATCCAGAGCTCGACCTTGAGCACCTTCGAGTCGGCTTCGTCGGTATCTTCGGCGCCTTCGTCGGTCGTCAGGTCTTTGTAGGTCGCCAGCCGCTCGATGGTTGCCCAGTCGAGCTGGGTCGAGTCCTGGTCCAGGAAGGCGAAGCAGGGCTTGTCGACGGGGATGACGCCTGATTCCAGGTCCTCGACGACGAGCTCGTTGAAGTCTCCTCCCCGTACGCGGCAACGCTCGGAGAGGCGCTCCGCGAGGTTCGCGTCGAGGTACGAGCGGAGTTGCTTCGCCTTGGAGGGTCGCTCGTACAGGAAGAGGTGCTTGAAGACGCCCGACCGTGCCGCCCGGGTCGCGGATCCGGGCAGGGTCTCCCCGCCGATGCGCACCTCGCCTGTGCCCGCGAAGCCGTCGATGTAGCTGCCGTTGCCGGCGACCCGTCTGAACACCTTGAGGTAGAGGTCGAGCACCTCGAGCTTGTTTAGCGTCCAGCCGCCGAACTCTCGTGCCGCCTCGACCGCACGTCGCGGCTCGGAGATGCGCAGCTCCCGCGCGTCCTCGACGAGCATCGCTTTCATGTCCTCGTCGGAGAACAACGGTTCCGCGCCCGCCTCCTCAGGGCCTCGACTCGAGCGATCTCCGGGGTCCGAGCGTCCCGGCGGGCCGACCATCCTGGCGTACGAGGCCACCGCCATGCGGCGGATGGGAAGCTCGTCCCACACTCGTCCGTCGAGCTCGCGCCCACCCGCTTTCGCCGTTCGGCCTCCCCACTGTTTGAAGAAGAAGGGCACACCGGAAGCGACGCACCGGTCGCGGATCGTCCGCACCCATCCGGTGTCGACGGGCCTGGACTCCGGCCCGCTCTCGCCGCCGACGATGACCCAGTGGATGTCGTCGAGGTCCAGGTCGGGTAGCGGCCCGAGGAGTGGCTCGAGGGACAGGAACCGCACGACGGCGGGTACGCGACGGAGGTCGTCGACACGGAAGCGGTACCGGGAGGTCTCGACACTGACGCCCATCCAGACGTTCTCCGGCCACGGAAGTCGAGGAGCGAGCTCCGCGAGGCGGCGTGAGCGCTTGGTCAGCACCTGGTAGGTGTGGCGGGGGGTGTCCGCCATGACCTCGAAGACCCGGCGGATGAAGTCGTCGGGGACCGACGGGTGGAAGAGGTCGCTCATCGAGTTCACGAAGACGAGGCGCGGCGCGCGCCAGGATTTCGGGCGCTCGAGAAGGTCGTCGTGGAGTGACAGCCCGAATCCGGTGCCGCTGGTGCGGGGATCGCCGTCGCTCTGGTAGCGGGGGTTCCCCATGGCCTTGAGCCGGCGGGCGAGGGTCAGGGCGTAGCAATGGTCGCAACCGGGTGAGACGCGGTCGCATCCCGTGGTGGGGTTCCACGTCGCCTCGGTCCACTCGATCGCCGTGCGGTCAGCCATGGGGTGTCGCTCCGTTCCCCAGCCGAGGATGAGCTGCTTCGTGCCGGTTCATGACCAACAGTCTGCACGACGCATCCGACACTCATCGGTGAACGCTGACCTCGGCGAACCCGATCGACGAAGAAGGTCAGCCCAGACGGCGGGTGGTGAGGGGCCGCACCTCGGCGATCCGGTCGTAGTCGCCGTCGACATGGACGACCCCGAGGTCGTGGTGGAGCGCCGTCTCCGCGATGAGGAGATCCGGGATCGGAGTCCGGTGCCACATGCCGTGGTGACGGGCCAGCGTGCGCTGGAGCGCGAGGGCCCGCTCCAGCAGATCCGACGGGGCGGAGACCGCCTCGAACATCTCGGCGAGCTCGGCCTCCAGCCGTTCGTAGTCCGCGGGAGAGCGCGCCGAGTAGAGCTGTTCGAGCCGCCCGACCGGGCACACGAACAACGAGCCGGCGAGCTCGGCGAGCTGGGAGCCGATGTGCGGGTCGTCGAATCTGGCGGCGGCGCTCTTGTCGAGCACCCATCCGCTCACCGCCACATCTCCTCCGAGGCGAGCACGTCGACGTCGACCCGCTCGCCCAGCTCCTCGAGGTATCGGCGCTGACGCTGCACGCGCCGCTGCTCCTCGGTCTCCGAGGCTTCGCTCACGCGTCGCAGCGCCTCTTCGACGGTCGCTCGGATCGTGGGAGCACCCAACGCACGCCTGGCTCGCGCCAGGATCTCCTCGTCGATCTCGATCGTTGTTCGCTTGGGCATGTGTACATGCTATTGCAAAGATATGTATGCATTGCGAGCACACCCCGGCGGACGGGCCGGTCGTCGGGATCACTGCGGCGCGTGCGGTCGACCGCTCGGCTCCGGCCGCGGCCTGCGGTCGCAGCCGTGCGGGACCGTCAGGGAGCGGTGAGGCGTCGCACCCGCATCCCGGGGAAGCGTCGGAAGCCGACGTCCTCGGTGAGGATCGTGTCGACCCCGTGCTCGGCACACACCGCGGCGATCTGGGCGTCGAAACAGTCGTTGCCGCTGGCGCGGATCTCGGTGAGCAGCTCGACGAGGAGCCCCCAGTACCGGTCGCGGGGACTGAGCAGACTGGCGACCGGGCTGGCGAGCACGCTGTCGACCACGCCCACCGCCGTCGCCAGGTCGGTGGGCGGGTCGAACACGCGGGGGTGGGTCACGACGCGGACGAACTCGCCCACGACGAACACCGGGACGCCGAACGGTCGAGCGCCTTCGGCCAGGTCGACCACCTCGGCGAGGGCCGCGTCGTGCTGCTCGGTCTCTCGCCGGTGGGCGTAGACCAGGACGTTGGTGTCGAGGGCGATCAGGGGGAACGCTCCAGGAGCTCGTAGAGCGCCTCACGGTCCGCGACGTCGACCGTCGGGGGACGCCGTCCCTCGACCTCGGGGAGCTCGAGGCGGTACGCGCCGGTGCGTGGGGTCGCCGAGAGGCTGGCCCGGATCGCGTCCTCGATCAGGCTCGTGAGGGTCCGCCCTTCGGCCGCGGCTCGCTGCTTGAGCTCTCGCATCAGGTGATCGTCGAGATCCAACGTCGTCCGCATGCCCACCAGCATACAGAGATCTGTGTGGCGCAGTCAGATCTCTGCAGCAGCAACGATCGAGGTGAGGTGGTCGAACGCCGGCATGCGCTGGTGAGCATCCCGTTGCTGACCGTGAACGTTCCTGGACCTTGACCTGGTCACCCGGCTTGGCGGCCGGGGGCCGAGCCGTGGAAGGTGGCGTCGCCGATGGTGGAGACCGCCGCGGTCGACCGACAGGTGACGGAGCGATCGAGCGATCTCGACGTGGTGGGTCGCCGCTCGCCCGGGGGCTGGTGTCCGCGCTCACACGTCGGGCGGGTCGGGTTCGACGGCTTCCTCGAGGTCCTCGAGGGTCGGGACCTCCTCGAGGATGTCGAGGGCGGCTGCGAGGCCGTCGGCGTGCGCGCTGGCCGGTGACCGGTCGTCGAAGTCGGGCCACTCGGCGGGGTCGGGCCGGCGGTCGGGTTCGCTCGCGGGTCCGAAGACGGCGACGGTGCGCGAGTCGGCGGAGTCGGAGCGCAGCCAGGCGACGAGGCCGGCGCGGCCGACGGCGTGCAGCGCGTCCGCCCACGCCCAGGGCAGCTCGTAGGGCGTGATCGTGCCGAGCTCCTTGGAGACGCGTGCGGCGCGCCGGGTCGTGTCTGCGACGGTGCCGCCATGTTCGACCCGTCCGGTCCACACGGTGATGCGTTCGAGGACGGCGGTGGAGGTGAGGGGCTCCTCGTCGTCGGGGTCGGTGAGCTTCTCGACGAGGGCCGCGACCGGATCGGTGGCGAAGTAGCAGGTGCCGTGGGGCCGTTCGAGGTCGAAGCGCCCCGCCTCGTGAGGTTCGTCGCTGCGGTTGGAGAACCACCACATGCCGGCGTGTTCGGTCCAGGTGGCGCGGCTGAGGGTCAACGAGCGGAGCGGGGTCTCCGGGATCCGGGCGGCGCGCTCGGGTGTGGGTGGGCGGAGGCCGGGGCGCTGTCGGGTCACGCGGCGGAGCGGCGGCGGACCCGGCCGGCGGCTCGTCGCAGGGCCTCGTCGAGGCCGTGGCGTTCGAGCCACTCCAGTGGTGTCGCGCCGTCGAGGTCGCGGCGCGGCCCCCGCATCCAGGCGACGAGGGTGAGGTCGTCGAGGTGCCCGTCGCGCCACGGCAGCGCGTTCCACAGGCCGAGGACGTCGTCGCGGGGGACGAGGCGTCCCGGTGCGACGCGGAATTGGAACGCCGGCCACGCCCAGCGCCCGTCCGCGGTCTTCACGCCGACGAGACGCCCCTGCGTGCGTCGGGCCCGGACCGCCTCGTCGGTGATCTCGTCGGGGCCGGCGAGGAGCCGTTGGAGCTGGCCGGTCGTGTAGACGGGGCCGATCCGGTCCGAGAACCGGTTGGCCCGCGGCAGCGCGTGGCGGACGACCTCGGTGATCCGTTCGACGCCTCCGACGTCTTCGAGGGTGTGGTCACTCGAGGCCAGGTGGCGGGCGTAGGCGTGCAGCGACGGGATCAGCGCGGCTTCGAGCTCCTCGGCCATCGCCGCGGCCGTCGCGCTCACGTTCCGGTCGTCGTCCCGGCTCATGTGGGCATGTTACCCCAAGCAACCCAAGCCCAAGCAACCCAAATGGAGACGCCAGGCCGTCGATCTGGCCCGGCCCGACCTCGAACGCCGCCCGGCGCTCCTGTGGGCTTCCACGACGGCGTCGACCTCGAGTTCGGTGCTGTCCCGCTCGTGGAGCACCTCGCCCCGGAACATCGCGCGATTCGCAACGCTGGCACTGCGCAGATTGCAACGCCATGAGCGCGCGAAATGTTGCACGATCGGTGCGCGAGATGGGATGCCGTCGTCGGGCCTGTCTCAGTCTTCATGGTCGGGGTCGGGTCGACCCGAGAGGAGCGGGTCGTCGTCGCTGGCCTCGTCCAGCGCGTCTGCGAGCTCGTCGGCGAGGTCCCCGGTGGTGATGCGGCGGAGGATCTCCCGAACCTCGGGTGTGATCTCCTGCCCCTCTCGGCGCTCTTCGGCGTCGAGGTGTTGGAGGGTCTCGCGGGTCGAGTGGTCGGCGAGCTCGTCGAGCCGGCCCCACTCGTCGGGGGTGTCCGGCAGGATCCGCTCGTACGCTTCGACGATCCGCTGGCAGACCGCCCGCTCGCGTCCGTCGCCCGAACCGGCGGTCACGGCTTCCCGGACCACGCGATCATCACGACGAGATTCCTGGCCTTGCCACGGCGGCGCCGTCGCTCACCCCGCCGTGCGACCGGGGACCGAGCCGCGGAAGGGGGCGTCGCCGAAGGTGAACACGCCGCCGGCGCGGTCGAAGATCCAGTAGCCCTCGCCCGAGGCGGTCGCCTCGATGCGCTCGCCACCGGCGATGCCGATGTTCTGGCCGGCCGCCTGGAGGGCGGGGATCGAGCCGTGGTAGCGGGCCTCACCGAAGGTGTGGACCCCGCCGTGCTCGTCGAGGATCCAGTAGCCGTCGCCGCCGGGGGCGAGGGCGATGGAGACGAGCTCGGCGTCGCCGACGGGCACTCCGGCGAGGCGCAGCGCCGGGATGGAGCCGTGGTAGCGGGCGTCGCCGAAGGTGTGGACGCCGCCGTTGTCCTCGAGCACCACGTACCCGTCGCCGGTGGGGGTCATCGCGATGGAGACGGTCTCGGCGACCCCGATGGGGAGGCCCTCGGCGCGGCGCTGCGGGATGGAGCCATGGTAGCGGGCGTCGCCGAAGGTGTGGATGCCGCCGTCCTCGTCGAGGATCGCGTACCCGTTGCCGCTGGGGGTCGCGGCGATCGAGGCGGCGTCGGCCGTCCCGATCGGGAACCCCTGGGCGCGGCGCTCGGGGATCGAGCCGTGGTAGTCGGCGGAGCCGAGGGCGTGGACGCCGCCGGAGCGCTCGAGGAGCCACACACCCTCGCCGGTCTGGTCGGAGGCGACGTCGACGATCTCGCGCTCGGGGTTGAACGCCACCGCGAGCTGCCCGGAGATCCCTGGGATCGGTGCGGCGTCGCCGAACGCCTCGACGGTGCCGACCGGCGAGGGGATCCAGTAGCCGTCACCGCTGGGGGTCACGTTGCCCCGCGGCGGCACCGGTTCGACGACGACCTCCTTGACCTCGGGTTCGGGTGACGGGGCGGGCGGCTCGGGGTAGTCGCGGGTGACGGTGATGGTGGCGGCGGTGTCGCCGATGCTGGCGTCCACCGGGCCGGAGAGCGCGACCTGGAAGTGGCGCTGTGGTGCCTCGTTGTCGAGGGCTCGGATGTCGACGTCGACGGTGCGGGTGGTCGCACCGGCGGGGAACGTCACGGTCTGTTGGAGCGCCGTGTGGTCGCGCCCGGCGGTGGCGGTGCCGTCGACGGTCCTCGCGGTGACCTCCGCTGTCTTGTTGGTGGCGCCGCTCAGGTGGAGGCGCACTCTGGCGGTGGCGCCGTCGCCGCGCTCGGCGACCGACACGTCGCGGCCCGCCGAGATCGTCGGCGGCGGGTTGTCGTTCTCGATGGTGACGGTCGCCTCGGTGTCGTCGCCGAGGACGGCGCCGCCGGTGGCGTCGAGGAGCCGCACAGCGACCTGCCGGTCGTCGTCGTAGGCCTCGGAGGGCTCCCAGGTGTGGGTGATCGTCGCTGTGGTCTCACCGTGGTCGAGGGTGGCGGTGCCGTCGTCGATCGCCTGGCCGTCGTCGTCGACGATCTCGTAGGAAGCGCCGACCGCTCCGAAGGTGCCCTCGCTGCGCACCACCGGGACCTCCACCTCGCCGGCGCTCTCGGCGGCGCTCGACGGAGCGTCGAGGTCGAGGACGCCGGCGGTGGCGATGGCCAGTGACGAGAAGCCGGAGACGCCGGCGATCCCGTCGTCGAGGCTCGCGAGCAAACGGGTGGCCCCGGCGTCCTCGCCGTCGGAGTCAGCGGGGAACACCCGGTGGAGCTCCTCGGTGCCGTCGTCGTCGCTGTCGACGAGCGCGTAGACGACGCCGTCGGTGTCCACGTCGAGGGCCGCGGGAGCATCGGCCAGGCCGACGTCGAGGTCGGCGACGGTCGTCACCTTCCCGTCCCTCGGGGACGGACCCGTCCCGCCGTCGCCGCCGAGGCGCACGAGCGTGTCTGCGGCGGTGTCGATGCCGTAGACGGTGCCGTCGGGCGCCGTGGCGAGCGCCCCGATCTGCGGGAGCTCATCCGAGGTGTCGTGCTCGAGCTGCTTCGATTCGACGCCGTCGGAGCCGACCACCACGAGCTCGCCGGCGGTGGTTGCCACGAGGAGGTCGCCGCCGGCGTCGAAGGTGACGCCGAACGCGTCGGCGGTGTCGACCGAGAACGTGCGCTCCGGCTCGACCGTCGGCCCGTCCTCGCCGTGGAGCGCCAGCGTGTAGACGCGAGCGCGCTGGAAGCCGGTCATGTCCTCGACACCGAGCACGTGGAGTGTGCCACCGGAATGGGCGAAGGTCAGACCTTCGACCCGCTCGTCGCCGTCGAGCGAGTCGATCGCCCCGAGCAGCTCCGCTGCGTCCTTGCCGTCGTCGCGGTCGGGGAGCACGGGGTTGAAGGCGACGACCTCGTCGGTGCCGCTCTCGTCTTCGGCGATCCCGTAGGCGCGCACCGCTTCGATGTCGAGGATCGTCACCTCGGCCGCGGCCGGATCGACAACGTCGGTGACGACGTCGGGTTCGTCGTCTCCGGCGAAGGTCGCCGCGTCGAGTGTGACGGTGAACGTCTGGGGGCCTTCCACCTCTTCGTCGTCGATGATCGGGACGGCCACGACGCCCTCGAGCTGTTTCGAGTCGAAGACGACGGTGCCGGAGACCTCTTCGGTTCCCGCGCTCCCGTAGTCGATGCCGGCTTCTGCGGTGTCCTCGTCGTCGCTGTGTGCGCTCCAGTCGATCTCCACGGTGCCCGAGCCGGCCTTGGTGCGCACGACCGGGATCCGCAGCTCCTCGTCTTCGCGGACCTCGACCTGCACCTGGCTGGCGCCATCGGCGTCCGCCATGAAGGTGAACTCGCCGCCGGTCTTGTCCACGTCCTCGTCGTCGATGGTGATCCCGATCTCGGCGGGGTCACCGAGCAGGTCGGAGAGCTGGTCGGGCTCGGTGCCGTCGTGTTCGGTCGCGTAGTCGTCGACCTCCAGGGTGGCGGTGAACGTGCGGTCGCCGTCGAAGTCGTCGTTGTCGAGAACGGCGATCGTGAACGACTCCTCGTCGTCACCGTGGCCGAAGGTGAGGGTGCCCGAGGGTGGTTCGCCGTTGTCGTCGTCCTCGTAGTCGGTGCCGGCCTTGGCGCCCGAGTCGCCGGGGCCGTCCTGAGCGCTCCACTCGACGGTGATCGCACCGGAGCCGCCGCCGGTGCGCATCACGGTGACCTCGGCTTCGGCGCCGTCCGACTCGTCGATCGAGAGGGCCTGCGTCGAGAACTGCACCGCCCCGGGGTCGACCTCCCGGATCACCAGGGTGCCTTCGGTGTCACCACCGAGGAGCTCGTGATCGGTGAGGTCGCCGTCGGCGATCTCGTTGCCGTCCTCGTCGACGAGCCGGGCGTTGGTCAGCTCGAAGTCGACGATCTCGTCGCCCTCCACGACGCTGTCGGACAACGTTTGGATGTCGACGCTCGTCACGCCGGACTCGCCGGGTGCCCACGCGAGGGTCTCCACGACCTGCTCGTAATCGTCGCCCTTGCCGGCAGGCTCGCGGTCTTGCCCGTCGGGTCCGTCCACCTCGACGGTGACGAGGTCGACGAGGAGACCGCCCTCGGAACCCCCGGTGCGCTGGACGTCGATCGTGGCGACGTCACCCTCGTCGACGGAGATGAAACCTCCGTCGTCGAGACCGTCGATGCTCAGGGTGCCCGGGTCGCCATCGTCGATGGTGACGACGACGCGACTCGGCTCACCCAGACCGGCGGCCCCGGAGGGTTGACCCAACTCGAGCGCGAACTGGCGGTCGCCCTGCCAGTCGTCGTCACCGGGGACCGTCACGTCGACGGTCACGGTCGCCTCGCCGTCCCCGAAGGTCAACACCCCGTCATCGACCCCGTCGGCGTCGTCGTCGCCGTCAGCGAGCTCGAAGTCCTCACCCTCGCCCTCCAGGGCGCGGCTGTGGCCGTCGTCAAGCTCGAAGTCGTCGTCGACGCTGTAGGGAACGGTGAGCTCACCGGTGGCACCGTGCTCGCGCTCCACGATCACCGACAACGAGGCGTCGAGGTCGCCGGAGTCGGGTTCTGTCGTCGAAGCAGTGGACCGCTCGAACTGGACGAGTCCGGCCGGCTCCACAGCGATGTCGGTGATGTCGAGGGATCCGGGCTTGCCGATCCGCCCCCGACTGGTGGCGCGCTCACCCGACACGTCCTCGCCGAGATCGACGGTGTGGAGGTTAGTGCGCTGACCGTCGAACGCCGTGAGGTAGGCGATGCCGTCGTGGCCCACGTCGAAGCCCACATGGGTGCCATCCGACTTGTCGAGGTCACCTCCGAGCGCACCGATCTCCGTTGTTGCGCCTCGCGCCAACAGGTTCGGCGCGGTGGTGGGGTCGTCGACCACACCGGCGGGGTCGTCGTGGCTGGATGTCGACGCGGGCTCGGGCGGAACGCCTTCGGGCGGCACGTCGGGCAGCATCTCCTGGACGTCCTCGACCACCTTGTCGGGGTCGACGGGAGGCTGGAACTCGCCGGTCTCGAAGACGAGTGTCTCGGCATCCTGGCCGAGGTCGATCCCGTAGAGCAGGGGGTGGCCCTGGTCGACGCTCGGAGAGTAGGAGATCCCGGCCAACGCCGGCGGGTCTCCCGCCGGGTCGGCGGCGTCGCGGAACGGGAGCCCCGGGGTGACCTTGACGGCGGCGGAAAGATCGATGCGCAGGTGCTGACCGTCGTCACCCGCGACACGCAAGACCGGGCCGCCCTCCTCGTCGGGGGACGGCACCCAGGTCAGGTCGAACGCGGTGCCCGTCAGCTCGGGCACCGGGGCGGTGTCGTCAACGCACGTCGCCGGAGCGGGCTCCGACAGGCACGGGAACAGGGGAACGGCCGTCGCCGACACAGCACCACCCGCCTCGGGATCAGCGGGGTAGGTGACCTCGTAGAGGCGCGGCGTCCCGTCCGCCGTGTCGCGGGCGAGCGCGTAGAGGTCGCCGTCGCCGTCGAACTCGATCGCCAGCAGCTCGTGGCCACCGGATACGTCTCCGATCGCACCGAGGTCGGTGGTGACACCCGGCTTCGCCGGGTCGAAGGAGTGGAGGCGGTCGCCTCCCTCGTCGTCTTCGGCGAGGCCGAGCAGGTTGCCGTCGACGACCCCGAGCTCCGCCGTCGCGAAATCGGCGTCGGCGTCGGCGAACACCGCGCCGGTGAGGTCGGACAGGACGAGGTCGAAGGCGCCGGTCCCACCCGGCTCCACCGGCACGTCGATCGAAGTCGACACTTCCTCGTCGCTGCCCCTGGGGAACGTGTGGCTTCCTGCATTCGACGTGTAGTCGTCCGGCGGGTGGGCCGTGTCCGGCTTCGTCTCGTAGTCGAAGGTCGTGTCGAGCGCGGTCTCGTCCGTGGTGTCGGGCAGCGTTCGGGCGACTTCGAAGGTCACCTGCTCGCTGGCCTGATCCGCGACGGTGACCTCCACCTCGGGTGCGGCGTCGGCGTCGGTGACCGTCACGTCGGCCTGACCGGTCGTCACCTCGATGTCGGCGGGAGGGTCGCCAGAGCCGACCTGCGGATCTCCGAGATCGACCGTGAACGCCCGCTCCAAGCCGGCCTCGTAGATGCCGTCACCCATGAGCTCGACCTCGACGTCCTCGCTCGCCGTCTCCTTGGTGTCGACGTCGCTGTCGGGGGCGAAGTTCAGCGACGACGTCACCAACGTGAAGCGGTCGAAGGGGTCTTCGGGGTCGGGGGTCGCCGTGATCGTCGGAATCATGACCGTCCGCGAGTGCTGCTCCGGCGTCATCGACACCACGATCGTTTCGAGGGGATCAGAGGTCGTGCCGCTGCCCGCGGGCTCGTCGAACTCGACGGACTCCTCGATGGAGACGGTGATGGTGTCGTCGTCGACGATCGTCACCGTCGCATCGTCGTCACCGAGCGTGTAGCCCCCACCGTCTTCGAGGGTGACGGTGAACTCGAGGTTCCCGTCGGCGGTGTCGTTGCCGATGAGTGGGATCTCGATCTCCTCTGTCTCCGGCTCGGTGCCGGCAGGGAACGTCACCGTGCCCGACGGCGGCGTCGCGACGCCGTCCTCGCCATAGTCAGTACCGGCCATCGCAGTGCCGTTCTGCGCCTGCCACTCGACGGTGGTCTCGACGGCCCGCGGCTCGCTGGCGGTGACCTCGATCGAGACAGTCGCGCCGCTCACGGGTGGCTCCAGCACCTCGACGGCGGCCTCGATCGAGATCTCGGGGAGCTGACCTGCGGTATCCAGCACGGAGAACAACAGGCCGCGCAGCATGCTCCACACCATGCGGACCTCCTCGGGGCACTCCTCGACGGAGGTCTCACCGGTGAGGCCGTTGACACAGGCTTCGGTGTCGTCGGCGGCTTGCTCGGCGGCCTCGACGGTGTCACGCACTGGCTTCGGGCAGGCGTCGGTGCCGCGTTCACCACCGATCCACTCGGCGCAGGCCACGCCGTCGCCGACAGCATCCTCGACCGGCCCCGTCGCGTCGGGGGTCGTGACGATGCGCCCGACTCCGTCGTGGGTCTCCACACCCTCGGGGTCGTCCGCCACCTCGAGCGCGAACTGAAGGACCGGATCTGCGTCTGAGCGCTCTTCGACGGGGACCGACACCGGGTGCACGGGCTCGTCCGCGGAGAAGGTCAACGGATTGGGAGCCTCGTCGCTCCCGATCGGCTGGTAGTCGACATCTTCGCTCGCTTGCGGAACCGCCGAGTTCGGTCCGTCGGCGGTGGCGACGGACACCGTGAGTTCTTCGCCGACGGGTGGCGGCACCGCGACGACGTGGAACTCGGCGGGGGTGGGGCCGTCGGGGCCACCGCGGGTGCCTACGGCGTCGCTCACGAGCACGTGTCTGGGAACGACACCGCCGGTATCGGGCTGCTCGGCGACCGCCCCGACACCGAAGCGCTTGGCGACCACCACAGCGTCGGGCTCGCTCCCGGGGTCTTCATCATGGAACAGCTCCACCGTGAGGACCGCCGGGGTCGCGGGATCACCCAGCTCGCCCGTATCCACTTTCACCTCGATCGTGTCCGAGCTGTCGATCGTGACCGGAGACGACGTCTCCACGGTGAACCAGTCGGTGCCTGTCGGAGCCACTGGGGCGACCTCGAACGGCACTTCGACATTGCCGTCCAGCTCGCCGAGCGACTCGTCCAGGGTGAGATCGAACTCGAGGATGACCTCCCCGGAGCCGGCGTCCTCCCCGCCGAGGCTCTGGGGAAGGATCGCGTCGCCGACACTCAGAATGGGCTTCTGGACCTCGTCAGCGCCTGCTCGAGGGTTGTCGACCACGCCCTCGGCGGCGTCGCTGTCGTCAGACGAGTCCTCGACCCCGGTGGCATCCGCGTCAGCATCGGGGATCTCGACCGTCGACGTCTCGGAGTCGGTAACCGGATCCGTCTCGGTCGTCGACTGCGCTCGCGCAGGGGCCGCGGGGAAGCCGGCGAGCATGGCGACGATGGCCGAGACGGCAGCGACCCGGAGGCCCCGCCGTGAGCTGCTCTGCTGCAACGTTGTGCTCCTCGGAACGCTGGTACGTCGGTGTGGTGCGATCTCCGCCCTTACTGGGGTGCACGCACGAGAGCCCGAAATGTGTCGGTCGACAGCCAAAAAACCGCCGAAATTTCGAATGAGTAGACGGAATCGCCACCCAGAATCGGGGAAATGGGACGTCCTGACCACCCGATCGGTACGCCCAGATTCGGCGGCGAACATTCCCTGTGAGCCGCCCGATGGCCGTCAGAGAGAAGGAAAGAACGGTGGTGTCACCACGGTCGGGCCGCTCCGCTGCGGCGGCGGAGGGCGAGGACGGCGGCGCCGGCGCCGGCGCCGATGGCGGTGGCGGCGCCGAGCGCGCCGCCGACCACACGGCCGTCGAGGCCACCCGAGTCGTCAGGACCGCCGACCACAGCGATCACGGTGGTGTCGGAGCGATCCGGCGACGACGTCGTGGTGGACACCGGCGGCTCGGACTCCGGCGTCGCGGTGCCATCGAACGGTGTGACGAGCGCGCCCGAGCAGAGGTTGAGGTGCAACCGCCCCGCCTCTTCGTCGAAGGCCCCACCGATGCGATATGCGCGATGGGCCTCCACGGAGCCGACCTGGACGCCACAGCCCGCGGAGCTACCCCGGAGGATGTGCACCTCGATCTCGTCGCCGGGTGCCAGTGGTCCGCGCTGCACCGCCTCGACGGTGAGGGCCCAGGTCTCCGTCGAGTCGACTGGTTGCGGTCGAGGCTCCCCCGCCTCGCCGCCGTCGGATTCGCTCGGTCCGTCGTCGTCGCCGATCTGGCGTCCCGCGACGCCCTCCACGAGGACCTCGGGGTGCGGCTCCGTGGTCGCCGCACAGCTACACGCCGACGTCGCCGGCGGGCGCGCCAGGAACACCACCCCGACCAATGCCGTCGCTGCGAGCGTTGCCACGAGACGCATCACCGTCGCTCCTCCTCGATCTTGACCGGCTGCATGACCGGCCGCCATAACCAGTTCCCTGGCCGGGCGCGTGACCGTCGGCTATTTCGAAACGCCCGTGTGCGGCCTTCCAGCGACTTGGACGTCGTGGGAACCGCCCACGGTTCCGCGTCCGTGCCCCGGATTCGGCGGCGAATCAGTGCACGACGGGCGAACGCCTGCCGTCGCCATCGACCTCAAGTAGAAACGGTGGCCTCGACCGCTGCTGCCGGTGCCTCCCGCGCCACAGCCAGCTCCTCGTAGCGCAGCGCTCGTCGACACCTGCCGACCCCAGGGCGTCCACCGCGTCCGGGCCGACGACGGGGCCGATGGGCCCGCACTCCGGATCGGAGGAGCATTGACACGGCACAGACGCTCGGTCGACCGAGAGCCCGGAAGCGTACCGGTACGCGTCCAGGGACCTCAGCGGCTCAGAACAGACCGCCCGCGGTCAAGCGTGACCAGCTCGGCCGGGGTCGCTCGTGGCCACCTCCAAGAAGCGCTTCATGCTCGATTCGGGGACGGTCACGTAGCGCCCGAACTGGGCTTCGGCGCCCCGGAAGACGAACCGAACCCGCGGATCGGAGCGTTCACGACGTGACCGACGAACCGAATTCCCTCGCTTCGCGTGCTTCATGTTCCTCTCCCCACGGACATGATGACGATAGTGCACCGGTGACCGCTGTGGGTGGTCCTGCGCTGATCCCTCGTGGTCGACCGGTTCATTGCTCGCTCTGCCTGCGAGACAGTCGCCGGAGACGGCGCAACTGATAGGCGAGGAGAGCACCGCATGCCGCGGCGATCGGGGTGATCCCGATCCAGGTGGCAGCCGCTGGCCAACCATGGAGGTCGAAGGCGATGCTCACTCCAGCCACGTAGCTCGTGAAGCTCGCTGCAAACAACAGGTTCCGCGTCGGCTCGATGAGCGCTGCTGTATAGCCGTGGCGACTCGGTCCGGCGAGCGTCGTCCCGAAGATCCCGGGCACCAACAAGGAGACGACTGCATCGACGTTCTGACGACCCCCTTCCACCAGACGCCAATTGCCATCCGCCGCAATGATGAGGACGAGCCCAGCGACCAGGGTGAAGGCGATGAAGAGCCCGATGTACGTGGCCGAGGTGACGATGCCGGTCGGACGCAGGTATAGGCGAGCGAAGAAGGTGGACTCGTGGACGGGCTGCTCAGGTGCGTTGCATTGGACATGCGCCCGCCCCGGGAGATTGTCATCGTCCTCGATGGTCTCGATGTCGTGTGGCCCGTGCACCACCTGGACATGAGCATCGATGATCTCCGTGGCTTCGGGAGCGATCGCTTCCAGGTGGTACGAGTCACACTGCTCGAGGCCCTGCACGGGGAACTCCCAGTCACCTTCCCCGATGTTGCGCAATCGGCCACCGCGGTCGACGAGCCACCGGGCAACTCTTCTCCATCGGCCGCTCGAGCTCGAAGTGGCTTCGCGGGCACGCTCGATGACGGTGGGAAGGCTCTCGACGTACGAGTAGGTGAGTCTCCGCCTCGGCTCCCCCGACGGGGGAAGCAGGGTGACCAGCGGAAAGGTCTCGTTGACGAGCGTGACCATGGCTCGAGTGCTGCTTCCAAAGGGGGGTTCGAGTGACGCCACCTCAGGAGGGGTCGATCCCATCTCGCCGGGCTCACCCCTCACTGCCTGCCACAACCAATCCTCGACTTCCTCCGACCATGACCGCTGCTGGAACTCGAACACACGTATCAGCATGCTCGACGTACCCATCCCCACCAGGCGGCGTTCTTCAGCCTTGATCAGGCGGGGCAGGAGCCGTCCATCCTCGGCCCTGACTTCGATCGAGGTGTGGACCGTCCGAGGTAGCAGGGCCAACGGCACGGGAATCGAGCCTGCAAGCTCCGGCGAGTCCTCGTGATCGACGAACCTGTCGAGATCCAGATCGAGATGCAGTGTTCGAGACAGCGTCGCCTGATCGAGCAGCTCGACGGTCTCGTGACGACGCCGCAGCCACGACCGGAAGTGGAGCGCTCCCGACACCACTCGCACACCCGCTGCGCCGTACTCCGAATCGTCGGAGCGCTCCGGCGCCTCGTCCTCAGGCGCTCCGGGTTCCATGTACACCCCTTCGCTGGCCGGACATACGAACAACCGGAATCTGGCGCCAGGCGCTCATTGCTGGACACCGTGTGGGCAACACGGCCGAGCACACGTTCGCGTGCAGCCGTCGCGCCGCACTTCCGACACTCGGATTGATGCGTGGCCCTGATGATGTGGTGCAGTTCGATGCCGCCATCATCGACTCACCCATCGTCGCCGCGGGCGTCGGGGACGCCGGGCTCACGCGGCCCGCGGGGGTCGGTGGCGTAGAGGGTGCCGCGGTCGGTGACCCGCCAGCCGAGCACCGGGCGGCCATCCCGGTCGGACAGGTAGAGGAACGCCCCGGGATCCACGGCGTCTCCCCCGGGGTCGTCGACGCCGACGTGGACGAGGAGGTTGCCGTCGAGCTCGAAGATCAGCCACGGACCGTCGGCGCTGAGGCCGAGGGTCGCCCGCGGGCGGCCGTCGCGGTCGCGCAGCTCGAGGCCCAGGACCTCGTCGGTCGGGCCAGAACCAGCGCCAGCGCTAGTGCCGGTGTCGGTGCTGTCGTCGGTCTCAGGGCCGGCGTCGGTGTCAGCACCCCTGCTGGAGCCGGTGCTGCTGTCGGTGTCGGTGGCGCCGCTGTCGTCGAGCGGGCCGAGGACGGCTCGGACCCGCCCTTCGGCATCGACGACCTCGAAGCGCTCGGCGCGCACGACCCGCTCGTGTCGCTCGTGTCGCTCGTGTCGCTCGTGCTCTGAGGATCCCTCCACGGTTACCTCCCCGCGTCGATCCGGCCCGCGTGCGGGACCACTGGCGAACGTCTTGTGGAGGGCCTCGGAGCCCACGAGCACCTGAGCGGTGAATCACACCAACGTAGTTCCGCGGTGTGACGGTCTCGTGGGGCGGGCAGGCCGCGGGAGCGAGCACCCGGGGGCTGCGAGAGCGATCTCACCACGAGCCAGTCGCGACCTTGCAACTCACGACCACGAAGCGACGTGCAGGCCGGAGAAAGCGGGAGCGGCCCTACCAGTTGCCACCGCACAACCGGTAGGGACCGCTCCCCGACCGTCCGAAGCATCGACTCCTGAAGCCCGGGGGGTCCGCGGTTCAGGTCGCCGTGCTCGGACGGGATCGTGATCAGACGTCGGTGCCACTCAGCGCTTCGTCACCTGCCGGTAGGTCCTCAGGATCGGCTCGAGGGCGTCGGGTGGGCCGCTGCGATCGGCCTCGTCGATCGAGCGTCCCGGGAGGCCGGCGCCGCCGACGGCGCCGAACAGCCGCCGGGAGCGGCGCACCGCCACCACGCCGAGACCGAAGACGACCATCACGGCGAGCATGGGAGCCGCGGGCGACGGGTTGCCGGAGGCGGCGGCTTGCTCAAAGGGGACCACCGACGGCTGGCTCGGCGGGCCGATGCGCCCTTGCACGGCGGGCGTCGCCAGCTCGGGGCTCGGCGTCCCGCTGCCCTCGCTGGAGATCGACGGGCCGTCGCCGTAGGCGCGGGCCGCGTCGCGGGCGGAGGCGAGCCACCGGTCGAGGTGCGGCAGCGGCGGGATGGGCTCGCCGCCTCCGGGATGGATCTCGTAGTGGAGGTGCGGCGGGGTGCCGAGCGCGTTGCCGGTGTCGCCGACGTAGCCGAGGACGGTGCCGGTGTCCACGAAGGCTCCCTGCTCCGCGGCGGGCGCGAAGCCCTCCAGGTGCGCGTAGTAGAAGTAGGTGCCGTCGGGGGCGGTGAGGTGCACCGAGTTGCCGCCGATGGCGGTGTCGCGGCTGATCTTGGTGATCACCCCGTCGACGGAGGCGACCACGGGCGTGCCTCGGGGGGCGAACAGGTCGGTGCCCTCGTGGGCGTGGAAGGCGGGTGTGTGGCGCGGCGCCCCCCAGTCGTTGCTGTAGCGGGCGGGGCCGGCCACGGGGAAGGGCGAGAGCACGTCGATGAGCTCGGCCTCGCCGGCGCCGGCCACTTCGAGGCGGTCGACGACGTCGCGGGTGGAGCGCGGCCCGAGGGGCACGTCGACGTAGCCGACGTAGGGAAGGGTGAGGGCGTCGCTGACCTGGCTGTCGGCTCGTGCGCCGACGGACTGCCCGGCGAGGTCGCGGGAGCGCTGGAGCTGGACCATGACGTGGCGCTGCGCCGCCGGGGTCTCGTCGGCCTCCTCGGCGACCTCGTCGGCGTCGTCGTCGCGTCGCTGGTCGTCGCTCGGGTCCTCGTCCTGGGGACGGCCCTCGCGCTCCTCGGGCTGCTCCTCGTCGGGTTCGCTGGAAGGCTCGTCGGACTGCTCCTCGTCGCTTTCGTCGCCGTCGTTCTCGTCGCCGTCGCCGTCGTCGTCGTCGGTCAGGTCGGAGGCCAGCGACTCGACGGTGCCGGCCGGATCGTCGGTGGTCTCCTCAACGGTCGCGGTCAGCGAGTCGCCGGAGTCTTCGACCGAGGTGGTCGTCTCGGTGGTGGCGTCACCCAGAGCGTCGCCGTCGGAGCTCTCGTCGTCACAGGTGTCGCCGTCGGAGGTGTCGCCGTCGGACGACGTGTCGCCATCGGAGCTGTCGGAGTCGCAGGTGGACGTGTCGTCGGTCGTGTCGTCGGAGGTCGAGGTGTCGGTCTCGGTGCCCTCGAGGGTGGCGCCCAGGGCGCCGGTCGGCGGGATGCCGACGAGCGCGCCGGTTCCGAGCAGCAGGACGCCGGCGGCCACCGCGGCGCCGATCTGCTTCCAACGAATCGCACCCTTCACGTCTGTGGCCTCCCCTGCCCCGTGGCTGTCTCGTGGTCGTGCTGTGACTGTTCCGTGGCCATCCGCATGGCGGTCTCGCCGCCGCTCGTGCGGTGCCGAGCCTGCGCGACCGAGGCGGCCTCTGTCATCACCCGATCGGGTGAACGAGCCGGCCTCGTTCGCACCGGGCCCCCGGTTCGTTCTGTGCCCTCTCTCAGGTACACGTCTGAGCGGCGAAAATGTGTCGCTCCGAGAGCAAATCTCTTGGAAATTTTTCGCTGTGCCCCTATTCCGTACCCTCATCTCGCCGTGCAGCCGCCCGAGTTGAGGCGTGTTCACATGTGTTCGGCGGATTTTCCTGTCGCTGCCGTCTCATCCTGATCGCACCGAATCCGAGTGAACGAGTGATCCGCCCCATCCCTCCCGCTGGGTTCGAGTCGCTGAAGATCCCGTGGTTCGGATCTTCTCCGGTTTCGACGCCCGACCGGCGGGGCGCCCGCAGCCGCAGCGTCACGGGAGCAGGATCGTGTCGCGGTCGTCGGGGTCGCCGGCGGCGCGGGCCGGCGCGTCGTCGCCCTGGCAGAGGTCCCCGCCGGCGGCGTCCTGCGCGTTGGAGGCGACGTCGTCGAGGCGGCTCGGGTCGGTGGGTCCGCCGACGACCGGTCCGGCGAGGAGCGCCTCGGTGGTGCAGCGCGCCTCGGCCTCGGAGAGCTCCTTCGAGAGGCTCGCGGTCGGGTCGGCCGGGTCGGGGCGGATCATGGTGAGGCGCAGCGCGTACTCGTCGGTGCCGTCGCCGTCGGTGTCGCCGAGGTCGTACACGTCGACGATGCGGCCCTCCTGGGGGTAGTCGACGAGCGAGGCGCTCTCGACCCGCCAGAACCCGTCCCCGGTGACCGTGGCGGCGTCGTCGGCGACGGCGCAGCCCGAGGCGGTGCAGGGCCGGATGCGGTTGCGGTGGGTGTGGCCGGCGATCCAGGCCACGACACTCTCGTGGCTCCCGAGCAGCTCGTCGACCTCGACGGCGGAGCGGTCGCCGAGGGGTTCGCCGAGGCGGTGCTCGGTGAACGACACGTCGGGGTGGTGGCTGAACACGAGGGTCGCCTGGCCGGCGGCGTCCGCTGCGGCGAGCTCGCCGGCGAGCCACTGGTACTGGGCCTCGTCCATGACCCCCATCTCGAGGCCGCGGGGGTCGGTCACCTCGTTGCCGGTGACGAGGCCGCCGGTGTCCGCGTTGGTCTGCCCGCCGCGGTGCAACTCGTCCCGGACGCCGTCCGCGATGGTGTTGAGCACGACCATCCGCACGGCGCCGCCGGCGGCGTCGAAGGCGTAGTAGCCGTCGTTGCGGTCGTTCGCGTCGGTGAAGCGCGACGACTCGACGTGGTTGAAGCCGTGGCCGATCGGCCCGGGGTCGGGTTCGGTGAAGAAGAACTCGTTGACGAGCTCGCGTTGGCTCTCGAGGAAGTAGCGGCCGAAGGCGGCGAAGCCGGCCTGGAAGGGCTGCTGGAAGGTGACGGTGCCGCGCACGGCGCCGTCGTGGTTGCCGAACACGGCGTAGTGGGGGATCTCGAGGCGCTCGTTGTCGCACTGGCCGCCGGTGGCGCAGCGCAGCGCGGGTGGGAGGCCGGGTGCGGTGAGCTGCGAGCCGCCGGCGACGCTGGCGGCTGCGGTCTCGGCGATCTGGCGAGCCGAGCGGGTGGGGGTGAGCTGGTAGGTGGGGTCGTCGGGGTCGGGTGCGGGAGCCTGCGAGTCGGCGACGAGGCGTCCGGTGGGCCCGGCGAAGAGCGACTGCATGGCGGGGGTGCAGGGGGCGGCGCCGGCCTTGGGCTCGCCGCGGGAGTCGTGGGTGGTGTAGCCGCAGTGGCGCTCGTAGGCGGTGGGGGCGCCGGAGACGCCGTCGAGGTTGTCGATGTAGCGGCGCGCCTCGTTGAGGGTGGCGGCGTCGGTGAGGTCGCCGGTGGCGATCATGAAGTCGAGCTTGGGGGCGGGGATCTGGTCGCGGCAGTGGTTGATGGTGGCGACCATGGCGTTGAGGACCTCGTCGGTGTACTCCTCCTGGAGCCGCTGCGCGGAGCCGTTGCCGATGGCGGGGTCGAGGGCCGATTCGGTCCAGTTGCCGGTGATGACCGGGGACGCCTCGTCGTCGATGATGTGGCTGTCGCTGAGGTTGACGAAGCGCAGGATCGGCTTGTTCGGCAGGGTGGTCGAGCCGCCGGTCAGGCTGCGGGTGACGTGGTTGTCGGCGTCGCAGTCGATGGCGGGTGGGTCCGCGTCGGCGGCGACCTCGCCGACGACGGCCGGGACGGCCGCCGCGAGGACGGCGACGAGCACGACGGTCCGGGCACGCTGCATGGTCAACCTCCGGTCGAGTGGACCCGCACGCTACGGACGAAGACGGTCGCCTCCATCCCCCGGTCGGGTGAGCGACCCGAGATTCACTCCGACTCGCCTCCGCGCCTCTTCGAGCGGCGCCTTCGCCGGCAGCGCGGGTGGATGCGTTAGAGGTCGCGGAGCAGCTCGCCCGGGTCGAGGTGGAGGGCGTGCGCGAGCTTGACCACGTTCACGAGCGAGAGGTTCCGCTCACCGCGCTCGACTCCACCGATGTAGGTGCGGTGCAATTCGGCGGCGTGACCGAGGCCTTCCTGGGAGAGGCCGAGCTCGAGCCGCCGTGCGCGCACTCGCTCGCCGAACACCACGAGGGGCGGGTGTCGCTTCTGTCTGGATCCGGGCATCGCCCGATTCCAAACCACCGATGACTTTGCGTCTACAGCCGATAGGTAGCGGTCGGTCGGGACGGGACCGGCCGGTCCCGGTGCGCGGAGGGGCGTCCGCGCACCGGGACCGCACCGGGTGTGGGCGAGCCACGTTGGGCCGATGTGAGCGCCCGGCCGTGCGTCAGCAGTTCCCGACGCCCGTCAGCAGTTCCCGGAGATCGAGACGGTGTCGGAATCGCTGTGGCTGCCGCCGCTCACGTCCGTGTACACGGCGTACGACGTGTAGCTGCCGTCCGAACACGGGTTCTGCGCGACCACGTTGCCGTTGGCAGTGGTCCCGTACAGGGTGAACCAGAACGTGAAGTCGCTGCCGTCACACGCGGGATCTCCGAAATCCGGGAAGTACAGGTCGTAGTGCGCGTCGGCGAACTGACTGTCGCCGTTCGACTTGTAGAGGACCCACACGTCGATGGTGTTGGCGAGGCCGGTCAGCTCGATCTGGGCGACCGCGTCGGCGGGCGCACCGGCGTCCATCGGGTCGACCCAGTCGCCGTCGAGGTCGACCGTGCTGCTCCCGCAGAACAGCGCCTTCCACTCGGTCGTGATCTCCGCGTCGGCGACCTCCTCGCCGTCGACCGGCGGAGGACTCAGTGGGCTCGTGTTGTCGTCCGAGTGCGCCACCTTGAAGCCAGGAGGCACGTGAAGGGTGAGGCTGTCGGGGTGTTTGGTACCGAAATCGACGTGCCATGCGATGTCGGAGTTCGCACCGGCCAAGTTGTCGACGAGGTCGAACGAGAGGTTCAGGTGGCCAGCGGACGCCGAGCTGGCCACCAGGCCCATCACGGCAGCGAGGGCCACCAGAAGCTTGGTACGCATCGCAACTCCCTTCTCGAGGGTGGGCTCGGGGTCGTCACGCGTCGGGTGAGGCGTCGGTCACGACCGCGACGCGAGACGACGGGGACCGGGCGGCCCCGGTGCGCGGAGGGGCATCCGCGCACCAGGGCCGCACCGGGTGTGAGCGATCGACGCTCGTTCAGCAGTTCCCGGTGATCTTGACGGTGTCCGAGTCGCTGTGGCTGCCGCCGTTCTGGTCCTCGTACTCCGTGTACACCGTGTAGGTGCCCTTCGAGCACGGGTTCTTCGACACGACGTTGCCGTTGGCGGTCGTGCCGAACGTGGTGATGATCGACGACACGTCGCTGCCGTCGCAGGCGTCGTCACCGAAGTCCTCCACGAAGAGGTCGTAGTGGGCGCCCGCGACGGTGCTGTCACCATTGGGCTGCTCGATGACCCACACGTCGATCGTCGTGGCCAGTCCGGTCACCTCGATCTGAGCGACCGCGCCCGACGGGGCACCACTGTCCATCGGGTCGACCCAGTTGCCGTCGAGGTCGACCGTGCTGCTCCCGCAGAACAGCGCCTTCCACTTACCGGTGACGTCGGCGTCGAGGACCTCTTCGCCGTCGGTCGGCGGAGGGCTCAGCGGACTGTTGTTGTCGTCCGCGTGGGCCACCTCGAAGCCCGAGGCCAGATGGGTCGTACCGCTGCTGGGATGATCGGTCCCGTAGTCGACGCTCGCCGTGGCGTCCGAGTTGGCGCCCGCCGACTTGTCGTCGAGGGTGAACGAGAACTGCAGGTTGTGGCCGGCCGAGGCCGAGGTGGCCAGCAGGGCCATCACGGCAGCGAGGGCCACCAGAAGCTTGGTACGCATCGGGTTGTCTCCTTCGTGGTTGGTTGCAGCATGTGCACACGCCGGGCTGTCGTTGTGCTGCCGCCAGCCGGAGATCAACCGAGACGTGGCGGCGCGCCGAGACCTCGACGCGCCGCCGACCCTCGAGGGGTCCTCTCAGGCCCTCGCTCCTCCCCGGTGTTGCTTCAGCGAGGGGTCTCCAGCGGCCACCGACACGGCGTGCCCAAAGCACACGCTTCAGCACCGCAAAAGAGACACCTGAATTATGTCATGATGGCGTGTGACAGCATTCAATGTCATCGTCAATGCGATGTCAAGAGAAAATTCCGAATTCTGGAATGAGTGCTAGGTTTCGTTGTCGGAATTCGGATCCAACTCTTCCAAGACTTCCCGGAGGCGGAGCCGGCGGATGAGGAAGCGCTCACTCTGGACCTCCAACGAGGTGGCGAGCACCCGAGCGACGGCCTCGAAGGCCAGCGGCCGCAGCTCGTGGAGGATCACGGTGATGTCCCGCAGCTCGTCCACCGGGTGGCCGCTCGCTTCGAAGCGGTCCCACACGTGCGTCTCGAACAGGTCGACGAAGTCGGCGGCGATGTCGTCGACCCCCTCGCGCAGCCGTTCGTAGACGTCGAGGACGGCGGAGAGCGGCACGCCGACGATGCCGAGTCGCACGCCGATGCTCAACATCAGGGGGCTGGGAACCCGGTAGTGGTCGCCTTCGGGGACGATCAATCCGCTCGCGATCGCGAGGCGACGCTCCTCCTCGCCGCCGAAGGGGAACAGCTCGGCGAGCCGGCGGTCGTCGATGACCTCGCTCTCCTCGTCGGACCAGCGGGCGGTGAGCTCCTCCTCGAGGCCGAGCAGGTCGGCGAGGCTGGAGCCCTCCTCCCAGGCTTCGATGAGCTTGGCGACGCCGGCGAGCGAGAAGCCCTCCTCCCGGAGGCGGGTGATGACCCGGAGGCGGGCGAGATGGCCCTCGTCGTAGATGCCGACGCGGCCGCGGATGGTGGGTCGTGGCAGGATCCCCCGCGACTGGTAGGCGCGGATGTTCCGGCTGGTCACACCCGCCCGGCGTGCCAGCTCGTCGATGAACATGCCTTCACCGCGGTCCGCGGTGTCGCCCTCGGCCATGGGCACCGGACACTACCGGCTACGGCCGACCATGGCCCCCAATTCGAGTGCCCTCTTTTTCGGCGTCTGTTTCGGCTCTCGCTCCGATCTGATGGATCACAGCCAGCACGACTCGTCAGCCGACATCCGGAGCGACTGTCCCGATGAGTGGATGCGTCAGAGGTCGCGGAGCAGGTCGCCCGGGTCGAGGCCGAGCGCGTGGCCGATCTTGACGACGTTCACCAGCGAGAGGTTCCGCTCGCCGCGCTCGACACCGCCGATGTAGGTGCGGTGCAGCTCGGCGGCGTGAGCGAGGCCCTCCTGGGAGAAGCCGAGCTCGAGGCGCCGAGCGCGCACTCGCTCGCCGAACACGGTGAGGAGCGGATGTCGCTTCCGTCTGGATCCGGGCATCGCCCGATTCCAGATCACCGATGACTTTGCGCCTACAGCCGATCAGTAGCATCCAACTCGTCTCCGACGCTACGCTTCGAGTGCACGATGCACGGGTGGTCGCACGGCCCAGCAGAGGGCACGAGCGCTCCGCCCCGTGCGAGATGTCGAGACGGCAGGTGGCGAAGACGTGGCCGCACACGACGACGGTTCGGCGTGTCTCGCACGCGAGGCGCTCCTGGCGCTCGACAGCGACGATCTGGCCGCCGCCATGGCGGCTCTCGGCCCGGACGGGCGCGGGCGGCTCCTGGGGGTGGCGGGTCTCCCCGGCACGTGCCCCCGCGGTGAGGCGCCCGCGCTCGTCCGCTCCCAGCTCCCCCACCTCCCCGCCACGGCGGTCCACGACGTCGCGCACCTCCTCGCCGGGCCGCTCACCGGTCCCCTCCTGGCGCACCTCGGCGACGACGGGAGGGAGATCGTCGAGGACTTCGAGGCCGCGCTGCCCGAGCTGCTGGGGGTGTGGCCGTGGCGCCTCGTCGAGCTGCTCTTCGCTGTCGTCGCGGAGATCCTGGCGCTCGACGCTCGGGGTCTCGACGAGCTACTGCGTGTGCTCGATCGCGCGGCGGCGATGCGAGCGTCCCCGTCGGCGGCGTCGAACCCACCGACTCCCGACTGAGGGTGGTCCGACCGAGCTCGGGTGACGAATCACGAGCTCGTGATGCAGGAGGGAACGACGTGTCCCCCGTGGGCGAGGAAACGCACTACACGTTCACCGTCGAAGTCACCGAGGACGCCCTCGACGGTGGGTTCGTCGCGCGATGCAAGGAACTTCCCGGGTGCTACTCCCAGGGTGACTCCGAGGAGGAGGCGCTCGAGAACATCGTCGACGCGATCGCTGGTGTCCTGACGGTCAGGATGCGCGCGAATCTGCACGCCAGGTCGGCAACGATCAGCGAACGGGAACAGACCTCGGACCGACCTGAGCAGCAGCCTGGTCGTTCCCGTCAGGTCTCGCTCGCTGTCTGAGCGATCAGCATGAGCGATCATGGCCTGAGCGACCCCAAGCGGGCAGCTCAGGAGTGTTCCGCGGAGCACAACTCGCACCACATCGCCATCACCAGCACCGCGAAGCCCCGCTGAGGCGGCCAAGCCCCGAGGAGCCGGCAGACCGTGGTGGTCAGGGCACTAGATGACGGCGATGTCGATGACCGCGGCGTCACCGACGGGGCCGACAGGGACGACGCCGGAGCCGACGAGGCGACCTCCCAGCTCTCCTACCTGGAACGGGTGAGCGAGATCGAGCAGGAACGCCTCGACGTGCTCCGCGAGGTCGGCGACACCCTGAACCGCACCTACACGGGCACGCACCGATTCTTCGAGTCGCCCGCTGTCAGGGTCGCCGTGGTCGCTCGGACCGGGCGGCGAGCTCGCCGGCGATCGCATCGACGATCCGTGCGGCGACATCTGCGGCCCAGCGCACGTGTTCGGCGTCGATGCGCGTCGAGGCGAACTCTCCGTATTCGGCGAGACCGCGGTCTTTGCGGATGCCGTCGGCGTCGCGGAGGTCGTCTTCCTCGATCACCTCCGCGAGCTGATGGCGCGCGTACTCGAGGACGATCCGATGGGCGCCTTCTCCCGATCGGGGCCGATAGCCGTTGGCGCGCATGTGGCCGGAGATGGCCTTGCGGATCGCGTCGTGGCACGCCGCCAGCGCCAGGGTTGAGTCATCGGCTGCCAGAGTCCGAGCGGAACGCACATGGCGGCGAGCGTTGTTCACCCGCTCACCTCCGGCCGGCATGCTCGGCTTCAGTCTCTCCAAGTCGTGTGTCGCGAGGGCTTCGGTGAGCCAGCGCTCGGAGCCGGCATCTCTGCGTGTCATGGCCGCTGCTCCAGCGGGATCGCGACGAGCGGCTCGGATCGCACCTGGTCGACGAGGGGGTCGTCGTTCGTGTGCCATCGTTGGCGGCTCACGACCACGGGATTGACGTCGACCGAGAGATCACGCTCGACGGTGTGGCAGGCTCGCCGCACGTCCCGCAGTGCCGCGTCTCCGACGACGAGGACGTCGACGTCGCGAGGGGGAGGGCCGGGCTCGCCCACATAGCGGGCCGCCCAGGAGCCAAAGACGTGGGCTTCCTCGATGCCCTGGAGGTCGCCGAGGGCATCGGCGAGCCGACCGAGCACCCCGACGGTCTGGACGAGGATCGAACGGAGCTCGCGGGCCCAAGGCAGGTCCCAGTTGGCCGCGACGAGGGTGTTGCGCCCGAGAGAGCGGGTGGTGACGAGGCCGTGTTCGGCGAGACGGGAGACCTCACGGCTGGCCGTCGCCTGGGCGACCCCCGCCTGGTCGGCAAGATCGCCGATCGCCAACTCGTCGACGGGATCGGTGAACAGGACCGCGAGGATCTGGAGCTGCTGATCCGAGCGGAACAACGGAGCGAGCGCCGGAGCTGATCTACTCACATCCTCGATCATATCATCGAGGATGTGCATGGTTCAGGAAGAACGTTCGCCGCCGAGCCCCACCAGTGACCCAGCCTGGGGGTGCTTCCTTGCGTCGAGGAGCCTCGTAGCGGAGCGCCTCCTCGGCGGCGTCTCGGTCGAGGTCGTACGCCTGTGCGATCAGGTCGATCGAGTCGCCCGCGTCGAACTGCTCGTACACCACACACTGGGACTCTTCTCCTCGACGAAGCAGCCGAGGAGATCCTCGCCTTCGCCGCCTTCCCCAAAGAACACTGGCGCCCCCACAGCCTCACTCGGAGGGCTCACTTCATCGGTGGATCACCCGAGGCCATCGCGCCAGGGACAATGTCCCCGGTCATCACAACGAGATGACGGCGATGTCGATGACCGCAGCGTCACCGACGGGGACGCCCTCGGCGCGCAGGCCCGGTAGCGAACCCAGGAAACTCGCGTCGCCAAAGGTGTGGATTCCACCCGTCTCGTCCAACACGTAGTAGCCGCCACCCGAGGGGCTGACGCTGAGGCGGATCGTGCCCGACACCCCGACGGGAACCCCCTCGGCTCGGAGCTGCGGGAGCGAACCATGGAACTTCGCATCGCCGAAGGTGTGGATCCCACCCGTCTCGTCCAGCACGTAGTAGCCGCCGCCCGACGGGGTCACTCCGATGTCGATCACCGGCGCGTCACCCACGGGGACACCCTCGGCACGCAGACCCGGGAGCGAACCCAGGAAACTCGCGTCGCCGAAGGTGTGGATCCCACCCGTCTCGTCCAACACGTA
>CAYTKN010000004.1:118719-123327 GCA_964438505.1 uncultured Burkholderiales bacterium
GTCCAACACGTAGTAGCCGCCGCCCGATGGAGTCGCGGCGATGTCGATCACCGCCGCGTCGCCGACGCGCACCCCCTCGGAGCGGAGTTGGGGCAGCGATCCGGCGAAGCTGGCGCCGCCGAAGGTGTGGATCCCACCGGTCTCGTCGAGCACGTAGTAGCCGTCACCCGAGCGCGCTCCCCCGCCGGAGCCGCGTGTGCCGCTCCGCGAGCCCGACGACCGGTCGTCGTCGCGGATCCGCAGCGTCACCTCGTCCGGCTGGCCGACACGGGCGCCGCCGTCGGTGCCGGTGATCGAGAGGGTGAGCGTCTCGGTGCCCTCGTCGACATCGTCGTCGACGATCGGGACGGTGACGACCTCCAACCCGGTGCCGGGCGCGATGGTGATGCTGCCCGAGGCCCGCCGGTAGTCGGCTCCCGCCTCGGCGGTGCCGCCGGAGGGGGCGTAGCGGACGGTGACCTCGCCGAAGCCGCCGGTGCGCCGCACCGGGATCTCGGCGGTGCCGGTCGACTCGTCGACGGTGATCGCGCCGGTGGTGAACCTCACCGTGCCGGGAGCCGCGGTGGTGACCGCAACGACTTCGTCGACGGCGAACGAGCCGATGTCGCCGACGCGACCTGCGGTGCCGCTGTCGAGGTGCACGCGCCAGAGGGCGGCGACCTCGTCGCTGGACTCGTTGACCACCATGACGGCGGTGCCGTCGGGCATCACGTCGAGAGCCGTGACCTCCGTCGGGGAGACGTCACCGTAGCCGCCACCCAGCGAGCCGACCGTGCGCAGGTCACCCGAGGAGGGAGCCTGGCGGACGAGGGTCTCGAAGCTGACGTCGATGCCGTAGAGGTTCGAGGAGGTGGCACCGGGCACCGCGCCGCTGTGCGCGCTCGCCGCCACGGTCGGATCCTCGCCGGCGTTGCGGTCCTCGAAGTGGTAGGCGAGGGAGCCGTCGTCATCCGCCCATTTCCCGGTTGATGGGTCGAAGCGCAAGCTCTCGTCCTCGTCGCTGACGATCCGCAGCTCCCCCGAGACGGGGTCGACGTCGACGCCGCCCCGCCACGCGTCGCCCTCGGGATCGACGTCGACCGCGTGAGTATTGCCGAGGCGGGTCGCCGTGGGTGGGCTGGCGAGCGCGACCCGGTAGACGCGGGCGTCGTCGGTGTCATCGGCTTCGCTGGCGTCGAGGGTCGCCAGGAAGATCGCGCCGTCGCTCGGTCGCACGTCGATACCGACCGGCCGCTCGTCGTCGCTGCCGTCGAGGCCCTGGATCGCGCCAAATCCGGTGACGATGCCGGGGCGGGCCGGGTTGAAGCGCACGAGACGGTGGTCATCCGTGACCGCCAGGAGCGTCCCGGCCTCCACGTCACGGATCGTCACCTCGTCGGTCGCCACCACGGTCTCGCTGCCGTCGCCGTCGACGACCGCGAGCTCGACGGGGACATGCTCGTCGCCCTCGAGCTCGTCGTCGTCGAGGATCGGGAACTCGAAGGTCCGGCGGGACGTGTCACCTGCGGGGATCTCGAACTGCTGTGCGGTGGGCGTGTAGTCGCGGTTGCCGACGGCGTTGCCGCCGTCGAGGGTACGCATGCGGGCGGTGACCGTGGCGGACGACTGCCCGGCGCGGCGGAACGTGGCGCGGGCGGTGCCGGCGTCCTCGTCGACCGCCGCCACGTCGTCGAGGAAGAGGAGCGGGTCGTCGTCCTCGATGGTGACCACCGCCCGACTGTCGTCGAGCTCGGCACCGTCGGGGTCGAACAGCTCGATCACGAAGGTCTCGTCGTCCTCCCCGACCTCGTCGGCGACGAGGGGCACGTTGATGTTCTTGGTCTTGATGAACGGGAAGGGGTTACTGATGTCGAGCGCGCCTTGAGCGCCCGGCACGTCATCGCGGTGGAAGGTGACCCTCCCCGAGCGGCCCTGGGCCTCCCCGCCGTCGACGGACACCTCATCCGCGTGGTAGTCGGATCCGGGCTTCGCGGTCCCGGGTCTGATGAGGTACCCGACGCTGATCTCGTGGACGGCCCCTCCCTCGACGTGCACGGGAACCGAGACGGTGTTCGCGTTCCCACTGGCGTTGTCCTCGACCTCGATCAGGTGCGTATCGCTCTGGTCGATCCTGATCCGGGGTTCCTCGTTGAGGAGGTCGAGGGTCTCGAGCCACACGTCGTCGATCTGTTCGTTGACCCCGTCGATCTCGTCCTCGATGTCATCCTGCGTACTCTGGATGAGTTCGTTGACGTCTTCGACGGCCTTATCGATATCCTCCTGACCCACCGGCAGGTCATCGACGTTGGGATCATCCGGGTCCACGCCGGTCGCTCTCTCGATCTCGTTCTTGACGGTCTCCTCGGCTTCCTCAATCTCCTTCTCGGGATCGACCTCATCGGTGGGGTCGCCGTCGCCAGTCGGGTCATCCGGATCCAAGGGGGTGTTCTCCCTGATCTCCTCCTTGACGGTCTCCTCGGCTTCGCCGATATCCTCCTCGGCTTCGTCGATCTCATCCTGGGGGTCGACGCCCGGGTCCACCTCGGGGACGCCCGCTTCGAGGATGATGCCGCGGCTGGTGTTGTTGAGCACGGCGAACTCAGGAGGCGCCACGACCACCAGCTCGAAGAACTCCGGGCCGCCCACGCCGTCGGCGCGCACAGGCACCTCGACCGAGATCTCCTCGCCGTGCTGGATGGCTTCTTGGCCCTCATCGTGGTCGTAGTCACCGTCGCCCGGGCCGTCCCCGGGATGGGCCGCCGGCAGATTCTCAGCCGGCTGTGTCTCCCAGCTGATCGTATGGTCCCCCGAACCGACCACAAGCAGGGTCTGCAGGCTGATCGTGAACTCGATCGTGGCGCTGGCTGCGCCGCCGTCGCCGTCCTCCACCACAGCGGGCGCGGGCTGATCGACGATCACCAGCCCATTCGGAGCACCATTAGGGGGCGTCACCTGCGCGTGAGCGGATGTCATCCCCACGCTGGGGGCAAGGGGAACCAGCAGCGCGACGACCGCCACGAGTGCCAGCCGCCGCATCACAACCGCCCCCGGCGCGCGTGGCGCACGATCCGGCCCTCTCGCGGGTCGCGACTTCCATCCCGGCCATCCTCGTGGCCGCCTTGATGGCGCTCTCTGAGATGTTCCATGGCGTCGTGGTTCCTCGTGTGTGTGCGTGCTCCGCCGAATGTGCCCTCATTGGGGTACACGCAGCAGCGGCCAAAATGTGACGCTGATCTTCGCGGCTTCTACACGGTTTTGCGAGGCAATGTCTGAATCATGGCCGACAAATCTGCCCCGAAGCGGCCGCCCGTGTCGGCTGGTCTCCGCCGTGTCAGCTCGAACCGCTCCCACCGGCACCCGAGCCACCGCCGGACCCGCCCGAGCCACTACCCGACCCTCCGCCACCGGTGCCCGAACCGCCGCCGGAGCCGCCACCTCCCGGCGTCGTCGTCGTTGTGGTGGACGTCGTGGAGGTCGTGGTGGTCGACGACGACGTGGTGGTGGTGGTCGGCTCGGTGGGTTCCTCACCCCAGGAGCACACGAGATCAGGGCCGATGAACACGCCGACCTCGTCGCCGAGCTCCTCGTCGATGTGCGCCCAGTGCAGCGCGTACCAGACGACGACGTCGCGGTTCTGGATCATCTCGCCGTTGGCGAACAGGTCGATGCGCTGGCGGGAGCGCACACGGCTGTTGGTGAACCCCTGGCCGTCGTCGATCTCGCCCTCGTGGAACTGGAGGAACCAGGCGTCGGAGCCGCCGTAGAGGTCGGCGGTGCCGTCGTTCGGGCCGGGGAGCACCTCGCAGGACGCGTCGCCGCGGGCCACCCGCCAACGCCGATCGGAGTCCGGGTCGCGCTCCCTGCTGAGCTCGATCGGCACCGTCGTCCATCCCCGGCCGAAGACCGGGTCTCCGTCGTCGGCGTTGAACTCTTCGACGCTGTTGAGGCCGGGGTCGTCGATGTCGAAGTCGAGGCGGTAGTAGGCGTGGTGGACGTGGGTGCGGCACGTGCACACGTTGGCGACCGCCGAGAACCCGAAGCGGGGTCGGATCGTGCCGTCCGCGACGAGGCGCCACTCGGTCATGTAGCGGTACCAGCCGGCCTGGAGCTCGCTGACGAGCAACAGGTCGTCGCCGTCGAAGAACACGGCGACGCCCCGGAAGTTCCCGCCGTCGAAGCCGGCCTCGATCATCGTGCGGGGCCGCTCCTCACACAGGCGGAACCCGAGGATCAGATCCTCGCCGACGGCTTCGAAGCAGGCCTCCTCCCCCAGCCAGTCGCGGTAGGTGGGCCCGCAGGGCGACTCGTCCTCCTGGTAGTCGACGTTGAGGATCGGCACGTGCGCCCGGCCGAGGACGCTGCGGCCCCGGTGGCGCACGTCGAGCAGCTCGACCCCGGAGTTGTTGGTGCCCGACGAGGCGGCGGGGCGCACGACGGCGAGGCGCCACAGCTCGGTGCCGTCGGGAGCGGTGACCACGAGCTCGACGGTGCCGGCGGTTCCGTTGCCGGGACAGTCGTCGTCCGCGATCGGAGCGGCGCAGTCGACGTGGGCGGGCCCGACCGAGCTCGACTGGCCGTCGACCGTCTCGTTATCTCGGAGATCCTGCTGTAATTCCAGGGTGGCGATCA
>CAYTKN010000005.1:0-2214 GCA_964438505.1 uncultured Burkholderiales bacterium
GTTCGCGCGGGCCTGGTACAAGCTGTTGCACCGGGACATGGGCCCCGTGGATCGCTACCTCGGCCCGCTGGTGCCCAACGAGGAGCTGCTCTGGCAGGACCCGGTCCCCGCGGTCGACCACGAGCTGATCGACGACGGCGACGTCGCGTCGCTCAAGTCGAAGATCCTCGACTCCGGCGTGTCGATCTCCCAGCTCGTCTCCACGGCCTGGGCGTCGGCGTCGACCTACCGCGACACCGACAAGCGGGGTGGGGCCAACGGCGCGCGCATTCGCCTGTCGCCCGCAACCGAGTGGGACGTCAACGTTCGCTCCGGGGTGTCGAGCGTCATCTCGACTCTGGAGCAGATCCAGCAGGAGTTCAACGAGAACGCGTCCGGCGGCAAGCAGGTCTCCGTCGCCGACCTGATCGTGCTGGGTGGCTGCGCCGCCGTCGAGGCGGCCGCCAAGGAGGCCGGGCACGACGTGACGGTCCCGTTCGCTCCGGGGCGCACCGACGCCACCCAGGAACAGACCGACGTCGAGTCGTACGGCTACCTCGAGCCCACCGCAGACGGGTTCCGCAACTACCTCCAAAAGCGCGGTGACGTTCCCCCGGAGCACCTGCTGGTCGACAAGGCGTTCATGCTGACGCTGTCCCCGCCCGAGATGACCGTGCTGGTCGGCGGCATGCGCGCCCTGGGCGCCAACGTCGGCGAGTCCGAGCACGGGGTCTTCACCGACCGGCCCGGGACGCTGACCAACGACTTCTTCGTGAACCTGCTCGACATGGGCACGGAGTGGGTGCCGGTCTCCGAGGGCGAGGACGAGTTCGAGGGCCGGGACCGCCAGTCCGGTGAGCTCCGCTGGACCGCGACCCGCGTCGACCTCGTCTTCGGCTCGAACTCCGAGCTCCGCTCCACCGCCGAGGTCTACGGCGCCGACGACGCGGAGGAGAAGTTCGTGAACGACTTCGTGGCGGCGTGGGACAAGGTCATGGATCTCGACCGGTTCGACCTCGCGTGACCTCGCGGCCCGAACCCCTGTTGCGAGACCAACCATCGGATGGGGCGTCGCCCGTAGCGGCGGCGCCCCGCTTCGCTCGTCGCGAGCCCGGCTGCGGCGAGTCGGGTCCGGTCAGGACGACGGAGCGTGCCGTCGTCGCCGGCCATGCGTGACCTCGACGCGCTCACCGAAGCGTTGCACGAGCGCGGCATGCGGGTCACGCCGCAGCGGCAGGTCGTCTACGAGGTCCTGGCGGAGTCACCGAGCCATCCGACCGTCGAAGCGGTCCACGAGACGGTCGCTCAGATGCTCCCCACCGTGTCGCTGCGGACCGTGTACCAGGCGCTGCACGACCTCGAGGAGCTCGGCGAGATCCGTCTCGAGTCGCTCGGGGGCGGCTCGCTCCGCGTCGACGTCCGAACCGACCACCACGCCCACACCGTGTGTGTGCACTGCGGGCAGGTGCAGGACGTGGACGTCGACGCCGACGCCGTCGTGCCGCCCCGTTCACAGCGGCGTGGCTTCGCCGTGGACCGGACCGACGTCGTCTTCTCGGGCCGATGTGGCCTGTGCCGGAAGGCGGAACGGGGATGAGTGCTTCCTCGACCGCTGACCGGTAGACGCAAGAGCGGCTCGACGTCGAGGGACCACGCGTTCGTCGACGTCCCCGGTCGTGGCCCAGGCCAAGCCGAAGGGGACGTTGGCGCGACCGCGATCGGATCCCCGCTATCGGCACCTCGGCGTCACGGCACTCCAGGTCACGCGGTGGCGAGCACTTCTCCGTGCAGGACGGCGAACCAGCCATCCGGTTGCTCAGCCCAGAGCCGGAAAGCGTCCGCCATCTCCGCAAGTTCCGGACTGGTCGCATGTCCCCCAGCGACCGCCTGGTGCGCGAAGTCCGATGAGACCACCCGGTCCGCCCAGAGGCTTCCCCACCACCTCCGATCGTGCTCCTCGCTGAAGCACCACACCGAAGCCGTGGCGACGAGCTCGGCGAACCCAGCCTCCCTGGCCCACCCCTTCAGCCGCCGACCAGCGTCAGGTTCTGCTCCGTTGTTCTTGGCAACGCTGCGAACCGTACGAAGCCACGCAGACAACCGCTCGTCCTCGGGTGCCCAGGTGAACGCTTGGTAGTCGGCGTCACGGACCGCTACGACGCCACCGTGTCGACAGACGCGGCGCATCTCGCGAAGAGCGGCAACCGGCTCTGAGAGGTGCTGGAGCACTTGGTG
>CAYTKN010000005.1:2314-108598 GCA_964438505.1 uncultured Burkholderiales bacterium
GGCGCATCTCGCGAAGAGCGGCAACCGGCTCTGAGAGGTGCTGGAGCACTTGGTGGCGCCGGTGTCGTGGCGGCCGCTGCTGCGGCTGGATCGCCTCGTTCCCAGCCTGCTCACGGCCTCGACAGCTCCGAACCCTGATCGTCCCGCGGTCGCTCGTTGCTCCTTGCGTGGTTCGCCTGACCCGATAGCGTTACGTGCATGCGCTAGAAGCCCTCACCACCCGGTGTCCCCACTGTCCCGCTTGTGCCGTCGCCACGACGGAGGGAGGGCTTCTCATGCTCGTTCAAGAACAGCTCATCACGCGCGTCCGAGAACTCGCCCAGCGCGACGAGCGCGTCGATGGGCTCCTGCTGTACGGGTCGTTCGCTGCCGGAGAGGGCGACGAGCACTCCGATATCGATCTCTATGTCTATGTCGACGCCCAGGCGTTCGACGGCTTCGATGAAGGCCTCTGGCTCCGAGAGCTCGCCACCGTGGAGCTCAGCTACCGCAACGAGTACGGGATCATCACGGTCATCTTCGAAGGCTTGATCCGCGGTGAGTTCCACTTCGAACCCACGTCATCGATCCCCCGACTCGCGCAGATGATGCCGGGGACATGGCTCACCTCGACCCAGGACTGCGTGCTCTACGACCCCACCGGTGCGCTCACCGAAACCCTCACCGACTTCCTCGACGTGCTCCCGGATCGATCCAGCGCCGCATCCATGGAGTTCCGGGCGTCGTCGGTGATCAACTGGCTGCTCATGGTCGACAACCTGCGGCGGCGCGGTGAACACGCCCGCGCTCTCGACTTCCTCTACCGTCAGGTCCACCCTCACCTGCTCCGACTCGTCCGGGTCGCCGAAGGCACGACCGGTAACTGGTTGAGCCCCGCCCGCCACCTCGAAGACGACATCTCCCCGTCGAGCTACCAGCGTTTCCAGGCCTGCACCACGTCTCTCGATGCCACCGGGCTGACCGACGCCGTCCACCACACGTGGCAGTGGTTCCTCCAACTCCGACAGCACCTCGAGGTGCCCGTCCCCAACGACGAGCTCATCCGAGAACTCGACGACCGGCTCGGAGCCGAGCAGGTCACCTGATCTCGAGCGAAACCGTCCGCTCGATGATCCGAGCAGTACGGCACTACAGCGTGAGTCTCCGACCCGACGTTCGGGATATTCGGATGGGATTGCTTCTCGACGATGTCTACGGTCGGGGTATGGAGGCCTATAGGCCGCGGTTGCCGGCGGATCGGGTGGGCCGGCTGCGGCGATGGCACGAGGAAGCATCTTCGGAGCTCCACGCGCTCGGCGATCACGACGTCGATTACCTCGACCTGCACCTGCACGTACCCGAGCAGGTGTTTCCGCCCACGCCGGTGTCGGATCTGTTGGGCCGAGCGGTCCTGGCTCACGCTCAAGCCGGCCACCGTGTACTCGACATGGGCTGCGGTGCCGGCGCGAATGCGATCTTGGCGGCGCGCCAGACTGACGACGTTCTGGGCGTGGACGTCAATCCCGTCGCGGTCGAGGCCTCTCGGGTCAACGCTGAACGCAACGGCGTTGCCGAGCACACTCGATTCGTCGTCAGCGATGTGTTCGATCCCGTCGACGGGGATTTCGACCTGATCGTGGTCGACCCGCCGTTCCGTTGGTTCCCGCCCCGGGATCTCCTAGAACGTGCTGTCACAGATGACGGCTACACCTCGCTCACACGGTTCATGCGCGAGGTGCCCGACCGTCTCCGTCCGGCCGGTCAGGTCCTCCTATTCTTCGGCACGAGCGGCGACGTGGATTACCTCGACGAACTCATCGGCCAGACGGGGCTCGCGGCCGAAACGATCGCCGAGCGTTCAATCTCCGTGCGTGGTGAGACCACCAACTACTTCGTCCGACGCCTCACGCGCACCTGACCGGCGTTCGGGGGCAATCCCTGGGGGCTGTCGGGTACAACGACAAGTGCGCGTCGGGACGTCCTCAGGATCTCGTCGTTCACGTGGCGATCAACCGACCCCGCGGATCCGCCCCGATGACTCAACGCGGTCGATTGTGCCTCGATCAGGGCTGCTGCCCGGCCGGTTGGTCACCGTGCACCTGCACCGTCACACCGGGCGCCCATGGGCCGTCGTACCAGTAGACGACGCCGCGGTAGCAGGACTCCGGGCCTTCGTCGAAGACCTGTACCGGAAGGTCGCGCCCGGCTTCGGCGAGGCGGTCCTCCGCCCAGGCTCGCGCCTCGGCAGCCGTGGGGCAGTCGCCGGACACGGCCAGCACCGCGACCTCCACGGCCCGCATCCGGTTGATCTCCTCGAGATCCGCGTCGGTGATCGGCTTGGCCTCCACCGCCAAGTCGGCGCAGCCCTTCCCCACCAGGGCGACCACCGGGTGGGGATACGAGCCACGCTCGTACACACACACGCTCGCGTCCGCCCGAGCGAACCCACCCCGATTGCGGGCCATGTCGTTGCCGCTGGCGCACTCCTCCACGAGCAGCTCACGGGTCAAGGGGTCGGCGAGTGGGAACTCCGAGGCCGGCGTCTCGGTCCATTCGGCTCCGCCCGCTCCGTCAGCGTCGGGTGCGACGCACGACACCTGCTCGGCACGCAACGAGGGACGCCATCCGTCGAGGTGCACTGTGGAGGCCTGCTCGTGGTCGTCCACGACCTTGGCCGCCTGTTCCGGATCGGGAAGGGTCAGACCGAACGCGGCGGCGACCCCGGCGCTGGCGAGGACAGCGGCGACGAGCGCGCCACCGAGCAACGAGCGGCGTCGCCGCCTCGACGAGACGTCGCTGGCTTGCTCCGAGCGGACCCGCTTGAGGACCGCCTGCTTGATCTCGCTCTTTCGTTGTCGGGACAGGGGCGGTGGTGTGGGCTTCAGGTCCCGAATCCGGTCCTCGTGGTTCATCCGCTCGCTCCTCGCTTTCGAGCCGCTTCGGACGCTGATGACACCGGGGAGCACCCCGCCGCCCCGAGATGCTCGGAGCACCCGTCGGGGAGCTCGATCGTGTCCAGGTGGTTGCGGGCCCGCGCGAGACGGGACCGGACCGTGCCGACCGGGAGGTCGAGCGCCTCGGCGATCTCCTCGTACGAGAGCTCCTCCCACACCCGCAGCATCAGCACGTCCCGCTGTCCGCCCGGCAGAGCCTCGAGCGCCTCGAGCACAGCGAGCGCCCGCGCCTCGCGGCTCATCCGCTCGGTGATCTCCTCGCCGGGATCGGATTCCACCGCCCCGGCCTCGAAGGTGCCCCGCAGCTTGTCGGTCGCCGAGCGCTGCCGGTGGTCGCTGCGCCAGAACCGCTTCCCTTGGTTCGACGCCGCCCCCGCCAACCACGGGCGCAGGGAACTGGACCGCACGCGGACCTCGCTGCGACGGCGCCACAGGTCCAGAAACACCTCCGCGACGATGTCCTCCGCGGCAGCCATCACGCCGGTCCGACGGAACGCCACCCCGTAGACGAGCTCCGCGTGGCGCTCGAACAGGAGCTCGAACGCCTCCTCGCCTGCCTCGACGCTGCCATTGGCCAGGCGTCTCAGAAGCTCGTTGTCACCAACCTCGCGCTCCCGCACGCAGCGTCCCTCCCCCTGGCGCATCCCTCGCTGCCTCCTACGTTCCCGCAATCCACGAAGAGTTCCATGCACCGCCCACCTCTGTGAACGATCCCTGGTCAGCACCCGGACGGCGAGGCCACCTCCGTCGCCACCGTCATCTGCCCCCACATCACCTGGACCCCGAGCGGAACCACCCGTCGGGTTCTGCGAGCAGATCGGCACGTCGTGGGCAGTCAGCTGGCGGGTCGTTCGCGGTCACGGGGCGCGGGGCGATGGCTCCGACGTGCTCCACGTTTGCAGGGCGCGGGCGCCCTCCTCCCCCCACGTCCTGAGTTTGCGGACGAGTCGCTGAGGCCCCTCGACGTCGACGCGGTCGTCCTTCATTCCGTGTCCGAGCGAGGTCTGGCCCATCACCCATCCGGCCAGCCACTCGGGGTCTGTGGTGACGACGAGGTCCTCCTCGAAGCCTGGGGGTTGGACGCAGATCTCCGGTTCCGGCCGCTGGATGAGGAACCAGAAGCGCTGCTGCTTGCGCGGCATCTCGGGGAACTCGAATCTCGCGTTGATCCTGCCCTCGGGCAGTTCGACGCTTCGCATCCCCCTCGCCATCGCCCACAGCGAGACGTAGGGGTCGAGGTGGTGAGGCTCCAGCTCGACCCAGGTCGCGCCCCAGGCGCCGAGGGCGTCACAGACCTCCCGCAGGTCCTCGCCGGCCCGGGTCGGGGCGTAGAGCCACCCGCGCCGGCCCGGGTTCTTCCGCCGCTCGACGATCCCGCACTGCTCGAGCTGGACCAGGCGTTGAGACAGCACCGAGCGCGGGATCCCCGGTGCCCCGTCGCGAAGCTCACTGAAGGTCCGGCAGCCGAGCAGCAGGTTGCGCACGATGACCGGCGTCCAACGGGTGGCGAAGATCTCGGCTCCCCGCGCGATCGGGCAGTACTGGTGGTAGCTGCGCACGGGACGAGTGTCCCGCCGACCCCGGCTCGTGACAAGTCCAGTTTTCAGACTTGATTCCGAGGCTCCGGGAGGGATGCTGGCAGTGAAGGAGCCCGCTCCGAATCGGGATCGACAGGGAGGACGTCGACATGGACACCGACACCACGGCTGACTACCGCGCCGTCACCGAGGCCCAGCAGGAAACCTGGGCCAGCGGCGACTTCCACGAGATCGCACGCCAGAACGTGGTCATGGCCGAGGAGCTGTGCGTGGCCGCCGACCCGCACGGCGGCGAACGGGTGCTGGACGTCGCCTGTGGCAGCGGGACTGCCGCACTGGTGGCGGCTCGGCGGTACTGCGAGGTCACCGGCATCGATTACGTCCCCGAGCTCGTCGAGCGCGCCAGGGCACAGGCGGCGGCTGAGGCCCTCGAGGTCGACTTCCGGGTCGCTGACGCCCAGGCGCTCCCCTTCCCGGACGCCGCCTTCGACGTGGTGCTGTCTGTCTACGGCGTGCAATTCGCCCCGGACCAGCGCAAGGCAGCGAGCGAGCTCCTCCGAGTCTGTCGACCGGGCGGGCGCATCGCGCTGGCCAGCCCGATGCCGGAGGGATGGAGCGGGGACTTCTTCTCCACCCATGGCCGCTACGCCCCTCCTCCCCCCGGGATCGACCCACCCCTCCGATGGGGGACGGGCGATGGTCTTCGCGACCTCCTCGGCGAGGGCGTCCTCTCGCTCGAGAGCGAACCGCGCCCGGCGCTGCAGTACTACCGCTCGGTCGACCATGCCGTGGAGGTCTTCCGCAGGTCCTTCGGACCGACGATCCGCGCCGCCGAGGCGGCCGGGCCCGACGGAGAGCAACGCCTGCGAGAGGATCTGAAGGCCGTGTTCGCGCGGTACAACCGGGCGACGGATGGGACCGCCGTGGTCGAGAACACCTACCTGCTGACCGTCGCGACCGTCGCGTAGCACCCGGAGACGGGCGGGTGCGACGAGCGCTGATCACGGGTTGTTCCAGCGGGAGCTCAGTGCCGATCGGTGAAGTCCAGGACCGCGTCCGCGAAGTCGTAGGGGGCGAAGCCGTTGGCGAGGTGACGAGGCAGACCCATCTGCGTGCTCCCAAGGCATGATCCGATGCCTCGCTCGGCACCGAGGTCACGACCGTACATTCTGGAATCGCGCCGATCACGATGGCATCGTGCCGTCGACGACACGGGCTCGCCGACCAACGATGCGCCTGACCCCAAGAGCTTCCAGGTCACCGAGATCTGCCACACCCGGGACGGCAGGATCAGCGAACGGTGGGGCCTCGCCGTCGATCAGCACGGGCTCGACGGAGCTACTCGGTCAACTCGCCGGAACGTGAGCACGATGCCGGCCGTCCTGCGCGGAGCGAGGCGGAGCTCAGTGGGGCCTTACGGTGTGGCGGCCTCGGCGCGCCGAGCGTCCCAGGCGGCGATGCGTTCGGTGTCTTGGTAATCCTCCCAGCGCGTGAGGCGACCCCATCGGATCTCGAGGAAGGCGACGACGCGGTTGTTGTACACGTCGACTTCGTCTCCGGGGACGTAGTCGTGGGCGCGGATCGCGACCCGCGTGTTCCAGGGCGGCCCGTTGACCAGGATGTCTTCGATCACGAGCTGGACCCCTTCGGCGACGAAGCGCTCCGCGAAGGCGCGGCACTCGTCGAGGCCGCGGTGGGTGGCGTGAGGATCACGGCTCTTCTCGACCGGCCGGTGCATGGTGGCCCACGAGTTGTCGCCGGGGAAGGCGATCTCCGCGTCGGGGGCTGCGAGGCGGAGCAGGAAGCTCGGGTCTCCCTGGTCGAGTCGTGCGATGCCGTGCCGGATGAGCGCGCGGACTGCCGTCTTGTACATCGCCACGAACCTCCTGCTCGTCGAGAACGATCACCCTACTAGAACGATCGTTCTAGACTCGAGATCGTGGCCTCCACTCGTGACCGGCTCATCACGGCGACCAACGAGCTGTTCCGCCGCCGTGGGTACCACGGCACCTCGCTCAAGCAGATCACCGACGCTGCCGGTGCCCCGACGGGCTCGCTCTACCACTTCTTCCCCGGCGGCAAGGTCGAGCTCGCCGAGGCGGTGATCACCGAGACCGGCGCCGCCTACCTGGAGCTCTTCGAGCTCATCGCCGCCGAGGCGACCGACGTGGTGGCCGCGGTCGGGGACTTCTTCGACGGAGCCGCGGAGACCCTCGAGCAGAGCGGGTACATCGACGTGTGCCCGATCGGAACCGTCGCCCGCGAGGTCGCCAACACCGACGAGCGCCTCCGAGTTGCCGCCGACCGCGTGTTCTCGAGCTGGACCGACGCCCTCGTCCGACACCTCGAAGCAGCCGGCATGGCTCTGGGAGCAGCGTCGACGCTCGCGACGACGATCGTCTCAGGGCTGGAGGGCACTTTCATCCTCGCCCGCACGCGCCGCGATGCCGACCTACTCCGCCACACCGGCCGCCATCTCAGCCAACTCGTCGCCTCCCAACTCCGCGAAGCGGCCGCCCACGCGTCACGCGCCTGATCTCGGATTGAACCACCGATTCGGTCGCCCGAGTAGGGAGGTGACTTCTGATCCGTTGCCGCGCCCTCGTTCTGCTTCCCTCGCACCAGCCGCCCCGGAGCCACAGCGAGTGAGGTCAGCTCGGCCGTCGAGATGCCCTCTGGACCGAACGTCGGGACGCCGCCCCCCCGGCTAGCTGGAGCACGGCCTGGAGCGTCGTCATGCGCTCTGAAGATCGCATCGCGGTATTATGCATCATGATGCACGCCTGAGGGGGCCTGAATGACCGACGCCAAGGGATTCACCGTTCGCCTGTCCGCCGAACAGGCCGAGGAGCTCGAGGCCGTTGCCGCAACCGACGGTGTGTCGGTGGCGGAGGAGATCCGCCAGGCGGTCGCCGCCCGTATCGAAGAGCGGCGCAAGGACAAGGCGTTTCAGAAGCGGCTTCGCGAGATCATCGATCAGAACCGACGGGTGCTCGAGCGGCTCGCTGAGTGAACGTCGAGCACCTCGACCTCGGCGACTTTCTCGCGATCGCAGAAGCGGTGCTCGAGCAACCGGCCGAGGAGATCATGGCAACCGCGCGTGTCGACCTCGCCGAGTCCGCCCTTCACGCACCCGACGCGTCCTTCGGTGGCGTCGAGTTCTACGTGGACCTTCCCACCAAGGCAGCGGTGCTGTGCACCCGCATCGTCAAGAACCACCCGCTCGTCGACGGGAACAAGCGGATGGGCTTCGTGTGCATGATCGAGTTCCTCCGCCGCAACGGCTGTTCCTGGACGCCGCCGCCGGGTGACGAAGACGGGGAGGTCTCGGCAAATGTCATCTTCGACCTGGCCGCCGGACCCGGCGACGAAGAGGAGATCGCCAAGCTCGCCGACTGGATTCGCGAACGCATCGGACACGCTGAGCGGTAACGAACCGATCCGTGTGACAGCGAACACGCGGGAGCCCGCACGTGACGGCACGTCCCGAGCGAGTGCTGTGGAACCTGAGCGTCCAGGGAAATCCTGTGGCACCGACCGGACATGGCTGGAAACCTCTGCGGGATGGACACGCATCCGGTGCCCGAACGGGTCTCGGCCGCTCGTCGGCGCGCCGAAGACGCCGGCTTCGAGTTCTCCTGCGAGCCCGAGGTGGGTCGCTTCCTCGCGACCCTCGCCGCGGCTGTTCCCGAGCGCGGGCGGATCCTCGAGCTCGGAACGGGAGTCGGGTACGGCCTGGCCTGGATCGTCGAAGGGGTCGGGGAGCGTCACGACGTGGAGGTGATCACCGTCGAGCTCGATCCGGAGGTTCAGGCGATCGCGCACGAGGAGAGCTGGCCCGCCTCCGTCCGCTTCTTGCTCGGGGACGGCGCCGAGGTCGTCGCGGAGACCGAGGCGTTTGATCTCGTCTTTGCCGACGCGCCCGGCGGCAAGCTGACCAACCTCTCCGGCACCATCGCCGCGCTCCGACCCGGCGGGGTGCTCGTCGTCGACGACATGGACCTCGACCGACACCAGGAACCCTTCGTCCTCGATGACGGCACCGCCCTCGATCTTCGGCCGGCCCTCGCCGGCGTCCGCGAGACCCTGCTCGGCCACCCCGACCTCGTCTGCGCCGAGTTGGACTGCGCCAGTGGGTTGATCCCGGCTGCCAAGAGACGAGCCTGACGAGCAGCCCTCCACGGCACGCGGACGGTCAGTCCGCGGCGAAGACGTCGCAGAACACGAACCCGCCGCGGTGGACGACCTCGCCGAGCTCGATGTCGATCGGCGAGTGGAAGCCGGGGGCGTCCCACACGAAGGTGTGGAACTCCCCTCGTTCTCCGCAGGGATCGACCTCCTCGGGGAGCTCGGCGAGGAGGGCCTCGTCGAAGTTCCGGCCGATGAGCTCCGGGGGGAGCACCCGGGGGTCGACACAGGTGAGCACCGCCTGCACGCCGGCGGAGAGCATGTCGCGAGCGAGCAGATCGGTCGACCGGCCCCAGAGCGGAAAGACGGGCGCGATCCCGGTGCCGGAGAGACGATCTTCGCGGTAGGCACGCACGTCCTCCAGGAAGAGATCGCCGAACACGATTCGTTCCACCGCGGCGTCGCGGGCCGTTGCCACCGCGGCCGCCATCCGCTCCTCGTAGACGTCGTTCGGGCAGGGGGAGGGGAGCTCCACGACGTGGAGCGGGAGGCCGAGGCGCTGTGCCTGGGCTTCGAGGAGGGGTCGGCGGACCGCGTGCATGGCCACGCGGTCCGCGTCGGCGTTGACTGTCACGAGCAACGCGCCAACGTCGAGGTCGTCCTCGGTCCGCACGACGTGAAGGGCGAAGGCGCTGTCCTTGCCGGTGCTCCAGCTCATCCAGGCGGACGGAGAGGACCTCACATCCCCGTCATCCGCGCTGCGGGAAGAGCGAGCACCACATATCCGAGGGAGGGGATGGGCACATCGGCGTGCGCCCCGGGTAGGTGACACGGCGGGTCAGGAGCCGACCGCACCCGCGGGTGGAAGTCCTCCAACAAACCATCTCACGCCGGCGGGACACGAGCGGTCGGGCTCGGATGTCCAGCCATCGACCGAGCCGACCCATTCGCTTGCTGGGAGACCACCTTCAGCAACGCTGTCACCACCGCCTCCGAAGGCAACTTCCTCGCCGTCGGATAGCTCGACTGTTCGGTCACCATCGGTGTACTCGATGACGCGCGACTCGGGGTTCCACGTCGTGTCATCGGACGGCCAAACGAGAAGCACCCTCTCGCCGCCGGCCTCTTCGAGGGTCACACAGTCCTTCCCGATCTGAAGCGATCCAGCGATCAGCGCCTCGTCGCCGGATGCAGGCCCGCTCAGCACGGCCAGCGGACCCCAGGTGTCATCCGCTGACCCATCCGTCGCCTGGTCGTCTCCACAGGCGGCTGCGATCAACGAGAGTGCGATGAGGACGACGAGGCGGAGTGCGGTGGGGCGCGCGACGGACATGACCATCTGACGACGGTAACCGGTCGACGGTTCCCACATCCTCGAGGCCTGCCCGAAGGTGCCGTTCGAGGCGGGCCCTGGTTGGGGAGGGGCCGCTCGCGGCCACGAGACCGCGGTGGGTGGGGTGAGGATCGCGGCTCTTCTCGACCTCCCGGTGCGGTGGCCCACGAGGTGTCGTCGGGGAACGCGATCTCCGCCGAGGCGGTGATCACCGAGACCGGCGCCGCCTACCTGGAGCTCTTCGAGCTCATCGCCGCCGAGGCGACCGACGTGGTGGCCGCGGTCGGGGACTTCTTCGACGGAGCCGCGGAGACCCTCGAGCAGAGCGGGTACATCGACGTGTGCCCGATCGGAACCGTCGCCCGCGAGGTCGCCAACACCGACGAGCGCCTCCGAGTTGCCGCCGACCGCGTGTTCTCGAGCTGGACCGACGCCCTCGTCCGACACCTCGAAGCAGCCGGCATGGCTCCGGGGGCAGCGGCGACGCTCGCCACGACGATCGTCTCAGGACTCGAAGGCAGCTTCATCCTCGCCCGCACGCGCCGCGACGCCGACCTGCTCCGCCACACCGGCCGCCATCTCAGCCAACTCATCGCCTCCCAGCTCCGCGAAGCGGCCGGCCGCGCGCCACGCGCCTGACCTCGAGTTGAACCACCCAGCCGGTCGCCCGAGTGAGGAGACGGCCTCACGCGGGCGCTCCTCACGGACGGGGGAGTCGCGTCCTCACCGCTGAGGTGGCGCCCAACGCACACGTTCGTGACGACTGGAGAACCGGACACACAGTGCGAGATATCCGATCTCCGACGTGTCAATGATCTCCGACGCGTTTGGGTGGAGACGGGCTCTCAGCCGGCGAAGGTCCGGCGGAACAGGGTGGACAGGTGCTCGGCGAGTTGGGTCTGGGGCCAGTCGCAGTCGGTGATGAGTCGTTCGATCATGTCGGTGGAGATCAGCGCGTAGAGCATGTCGGTCGCGGTCTCGATGGTCCACGGCTCGGCGAGTCGGCCTTCCTCGGCGAGTCGTCGAGCGAGGCGCTCGCAGCCGGCGCGTTGGGCTTCGCTGACGCGTTGGCGGTGGTCGGCGGCGTCGGGATCGCGGCCTTGGACGTGGGTGATGGCCCGGTCGACCGGGATGAGGGCGGGGTGGTAGCGGGCGAGGTGGGCAGCCCACTCGTCGAGGGCGGCCACCGGATCGGGGGCGTCCCAGACCGGTTCGAGTGACGCTGCGAGGCCCTGTTGCCAGGCGACGTGGTCGAAGAGGGCGGCCACGAGGTCGCTGCGGGAGGCGAAGTGCAGGTAGACGGCGCCGCGTGACACGCCGGCCTCGCGTGCGACGGCTCCCATGGTCAGGGCTTGGAACCCGTCTCGCTCGAGGATGGATCGCGCCCCGGTGAGCAGCGCGTCGCGGGTCCGACGGCTCCGGGCGTTGCTGGGGTGGTCGATGGTCATGGCCGTGCCACCGCGGGGTTCAGGGTTGACGAATTGAACATGCTGTGTAGTATAGCAACTAAACATGCTGTTCAGTTTCACGGTCGGTCTGACCTCGACCGTTTCGACGGATCACACCACGCATTCCGACCAGGAAGGATCGCCATGAGCAACTTCACCGACGCCGAGCTCGAGTTCCTCCATGGAGGAGAACGCCCGCTGGCGCGACTGGCCACGATCGGAGCGGACGGGGTGCTGCACAACACCCCGGTCGGTTTCGCCCACGAACCGGCCCGAGACACGATCGACATCGGGGGCTACAGCCTCGAACGGACCAAGAAGTACCGCGACATCGAACGGGACGGGCGCGTCGCCGTCGTGATCGACGACGTCCTGCCGCCGTGGAAGCCGCGGGGAGTGGAAGTCCGAGGTTGGGCAGAGGCGATCTCGGACCCGGAACCACTGATCCAGTGTCCACCCGGAGAGGATCGTGTCCTGGGGCCTCGAGAGCGAGGAGATCGGCCAGCACCACGCCCGCACGGTCGCCGACCATTGACCACCGACTGCGTGGGTCTTTCGAGCTCGCAAGCAGCGCGTCGGCTCACACTTCGAGGCATCTCGTCATTGCCGGGAGCCTCTCGGTGTCCCACGCGCGACGATGTCGGGCATGCTGGACCACGGCGACGAACGGGCCGTGCGCAACCGTTCGGCCTCTGGAGTGGTCATGCGGATTCGAGTGGTCTCGGTCGTGGTCGTCCTCGTTGGTGTGGCCGCGTGCGGTGGCGGGGATTCCGCGTCGCCAGACGCGTCGTCGAGCTCGCGGCCGGCCACGACGGCTGGCGCGTGCCGTGGTGACGACGTGCTCCGAGCCGACGTCGACGGCGACGGCGAGGACGACGCCGTCTACCACCGGTCTCCGACGGGACAACCAGTGCTGGGGGTGTGCACGAGCTCCGGGCCGCAGGACGAGATCGACGGGGCTGGAATGGCTCAGATCCTCAAGGCTGTCGACGTCCAGGGCGACGGGCGCGACGAGGTGTTCTTCGGAGCGACCACGGTCAGCGAAGGTCTCATGTCGATCGCCGTGTTCGACGATGGTGAGCTGACAGCGGTACGGACGATGGAGGGAGACACCCTCATCCTGAGAAGTGGACAGCCCGGGCCGGACTCGGCGACGGCCGTGGGCTGCGAAGATCTGGATGGAGACGGCGTCGGTGACGTCGTGCAGGTGGAAGTCACCTCCGACAGCAAGACGGGCGAATGGAATTCGACCGGCTATCGGCTGACCGACGCGTTGGCCGAAGAGGTCGCTTCCGACGCCGGTACCGTCGAGGCTCTGTCCGAAAGCCGCCACGAGACGGCCCAACAGCTCACCGAGCCCTGCAGGTTCACGCGCCGCTGACGTGACCACGCATGCCGCGATGACGCTGTGGCCGGACCGGTGTCAGGCGGCGCGACCCTGACAGCCGCGCGCTCGGATGATCCCATTGATTTCGATCGGTACCGCCCTCCAGTTGTCCCCACCGGTTGGCACCTCGCGTGCGGCGCTCACCTCATCCGTCGTTCGCCGAGCTCGCGGCGACGATCTACCGCTGCAACGTCGAGCTGTGGCTCCACCAACGCCCACCACGCGTCTCCGAGGAGCGACTCGTCGAGCTCGACCGAGCCCTGGCGCGAACAACCGACGGGCCCGACCAACGACCGGTGTCCTGGGTCGTCCGACAGATCGGCCTCCGAGGCTGACTGGGCCGTAGGGGGCGCCGGGACCCGGACCGAGCTCAACGCTGGATCGTTGCCCGGGATGACTCGAGCCGGAAGACGTGGTTCTCACCCCGGCCGCCTGGGTCCACTTCCGTGCCGACGCGAACGGCGCCGAGTTTCATGACGGCGCGCTGCGATCGCACGTTGTCGGAGTGGATCCTGAACACGACCGCGTCGACCTCTCCGAACGCGTGCGTGAGCATCAGCCGTTTCATCTCCTGGTTGTACCGGCCGCCCCAGCGCGATCGGTCCAGGAATGTCCAGCCGATCTCGACCTCACGCTTGTCAGCGTCGTAGTGGTCGAAGCGCGAAGTCCCGATCACGCTGCCGTCGCTGCGGTCGATTGCAACGAGTGCGCCTCCTGACGCCGTCGCCTCGTCGAACCACTGCCGGAACACACTCCGCTCGCTTCGATCCTTCGACGGATGCTGCTCCCAAAGCAGCGGATCCGAAGCGATCGCGTACAACGCGTCGAAGTCGTCGGGTCGCAATGGTCTGAGCTCGAGGAGCTCACCGGCGAGAAGCGGTTGGCGATCAAGTGTCACGGCTCGGTTGCCCTCGCTGGTCGATCGGAAGGTGGGATCATCCCAACGGCGTCGAGCTCGGGAATCGCTCCGGCTGCGTCGCGACCTTCGGTGCATCGGTCATCCGCAACGCATCCACGTTCGCCGGGACGTCGAGGCGCTCGATGGTCGTGTCGTAGAGCCGGAATCCTCGAGCCTCGTAGTTGGCGAGGGCATACGGACCATCGAGCGAGCACGTGTGGACCCACACTCTGGACGCTTCCCGCTCCCACGCGCGTCGCACACCAGCAGTCAGGAGATCACCACCGAGGCCGGCACCGAGGAAGTCGGGAAGCAAGCCGAAGGAGGCGATCTCGACATCCCCGAGCGGATCCCCGTCGAGTTCGAGATAGCCAGCGGGACGTGTACCCACCCGACTGATCCACAGCTCGTAGCCGCGGCACTCGACCCAGGCCTGCCACTCAGCGGTGGTCCAGGTCAGCCGGTCCACCCAGAGCCAGTCTCTGCCGACATTCTCGTAGAAGGAACGGCTCAGCTCTGGGGCGGGGTCGGTGACCCGTTCGACAACCACTCCATGCAGGCGCGGCGGTCGTGCAGGGCGCACCTCGTCCGCCTGGAGCATCTCCAAGTGCCAGGTCTCGACGTCGAGCGTCCGCTCCGCGGTGTCGTCCATATCGAGCGCTCAGGATGTCCCGCGGCTGCCACCGACGTCGAACGCATATCGGCACGTCGCTGTGACTTGACATGCGAACGTGTGTTCGCTATGGTGTGGTGGATCGCTCGTGAGCCGGCGACAACGGCTCTCCTTGGGTTCGTCCGTCGCGCCCGCCCTTCGTGTCGTGGGGGTGGGTGCTGGTTCGAGAGGGAGAGCTGGTTCGTGTCGTTGTTGGCCGCCTGTGAGGCGCTGCGAGTGTCGCTGTCGGGGTTCGACGCCCGTCTGCTCTCGGGTGAGGACGCCGCGGCGGTCGTGGAGGCGTTGGCTCGTGTGGAGAAGGTGTGCGCCGCGGCGCGGGTGCAGGCCGCGGCGCGGGCCGCGGAGTGTGGGGCGCATCGCGAGCAGGGGTATGCGAATCCGAGCGAGTGGCTGGCCCGCGAGACGGGTTCGAGTTCGGGGGAGGCCCGCGGGGATCTCGAGCTCGCCGCCGGCCTGGAGGACCTCGATGACACCCGCGCGGCGGTCGAAGCCGGGGAGCTGTCGCTGCGGGAGGCCCGCGAGGTGCAACGCACCGAGGAGGCCTGCCCCGGCTCCGAACACGAGATGCTCGACGCGGCGCGCCGGGAGGGCCTGCGTGGGGTGAAACGCCGCGGTCGGCGGAAGCGTCAGGAGGCGATGGATCCCGAGGAGCTCGCCGCGAAGCGCCACGCGGCCCGTGAGTTGCGGCATTGGAGCGACGAGCTCGGCATGATCTGCGGCCAGTTCCGCCTGGAGCCCGAGATCGGGGTGCCGATCATCCGAGGCCTCGACGCGGAGGTCGACCGGCGATGGCGAGCCGGCGACGACCAGTACCGCCGCGAGCCCCGCGAGGCGCGCGCCGCGGATGCGCTCGCCGCCCTCCTCGAAGACCACAGCACCTCCAGGCCGCGGCGGCGTCGGGTGGATCTCGTCGCCGTCTACGACCTCAACAGCGGTCGCGCCCACATCCCCGGCGTCGGCCCGATCGGCCACGACACCGTCCGCGACCTCGCCACCGACGCCATCGTCACCACCCTCCTCCACGAGGGCACCAAGCTCGACAGTTTCGTCCGCTACGGACGCCACATCCCCGAAGCGCTACGCACCCTCATCGAGATCGGCCCCGCCCCCGACTTCGACGGGCCCCGCTGTCTCGACTGCGGCCGCCACTTCCACCTCGAGCTCGACCACGTCGACCCCGACGCCAACGGCGGCCCCATCAGCTACCACAACATCAAACCCCGCTGCCCCCACTGCCACCGCACCAAAACCCAACGAGACCGCCAAGCCGGCCTCCTCCACGGCGAAGGCCGTGCCCCACCATGACCAACCAGGTGATCAGCCCCACCGGACGACACCTGCTCCGACCCGACGACACCTGTTGCGACCTCGACGACTCGACCTCGACGGCTCCTCGACATCCCGACCACGCGCGCCCGAGCGTGACGACCCCCGCGACCAGCGGTGGGCCCACCGCGCGCGCCGAGCGACCACACGGAACGATGCACGATCACCACACGATCCAGCGACCACCCATCCCGCGCGCACCCGGCCGGCGTGCGTGCACACAGTCACGCGATGCGCCTGACGGACCCACGGAACAGCCAGGAGCCCCAGAAGTTTGGTGTGGTCATGCTCGCCGGTGTCCGACGACACTGCGCAGGCCGGTCGGGAGCTCTTCGTCGCCGAACGACGTCCCGACGGTCGCTTCGATGCCGTGCTCGCGGAGGAGCGACGGGAGCTCGGTGGTGTCGACGAGGACGTTGTCGTGGCGTTCGTCGTCCCGACGCCAGCTCCCGTCCTCGTCTCGCAGGAACGTGGTCATCTCTCGTACGTAGCGGTCCGGCGACGGGACGGAGGAGCGCGTGATCAGCACCCAGTCGTCCTCGACCCGCGCGTTCGGTGGCGCGTCGATCCGATGGCGTCCCCATTCCAGATCGCAGATGTCCAGCGCGACGATCCCTCCCGGCTGGAGCGCGGCGGCGATGCGCCCGAGCGCATCCCTGATCGCGGCCTCGGTGGGGAGGTAGCTGAGGGGATGCCCGACCGCCACGATCGCGTCGCCGGTCGGGATCGGGTCCTCGGGAAGGACGAGCTGTTGGATCCGTTCGGCGTCGGGAACGGTGCCATGGGCGAGTTGGAGCATCGCCGGGGACGCATCGGTGGCGAGCACCCGGTGGCCGGCGTCGAGGAGGTGGCGGGTGAGGAGACCGCTGCCGCATCCGAGCTCGACGACGAGACCGCCGTCGTCGCGCACGGACTCCAAGAGGGCGATGATCCCCGGTGCGACCGCGTCGGCGTGGAAGCCGAACCCGAGGTGATGGATGCGAGCCAGGTCGGACCGGTAGTAGGGCGGGTCCACCCCGACAGGCTCACACTGCCCGGCAGTCGAGACAAGGGCACCGGTGTGCCGCAGACGTGGCCGCGACCGACCTCACCGAGCCTCGCTTCACGAGCACGTCGACGTCCGATGCCAACGCGCAACCACGGATGACGACCTCACCGCGCACCCCGGCGTCGAGCTCCCTGCGCGTGAGCAGCGCGGCGTCGCGCGGCGGAGCCGAGCTTCTGGATGCCCAGACCCAGAGGGATGCCCGCCGCGATGTTCACGAGAGCCAAGAGGGTGCCGCCGAAGGGCGCACCGACCAGCGAGCCCCACGCCAGGGCCGCGAGCACCGGGAGGGTGATGGTGGTCGGGACTCGGCGCTTCCAGTGCCGCGGGATGAGGCCGAGACCCAGACCGAACACGATCAGCGTCGGAATCATCGCCACCTCCTGAGGTGTCCGTGAGACCCGGGTGACTCCACGGCGAGCGAACGGGCCGACGACGTAGGTCTCTTCGCTGCATGCGGAACGTCCAGCAGGGTCAGTTCAAGTGTGGCGCTCTCGGAGGTGCACTCGCGGATCGGGTCACCGCTCTTCGGTGAGCAGCTCGGCCGGGGCTGCGGTCGAGGCGAGGCCGGCGTCGGTCGTCGCGATCGACGCGTCGAGTTGGTCGGCGAGCTCCACGTAGAGCGCATCGACGAGCCGCAGGTTGTGTCGCAGCGCCCACGCGCCCGCGACCAGGGTCGAGAGCACGTGGCGGTCCACGGGCGCCGCCGCCAGCCGGTCGATCCGCGTCTTCACCTGGCGCGGGGAGAGATGCCCGCCGCGATGCAAGCGGCCCAACGCGGAGAGCACCTCGGCGTCGAAGTGGGCGGGAGCGTGCAGTTCGTGTCCGCGCAGACGAGCCTCCACCGCCTGGGCCGTCGCGGTCCCCACCAGGAGGTCCACCATGGCCGAGGCATCGACGACCACCCGCTCAGCCATCGGGAGGGTCGAGGTCGTCCTTGGCGTCGAGGAGCGCCGCGGCCACGTCTGCGTGGCTCACCGACGTTCGGGGCAGCCGCGCGGCGGTGTCGAGCCACTCGTCGGTGCGGGCAGCGGCGAGCGCGCTCCGCACTGCCTCCTGTGTCAAGCCCGACACGTTCAGTCCGGCTTCCCTGGCCTGCTCCGCGAGGTCGTCGGGAAGGTACACGTTGACTCGCGCCATGCGCATAGGATACACACAGTCCCCCCCTGCATCGATCGTCCTCGAGCGGGACCGCGCCTCGCTGCCTCCGGATCAGGTGGTCGTGACGTTCTCCGGCGATGGTGGTCGGCGCTCGGTGAGGAGCGCACGCACCTCCTCCACCGCGGCCGCGAGGTCGGGGATCTCGACCTGCTCCGCGTGGCCCTCGCCCACCACCACGAAGACGCAACGCGCCACCCCGCGACCCAGGATCTCCTCCAACGCCGCCGCGTACGCGGCTCCCTGGAGGCGGTAGCGCCGCGCCACCTCGTCCGGGTCGCTGCGGTCGGTCTTGTAGTCGACCACGGTCAGGCCGTCGCTCGCCTCGAAGAGCAGGTCGACGAAGCCCTCGAGGACGGTGCCGTCGATCTCGACGCCGACGGGCACCTCCCGCCACACGCGCCCGGAGGCGATCGCCTCGCGCACCACCGGCGCCGAGAGCGCGGCACGGGCCAGCCGACGGACGTCGCCGGCGCGGTCCGCGATCCCCTCGGCCGCCGCCTGCGCCTCGGCGGCCCGGTCGAGCCGGGCGAGCGCGTCGAGCTCGACGGTCTGGAGCACGGCGTGGACGGCGCGACCGACCGAGGTGCCGGCCCGCCCCCGCCGCCACGGCGGTGCCTCCGGCATCTCCAATGGCTCCTGCGCCTCCGGGGGCTCCTCGCCGGCTTCGTCGGACTCGCCGACCTCGCCGCCGACCGCCGTCGCAGCCACGGCAGGGGCGACGGCCTCGCGACGCAACTCCTCGCGCTCCTCGAGCCACCGGTCGCGTGGGGTCACCGCGGTCGCCCCGTCGGGGCCCTCGTCCGAGCCGTGCTCCGCGCTGCCCGTCGCCTGCGCGGGCTGCCACAACGACTCGACGGCCTCGCACTCGGCGGCGATCCGGTGGGCGACCGTGCGTCCCGTCTCCCGCTTGCGGTGGAGGCTCACCACCAGGTGGTCGCGCGCTCTCGTGCACGCCACGTAGAGCAGCCGGATCCGCTCGTGCTCCTCGGCCTGTTGCTCCTGTTTCCGGCGATCCTCGTAGTCGGGTGTGGCGAAGCGGTGGTCCTTGCGGCCCAACCCGATCTCGGGACGGCCGTCGTCGGCGAACAGGACCGGCGCGTGGAGGGGCGGGGCGGCCGCGTTGAGGCCGGCCGTGACGACGACCGGGAACTCGAGGCCCTTGGCCGCGTGCACGGTCATGATGCGGACGGCGTCGTCGTCGGCCTCCGCGAGGATCGAGTCGTTCACGAGCGCCCGCTCCTCGGCCTGCTGGTCGGCCCAGTCGACGAACTCCCGCAGCGTGCCCGCACCGGCCTCGTCGAAGGCGCGGGCCTGGTCGGCGACGAAGCGCAACCGGCGCCACCGGTCGCGGGGCCGCGGCAGCGCCGTCTGGACCTCGCGCAGACGCAGCTCGCGCAGGACCCGCTCGACCGAGGTGTGCAGGGGCATCCAGTGCCGCTGCCCGTGGAGCGCCGCGATCTCGCCCATGGCGGCGACCACCGGGTGTCCGGTGTCGAGCGCCTCGGGCGGGGGCGCGAGCACGTCCCAGGCGCCCCCCGCGCGGCGAAACTCGAGCAGCTCGTCGTCGCGGCACGCGAACGCCGGCGACCGCAGGGCGGCGACGAGCGCGATCTCGTCGGCCGGGTCGTCGACGGCGCGGAGCACCGAGAGGAGGTCGCGGACCTCCTGGGTCGACCACAGCAGCGAGCGGCTCTCGATCCGATGCGGGATGCCCGACTCGGACAGCGCCCGCTCGAGCGACGGGAGGAGCCGCCGCGTGGGCAGCAGGACGGCGACGTCGGAGTACCGGCACCGTCGCGGCGCGCCGTCTCGGTCGTGCACGATCCAGCCCTCGCCGCGGGCTCGCGCGACGACGGCGGCGACGTCGGCGGCCTCCCGCTCGCGGATCTCGGCGACCGCCCGGTCGTCGGGCCCGCCGAGCGCCTGGACGCTGGGCGCCTCGGGCTCACGGTGGGCGGCGAGCGGCGTGTAGGGGGCCTGCGCCCCGTCGTGGCCGTCGCCCATCAGGGCGCCGAACACGTGGTTCACCCACTCGACGATGGCGGGCGCGCAGCGGAAGTTGGTCGTGAGGGGGACGCGGTCGTGCTCGTCGGCGAGCCGTTCTCGGGTCCGCAGGTAGAGGGCGACGTCGGCTCGCCGGAACCGGTAGATCGACTGCTTGGGGTCGCCGACGAGGAACAGTCGGCCGGGCTCGACCTCGAGGTCCCACCACTCGTGGCCTCCGTCGCCGTCGGTCGTGGCGGCGAGCAGCGCGGCGAGCTCCGCCTGGAGGGGATCGGTGTCCTGGAACTCGTCGATGAGGAGGCGCTGCCACCGGGTGCGCAGCGCATGGCGGACCCCGGGATGCCCGCGGAGGAGGCGGCGGGCGTGCACGAGCAGGTCGTGGAGCTCGATGCGACCCGAGCGGCGGCGGCGCTCGGCAGCGTCGAGCACGAACCGCCGCACCGCCTCGCCCAACCGGGCGACGAGCGCCGTGCGGGTGCCGTCGAGCTGGGTGCGCAGCGCACGGTGCGCCTCGTCGAGGAGCTCCCGCACCGCCGCGATCTCCTCCTTGCCCCACTCCGTTTGGCTTCCCGTGCGGCGACCGGTCAGCTTCGGAGCGTCCGCGTAGGTGGTCAGCACGGCCAGGTCGTCTCCGCCGTCCGCTGCGTCGCGGAGGAGCTCGGCCCAGGGGGCGAGGTCTTCGAGGTGTCGCGCCATGCCGTCGTCGGATGCGGGCGCGCACCCCGCGAGCAGCGCCCACGCGCGCTCGAGGGGCACGAGGACGGCGCCGGCGTCGACCTGCGGATCGGCGTGCTCGGGGATCGGGCGGCCCTCGACGCGGTCCCAGTGCGCGTGGAGCGCCACGGCGAGCTCGCGCAGGTGGCTGGGCCGCAGGCCGAGCGCCAGCGCCCGGCGGACGTCGTCGCCCTCCTCGTCGAGGAGGGCCCCCGCGAAGCGCTCCCACGCCGCGTCGAGCTCGGAGGCCGCCTCGATCGGGTCGAGCACCTCGAAGCGGGGCGGCAGGCCCGCCTCCAGCGGGTGCTCGGCGAGGAGGCGGTGGGCGAAGGCGTGGATGGTGCAGACGGCGGCGTCGTCGAGGGCTCCGAGGGCCCTCCGGCACCGCTCGGCCTCGCCGGCGGCCGCCGACGCCGCGCCCTCGACCAGCCCCCGACGGAGGCGGTCGCGCAGCTCGGCCGCCGCCTTCTCGGTGAAGGTGATCGCGGCGACGCGGTGCAGCTCGGTCTCGCCCGAGGCGACCAGGCGCGTGATCCGCTCCACGAGGGCGGTGGTCTTGCCGGTCCCCGCGGCCGCCTCGACGAACAGGGTGCGGTCGAGCTCCGAGGCGATCCGGGCTCGCTGCCCGTCGTCGGGGAGGCCCACCTCGCTCACCGCTCCGTCTCCGAGCCACGGGCGCCCGCGGAGCGCCCGGAGCCCTCTGCGGCCTCCCGGGATCCGGCAGGGAAGCGGGCTTCGTCGGGTTCGCCGAGCGAGACGAGGACCTCCGCGGCGGGATCGTGGCGCTTGCGCTCCCAGGCGTCGGCGCGCTCGACGGTGCACAGCCGGTCGTAGGGGCACCAGCGGCAGTGCTCGTGGGTGTCGCGCCGTCGCCGCCAGTCGTACGCGTCGTCGCCGGGAACCGCGGGGAAGACACCGCCCTCGACCCCCGCGACGATGCGGGAGAGGACGTCGCGGAGCTCGTCGAGCGCCTCGGAGTCGACCGTGTAGCCCTCCACCTTGAAGTTCCAGCGCTCCCTCACGTGCCAGTAGGCGGCGTGCACCGGGGCGTCCCCGAGCTCCCGGCGGGCGGCCAGCGCGTAGACGGGGAGTTGGAGCCTGGTCCCGCCGTGCAACCTGGACTTTTCGAAGGGGTCGTTGCGGCCCGGCGCGAGCGGCGCCGAGGTCTTGTAGTCGACGACGCGCAGCAGCGAGCCGTCGGGGGCGGCGTCGACCCGGTCGACGTAGCCGCGCATCCGCACCGTGCGGCCGTCGTCGAGGTCGACGTCGACGGGCGAGCCCTCCCACGAGGTGAACGCCAGCTCGGTGGCCGCCGGCGCCACCCCCAGCTCGGAGCGGTGCAGGGCGTCCTCGTCGAGGACCTGGTGCAGCTCGCGCAGGATCTGCGACCGCTCGAGCCGCCAGAGCACCGGCCGGCCGGTGAGGCCCCGCTCCTCGTACTCCTCGAAGCGCTCCTCGGCGATCTCGTCGAGGCGACGGTGGGCGTCGTCGCCCCACGGCTCGTCGGGGGCGATCCGGCCGACGTACTCGCCGACGAGGCACTCGAGGATCTCGTGGACGAGGCGGCCGCGGTCGCGCTCGTCCAGCGTCTCGACGTCCTCGGGCTCCTCGAGCTCGCCGACACCGAGGACGTGGCCGAGGAAGTACCGGAACGGGCACTCGGCCCACGTCTCCAGCGAGGTGGGGGACAGGGTCCGGTCCGCGAGGAGGTCGAGGTGGCCCGAGACGAGCCCGTCGTGGGCGGAGAGCGAGGCGCTCGCGCGCGCCTCGAGCGCGGTGATGCCGCGGCGCAAGCGGGGGACGAGCGCGACGAGCTCGTGGTCCGAGGCCGCGGTGCCGGCCGCCTCCCCCGCGAGGAGGTCGGCGAGGTCGCGCTCCTGGAGGGAGGCGAACCCCGGGGCGGAACGCAGCGCCGCGAGCGGCGAAGCCGGTCGCTCGAACCACGCCTCGCCGTCGAGCTCGGGGAGCGTCTCGACGTACACGGGTCGCCCCACTCGGGCCTCGGCGGCTTCGAGGAACCACCGCGACGGAGCCCGCGGCCGACCGGCGCGGGGGTCGGTGGCCGGTGCCAGCACCACCCGCCGGCGCGCCGAGCAGAGCGCGGCGAGGTACTCGTAGCGCTCCTCGGCGCGGCGCTCCGCGGCGCCGGCGAGCCAGCCTCCGGTCGACTCCCGCTCGGGATCGGTGAGCACCGACGGCGGCGCGGCCCGGCCTGGGAACGCGCCCTCTCCCATCCCCACCACGTGCACGACCTCCACGTCGGCGCCCACGAGGTCGCCGACCCGGCCGACGAACATCCCCTCGCCGAAGCGGGTGGTGCGCGGGGCGGGTGCTTCGAGCTCCCGGCGCAGCGCCCGGACGAACGTGGCCGTCCGCGGTGCCGGGTCGACACCGTCGAGTCCGGCCAGACCCTGGAGGGCCCACTCGACCTGGCGGGCGGCCTCGATCTCGTGGTCCGGCCACGCGCCCCGGGCGCCCTCGCCCCCCGCGTAGCGGTGCAGCAACCCGGTCGCCCACCGCACGAGCTCCGCCCAGGTGCGGGTCTCCGGTGTGCGGAGCGCTTCGACGAGCTCGGCGACGAACGCGGCGAGGTCGTCGGCGTCGTCGGCGAGGCGCTCGTGGGCGGTGGCCGCCGTGGTCTCGTCGCCGGCGCGCAGCTCCTCCGCCCGCCGCCGGCGGCGTTCCGAGAGCCGGGCCAGCCGCCGTCCCCACTGCTCGGCGCCCGCGGTGACGCCCGCCTCGCGCGAGCAGCGGTCCCACCGTGGGGTGGGAGCCGTCGTCCCCCGGGGGGTGGCGAGCACCGGCGCGGAGCGCAGCCAAGCCACCACCTCGCGGCGGGCCAGGCGGCCCCCACGCAGGTCGAGCGCACCGAGGAGGGTCCGGCCCGCGACGCTGTCGGCCAGGGTGCGCGCCTCGGGACCGTGGTGGGGGAGGCCGGCCTCGGCGAGCACGTCGGCCGCCAGGAGGTCGTAGGGGTGTGGCCCCCGCGAGACGAGGGCGGTGCGGTGGGGTGGGACGCCTTCCTCGCGCAAGGCGGGGAGCCCGCGGACCACGATCCGCACCTCCTCCTCGGGGTCGGGCGCCACCACCACCCGCTCGGGTGCGGGTGGCGCCCCGTCCGGGTCCGCGAGATGCTCATCGACGACCTCGTCGGTGCCCTCCAGGAGGGTCGCGAGGCGTCCGGCGAGCCCGCGGACGGGAGCGTCCGCGTGGCTGTCGCCGGTGACGCCGAGCACGGCGTGGAGCCTGCCGACGCCGGCAAGGGCGTCGAGCAGGTCCCACTCCGCCTCGCTCACCGAGCGGGGGAGGTGCAGGACCACCGCCCCGACGTCGGCGAGGGTCGGGGTCGCGTCGCGCACGGCCTCCGCCGCGGCGGCGGCGACGTCGGACTCGTCGTCGACGTCGACGACGAGGCGGCGGAACGAGCGGTGGAGCCGCACCAGGTCGCCGGTCCGCTCGTTCCTCCCGGCCAGGGCGTCGAGGCGCTCGTCGGGGAGGTGCGCCAGCTCGGCGAACGCCTCGTCGAGCGCCGTCTCGGTCGCCTGGTCGGAGGCGACCTCCTCGAAGACGCCGGGCTCCTCGAGGAGCACGCGCCGCACCGCGGCGCGCCGGACGGAGCCGGTCAGCGGGAAGCGGCCGGCCTCGGCGAGGCGCTGGGCGCCCAGCAGCTCCGCCACCCGCGCCAGCGGCACGAACGACACGTTGACCAGCCCGCCCGTGGCGGCGAGGCGGCGACGGAGCGACAGGCCGGCGTGGGCGGAGGGTGGTGCGACCGTCACCGGGGTGAGGGGATCGTCGCGCTGGAGGGTGCCCACGACGTCGCACAGGGTGGAGGAGGCCCGCGGGCCGTGGGGCACCAGGTGCAGCTCCGACGAGGTCACGGCGCCCACGGTATCCAGGAGCTGTGACGGCCACCGCCACACCGGGCGCGCGGCGCCCGTCGCCACCTTCCGTGCCGGGCGCTCGCTGTGATCCCGGCCGCGGAGCGTCCGCGGCGACCTCGGCCGGCGAGCGGACCCTGCGACACCGCGCGGAGCGCGCGCCGTTCCCGCGGCGATGGAAGAGTATGACGCGATGCGCCGCTTGTGCCGCGACGGCCCCACCACGAGACTTCCTGGTCGACGAGCATCGGGGGGCGCATGAGCGACGGCCTCGTGGCGGTCGGGGTCCTCGCCGGCGGGTTCGCCGCCGGCTCGATCCCGTTCTCGAACCTCGTGGCGCGCCGCGCCCGCGACGTCGACCTGCGGAGGGTCGGCACCGGGACGGTGTCGGGCACCTCCCTGTTCCGGGTCGCCGGCTTCGGCCCCCTCGCGCTCGCCGGGATCCTGGAGGTCGCCAAGGGCGCCGCCGGCACCGCCCTCGCCGGGAGCGGCCGCCCGCTGCTCGCCGCGCTCGCCGGCGGCGCGGCGGTCGCGGGCCACAACTGGTCGCCGTGGCTGCGGGGCGCCGGCGGAAGGGGGATCTCCCCGGCCCTCGGCGCCCTCGCCGTGCACCAGTGGCCGGGAGCGGTCCTGCTCCTCGCTGGCCTGGCGTTCGGCAAGCTCGTGGACCAGACGGGGGTGGGGAGCTTCGTGGCGGACCTGCTGCTCGTGCCCGTCCTCGCGCTCCACGACGGCGGGGCCGGGGCGCTCGCCGGCGCGGCCGTCGTGGTGCCCGTGCTCGTCAAGCGCGTGCTGGGCAACGCCCGCCCCGAGCAGCCCGGCCTGCGTGTCTACGCGTCGCGGTTGATCTTCGATCACGACGGCGCGGCATGAGGGAGCTGCTCGGCCGCCCCGACTTCCGGCGGCTCATCGTCAGCCAGACCACCTCCGCGTTCGGCGACTGGCTCGCGACGGTGGCGCTGATGGCGCTGGTGCTCGAGATCAGCGACTCGTCCACGGCGGTGGCGGGGGTGCTGGTCCTCCGCCTCGCCCCCACCATGGTGGCCGGCCCGGTGGTCGCCCGGCTCGTCCACCGCTGGGACCGCCGGCGCCTGATGATGGCCATGGACCTGGTCCGGGCCGGGATCGTGGCGGTCGTGCCGTTCGTCGCCGCGCTGTGGTGGGTGTACCTGTGGGCGTTCGTGCTCGAGGTGGCCAGCCTCGTCTTCCTGCCCGCCCGCGACGCCGCGATCCCCGACCTCGCCGGCGGCGGCGACCTCGACTCGGCCAACGGTCTCGTCCTGGCCTCCTCCTACGCGACCATCCCCCTCGGCGCCGGCGCGTTCGGGGCGGTCGCAGCCCTCGGTCCCGGCGGCAGCGGCCTGCTCGGCATCGGCCCCGCGTTCTGGTTCGACGCCCTCACGTTCCTGGTGTCGTTCGAGTTGATCCGCCGCATCACCGGCCTCGCCGAGCGCCCCCGGCGGGCGCCGGGAGGCGAGCCGGCGCCGCGCTTCTCCCGGGCGTTCAGGATTCCCCTCGTCGCCGCGGTGTTCCCCGCCGTCGCCGCGGCGTCGCTCGGGATCGGCGCCCTGTTCTCCCTCGGGATCGTCTTCGTGCGCGAGGTCCTCGGCGCGACGAACACCCAGTTCGGGGTGCTCGTGGCGCTCTTCGGCGTCGGCGCCGGTGCCGGCCTCGGCCTGCTCCGGTTGAGTCGCGCGGAGGGAATCAATGCGGTCCGGGCGGCCGTGTTCGTGCAAGGGTCGGTCATCTCGCTGATGAGCTTCTCGCCCAACCTCGGACTCACGTTCCTCGGCGCAGCCGCCTTCGGGGCCGGAGCGGCGGCGTCGCTGGCAGCCGGCATGAGCTTCATCCAGGACCGCCTCGACGGCGACGACCGGGTCCTCGCCTTCGCCGGGTTCCACGTGACGATCCGCGCCGGGCTCGCGTTCGCGGCGATCGGCGCCGGTGTGGCCGCGGACCTCCTCGGCAGCGTCGACTGGCCGTTCGTCGGCGAGCTGGAGCCGACCCGACTGGTCCTGTTCTGCTCGGGACTCGTCGTCGTGCTCGGCGCGCTGCTCGCCCGCCGTCGCGTCGAGCACGACGACACCGAGGCGGGAGCGCGGCGGTCGTGAGCGTCGCGGTGGTCACCGACAGCGCCTCGTCGCTGCCCGACGGGCTCGTCGCGAAGCACGCGATCGGGGTGGTGCCGATCCACGTCAGGATCGGGGAGACCGAGCTGCGCGACGGCGAGCTGTCCCTCGACGACGTCGTCGCCCGCCTCGGCGAGGGCGTGTCGACCTCAGCCCCCTCGCCGGGAGCGTTCGCCACCGTGATCGAGGAGTCCCTCGGGCGCGCCGACGAGGTCCTGGTGCTCACGGTGGCCTCCTCGATGAGCACCACCTACAACACCGCCGTGCTCGGCGCGGAGGCCGCCGGCGGTCGCGTGCGGGTGGTCGACACCCGCACCGCCGCGGGAGCGCAGGCGCTCGTGGTGCTCGAAGCGGCACGCGCCGCCCAGAGGGGAGCGTCGCTCGACGAGGTGGAGGCAGCGGCGCTCCGGGTCGTCGAGCGGGTGCGCCTCGTCGCCACCGTCGAGAGCCTCGACCATCTCGTGCGCAGCGGCCGGGTGCCGAACATCGCGGGGGTCGCCGGCCGGTACCTCGGGGTGAACCCGCTGTTCGAGTTCGTGGACGGGAAGGCGCGGCCGCTGCGGCCCGCCTTCAGCCGGGAGGCGGCCCTCGACCGGATCGCCGCTGCCTGCCGCGGGCGCGGCGACCACCGCGGCGAGCGGCTGCACGTCGCAGCGCTGCACGCCTCCGACGCCGAGACCGCGCAGCGTTTGCTCACCGCGGTCTCCGAGGACGAGGACCCGGTGGAGGCGTTCGTCGGGTCGTTCAGCCCCGGGATGGTCGCCCACACCGGACCCGGCCTCGCCGGCCTCGCCTGGTGGCGGGAGCGCCGCGACGCGCCCGACACCACCTGAAACCGGCCGGTGCTCCCGGAACGCCGAGCCCGCGGAGCGCGATGCGGTGGACGGGCCCGGATGCCCGGCCCGCGTTCAGAGCGAGGCGGGTGCGGGACGCTCGGCGCTCCGGGCGCCCTCGTCCTCGGCCAGCGTCCATCCGACGGCGGCTCGGATCGCCGGGAACCCCGTCGGGTCGAACGCGTGGCCCATGCCGGCGACGAGGTCGAGGCGGCGTCGATCCCGCGTCGCCCGGTGGAGCTCCACCGCGTCGCTCGGCTTGATGAACCGATCGCCGCGGCCGTGCACGAACGCCACCGGCGCGTCGATGCGGGCCACCAGATCGCGGGGCGGCTCCGGCTTCGTCCACGTGCGCGCCACCCGGACACCCGCCTGGCGGCGGAGGAACCACCGTCCCATCGGGGTCCTCGTCAACGCCACCGAGCAGAGGCCGTGGAGACCCCACGGCATCCGCCACGCCGCGGGGCTGCTGACGGCGACGACGCCGGCGGGCGGCCGGGCGCACCCGGCCGCGTGGCGCAGCACCGCGATCGCTCCCATCGAGGCGCCGACCAGCACCACCCGGGGCGCGTGCTCCAGCGCGAGCCCGGTGGCCGCGGCCACGTCGTGGCGCTCGAGGTCGCCCAGGGTGCAGGTGCCCTCCGAGCGGCCGTGCCCTCGGCTGTCGTAGACGACGACGGCGTGGCCGTCCTCGAGGAGGGCATCCGCGAGCGCGGCCACCTCCTCGTGGTCGTGGGAGGCGACGAAGCCGTGAGCGACGACGACGGCGGTGTGGGTGGGGCCTTCGGGGAGCCGCGTGTCGACGGCGAGGCGGACCCCGTCCGCGGTGTCGACCCAGATGGTCACCGCGGCAGGGTACCGCTGCCCTCGCCGACCTGTCGCCGTGGCTGTGGAGACGACGCGATCGTCACCCGGCCGTCCCCCGACCGTCACCCGACCGTCGGCTCGAGTCACCGGAGCGATCGGGAGGTCAGGCCCCGAACGCTTCGACGACGCGTCGGTAGTCGTCGTTCTTCACGACCTCGAAGTCGACGGTCTTCCCGTCGGTGAGCTGGACCGTTAGGCGGTCGGGCTTGAGCTTGCTCCCCGAGTCCTCGCCGGTGATCGAGGCGACGGCGTCGCGGGGGATGAAGGCGACGAGATCCTTCGGCTTCCCGGTGAGGCCGCCGCGCCCGAAGACGAGGAGCCGCCGGTCGGTGAGGCCGAGCGCGAGTTGCGAGGGGAGCTCGGAGAGCCCGGCTTCGGCCTCGGCCTCCTCGCCCGCCTCGCGCTTCGCTCCGGTGAGGCGGTCGGCGATCACGAGGCCGACGGCGCCGCCGCCCACGGCCCCGGCCGCTCCTCCGACGATCCGCGCGGTGGACCCCGCGCTCATGCCCCGCACCCCAGCGAGCAGCGTCTCGCCCGGTTCGAGGGCGTCGGTCGCTGCCTTGCTGAGCTTCGGGGTGTAGTCGCCCATGGTTCCTCCCGGCGATCGGTCGGCGCTTCGCTCGGGGAAGGCTACCGGCGGGTGGTCACGACCGCTCGCTCTGCGACGCTGCCGGCCCGGCCGGTCTCGGGCGCCGCGGCGAGGTTCGCCGAGGTCACCGAGGGCGGGGTCGTGGATGCCGGGTCACCGAGGGCGGCGGGCGGTGAAGAACACGACGAGGCGCCGGCGCTCGAGGTGCTCGACGCGCAAGCCGCTTCCCTCGAGCAGGCGGCCGACCGCACCCCGGGTGGGCACCGCCGGTGAGAGGGCGATCGGGGTGACGCCGTGGAGCACACCGTCGGGGCGCAGCACCCGCGCCACCTCCTTGACCGCGTCGCGGGGTCGGGGGAGGAGCTGGAGGCCGAGCGCGCTGAACACGGCCCCCACCGAGGCGTCGGGGAACGGCAGCTCGAACATGTCGGCCCGCACGAGCGGGGTGCCCGGCGACCGGGTGGCCGCCCGGCGCAGCATGCCCTCCGCGAGGTCCACGCCGACCGTCGACGCGGGGAGGTGCGCGAGGTACTCGCCGGTGCCCGTCGGCAGGTCGAGCACCGGGGTGCCCCGCGGGAGCGCCTCGGCCCAGGCCGCGACCGCTCGGCGACCGCCGGCGACGCCGCAGCGCAGCGACCCGTGGGTGACGATGCGGTCGTAGCGGTCGGCGAGCCGCGAGTATCCGCCCGCCACGAGCCGGTTGAGCCTGGAGCGCTGTGGTGGCCGGGAACGGGAGCTCGAGGCGCTCATCCGTGGCCCGGACGCGACGAAGGGCGGCCGGAGCCGCCCCTCGCCCACACTCGAATCTTCGACAGGTCAGCCGACGACGCGAACGTCCTGCGCTTCCTCACCCTTGCGGCCGGGACCGACCTCGAACTCGACCTTCTGGCCTTCGTCGAGGGTCTTGTACCCGTCCATCTGGATCTGGGAGAAGTGGACGAACACGTCGTCCTTCCCCTCACGGGAGATGAAGCCGTAACCCTTCTCGCTGTTGAAGAACTTGACTGTCCCTTGCTCTGGCACTGCACGTGCTCCTTTAATCGTTGGCAGAGCACGTCCGTCTGACCTGCTCGCTGCGCGCCAGTGTACGCGCTGGAGCGCCGGATGGGAACTCCCCCGTGCTGGTTGCGAGCCGAGCCCCCCGATCGACCTCCCGATCGGCCTCTCGGGCCGGCCGTGCTCCGACGCTCTCGCCTCCGGCGAGGCGAGGGTGCTGTCATGGTCCCGGCCCCGGTGCGCCGCGACGGGAGGAGCCAGCGATGACCACGATCTTCTACGACGACGACGCGGAGCTCGGAGCGCTCGCGGGCCGACGGATCGCCGTCGTCGGCTACGGCAACCAGGGCCGCTCGTGGGCGCGCAACCTGCGCGACTCCGGGCTCGACGTGCAGGTGTGCGTGCGCGCCGACGAGACCCGCAAGACAGCGGAGGCCGACGGCTTCGTCGCGCGCGACCTCGAGGCGGCCGGCGAGGCCGACGTCGTCTGTCTGCTCGTCCCCGACGACGCCGTCCCCGGGCTCCCGTACTCGCCCCGCGACGGCGCGCTGACCGTGGTCGCCAGCGGGTACACGCTCGCGTTCGACCGCTTCGACCCGCCCGGCGACGTCGGGATGGTCGCGCCCAGGATGCTCGGCCCCGAGGTGCGCCGCACCTACGAGGAGGGCCTCGGCTTCGTCTCCGCCGTCGGCGTGCACCGGGACGCCACCGGCACGGCCCTGGAGCGGACGCTGGCGGTCGCCAAGGGGATCGGCGGCACGTGGCAGGGAGCCATCGAGATGACGCCACGCCAGGAGGCCGTGCTGGACCTCGCCGTCGAGCAGGTGCTCGCCCCCGCCCTCCACCACGTCCACACCGGCTTCGTGCAGGTGATGCTCGAGCAGGGCATCCCCCTCGAGGCGATCGTGACCGAGCAGGTGCTCTCCGGCGAGGTGGAGCGCACGATGCGCCTGGTGCGCTTGGAGGGGTACGCGGCCCAGATGGAGCACCACTCGCCCACCAGCCAGTACGGGCAGCTCTCGCGCCAGGAGGCCTACGAGTCGGTCGACGTGCTCTTGACGATGCGGGAGCTGACCGAGCACATCACCTCGGGTCGCTTCGCGCAGGAGTGGGACGCGGAGCGCGACGCCGGCCATCCGAGGTTGGCGGAGCTCAAGGAGCGCCATGTCGGCCCGGAGGTCCGCGAGCTCGAGGCCGACCTCCGCCGCCGCCTCGGCGAGACGACCATTGACGACTGACCTCCGGTTCTTTGCTTCTCTCTGACGGCCATCGGGAAGCGGTGGAGGAACGTTCACAGGCATGCCGAGCCCCGACACCGGGCCCGGAGCGCTGACGGCGGTGGCACGTAGAGTGCTCGGACCGGTGGCGTTCCGGGGACGGCCGAGCGGAGGGAGACCGTGAGGGACGGCTTCCGGGTCATGGACAGCGACATCCACGTGCTCGAGCCGATGGAGCTCTGGCGCGAGTATCTCGCTCCCGAGCACCGTGACCGGGCGCCCGCGCCCCCGCCCGAGGGGACCCGGGGGTGGCTGTCGGTCGACGGGCGTCCATTGCCCGCCCACAGTGACCATCCCGACCGCGTGCGCGCCCTGGAGGTCCGCTACGGCTCGGAGCGGATCGGTCGGAAGCTCCGGGAGCGCGAGGAGGTCGCTGGCGCGTCCAGCGGCCTCGACACCGGCACGCGACCCGAGACCATGCTCGGCGCCATGGGGATCGAGGGGATCGACGTCGCGGTCGTCTTCCGCACCTTCGCGGCTCACGTCGTCGCCTTCGACGACATGGACCCTCCGTTCGCGGCGGCGCTGTGCCGGGCCTTCAACCGGTGGCTCCACGACTTCTGCGAGGCCGATCCCGCCCGGCTGAAGATCGGCGCGCAGGTGCCGCTCCACGACCCGGGCCTCGCCGTGGCCGAGGCCCGCTACGCCGTGGAGGAGCTGGGGGCGGTGACCCTGGTGCTCCCCAGCCATCCGGTGCAGCGGCGCCCGCTCTACCACCCCGACTACGAGCCGCTGTGGGACGTGGCCGACGAGCTGGGGGCGACCGTGAGCTTCCACGGCATCCAGGCGAGCTACACGGCCGACATGCTCGCCAACCGCTACCACGACAACCACGTGATGGGTCACGTCGCCGGCCAGCCCGTCGAGCTCATGCTGTCGCTCGGCGAAGTGCTCACCGGCGGGGTCGCGGCCCGCCACCCGAACGTGCGCTTCGCGTTCCTGGAGGGCAACTGCTCGTGGCTGCCGTGGTGGCTGTACGCCCTCGACGAGCGCTACGAGGAGTGGGGTGACCGGGAGCGTTGGCGCCAGAGCGAAGCGCCCTCGGAGCTCTTCGAGCGGCAATGCTGGGTGTCGATGGACGTCGACGAGGAGCTGGCCTGCCACGTGGTCGAGGAGGTCGGCGATGACAACCTGGTGCTCTCGACCGACTGGCCACACGACGACTCGGCGTTCCCGCACGCGATCGAGGGGTTCCTGGCGCTCGAGCGGATCTCCGAGGAGACCAAGCGCAAGGTCCTCTGGGACAACTGCGCTCGCCTCTACGGGCTCGGCTGACCGCACCGCGCTCGCCGCATCCCGCTGCGCCCCCTCCCCTCACTGAACTTGGCTTCTTGACGGTCGTCATGCGACAGCAAAGAAGCCAAGTTCGGAGGGAAACCGGGGAGCCGCGGGTGTCCGTCGGCGGTGCTAATGTCGACCAAATCAGTCGGGTTTCAGGAGGGACGACGGCGTGAGCGACACCAACGGGCTCGACGGCCTCACCGTGGGTGTCCCCGCGGCCCGCCGGGCCGACCAGACCGCCAAGCTCGTCGCGCGGGAAGGCGGCAGCGCCGTGGTCGGGCCGACCATGACCGAGATCGACGTCGGCGACGACGACGAGCTGCGGGCCGCCACCGAGGCGGTCGTGTCCGGAGGTGTGGCCTGGTCGGTGCACCTCACCGGGGTCGGCACCCGACGCTGGTTCGAGCACGCCGCCGCCTGGGGGTTGGGCGACGACCTCGTCGACCGCCTGCGCGTCGCGCGCCTCGTTCCGCGGGGAGCGAAGGCGGTCGCCGCGCTGCGCTCGCGGGGGCTCGAGCCCACGTGGGTCCCCGAGGGGGAGACCTCCGAGGAGATCGTCGACTGGCTGAGACCCCAGCTCGCCGGCGGCGAGCGCGTCGCCGTCCAGCTCCACGGCGAGCGCCTCCCGCGCCTCACCGACGAGCTCGCGGGTGCCGGCGCCGAGCTCGTCGAGGTCCTCACCTACCGCTGGGCGCTGCCCGACGACCTCGCTCCGGCGCGGACGCTCGTGGACGGCCTGCTCGCCGGCGAGGTCCACGCGCTCCTCGTCACCAGCGCCCCGCAGCTCCGGAACCTGCTCGCCGTCGCGGAGCACGGCGGACAGGCAGGCGCGCTCCGCGAGCGACTCCGCGAGCGGGTGTTCGTCGCCGCCGTCGGAGAGGTCGCCGCGGCCGGGATCCGCGACGAGGACGTCGGCGTCGACCTGGTGGCCGACCCGCCGCGCCTCGGCCACCTCGTCAGGGCCCTCGCCGCCGCGGGCGACGAGGTGCGCGCCAAGGCGCTGCCCTGAGCGAGCCGGACAAGCTGCCACGGCGAGCCCGTCCGGTGTGCGTTCAGCCGACGCCGATGAGCACGAGGCCGACGAGGGCGAGGACGAGTCCGACGCGCTGTACCGGGCGCATCCGCTCGCCGAGGACCACGCGGGCGAGGAGCACCGTCGCCGCCGGGTAGAGCGCGGCGATCGGCGAGACCAGCGACGTGAGGCCGCGGCGGAACCCGACGATGAGCGCCGCGTTGCCCAGGACGTCCGAGATCCCGCTCGCCACGGCGACCGGCGTGTCCGCCCGGTCGTAGCGGCCTCGGCGGTGCCGGGTCAGCAGGATCGCCGCCGCGATGCCCGGCACCGATGCGGAGCGCGCGAGGAGCAGCGGCCAGAAGCCGCCCTCACCGGAGGCCTCCGAGAAGAGGACCACCGCGAACCCGAACGCGACGCCGGCGCCGAGCGCCAGGGCCAGCGGGCGGAGGTCGCGGGGCACCGGCCCGTCCCCCGCTTCCGAGATCTCGCCGTGCTCCTGTGCGACGAGGGCGACCGCGACGACCGCGACGGCGACCCCGACGCCCGCCACCCACGACGGCCGCTCGCCCTGGAGGAGGCCCCAGCCCACCGGCATCACCGACGCCAGGACGGCCGAGACGGGGGCGACGACCCCCATCACCCCGGTGGCGAGCCCCCGGAAGAGGAGCCCGAGCCCCGTCGCGCCGGTGACCCCGGCGCCGAGCGCCGCGAGCGCGCTGTCGAGGGGCAGCGCCCGGAAGCCGTCGACGGCCAGGAAGCCGACGGAGACCACGAGACCCACGGCCTGGCCGACGAGGAGCACGGCGAGCGTCGGCGAGCGACGGGACGCGTACCCGCCGAGGAAGTCGCCGCCACCGAAACCGAGCGCGGCCAGGAGCCCGAGGAGCACCGACATGACCGACCCAGGTTACGAGCGCCACCGTTCGTTCCCTCTCTGCTGCCGGATCACCGTCAGAGAGAAGGAACGAACCGTCGTGGGTCAGGGAGCGGATCTCGCTCGGGTCGCGGCGAGAGCGCGGCAAGATCGCGCCGGGATCGTGGCCGGATCACGGCGGGCGCTGGGGCATGATCGCGGCGGGTGACCGGAAGGCGACCGGGACGCGAGCGGGAGGAGACCGGAGGACGTGGTGAGCCGTGAGGTCACGGTCGGGATCGACGTCGGGACGACCTCGGTGAAGTCCGTGGCCGCCGACGCGGAGGGGCGCGTGCTCGCCCGGGCGCGGGTGCCCCACCACCTCGGGGTTCCCGCCCCCGACCGCCTCGAGCACGCCCCCGACGAGGCGTGGCGGCGTGGGGTGCGCCGAGCCCTCGACGAGGTCGCCCGCCACGGCGACGTCCGAGGTGACGTCGCCGCCGTGGACGTCGCGGCGATGGTCCCGTCGCTGTGCGCGGTCGACGAGCGCGGCGCCGCGCTCACCCCCGGCCTCCTCGACGGCGACGACCGCGAGCGCGACGACCGGATCGCCGGCGGCGGGGTCGGTGACGCCGGCGAGCTGCTCGGGTTCCTCCGCTGGTGCGCCACCCGGGCTCCCGGCGCGCACGGCTACTGGCCCGCCCAGGCCGTCGCCAACCACGCGCTGTGCGGGCGCGGCGTGCTGGACACGATCTCGGCCGTCTCGGCGGCCCCGCTCCACGACCACGGTCGCTGGGACGCGGAGCTCGCGGCATCCGCGGGCGCGGACGTCTCGCAACTCCCGGAGGTCGTGCCCGGCGACGAGCCCGCCGGGCGGGTCGACGGCGACGGGCCGTTGCTCGCCCCCGGGACCGTCGACGCCTTCGCCGACCAGCTCGTCGCCGGAGCGGACCACGACGGCGACGTGCTGGTGATCCTCGGTGCCACCCTCGTCGTGTGGGCCGTCGTCCCCGAGTGGGAGGAGCGCCCCGGGGTGTGGACGGTGCCGCACTCGGCGCCGGACAAGGCGCTGGTCGGCGGGCCCAGCAACGCCGGCGGGCTGTTCGTGGACTGGCTCCGGCGACTCGCCGGCACGGGCGGCACCGGCGCCGCCGTGTCGGAGCTCGATCCGCGCCGCGTCCCGGTGATCGAGCCGTACGTGCGGGGCGAGCGCGTCCCGCTGCACGACCCGCACCGCCGAGCAGCCGTCCACGGCCTCGACCTCACGATGGACGCCGCCTCCCTGCGCCGCGCCGCGTGGGAGGCGAGCGCGTTCGCGGCCCGCCGCGTCGTCGAGCTCGGCGGCTCGGACGCCCGCCGCATCGTGGCCACCGGCGGGGGCGTCCGCTCGGAGGGGTGGGTCCAGAGCCTCGCCGACGCGACGGGCCTGCCCGTCGACGTGGCGGCGGTTCCCGAGGGCGGCGCGCTCGGCGCGGTGTTCCAGGCCCGTGTCGCCGCCGGCCTCGAGGAGTCGATCGAGCGGGCTTCCGAGTGGGCGCGCACCTCACACCGCGTCGAGCCCGATCCCGCCTGGCGGGCACCGACCGAGGAGCGCTACGAGCGCTTCGTGGACCTCGCCGGTCCGGTGGCGTGAACGACTCCGCTGCCTGCGTTCGAGCCGCGTGAGCGTGCGAGGGGCGTACCGGAATGGGGCAGGCGGTCAGATGTTGACGGCCTGGAGCTCGGCGACGCGCACGTCGACGGCTGCGGAGCGCGAGATGGTGCCGAGGTCGCCGCCGGAGTCGGCGCTGCCCGACCAGGACACGTCGTAGACGATCGTGGCGGTGACCCGGTAGGTCTCGCCGGGCCGGCCCTCCGAGGAGACCTCGTAGGTGTAGGTGCAGTCGGACCGCTGGCGGCGCTCGCTGCGGCTCTCGTCGTAGGGGGTGCCCGGGCCGCGGCAGGTGACCGTGTCGCCGTTGCCCATGTCCCAGACGACCCGGGCCGGCACCGCCTTCGCCTCGGCCCACGCCCGCCCGGCGTCGGCACGGGCGGTGCGGGCGCGCCACGCGCCCTCGTCCACCCACAGCCACGTGGGCAAGTGCACGATCTGCTCCCACTCGACGCGGGGGCTCATCCGGATCTCGGGTGCCGGCGGGGTGAGCGAGTCGCGAGCCTCACGCACGAGGGTGTCGGGGGGCCGGGGCGGCCGCACGACCACGCGCCGGGTGAAGCCACCGGGGCCGAACCCGCGCCACGCGCCGTACTCGCAGCGCTGGATGTCGTGGACGCCGTCGCGGCCGACGACCCGGCACCGGGTGTCGAGGATCTTCCAGGAGTCCCACGCCTGACGCTCGAGGTGCGAGAAGGAGACCTCCCAGCGCGAGCGACGGATGTCGACGACGCGGCGCGTGCGCTCGAGGCGGTCGGTCGCCCGCGACGCGCACCTCCCGTACACGCCGGCGAGCAGCGCGTCTCTCGGCGACCGGCGCAGCACCGTGCGGGTCACGACCCGGATGCCGGTGCGGGTGCGCGTGACGGGCCGCCACCGCATGACCACGCGGCTGCGCCGGACCGTGCGCCAGCGACCGGCGAAGTGGACCCGGGTCGTGAAGGTCTCGCGGACCGGCCGTTGCTCCCACGCCCTGTACCGCTCGGTGACGCGCACCCGCCGCTGGACCCGCACCCGCCGCACCGCTCGGGAGGCGTGGTGCCGCGCCCGGGCGACGCAGAACCGGCGGGTGCGTGCGAGAGCCCGCAGCGCGCGGTCCTCGGCTGCCCGGCGGACCGCCTCGCGGTCGGATTCCCGGAGGATCCGGCGGGTGAGCGTCGCGAACCGCGCCCGGTGGTCGACCCCGGGCCGGGCTCGTCGCCCCCTCGCCCGCGGTGCCGGGCTCCCGCCCCGCGAGGCTGTCTCGTGTGCCCGCACCGTGGCTGTGCTGCCGTTGTTGTTCGCAGCATTACTAGTACTTTGGCCAGCTCCAAACGCCGGGTGCGCCGGCGTGATTAGCCCCAAGATGCCAACGAGAAACGTGATATAAATCCGCTTCATTAACAGGGCTCCGGCAATTCCTCAAAGGTGCTGCGAGTGAGTAGCCACCCCTGTTTCGTCTTTACGAGCGCCGCGTGGTAGCGGCCAAATATCACTTCGTCGTCTATGACTTTTGAGTCGCGGAGTCGAATCTGCACGTCCGCATCCGTTGCACAGTCTTCTATTAAGGCTCTGTCGGCAGTAATGGATACGACACGAGGCGAGTTTTGTGTTTTGGCACCTCGTCTTATCGCCAGTCCGTCTGTGCGTAGGCGCATCAAATTTTCCTGGACCGTGCGCAAAGCTTCGCCCGTCGCGTATTTCTCGAGGTCGGGGTGGTTGGGATCCGGTGGGTTGGCGGCTGCGTAAAAGGCGTCGAGCTCGGCCAGGTAGGCGTCGATGACGGCCTGCTCCTCGGCCTCGCGGTCGAACGTCGTGGTGGTGCTCGACGGAGCGCTCGTCGAGCTCGCGGGCGTGGCCGATTCGCCGTCGCCTCCGCAGGCGGCGAGCACCAGCGCGGCCACCACGGCGAGCCCCCCGAGCTTCACCAGACCCCTCACCCACACACCTCCCGTCCCCGGCCGGCACGGTCCGGCCGGCGCAGCCGCACGTCGCGACCGCATGTCCCGACCGCATATCGCGACCGCATGTCGTGACCCCGTGCTCGTTGTACGGCCCGGAGGGCGTCACGTCGCGGAGAACGTCGATGCTGCTACGCACCCGGGCGGTGGCGAACGCGACGAACCGGGCGCGCACCCGGCGCGAGCCGAGTGCGAACCGCCGGTGAGGGGTGGTGACGCGCGCTCGGGTGCTGCGCCTCGCGGCTCGCGCCTTGCGCCTCGTGCTGCGGGTGGGCGCGCTCGCGGTGCTGCCTGGCGGTGCTGCCTGGCGGTGCTGCCTGGCGGTGCTACGAGGAGGGCGAGCGTGCTCGGGCTAGCGGCCCTTGAAGTCGGGCTCCCGCTGCTCGACGAGGCTCCTCGCGCCCTCGCGGGCGTCGTCGGTGGCGGTGCTCAGCTCCTGGAGGACGGCCTCGTCCTCGAACGCCCTGCCGCGGTCGGTCTCGTAGCTGCGGTTGAGGAGCGACTTGACGTGGGCGATGGAGCGGGTGGGCAGGCCGGTGAGTCGTTGGGTCCACTCCGCGACGGCCGCGTCGAGCTGGATGGGGGGCACCGACCGGTTCACGATGCCGAACTCGACCGCCCGGTCGGCCGACACGGCGTCGCCGAAGAACATGATCTCCTTGGCGCGCTTCATCCCCACGGCCCGGGGGAGCAGGTAGGCGCCGCCCGAGTCGGGGATGAGGCCGCGGCGGACGAACACCTCGACGAAGCGCGTCCCCTCGGCCATGACCGCGAGGTCGGAGGCGAGCACGAGCTGGGCGCCCCTGCCGGCGGCGGTGCCGTTGACCCGGGCGATGACGGGCTTCTCGCAGTCGAGGATCGTGCTCACCAGTCGTTGCCAGCCCCGGCGCAGCGCGCGCGCCGTGGTTCCCACGGACGGGTCCGGCGTCCGTGCGGGCCCGGTCGATCCTGCGCCCTCGCCGCCTCCGCGGTGCTGGCCGGCGCAGAAATGCCGGTCACCCGCGCCGGTGAGCACCACGCAGCGGACATGCAGGTCGCCCGACGCGCGCTCGAAGAGGTCCCCGAGGTGGTGGAGCATGGGGTCGGTCAGCGCGTTGTGGATGTCGGGGCGGTTGATCGTGACGGTGGCCACGCCGGAGTCGTCGAGGTCGTAGGTGACCTGCTCCTCGACCGGCGCGTCGTCCGGGTTCGGCGCCTCGTCGGTGTTCGGCGCGTCTGCCATGGCGGGGGCTCCTCGGGAGCTGACGGGGATCGGGCGGTAGCGTATCTGACGTCCGTTCCCCGTCCGACGGCTCCGGCCGCCGCCGAGCCCGACGGGGCCCGGCGTCGGCGGCGGGTCCGCCGCGTTCGTCGTGTTCGTGGTGTTCGTCGTGTTGGTCGTGTGCCGGCTCCGGGGCCGTGTGGAGGAGGGCGGCACGCGGGTTGACACCGTCGTCGGGGTCCGAGCATCCTGACGCTCCCACCGGAGAGGACGACGGATCGCCGAGGGCTGCGACGTGGCTGGACGGGACGTGATCGGGCAGGCACCGAGGTTCGACGAGGTCGAGGAGGGCGACGAGGCGCCCGCGTTGCGCCACGAGCTCGGCCGCACCGACCTCGTCAGGTACGCGGGGGCGTCGGGTGACTTCAACCCCATGCACCACGACGAGGTGAAGGCCACCGAGGCCGGCCTGCCCTCCGTCTTCGGCCACGGCATGTACTCGATGGGGTTGCTCGGCACCGCGATCACCAACTGGGTCGGCATCGGCAACCTGAGGTCCTACAACGTCCGCTTCACCAAGCAGACGTGGCCGGGCGAGACGCTCGTCTCCAGCGTCAAGGTGGCCGCCAAGCGCGAGGAGGACGGCGAGCGCCTCGTCGACCTCGAGGTCTCCCTCGCCAACGAGGACGGCGAGGTCAAGGTCGCCGGCAGCGCCGTCGCCTCCCTCCCGTAGGTCGCTTCCGCCCGGGGACGCTCCACCCGAGCGCGGCGCCGTCGCGACGTGATCCTGCCCGCGGCCCGACGGGCGGGCACGGGGCACGGGTCGCCCGACGCGGAATCGCGGGCACGGGGCGGTCCGATCGGGTAGACAGGTGACGTGAGCGTGGTGGCCGAAGCCGTGACGATCGAGTGGGCCTCGTCGAGGACACCGCTGGGTGTGGTCGAGGTCGCGGCGCGCGACGGGCGGGTGTGCGCCGCGACCTTCGACGAGGGCCGTGCCCGCCGTGGCGAGCACCTGGACCGACGCTTCCCCGGTGCCCGGCACGCGCGCGGGAGCGACCCCGGTGGGGCCGTCACCGCGTTGGCTCGCTACTTCGACGGAGATCTCGGCGCCCTCGACGACCTCGCGGTCGACGTGGCGGGCACGCCCTTCCAGGAAGCGGTGTGGAGCGCGCTGCGCCGGGTCGAGGTCGGCTCGACCGCCACCTACGGCGAGCTCGCCCGCCGGGTCGGCCGACCGAGGGCGGTGCGGGCGGTGGGGACCGCGACGGGCGGCAACCCGGTGGGGATCGTGGTGCCCTGCCACCGGATCGTCCCCGCCGGGGGTGGCGTCGGCGAGTACGGGGGCGGTTCCGAGCGCAAGCGCTGGCTCCTCCGACACGAGGGCGCCCGGTAGCCGGGGCGCGAGGCGCGAGGCGCGAGGCGCAAGGCGCGAGGCGCAAGGCGCGACCTCCTCGAAGCACGTTCCTGCACACACAGGAACTGGGGTGTGGTGTGGGCCTCTGTGGCAGGCCGGGGCGCCGGGGCCGGGGACGGGGACGGGACGCCCCCGGTCAGGGAGCTCCCTGGAGGCGCTCTCTCGCCTCCTCGCAGCGGGGCACGTGGACGTCCTGTCCGAACAGGCTGCACGAGCAGGTGTCGACGCAGTCCTGGAGGTCCTCCCACTGGAGCCACACCGCCCCGGCGAGCACGACGATGACCGCGAGCGCCACGATGCGGGTGACCATCTTGGCGAAGAACCGGAAGACGAGGAACGCCAGCACGCCGAGGGCGATCAGCACCCCCACCGACATCTGCCGCAGCATCTCGGCGTCGAGCCACTCCGGGAGCACGGCAGCGACCGTAGCAGCGCCTCGCCGGGGCCGGGCGGGATCCCGTGGGCACGCCCCGGTGGCTCAGTAGGCGCCCTGGGACTCGAAGACGCGGCGGGGGTTCTCGACGAGCATCTGCTCGATCTGCTCCTCGGTGACGCCGCGCTCGCGCAGGGCCGGGAGGACGTCCTCGGAGATGTGCAGGTAGTGCCAGTCGGGGGTGGCCTGCTCGAGCACCTCGGGGTCGAACCAGTCGCAGAAGCAGCTCGCGTCGTGGGAGAGCACCATCGAGCCGGTGTGGCCCCGTTCGCACATCCGGGCGACCGTGTCGACCCGCTGGTCGAAGGGCAGGAGCATGTCGAGGCCGAATCGGTCCATCCCGATGAAGGAGCCCCGGCCGACGAGCTCCTCGAGGTAGTCGAGGTCGGTGGTGTCGCCGCTGTGGCCGATCACCACCCGGGAGAGGTCGACGCCCTCCTCCTCGAAGATCCGCTGCTGTTCGAGGCCCCGCCGCGTGCCGGCGTGGGTGTGGGTCGAGATCGGCACGCCGGTGCGGCGGTGCGCCCGCGCGGTGGCGCGCAGGACCGCGTCGACGCCCTCGGTGACGCCGGGCTCGTCGGTGGCGCACTTGAGGATGCCGGCGCGCACCCCCGTGTCGGCGATGCCCTCCTCGACGTCGGCGACGAACATGTCGGCCATCACGTCGACGGGCGTGCCCTGCACGAGCCCGCGGAAGTGCACGAACATCGGCAGGTCGCCATAGGTGTACACGCCGGTGGCGGGGACGATCTGCACGTCGGTCGCCTCGGCGATGGTCTGGATGCGGGGGATGTAGCGGCCCAGGCCGATCACGGTGAGGTCGACGATCGTGTCGATGCCGTTGTCCTTGAGCTCGTCGAGGCGGCGGATGGCGTTCGCCACCTGCCACTCCTCGTCCCACCCGAGGTCGTAGTTGTCCTCGAACTCGGGGCTGAGCACGAACACGTGCTCGTGCATGAGCGTCGTCCCGAGGTGTCCGGGGTCGACGGGTCCGCCCACGGTCTGGACCTGGGTCATCGCTGGCTCCCTCGCTCGTCCGGGGTCCGGGGGTGCTCACCCCGGCGCGCGCCGAGCCGGGGTGGGGATCGCCCCACGCTACCGCCCGCACCGAGCGGCGCTCCGGGCCGTGCGCTCCCGGCCGGGTTGCGTCGGGGTGGATTTAGTTGTATGATGCATACATCGGTCGAGACGCCGACATCGCGATCGACACCGACACCGACACCGACAGTGAGTCCACCACCGACACGGAGCACCGCCGACCGTGAGCACCACCACAGCCACCACCGCGACCAGGACCGGTCCGACCGACGGCGCCCCCGGCAACGGCCGGGCCCTCGACGCGCGCGGCCTCCGCCGCCTCTTCACCGGCCTCCTGATCGTCATGTTCCTCGCCGCGCTCGACCAGACCATCGTGGCCACCGCGCTGCCCACGATGGTGGGGGAGCTCGGGGGCCTCGAGTACGTGGCCTGGACGTTCACCGGCTACATGCTGGCCTCGACCGTGGTCATCCCCGTCTACGGGAAGCTCTCCGACCTCTACGGCCGCAAGCGCCTCCTCCAGGTGGCGATGGCCATCTTCATCGGCGGGTCGCTGGCCACCGGGCTGAGCGCCAACCTCGGCCAGCTCATCGCCTTCCGGGCCGTCCAGGGCCTCGGCGCCGGCGGTGTGATGCCCCTCGCCTTCGCCGTCGTCGGCGACGTCCTCTCCCCGCGACAGCGCGGCAAGTACCAGGGCCTCTTCTCGGCCGTCTTCGCGCTCGCCAGCATCGCCGGGCCGGTGCTGGGCGGCTTCTTCGTCGACCACCTCACGTGGCGCTGGGCCTTCTACATCAACATTCCCCTGGGTGCCGTGGCCCTGGTGCTCACCAGGCGCAACCTCCCCGCGGACGTGCCCCGCGGCTCGACCACCCTGGATGCCCGCGGCGCCGTCTACCTCACCGGCGGCCTCACCGCGCTGCTCCTCGCCACGGCGTTCGGCGACCGGCAGGGTTGGTCCTCGGCCGGGACGCTCGCCGCGGCGGCCGCCGGCTTCGCCCTGCTCGTCGCGTTCGTCCGGGAGGAGCGACGTGCGCCCGAGCCGATGATCCCCCTCGAGCTGCTCCGCGACCGGGTCGTGGGCGTCGTCAACGGCCTCGGGTTGCTGATCGGGGCGACCATGTTCGGGGTCGTCGTGTTCATCCCCATGTTCCTCCAGATCTCCTCCGGGCAGACCGCCACCGACTCGGGGCTCGTCCTCGCGCCGCTCATGGCCGGGATGCTCGTCACCAGCACGCTCGGCGGCAGGCTCATGACCCGCTGGGGCCGCTACGCCCCGCTCACGCGAGTGGGTGCGGTCTCGCTGGTCGCCGGCATGGGTCTGCTGGCCACGGTGGACGCCTCCACCGGCCGGCTCGTGCCGTTCGTGGCGATGACGTTCCTGGGGATGGCGATCGGCCTCATCATCCCGGTGCTCACCGTCGCGGCCCAGAACGCCGTCGACCGGCGTCACCTCGGGACGGTCACCTCGACGAGCCACCTGTTCCGCAAGATCGGCGGTGTCTTCGGTGTGGCCCTCTACGGGACGCTCCTCAACACCGCCATGCAGTCGTCGCTCTCCGGCGCGCTGCCCGAATCCGCGCTCGACGGAGCCGAGCCCTCCGAGCTGCTCAACTCACCCGCCGCGGTGGCGGAGCTCAGCGGCCCCGTCCAGGACGCCGTGCGCCACGCGGTGGCCGACGGGGTGGGTCTCGTGTTCCTGGTCGGGCTGGGCCTCGCCGTCCTCGCCCTCCTCGCCAGCTTCCTGCTGCCGGACGACCCGCTCTCCGACGAGGTCGCGGCCTCGACCGCGGAGGCGGGCGACCACCTCGAGGGGTTCGATCTGGGTGGCGTCCGCTCCGAGCGTGACGACGACCCCGGAGACGGGGAACGCCCGGGCGACGGGGACGGTGACGCTGGCGCTGGCGCTGGCGGTCGTGTGCGCGTCGGGCGTCACGTCGTGCTGGTGAGCGCCGTCTCGAGCTGCTCGGGCGAGGGTGATCCCTCGGTGCCGTCCTCGGTCTCGTAGCGGCGGCACGACAGCCCCACGCCACCGCCGGCTCGGCCGAAGGGGTCGTTCCCGTCGACGAGGACGGTCGGCGAGCCGTGGAAGCCCGTGGCCGCGGCGTCCTCGTGGGAGTCGATCCGCTCGACGACCACCGCGGTCTGTTGGCCGGTGCGCGCCAAGGCGTCCATCACCCGCTCGAGCGCGGTCGACCAGTGGGGACAGCCGGTGAAGTATTGGATGCGGACCTCCATCACCGTGCACGCTAAGCATTCCCGTATACTGGAAGGTCAAGACCCGGAGCGACCACGTCCCTGTGTGCACACACGGGCACTGGGAAGGGGTGCCGGAGGCGATGAGGATCGGCGAGGTGGCCGAAGCGTCGGGGGTCCCGGCCAAGACGCTGCGCTACTGGGAGCAGGTCGGTGTGCTCGCCGAGCCCGCGCGCACCCCGGCCGGGTACCGCGACTACGACCCCGCCGTCCTCGACCGGATCCGCTTCGTCCGCGGCGGCCAGGCCGTCGGGCTCACCCTGGGGGAGCTGCGCGAGATCGTCGCGTTCCGCGACCGGGGGGAGACGCCCTGCGCGCACGTCCTCGACCTCCTCGAGCGCCGCCGCGCCGCCGTCGAGCAGCGCATCGCCGAGCTCGAGACGCTCGGCCACCAGCTCGAGCAGCTCGTCGAGGCCGCGGCGGAGCTGCGCCCCGAGGACTGCCCCACCACCGAGGTCTGCCACATCCTCACCGGCGCCGGATGAGCACTGCCGCGCGGGTACCGCCGGGTGCGACTGTCGGATGAGGGGCACTGTCGGATGAGCGGCACTGTCGGATGAGCGGCACTGTCGGATGAGCAGCGCGCACGCGGTGTCCGTGCCGGCTCGGGGCTCCGCTCGTCCGTCCCGGATCCGAGCCACACGGTTCGGGCTCGGAGCGGGCTCGTGGGCACACTGGCGGCGTGCGCTCGTTGCGAGATCGAAGGGTGGTCGTCACGGTCGCCCTCGCCGCGGTCCTGGTCGCGTCGGTGGTGTCGACGGGCGCGGCCCCGGCCGTGGCGCAGGAGCTGCCGCCGTTCACGCTGGACCTCGACGTCCGCAACCCCGACGTCGACGAACCGGTCACCGTCGTGGTGCGGTTCCTGGACTCGATCGAGGACGACGAGGTGCTGGACGCCTCGGTGACCCGGGACGAGATCGACGACCTGCTCTCGGCGTTCCCGGCGAGCGAGTTCGAGGAGGCGGTGCGGGCCGGGGAGGCGCCGCCGACCGACGGCGCGTTCCCCATCGTGCTCACGCGCGACCGCCCCGGCGTGTACGAAGCCAGCGTGCGGTTCCCCGAGGCGGGCGACTGGGTGCTCGTGCCGTTCCCCGACTCCTACGCGGACGGCAGCGGCCCGCAGCAGGGGGCCTACCCCGACCCGCTGCGCATCGGAGTCGGCGAGGAGCCGGCCCGAGCGGGGCCCCTCGGAGCGATCGTGACGCTCGTGCTGCTCCTGGCGGTGGGTGCGCTGGGCATGTGGCGGGTCACGTCGGTTCGAGGGCCCCGCCGGAGCGCGTCTCCCCCGAGCGCACCTCCCCCGAGCACGCCCGGCGGATGAGCGACGCCGGCGCTCGTGCGGTGGCTGCGAGCGGCGAGCACGGAGGAGCGACGACGAGGCCTCGGAGCTCCGGTGCCGTCCTTCCCGCGGAGCCCGGGGAGGAGAGCACGGCGCGCGCAGCGAATGGGTCGTCGACCGAGGGTGTCGTATCGTGCGCGTGGGGCCCAGGGACGGGATCGCTGGCGTCTCCGGGGGGATGGACGTGCGCCGTCGTGAGCTGATCGTCGCCGCAGGAGTGCTCCTCTCGCTCGTCGCCGCGGCGTGCGGGACCCGACTCGAGGACGACGAGTTCGTCCATGCCGGCTCCGCGGTGGGCACCGAGCAGACCGGTCCCGGAGCCGACGGACCCGGAGCGGCGGGTGAGATCACGGTCGGACCGGACGGGAGCGGCCCGGGTGGCACCGGTGCCGAGCGGAGCAGCGGCGGGACCGGCGGCGCCGGCGGCTTCGTCGGCCCAGGAGAGACCGCCGGCTCCGGTGCCGGTGGTGCGGGCGGCGGTGGTGCCGGTGGAGGGGCCACCGGCCCGAGCGGGGGCTCCGGAGGAGGCTCCGAGGGAGGCTCCGGTGCGGCCAACTTCGCCTCCGACGTCGGGGTCACCGCGGAGACGATCACGATCGGCAACATCACCGATCGCACCGGACCCCTCGGTTCCGAGGTGTTCACGCCGACCTACGAGGGAGCGTTCGCGCGCTTCCAGCAGCTCAACGCCGACGGAGGCGTGAACGGCCGGAAGATCCGGTTCGTCACTTGCGACGACGCGGGCAACCCCGACCGGAACCGCGCGTGTGCCCGCGAGCTGATCGAGGAGCACGAGGTCTTCGCGTTCACCGCGACGAGCACCGCCACGTTCGCGGGCGCACCGCTGCTGTCGGAGGCCGGTGTCCCCGACGTGACGAGCATCCCCATCTCGAACGCCTACTACACGTACCCGGAGCTCTATGCCACCTACAGCGCCGAGGGGTATCCGCGCGACGGCACGCAGGTCGGCGTCGACGGCCGGCTCTACAACAACACGGCCCAGTTCGAGTGGTTCAAGGAGGAGCTCGGCGTCGAGAGGGCGGCCGTGCTCTTCTACAGCATCCCGATCTCGAAGACGGCGGGCGAGTTCCTCGTCGAGGGCCTCGAGCGAGCCGGCATCGAGGTGGTGTACACGCCCAACGGCGGGCAGGGCCGCAACCCAGCGAACCCCAATTGGGACACCGACGTCGTGAACATGCGCCAGCAGGGCGCGCAGGCGCTGTGGCACGCGATCGACATCGCCGGGTTCCAGAAGCTGTGCCAGTCGATGGACCGCCTCGACTTCCGGGTGCGAGCCGCCGTCGCCACGGTGCAGGGCGCCGGCCAGGGCGTCGAGGACTTCAGCTCCCCGTGCCGCGAGTCCGTGTACGCGTCGGTGTTCTCGGTGCCGTACGGGAACACCGACCACCCCCGCATCGCGGAGATCCACCGGGCGCTCGAGCGGTACCTGCCCGACGCCGACCTGCACCAGTGGGTCGTCGAGGGATGGGCGGGCGCCGAGCTGCTCGTGAAGGGGATCGAGTCGATGGGCGCCGAGGTGACCCGCGAAGGGTTGATGGAGTGGCTCGACGCCCAGGACGGCAGCGAGACGCTCGGCGGGCTGATGGCGCCCGGGCAGTTCTACTGGAACCCGGACGACCGGCCGTGGGAGACCCGCGCCGAGGTCTGCTTCTCGGTCATGCAGTGGGACGAGGCCGCGGGCTCGTTCGTCTCCCGGGTCGAGGGCACCTTCCACTGCCGGCGACCCGCCGAGTACTTCCCCTACACGCCCGTCGACGACGGCAGCACCGGCTGAGCGTTCCGGTCACGTCGCGGAGGTTCTCAGGAGCCCGAGCGGCCGGGGTGGCCGGAGCGACTGGCGCGATCCGATCCCAGGTAGGCGCTCTCGATCGCGCCGGACTCGACGAGCTCCGCGGGTTCCCCCGCGAAGGTGACGCGGCCCTTGCCCATCACGTAGCAGAGGTCGGCGAGGCCGAGCGCGAAGGTGAGGTACTGCTCGACGAGCACGACGGTGCGGCCCTCCTCCTTGAGCTGCGCCACCCGCTCGAAGAGCTCGTCGACGATCATCGGCCCGAGGCCCATGGAGATCTCGTCGAGGAGCAGGACGCGGGGCTCGGCGAGGAACGCCCGGCCGAGGGCCAGCATCTGCCGCTCGCCTCCCGAGAGGGTCCCCGCGAGCTGCGAGAGGCGCTCCCCGAGGCGGGGGAACATCTCGAGCACACGGTCGATCCGCTCGCCGCGGGTGGCCGGGTCGCGGTCGCGGGCGGCGTGGGCGGCGACGTCGAGGTTGTCGCGCACGCTCAGGCCGGGGAAGACGCCGCGACCCTCGGGGACGTGGGTGACGCCCCGCCGGGCGATCTCGTGGGGGCTGCGGCCGTCGAGGCGCTCCCCGTCGAGGCGGATCGTGCCCTGCCGGACCGGGAGCGTCCCGGAGATCGTCCGCAGCAGGGTGGTCTTGCCCACGCCGTTCGGGCCGAGCACCGCCACGACCTGTCCCTCCGGCACGCCGAGGGAGAGCTCGTGGAGGACCTGCACGCGGCCGTATCCGGAGCTGACACCCTCAATCGCGAGCAGCGGCGGCACCGTGCACCTCCCCGGCTCCCTCCGCGGTCCCGATGTACGCGGCCCGCACCGCGGGGTCGGCGACGACCTCCTCGGGGCGACCTTCGGCGATGATCCGGCCGAAGTCCATCACGTGGACGTGCTCGGAGACTTCGAGGACCAAGTCGATGTCGTGGTCGACGAGCAGGATGCCCGTCCCGGCCTCGGCCAGGTCGCGCAGGAGCCGGCCGAGGCTCGCGGTCTCCGTCTCGTCGAGGCCGGCAGCGATCTCGTCGAGCAGCAGCACGCTCGGGTCGGAGCAGAGCGCACGGCCGAGCTCCACGAGTCGGAGCGTGCCGGTCGGCAGGTCACCGGCCGTCCGCTGCGCGAGCGCACGGAGCTCGAGGCGCTCGAGGACCTCCTCGACCCGGGCTGCCACCGCGGGATCGTCGTCGTGGCGGAGCCGGAACACGTCGCGGACGGTGTGTCCGGGTCTGCTCGCCTCGGCCGCCACCTGGAGGTTCTCGTACACGCTGAGGCCGGCGAAGACCTCGAGGCGCTGGAAGGTGCGCCCGATGCCCCGGCGGGCCCGCTCGTGCGCCTCGAGGCGGGTGATGTCGTCGTCGCCGAGGAGCACGGTCCCGGCGTCGGGTTCGAGGAAGCCGGTCAGGCAGTCGAAGCAGGTCGTCTTCCCGGCGCCGTTGGGGCCGATGAGCGAGGTGATCCGCCCCGGCGCGATCTCGAGGTCCACGTGGTCGACGGCGGTCAGCCCGCCGAAGCGCTTGGTGAGCTCCGAGGCTCGCAGGGTCGTCATGGCGATCCCGCCTCCTGGCGGCGTGGGCGGGAGCGCGCCCCGTCCCCGCGCAGCGCCTCGACGGCGAACCGGCTCGGGACGTAGAGCTCCTCCGGCGACGGCTCGGGTCGCGCGCGCTCGGCCTGCTCGCGCTGCGCGGCGGCGAGGCCGCGACGGGCCCGCGCGGAGAGCGCCTCGCCGGCGAGGCGCAGCATCCCCGTCAGGTTGCCGCCGGGGAGGCGTCCGAGGAGCAGCGCCCCGGCTCCGACGACGAGCTGGGAGACGCCGTTGGTGTCGAGCAGCACGTCGAGCATCACCCAGAGGAACGCGCCGAGCACGGCGCCGGCGAGCGAGGTGACGCCCGCCACGACGACGACGGCGAACCAGAACAGGTTGTTGAGGGGGAAGAACTGGCCCCGGGCCGTGAACACCTCGGCCTGCTGGGTGAGCAGCGTCCCGCCGATCCCCGCCATGAAGGCACTGGCCCCGAAGACGAGCAGCTTGTAGGCGCGCAGGTCGAGGCCCACCGCGCGCGAGCCGTCCTCGGAGTCGCGCATGGCGCCCAGCGCGCGCCCCAGCCGTCCGCTGCGGAGGTTGCGGGCGAAGAGGAACATCAGCCCGACCCACGCGAGCTCGTAGTAGTAGAAGGCCACTGGCCCGTCCAGGGCGAAGCCCCCCAGGGACGGCCGCGTCACCCGCAGCCCGTTGAAGCCGCCGGCGAGCTGGAGGTTCTGGAGCACCACCTGGAAGATCAGCAGCGCGAGGGCCAGCGTGGTCAACGCCAGGAAGAGCCCCTTGCGCTTGAGGGCCGGCCAGCCCGCGAGCAGTCCCGCGACGAGCGCCGTCAGGCCGCCGAGGACGGTGGTGAGCACGACGGGGAGGCCGGTGAGGGCACCGAAGCGCGCGGATGCCCACGCGCCGAGCCCGGCGAAGCCGGCCTGGCCGAGGGTGATGTGGCCGCTGAAGCCGGTGACGGCCACGATCGAGGCGAAGATGATCGAGAAGGCCAGGAACTGGTGGGCCCGCTCCAGGCCGTCGACGTCGAGGAAGCCGGGGAGCACCACGAGGCCCGCGCCGACGGTCGCGGCGGTCGCGAGCGTCCGGGCCGGGGAGCTCCTCCGGGCGCCGCCGGCGAGGCGCTGGACCCGCTCCGCGGCCGAGCCCACGATGTCGAGGCGCTTGTAGACGAGCAGCGCGGTGAAGAGCAGGATCACCGAGAGGTTCGGCTTGATCTGCTCGAAGGTGACCCCGAGCGTGCCCTCGCCGCCGAAGAGGTGCACGGGACCGAGCAGCGCGTCGCCGACGCCGAGGACGAGGATGCCGGCGCCGACGGCCATCGGCAGGCTGGTGAGCCGGCCGACGACGGCGAGCGAGAAGACCTCGATGAGCACGAGGTTGAGGCGGAACGGGTCGAGGCTCGCCGAGGCCAGGAACACGCCGGCGAGCCCGGCGAGGGTGGCGCCCATCGCCCAGGCGATGCCCGCGACGCGGTTGGTGTCGACCGCGGCGAGCTCGGCGAGCTCGGGCTGGTCGACGACGGCGCGGATCTCGGTGCCGAGGTACGTGCGACGGAACAGCAACCAGAGGCCCGCCGAGATCCCCACGACCAGCAGGATGATCCCGAGCTGGTCCCATCCGAGGCGGACGCCGGCGACCAGGTCCATGCCCCGGGCGGGGATCAGCTCGGGCCCCACCCGCGTGGTGCGGCCCCAGACGGCGACGACGAGGCCCACGAGCAGGACGAACACCCCGAGCGTCGCCACCAGCTTCTCGGTGGTGGTGGCGCCGATCCGCTGGAGGGGGCGGAACACGACCCGCTCCAGGGCGAGGCCGATGGCCGGAGCCACGACGAGGACGGCGACGACGCCGGCGAGGACGACCGGGACACCCCACTGCGCGTTGAGCTGGAAGAAGACGTACGCGACGAGGACTCCGATGGCGCCGTGGGCGAAGTTGAAGACCCCCGTGGAGCGGTACGTGAGCACGAGCCCCATCGCCGCCAGCGACAGGATGGCCCCCTGGGCGACCCCGGTGACGACGAGCTGGCCGTAGAACACGCGAGCCGCTCAGGTCGTCGCCGGTTCGGGGTCGCAGAGGCTGCACGGCCGGAGGGCGCGGCGGGAGATCGTCCGGGGCGTCACCGCCTCGACGTCGCGCTTGCCCGCCACCATCTGGCAGCCCGGCCGGTGGTAGCTGCTTCCCGAGCCGAGGGCCACGAGTGGCTCGCCGTGGTCGACACGGCCGCGGGAGCGCCCGCTCGAGCCGTCGTCCGGGCGATCCCCCTCGGCGGTGTCCGCACGGCTGAGCAGCACCGCGTGGAGCTCGGCGACCTGCCGCTCGACGGTGTCGAGGCGGGCGAGCTGGCGTCGCAGGTCCTCGGTGCCGAGGAAGAAGGCGCCGACCGCGACGAGCACCATCCCCGTGATGCCGCCGGAGATCAGGAACGGGAGCTGCTTGGCGACCAGCGACTCCCCCGACACGCCGTACCAGCCCAGCGCGATCGCGACGGCGCCGAGCGCCATGAGCACCCATCCGACGTAGGGCCGGGTCGAGCGCGCCGCCCAGCGCCAGAACAGCTTCCCGTCGGGCAGCTCCTGGCGCTCGGGGTCCTCGCTGCGCAGCTCCGCTCCGTCGTCCACGTCTCCCTCTGCTCTCCTCGGCGTGTCCGGTCTCCTCCGCGTGTCCGGTCTCCTCCGCGTGTCCGGTCTCGGGGGCCGCTCCGGCGCGGTCCGGGTCACCTGCTCGAGCCCAGCCGCAGCGGGCGGGCCCGTGAGCCGAGCGCGAGGCCGACGACCGCCAGGGCCCACGCGGCGTAGAGCGCCTCGACGCGGTTGGCGGCCACCGCGTCGAGCGCCTCGAGGGGGAAGGCCGCCGGTCGTGTGGAGGCGGGCCCGGTGCGGCTCGGCCCCGCGAGGGCTGGCGCGCCGGTGGCGGCGCCGCCTGCGCTCCCCCCGGTGGTACCCGACGCGAAGCCGTCGCCGGGGAACCCTCCCCCCGCGGCGGGGTCGTCCGAGGCGGCGGTGGCCCCGGCGACGGTGGCCGCCTCGCTCGTTCCGCCCGTGCCGTGTGTGCCACCGGTGCCGCCGGTGCCCTCGAACCCTCCCGTGTCGATGGAGAGGGATCCGGGACCGGTGGTGCCCACGAACGAGGACGCGCCGGCGATCCCGAGGGCGAGCGATCCCTCCACGGCCGTCCCGGAGGGGAAGCCGGAGGCGTCGACGGTGAAGTCGACCAGGAGCGCGCTGGCGCCGGCCTCGCTGCGGGTGCCGCCGCTGGTGTCCTGCGAGGTCCGGACGAGGCGGACGTCGGTGCCGCCGGCGCCGAAGAGCTGCTCCGCGCCGGCGCCGAGCGAGTTGAGCAGTCCCTGGTCGGTGGCGCAGACCCGCCCGGCCGCGGGCAGCTCGACGACGCAGGGTCGGTCGGCGACGACGAGCCCCTCCTCGGTGACGGCGGCCGGCGTGCCGCCGACCGTCACACCCGAGACCGTGACGTGCGGATCGCCCTCGAGGGCACCGTCGCCGTCGGAGCGCGACGTGGCCGTGGCGTGGATCTCCTCGATCTCGACGGCACCACCGAAGAGCGACACCCCCGTGAGCAGCGACTCGGCTCGGGAGACGAGCACGTCGCCGTCGAACTCGAGGCGCGTCCTCGACACCAGCTCGTCCGCCGCGAGGAGGACGGGGGCCCGATCTGCGGCCGGCTCGCTCGTGTGCCCGGGCTCGTCGAGCCCGCCGGGAGTGGAGCCACCGGCCGCCGTCCCCGGCGTGCCGGCGACGGGTAGGAAGCGGAGGTCTCCGACCACGGCGGTCGTCGAGACGTGGTCGCGGCCGGCGTGGGCGCGGACGTCGTGGACACGGCCCGACAGCGGGCCGTCCGGCTCGCCGAACGAGGCGCGCAGGGCGTGGGAGTCCTGCTCGAAGGGCGGCCGGAACCGGGCTTCGGCGTCGGGTCTCGTGGGGTACTGGGCCGTCGCCATGAGCGGGTACTCGGGAGGGATGCCGGGGAACTCCTCGCAGGGGAACCCGTTGGTGCACACCTGGTTCCAGGCGAGGAACGGCCCCTGTGTGAACCCGACGCCAGGGTACAGGCTCGCCGCGCGGGCCGTGGAGCTGTTGCCCTGGGCGAACTCGGCCGACCCGTGGGGGAGATCCATGCGCACGAGCTCGGCGACGAAGGTCTGGGGGTCGGTGTCGAGCGCGACCTGGACCGCGGTGGTGAAGGCGCCGGCACGGAACACGGGAGGCCGGCCGGCGTCGGGATCCTCGCGGGCGTCGACGCCGGCGGGGGCCACGAGGGTGACCACGAGGAGGGCGGTGGCGGCGGCGAGGAGGCTGCGCCGCGCCCAGATCAGGATCGACATGTCTCCCCTCGGTTCGGGCTGCGGTGCGGGCTCGGTCCGGTCGGGGGAACTCGTGGAGCAGTTCGACACGGGTCACCGGAACTCCTGGCGGGACCCGTCACGGGTGCTCCCGGACGAAGCGGTGCTCCGCCGGGTGCTCTGTCACGGGTGCTCCCGGACGAAGCGGTAGACGCCGGCGAAGTCGTCGTTGACCTCCCGGGGGATGGCCGCGACCCTCCCGAGCATCCGGGCGCCCCAGACGATCCGGGCCGTGCGCTCGACCACGGCGGCGGTGTGGAGCGCCTGCTCGGGGGTTGCGCCGACCGAGACCATCCCGTGGTTGGCGAGGAGGACGGCGCTGCGGTCCTCCAGGTTGGCGACGACCTCGTCGGCCAGCGCCGGAGTGCCCGTGGTGCGGTACGGACAGCAGCGGACGTCCCCGCCGACGTGGACGACGAACTCCTCGATGGCGGCGGGGATCGGCTCGTGCACGAGCGCGAACATCGTGGCGTGGACCGGGTGGGAGTGGATGACGCCGCCGATCTCCTCGAAGGCCCGGTAGTTGGCGAGGTGGAGGTCCTGCTCGGAGGAGGGTGCCCGGCTCCCTCCGACGACCGCACCGTCGAGGTCGACGACGACGAGGTCGTCGAGGGTCATGGTCTCGTAGGGCACCGACGAGGGAGTGATGCACACGGTGCCGTCCGGCATGCGGGCGGAGACGTTGCCTGAGGTGCCCTCGACGAGGCCCTTGGCTTCGAGCCGCCGGCTTGTCTCGAGCACGGCGCCCTTCGCTTCCGCCGCGTCACGGTCGGGCATCGAACACCTCCGGGTTCGCCAGGTTCTCGGGTCGGCGGCCGTCGAGCAGCGCGGCGAGGCCGTCCGCGATCGACCGGCTGTGGTCGATCTCGGTGTCGTAGGTGGCGCCACCGATGTGGGGGGTGAGCACCACGGTGTCCATGCGTGTCAGCGGGTGGTCGGTGGGCAGCATCTCGCCTTCGAAGTGGTCGAGACCGGCTCCCGACAGCTTGCCCGACTCGAGGGCTCGGGTGAGGGCGTCGAGGTCGTGGAGGGATGCCCGCGCCGTGTTGAGGTAGACGGCGCCGTCGCGCATGGCGTCGAACTGCTCCGCGGCGAACATCCCCTGGGTCTCGGGGGTCGCGGGCGCGTGCACCGAGACGACGTCGGAGCGGGCGAGCAGCTCGTCGAGGCCGTGGGGCGCGTCGTCCCGGTGGGGGTCGTGGGCGAGCACCGTCATTCCCAGGCCCTCGAGGCGCCATCTCGTGGCGCGCCCGACCGCGCCGAGACCGACGAGTCCGGCGGTCCGCCCGGCGAGCTGCCAGGCGCGGTAGCGCTGGTAGGGGACGGTGCCTCCCTCGAACACCCGACCGGCTCGCAGGTCGGCGTCGGCGGGGAGGAGGCGACGGGTCACCGCGAGGAGCAGCGCTACCGTCAGCTCGGCGACGGCCTCCGCGTTGCGCCCCGGCGCACGCAGCACGGGGATGCCGCGGGCGGTGGCGCCGGCGAGGTCGACGTTGGTGGGATCGCCGCGGGTCGAGCCGACGGCCCGCAACGGGGTGTCGAGGACGGGCCCGCTGCACTCGTCCACCTCGCAGACGACGACGTCGGCCTCCTCGGCTCGGATGCGCGCCGCGAGCTGCTCGGCGTCGTAGACGCGCAGCGGTGCGTGGTCGATCCAGGGATCGAGGACGACGTCGCAGAGCCCCCGGAGCCGTTCGAGGCCCGGTCCCCGCAGCGGCGCGGTCACCAGGGCTCTCGGGCGTGCGGTGTCGGCCATGTGCTCTTCGAGGTCCTCTCGAGGATCCGGCTGGTCGTGGCGCGGGAGTCGGCGTCATGCTGCCAGAGCCCGGCACCCGGGTCATCTCCCGTTCGGGCGCGCCTCCGGCGCCCGAGCCGGTCGGCTACCGTCCCGCGGTGTGAAGCGTCCCGCTCGGCGGTACCGGCTGCTCCTCGCCGTGGCGATCCTCACCGCCGCGGTGACGGTCCAGGTCCTGGGGCTGACCGAGCCGCTCACCGACGAGGACCGTGCCCGCGAGCTGCTCACCGAGTCCGGCGCGTGGGGGCCGGTGCTGTTCGTCGTGGCGTTCTCGCTCACCCATCCGGTCGGGCTCCCCTCGATCGCGTTGGTCTTCGTCGCCGGGCTGGTGTGGCCCGCTCCGCTGGCCGTCGCCCTGTCGTGGATCGGCGGGATGATCGGCACGCAGGCCGGCTTCTGGGCGGCCCGCTGGCTGGGTCGCGACTGGGTCGAGTCGAAGCTCTCCAACCGTTGGCTGCGGGTCGACGACTGGATCGCGTCCCGGGCCCTGGTGACGGTGTTCCTCGTCCGTCTGTTCACCTACCTGCCACCGCAGGCCGACTGGCTCTTTGGCGTCTCGAGGGTCCGTTGGCGCCAGTTCGTGCTGGGCACGGCCGCGGGGATCGTCCCGGCGACGGTCTTCGTCGTGCTGGTGGGAGACCGCGCGCTGGAGGCGGTGGGCCGCGTGGGTCCGGCGGTGTGGCTCGGTGTCGCCGCCGTGCTGGGGCTCGCCGTGGCCGCGGCGATCGCGCTGCGGCGCCGGGCTGCCTCGCAGGAGGCTCCGGCAGCTCCGGCCCTCGAGACCGCCGCCGACTGAGCGGGCCGGGGTGGGCCGTCGTGGACGCCCGCTCCTCCGCGACGCCGGCGAGCGGCATGGCGGCGGAGCGTGACAGGATGGCGGTTCGCGGAGGAGAGCGCGCATGACCCGAGCGGACACGCCCCCGATACGACCCGGCGTCCCCACCTGGGTGCGCGTCGTGCTCGTCGTCCTCGGCGCGCCGAACGCGGTGGCGGGCCTCTGGGCGGTCGCCGCTCCCGAGCACTGGTTCGAGCACTTCCCCGGGTGGGACCCGCGGCTGGTGGCGGCCGAGCCTCCCTTCAACGCGCACCTCGCCGGCGACGCCGGAGCGGGCCTGCTCGCCTCCGGGGTCGTGCTCCTCGGTGCCGCCTGGCTCGCGGACCGGCGATCGGTGCTCCTCGGGATCGTCGCCTCCGCCGCCTTCACGGTGCCCCACGCCGCCTACCACACGCTGAACCACGCGCCGGGCCTGTCGAGCTCCCAGAACGTCCAGAACGCGGGCCTGCTGATCGCCGTCGTCGCCGTGTCGGTCCTCCTCGCCGTCGCCGTGCTCCGCCAAGACGAGCGGAGCGTGCGCAGAGCAGGCAGCGAACGCGGAGCACGCGGTGAGCACCAGGGGCACCGGGGGCACCAGGAGCACCAGCAGCACGAGGAGGTCGAGCAGTGAACGTGATCCGCCAGATCGTCGAGACCGTGCGGGTGCTGGCCCGAGCGCGGCGGAACCGCACCGACTGGCTCCGCGCCATGGCGCGCCGACCGCAGCTCGTCGCCGGCACCGCCGTCTTCGAGACCGCCGTCGCGACCTCCGCCCGGGTCGACCCGGGACTCAAGCTACTCGCCGAGCTGGAGGTGGCCGCGATCGTCGCGTGCGAGTACTGCCTCGACATCGGCTCGGCGCTGGCCCGTGGTCACGGCGTGACCGAGACGCAGCTCCGGGAGCTGCACCGCTACCGCGACAGCGACGCGTTCACCGAGGAGCAGCGGACCGTCCTCGAGTACGCGGAGGCCGTGACGCGCAACCCGGCGGTGGTGTCCGACGAGCTCCGGGCCCGGTTGGAGGCGGCCTTCACGCCGGCCCAGCGGGCCGAGCTGGCGGCGGTGATCGCGTGGGAGAACCAGCGCGCCCGAGCCAACCAGGCGCTCGGGGTGCGACCCAGCGGCTTCTCGGACGGCGCCTACTGCGCGGTGCCCGACCCGGTCAGCGCCGCCTGACCCGGCGAGCGACTCTCGAAGCGAGCCGGGTGGGGTCTCACCAGGGGCTCGGCTCTCCCGCGGTCAGAGGGAGATCGAGGAGCCGTGTCCGCGCCGGAAGCGACGGCGGGCCTCAGACGGCGCTTCGGGTGACGGGGATGCCGTGGGCACGCATCGACCGGAGGAACCACCAGGTCGAGAACGCGATCGCCCCACCGGTGAGGCCGGCGGAGACCACCGTCTTGGCCAGCAGGTACACGCCGAGGGACTGGCTGAGCAGCAGCCAGATGGTCGTCCCCGCGTTGGCGAGGAACACGAGCCCCCACAGCACCGAGACGCGGGCGAAGAACGAGCGCACCTTCGGGTGGCTGGCGAAGGCTTCGGGGATCGGACAGAAGTCGTGCGCCAGCTTCTCGGCCAGCGGCCGGCCGGCGGGGACCGAGAGCAGGAACACCCCGGCCACGGCCACGGTGCCCAACGACGGCTGGAGGAAGTAGACGAAGACGCTGCCGCTCGCCATGGCGATGACCGTGCGCGCCGTGAGACCCAGCACGCCGAGCAGCAGCAGCCCCGAGATCCGGTGGCGCCGGACGGCGCGCACCAGGACCGCGCCGTACGACCAGGCGAGGGCGACGCCGAGCGCACCCCAGACCCCCAGCGTCCACATCGAGGCGTAGAACAGTCCGAGGGGGACGAGCGTGCCCTCGAGGACGTTGGGGAGGGCGTGGCGTGCCATCGACCGGAGCTTGGGGATCTCGAAGGTCACCGGGGGCACGTCCCTGTGTTCGACCGGGGCGGGTCACATCTTGACGTCGCCGTACCCGGTTCACGCGTCTCGCGAACGTGAGGGCGCGACGCGCGCCGTCAGGACGGCTCGACCTCCAACGGGATCCGCTTGCGGCCGGGGGTTGGCGCGGGAGAGGCGGGCCGCGCCGGGAGCGCGTGGGTGCCGTCCGCCCCGACCACGTACCGCCCCTCGCCGGGGCCGTCGGCCACCGGCATGCCGAGGCTCTCGAGGAGCGCCACGTCGTCGGAGGCGTCGCGCCCGGTGGTGGTGAGGTAGTTGCCGACGATGAGGGCGTTGGCGCCGGCGTAGAGCCCCATGGCCTGGAGCTCGCCGAGGACCAGCTCCCGGCCTCCGGCGAGGCGGATCCACGCCGAGGGCATCACGAGGCGGAACAGGGCGATCGACTGGAGGGCCTCGCGCGCCGTGAGCGGCTGCACGTCGGCGAGGGGGGTGCCCGGCCTCGGGTCGAGGAAGTTCACCGGCACCTCGCACGGTTCGAGCTCGGCGAGCTCGAACGCGAAGTCGACCCGCTGCTCCAGGGTCTCGCCCATGCCCATGATCCCGCCGCAGCACAGCTCCATGCCGGTCTCCTTGGCGAGCAGCGCGGTGGCGACCCGGTCGTCGTAGCTGTGGGTGGTGCAGATGCGGGGGAAGACCGCCCGTGGCGCCTCCAGGTTGTGGTTGTAGCGGCGCACGCCGTGCTCGGCCAGCCGCTCGGCCTGGGACCGGTCGAGGAGGCCGAGCGAGCAGGCCACCTCGAGGCCGGTCTCCTCGTGCACGGCGTCGACCGCCTCGATCACCCGGTCCATGAGGCGCTCCGAGGGGCCGCGCACCGCCACCACGATGCAGAACTGGGTCGCGCCCGCGGCCTTGGTGTCGCGGGCGGCGCCGACGACCTCGTCGAGGTCGAGGAACGGGAACACGTCGACGCCGGTCTCGAAGTGGGCCGACTGCGAGCAGAACGCACAGTCCTCCGCGCAGGCACCCGACTTGGCGTTGATCAGGCTCTCGAGCTCGACCGCCGCGCCCTGGCGGGCGAGGCGGACGCGGTGGGCGAGCGCGACCAGGTCGGGGAGGTCGTCGAGCGGCAGACGGGCGACGTCGAGGACCTCGTCCTTGGTGAGCGGACGGTGCTCGTCCAGCAACGCGTGTTCGGCCTGCTCCAGCGGCATCGGGACTCCTTGGTGCGCGGGGGTCCGCCGCAGGTTACGCGGCGCGCCCCGGCCGACCCAAAGGCGACCCCCGCGCCGCGCCAGCTCGGCGAGCATCCCGAGCGCGCGCACACCCGACCACCCCGAGCGCAAGACTCGCCCCGGAACGAGCCATCCGGGTGTCACTGTCCGTGATGTCCCTCGCGCTCCTTGTGTCGTGCTGACCAGGGATCCGCGTGGTCTCCCTGGAAGAAGGTGACCACGGGTAGCAGAGCGAGGAGACGAGATGCGCACGAAGGCTGGAGCTCTCTTGGTGAGCCTCGGAATGGTCGTGGCGGTTCCCTCCGGGATCGCCGCGGCGCAGGTCGACGACGGGACGGCGACGGTCGAGGAGACCGTCGAGACCACGACCGAGGACACGGACTCCACACTCACCGGCACCGACACCGACACCGACACCGAGACCGTCGACGACGCGACCGTCGATACCGGTGACACGGTCGATTCCGACGGCACCGACGCCACCGACGGCGCCACCGACGGCGCCACCGACACCGTCGGTGCTCTCGACGGCGACGGCACCGACGAGACCGACGAGGCCGACGAGGTCGCCGTTCCCGAGGTGGACGGCGAGCCGACCTCCGCTCCGGTTCCCGACGACGACCCCGCGCCGGCCGCTTCTCCGCCCGCGACTGCACCCGCGTCCGCGACCGGCGACACCTCGGACGCCGACGTCGACTCGACCGTCGCCGCCATCGAGGACACCGAGGTCGTCCGCCTGCTCTCCTCGGTCGTCGCGAGCGTCTGGGGCGAGCTCCCGCTCGACCCCGACGATCCGGAAGGACCCGACGGCCCCGACGGCCCCGACGGCCCGACCGGTACCCAGGGTCCCGACGGGGCCGGCCCGAGCTCGGAGACCGACGGCGGAACGGTCGGCGCTCCGGCACGGCAGGGCACCTCGATCCACGACCCGCTCGTCGAGCGCCGCGAGTCACGGCGGGGGGCGTCCGGTGGTCAGGCGCAGCCGTACCACTCCCTCCTGGGTCACTCCGGTGCGGACACCTGGATCCGGCACGCGAGCAGCGGCAGTGCGGAGCACGCCGCGGTCGGTGGCACGGAGCTCGCCGCGCCCATCGGCTTCCCCGGATCCGACGGGGAGCTCGACCCGCTGGTCAAGGCCATGGGATCGCTGGCGCTCCTGCTGTCGTTCACCGGTGTGATGGTCGAGCTGGCGCACCGCCGCCAGCAGCGCGGGCACGGGATCACCCCGGAGCCGAGCTCGTGACGGCTCGCCGGTGAGCAGGCTCAGCTCCCGTCGGCCGCGACGACCTCGACCGGTGTCCCCGGGGGCGCCAGCTCGTGCAGCCGCTGGAGATCCGCCTCGGCCAGACCGACCGAGCCCCGTGTGATCTGGCCCAGGGCCGCGGGGTCGTCGACGCCGTGGATCGCCACGAGCCCGCTCCCGCGGAAGAGGTCGTCGGCCCCGTTCGGGTAGCCGGCGAGCAGCAGGGCGTGCGACCCGTAGCGGTGGTCGGTGTCGGCGAGCGCCACGCTCTCGGTCACGTACGTGAGGCCCGGCTCGGGCGCGTCCGAGCGCCCCACCGCGGCGGGGACCCGCAGCACGGTGTCGCCCGGCACCTCGACGAGCACGAGCCGGGTGGCGAGGTCGACGACGACCCGTGACTCGCGCTCGGACACGACCACGTGCTCGGCCCTGATCCACCCGGTCCGACCCGGGGGTGACCCGGGCAGACGCACCTCCAGCCAGTCCTCCCACGTGCTCTCCACGAGGAAGAGGAGCGGCGCTCCCCGGGGCGTGGGGTGCTCGAGCGTCGAGACCGCCACCCGATCGTCGGGATGCGCGTACACGTCGACGAGCGGGAAGTCGGCGCGAGCGACACGAGCCGTGCCCCCGTCGAGGTCGACGGCGGCGGCGGGCGCCGTCTGCGGCATGTCGACCTCCCGCTCACCGCTGCCGTCGACGAAGGTGAGGGCGGCGGCTGTGAGGAGGACGGCGGCGAGGAGGGCGGCTCCGATCCGCCGGACGCGCAGGTCGGTGAGCACGCGGGGGAGGCGCGCGCCCGGGGACACCGTCCGGTGGGCGCGCGCCCGGGGACGCGTGCTGCTCGGGGTGGGGGGCGACCAGGTCGCGGGGGGAGCCGGTGAGGCGAGGTCGGGAGCCTCGAGCCAGCCGGGGGGCGGCGCCTCGATGTCGGTGAGGTCGGCCAGCACCGAAGGGGAGGCCGCGTCGCCGGGCGCTCGGCGGTCGACGCGGGGTGCCATCAGACGCGGGCTCCCGGTTCCGGTCGCGGAGCCTCGCATCCGGGTGTCGGTGTCTCGTCGAACCCGAACCCTCGCTGCACAGCTCACCTCCACGCCGTCCACCCATTGTGACCACCGTCACCGCCGGAGTGGGGGACCTGCGGAGGCCGCTGGGGGCGACGCGACGAGCGCTGCCACCGGCGACGGAACCGCGACGCGACAGGCGACGGCCGGGAGTGGGCGCGGCGTCCCCGACGGGTCCCGGAACGGGTTGTTGTGCCGCGTCGGTAGGATGCCGGGGAGACGCTCACTCGACGAGGAGGTGCGGTGACCTTCGAACGCATCGCCGACGGCGTGGTCCAGATCGACACGCGGCTGGGTGACTGGGAGCGGGTCACGGCCGGGTTCCTGGTCGAGGGCCCCGAGCCGGTGTTGGTCGAGACCGGGAGCCAGACCTCGGTGCCCACGGTGAAGGCGGCGCTCGAGGAGCTCGGCATCGGGGCCGACGACCTCGCCGGGATCGCGGTGACCCACATCCACCTCGACCACGCCGGCGGGGTGGGAGACCTCGCCGCGGCGTTCCCGAAGGCGACCGTCTACGTCCACGAGCGCGGCGCTCGGCACCTCGCCGACCCGGAGCGCCTCGTCGCGTCCGCCGCCCAGGTCTACGGGCCGCTGCTCGACTCGCTCTACGGGCGGCTCGAGCCGACGGAGCAGGGACGCATCCGGGCCCTGGGCGAGGGCGAGACCGTCTCGGTCGCGCCGAACCGCGAGCTCACCGCCGTCGACTCACCGGGTCACGCCAAGCACCACCTGGGATTCCACGACTCCGACTCCGGGGTGCTCTTCGTGGGCGATGCCGTCGGGGTCCGGCTTCCCGACGCCGGGGTCCTGCGGCCCGCCACCCCGCCGCCCGACTTCGACCTCGACCAAGCGCTGCGGTCGCTGGAGCGGTTCGCGAAGCGCCGGCCCACCGAGATCGCGCTGGCGCACTACGGCCTCGTCCCCGACGCCGGCACGATCCTCGAGGAGGCCGAGGAGACGCTCACGCGCTGGTACGAGGTGGCGTTCGAGGCGTGGAAGGACGGCCGCGACATCGCCGCCGCGTTCGAGGAGCGCTTCGCCGACGCGCTCACCGACGTCGCCGACGAGCACCGCGAGAAGCTCGAGACCCTCAACGGCGTCCACTCCAACGCGGCCGGCTTCCGGCGTTTCCTCGAGAAGCGCGCGGAGCGCGAGCGCGACACGACCTGACCCGGCTCGAGCGGCTCGGGCGGCTCTGACGGCTCAGCCGGAGTCCTTCGCGGTGGCCTCCGGCTCGCGGGGGAGGCCGAGGACCCGCTCGCCGAGGATGCCCTTCTGCACCTGGGTCGTCCCGCCCCCGATCGTGAGGGCCGGCGAGAAGTAGAAGCCGCGGGTCCACGGACCCGGGTCGCTGCCCGGGGGACCGGCGCTGCGCAGCAGGCCGTGAGCGCCGGCGAGGTCGCGGGCGACGCGGAAGAGGCGCTGGCCGTGACCGTCGGCGAGGACCTTGCGGATCGACGCCTCGGGACCCGGCTGCTTCCCGACCACCGCCGCGGCGACGAGGCGGGCCCGGAGCATCTGGAGGACCTGACCCTCGCTCCACACCTCCACCACCCGCTGGCGGGTGACGGGGTCGGTGACCGCCCCGGCGTCGCGGACCGTGTCGAGGAAGTCGTCGGCGTCGGGGCCCATCCCCCAGATGGCCCCTCCCGAGGAGAGGCTCACCCGCTCGTTGGCGAGGGTGACCCTGGCGAGCTCCCATCCCCGGTCGACCTCGCCCACGACGTTGCCCGCGGGGATCCGCACGTCGTCGAGGAAGACCTCGTTGAAGCTCGCCTCGCCGGTCATCTCGGTGATCGGGTGCACCTCGACGCCCTCCGCGTCCATCGGGCACACGAAGTAGGTGATCCCTCGGTGCTTGGGCTTCGACGGGTCGGTGCGCGCGATCAGGATCCCGTAGCGGGAGAACTGGGCGAGCGAGGTCCAGATCTTGCGGCCGCTCACGACCCACTCGTCGCCGTCGCGCTCGGCTCGGGTCCTCAGCCCGGCGAGGTCGGAGCCGGCGTCCGGTTCGGAGAAGAGCTGGCACCACAGCTCGCGTCCCGAGAGGATACCGGGGAGGTAGCGCTCCTGCTGCTCGGCGGTGCCCGCGTGGAGGAGCGTGGGGCCCGCCCATCCGATGCCGATCGGGTTCACGGGTCGCGAGACCCCCCGCTCGCGGAGGACCTCGTCGATCGCGAGCTGCTCCACCGGCGAGGCGTCGCGACCCCAGGGCCGGGGCCAGTGCGGCGCCACGTAGCCGGCTTCGGCGAGCTCGTCACCGGAGGGAGCGGGGTGCTCGTCGAGCCACCGGCGGGTGTCCTCGCGGAAGCGCTCCGCCTCGGGGGGCAGGTCCAGGCTGATCACGTCCGTAGTATTCCTGACTGACCGGTCGATCTGAAAGTGGGAGGCCGAGGTGAGCACGACCGCGGGGCAGGCGCGCGAGCTGCGCCGGGCGGTGAGCGACGAGGACAAGGCGCAGCGCCGTCGCGCCATCCTCGCCGCCGCGAAGGCGGTGTTCTCCGAGCACGGCTACACGGCCACCACCGTCGCCGAGGTCGCCCGGTCGGCCGGGGTGTCCTACGGCACCGTCTACTGGTACTTCGACTCCAAGGAGGAGCTCTTCGACGCCCTCATGGACGAGGGGGAGGCGGCGCTGCGGGAGGAGATCGTCGGTGCCGTGGCGGCGACCGGCTCCACCGACCTCGGGTGGGTGCTGCGGGCCGCGGTGCAGGCCACCTTCGAGCACTTCGAGGAGGACCCGGAGTCGACCCGGCTGCTGTTCCGCGACTCGTACGCGCTCGGTGGCCGCTTCGAGGCGCACCTCGTGCGGATCTACGAAGGCTTCATCGACGACATCGAGGCCACCATCGGAGCGGGCCAGCACGAGGGGACGATCCGTGCCGTACCGCCGCGGGTCGTCGCGTTCTCGTTCGCGGCGCTCGTCGGGCAGCTCGCCTACCGGCGGCTGCGCACCGACGACGGGCTGTCGGCCTCCGAGCTCGCCGAGCTCGTGGTGTCGATGGTGATGGAGGGTCTCCGCCCCCGGAGTTGACGAGACGGCGCCGCCCCCGGCCTGCCATCGGCGTCCTCGGGGTGCACGTGCGGCGTCACGGGCGCTCCAGGAGGTCGGCGAAGCGCAACGCCAGCCAGGGCTTGCGTCCCCAGGCCACGATGCGTCCCCGGAGGATCGCCCCCCAGCGCCCGGCGCGGCCGTAGCCCACGAGGAGGAAGGCGACCGGGTCGGCGGAGACGTGGACGTCGGCACGCTCCGGCTCGCCGGCCTCGACGCGCAGCGAGCCGTCGTCGCCGACCTCGAAGGTGTGGTCGCCCTCGCCGCGCAGGCGGAGGTGGTAGACGCCGGGGACCGACCGGGCGACGTCACGGTCGACCGCCCGCGGGAACGCCGGCGCGAGGCCCTCGAACACCGCGACGGCCTGGTCGGCGGAGATCGGCCACGGGCGTCCGAAGGTGCGCGCCAGGTCGAGGCCGTGGACGAGCAGCTCGCCCAACCAGATCCCCGCGAGCGCGCGCTCGGTCATCTCGACGTCGTACCAGAACACCGTCCGTTCCCCGTCGGGCCCGTAGGCCTCGAGGACGTTCTCGTTCTCGGCGACGAGCATCGCCGCCAGCTTGTCGGGGTCGCGCTCGGTGACGCCCTCGCGGAGCCTCCGCTCGTTGGTCGAGGCCATGCCGTCGTGGAGGCCGCCCTCGTCGGGGAGCGGCGACGGCTGCGGGTGCCGGGAGAAGCCGACGTTGCGGCGTGCGACGTCGACGAGGTGGGCGCCGAGCTCCGCGACCGTCCACTCGGAGCCGCGCACGCTGCGAGCCGGCTCCGGCGCGTCGCGCAGCATCTCCGCGACGAGCTCACCGAGCTCCGCGATCTCCTCCTGCAACGACGGCCAGTCCACGGCGGGCAGCATAGAGCGGACCGGGTGAGGACGGCCGTCGGCCGGTGAGCGCAGCGCACCGCCGGAAGGCGGGAGGCGCGGGCCTCTTCGTTGACCCGTGAGTCAACAAGCTCGTACGCTGCCGGTCCGACACCCGGGCCCGCTCGCGGCTCGGGGAAGCGGATCGCGCACGAGGAGCACCCACATGGACCCGGAGCGCACCCCCGTCGTCGTCGGCGTGGGCCAGGCCGTGGCCCGCCCGGGTGGGAGCGACCGGGAAGGCGAGCCCGAGGGCGACGAGCCGGTGGCTCCCCTCCGCCTCGTGGAGACCGCGGCGCGGCGTGCCCTCGGGGAGGCCTCGGGGATCGAGCGCAGCGTCGGACGGGTGTCGGTGGTCAACATCCTCAACGGCGGTGGCAACGCCCCGGCAGGCGTCCTGGCCCGGCGTCTCGGCCTCGAGCCCCGGCACACCGAGACGACCACCATCGGTGGGAACACACCGCAGTGGCTGGTCACCCGTGCCGCTGCGGGGATCGCACGCGGCGACGGCCCCACGACGCTGATCGCCGGCGGCGAGACGGTGCGCTCGCAGCAGGTGCGCCCCGAGCTGGGCGCCGAGGCCGACGCGGAGGCGAAGGCGAAGGCCGACGAGGTGGTCGGCGACGATCGGGTGGGTCTCTCCGGGCCCGAGCTGGCGGCCGGCCTGATGGCACCCGCCCACGTCTACCCGCTCTTCGAGAGCGTCCTCGCACGGCGCGCCGGGCGCTCCTTCGCCGAGCACCGCGAGGCGCTGGGCGCGCTGCTGGCGCCGTTCACCCGGGTCGCGGCCCGGAACCCCTTCGCCTGGTTCCGCGAGGAGCTCGACGCCCGCACCATCGCCGAACCGACTCCCGAGAACCGACTCGTCGCCGAGCCGTACACGAAGCGGATGAGCGCCTTCATCGTGGTGGACCAGGCGGCGGCGGTCGTCGTCACCTCGCTGGCGACGGCGCGGGAGCTCGGCGTCGCGGAGGGCGCCGTCTTCGTCCACTCGGGAGCCGACGCCTCCGACGTGTGGTTCCTCTCCGAACGTCCGGACCTCGGGGCCTCGCCGGGGATCCGCGCGGCGACCGGCGCCGCGCTCGACGCGGCGAGCACCGGTGTGGGCGAGCTCCGCGCGCTCGACCTGTACTCGTGCTTCCCGTGCGCGGTGGAGATCGCCGCCGCCGAGCTCGGCCTCGCGGTCGACGACGAGCGCGGCTTCACGGTCACCGGGGGGCTGCCCTACTTCGGCGGCCCGGGCAACGACTACACCACCCACGCGGTCGCCTCGATGGTGGACGAGCTGCGCGAGCGCGGTGGCCGCGGGCTGGTGAGCGGACTCGGGTGGTTCATGACCAAGCACTCGGTCGGCGTGTACGGCGACGCACCGCCCGACGGGGGCTTCGAGGTGGGTGACACCTCGGCGCGCCAACGCGAGATCGACGCCTCGGCCCGTGAGGTCGTCGCCGAGGTGGACGACCCGGTGGCCGCCACCGTCGACGCCGCGACCGTCGTCTACGACCGCGGAGGCGGGGTGCAGGCCGCCCCGGTCGTCGCCACCCTCGACGACGGCCGCCGAGTGGTGGTCGGGGTGGACCGCGAGGAGCTCGACGACCTCGCCGGGGTCGAGCTGGTCGGCGCGCGGATCCGTGTGGAGGGCGGCCCACCCCGCTACCGGGTCGAGGGTGTCGGGAGGGACTGACGAATGTGTGAGTGTGGTGCAGTCAATACGACTGCACCACACTCACACATTCCACGCGAGCTTCGCGAAGCCGTGCGATCGAGGCCGCAGGGTCCGCGAGATCGCTCATGGAGGCCGCGAAACTGCCGATCAAGCGGACGAGTCGCCGAGAACGAGCGGGCGGCACCGCCGGCAGGAGGGAGCGGCGAGACGATGGCGGAAGGCCGCAAGGTCCAGATGGTGCCGGGTGCCGTCGAGGTCGACGGCCGGGCGATCCACTACGCGATCTCCGACAACCCCCGCTCCCGCTTCGACGACGGTCCCCCGCAGGTGTGGGCCGTCAACCTGCACGGCTATCTCGCCGGCGGTCGCATGTACTGGCGCGAGTCGGCGCGCCTCGCCGGGGCGCTCGGGTGGCGTGTCGTCAACCCGAACCTGCCCGGCTTCGGGGGCAGCGAGCCGCTCCCGTGGGACGAGCTCTCGATGCGCGGGCTCGCCCGCAGCGTCGCCGGGTTGCTCGAAGCCCTCGGCGCCGAGCCGGCCGTGATCCTCGGCCACTCCATGGGCGGGGCGGTCGCCGTCCAGCTCGCGCACGACCACCCCGATCGCACCCTCGGCGTCGTCTACCGCGACGGCGCCGCGACCACCTCCTGGAAGGAGCGCCGGAGCATCCTCGCCCGCACCCTCGCACCGGTGTCGTCCGACCTCGCCGGCGTCGTCGACCTCGCCGCCGCGGTCGCCGCGGACGTCCCCGACTTCGTCGTCGGCCGCGTGCGCTCCACGCTGCGCGGGATCGTCCCCGACGCCCGGCGCAACCTCGACGGCTTCGCCGACGTGCTCCCGGTCGCGGCGCTGCTCTTCGCCTCCGACCTCACCGCCGAGGCCCGGCAGGTGGGGCGCGACTCGGCCATCCCGCTCTACCCCCTCTGGGGGCGCTTCGACCGGATCACGCCGCGTCGGACCGCCCGGGAGTTCGAGCGCGTCACCGGCACCAGGGTGTCCTGGGTGCGCGGTGGGCACTCCTGGATGATCGCCCGGCCGGGCACGCAACTGCACCGGCTCCGTCACGACCCGGCGGGACGCGAGTTCCTCCGCTCGGTGGAACGCCGTGCGCAGACATCCCAGCGGCTCCCCGCCGACGTGATCTCGTTGCCGACCGGCGCCGCCGGCGTCTGAGACCGGGCCCGGCCCACGTGGGGTCGGGGTGCGTCAGCGGCCGAGCACCCCGCGGACCTTCCCGACGACGCCGCGGCGGTGGCGCAGGTGCACCAGACGCTTGACGATCTCGTAGGCGCGCGGCGGAGGGAACCAGGTCGGCTCCCTCTTGGCGCCGATCCGGTCGCGAGCCACCGCCTTCACCCTCGACATCTCCAGGAGCCCCTCGTCGCCGTGGGCCCGGCCGAACCCCGACTCCCCGTAGCCGCCGAAGGGCAACGCGGGCAGCCCGTAGTTGACGAGCGCGTCGTTGACGCACACGCTCCCGGCCCGCATGCGGGCGGAGAGCTCCGCGCCCCGCTCCTTCGATGCGGTAAACACCGAGGAGTCGAGACCGTAGCGCGTGTCGTTGGCGAGCCGCATCGCCTCCTCGCCGTCCTTCACCTTCATGATCGGGAGCACCGGCCCGAAGGTCTCCTCGGTCATCAGCGCCATGTCGTGGTTCACGCCGGTGACCACGGTCGGCTCGAACTGGAGCCCGTCCCCCTCGGCCCGTCGTCCCCCGAGAAGGATCCCGGCCCCCTTCTCGACGGCGTCGGCGAGCTGGCCCTCGACGATGTCGACCTGCGGGGGAAAGGTCATCGACCCGATGTCCGTGCCCACCTCCACCTTCCGCGCCCGCTCCAGCACCTTCTCGACGAACTCGTCGTGGAGCGCTTCGGGCACGTACACGCGCTCGATCGAGATGCACGTCTGACCGGCGTTGAACATGGAGCCCCAGACCGCGGCGCCCGCCGCCCGGTCGAGGTCGGCGTCCTCGCAGACCACCATCGGATCCTTGCCGCCGAGCTCGAGGAGCACGGGGGTGAGCGTCGCCGCGGCGGCCTCCATGATCTTGCGGCCGGTGGCGACCGAGCCGGTGAACGAGATCTTGTCGACGCCGCCGGTCACGAGCGCGTGCCCGGTCCCGCCGCCTCCGGTCGCCACCTGGACGACGTCGCGGTGCTCCGCCGCGTCGGCGAAGAGCGCCCCGGCCGCCTCACCGACGAGCGGGGTCACCTCGCTCGGTTTGAGCACCACGGTGTTGCCCGCCGCGAGCGCGGTGACCACGGGCGCCATCGCCAGGGTGAACGGGTAGTTCCACGGCGAGATGACCCCGACCACCCCGTAGGGCTCGTGGTACTTGACGGCCTGCTTGCTCTTGAAGGCGCCCGTCGAGACCTTCCGGGGGGCGAGGACCTTCGGGGCGCGCTTGGCGTAGTGGGCGATGAGCTCGGCCGTGACGGTGATCTCGGAGAAGAGCGCCTCGGTGCGGGTCTTGCCCGTCTCGGCGCAGATCAGGTCGACGAGGTCGTCGACCCGCTCCAGCATCCGCTCGCGCACCGAGAGGAGGTGCTCCATCCGGTCCTCGACGCTGGTGGCGGCCCAGTCGCGCGACGCCGCCCGCGCCTGCTGGACGGCCTGGCGGACCTCGCCGTCGCCCATGTCGGGCACCGTGCCGACCAGCTCGCCGGTGGCGGGGTTGCGTGACTCGATGATCGCGCCGGCATCCGTGCCGGTCGTCGGGTTCATGGTGCTCCTCTCCCCCGTGTGGCTCGACGGAGCGGTGATGGCTCTCGTGTCCTCGTCGATCAGCGTGCAGGAGCGGCGGGAGCCGGTCAACTCCCCCGCCGGCGCCCGGAGCGGCGCAGGCGTCGAGACCGGCCCGCTCTGGCGCCACGCGCCCGGCGGCCCCGGCGCACCCCCCAGCGCAGGACCAGCGGGTAGAGGGTGAAGATCGTGGCGGCGACCCGGTGGGTCGCCTCGGTCGGGCGCGTCTCGTCGTGGTTGGTGATCCCGGAGTTGAGCATCCAGTCGCGACCGTCGCGCGCACGGAACAGCCGCCACATCGGCCGCGTCCACTCGTCGTTGCGGTAGAGGGCGACCGAGACCACCAGGAACGTGGCGAGGGTGGCCGCCTCGGCTCCGCGCTCGGCGCGCGGGTCGGTCGCCTTGCGTCCGATGGCGTAGCCGGTGGCCGCGAGCAGGGGAGGGTCGTAGAGGAAGCTCATGGGCGCTCCGAGGTCTCGTGGTGCAACAGCGTGTGCAGCTCGTCGTCGTCGGTCGCCACCGCCTCGTCGATGCGGGCCGTGCCGTCCTCGCCCCACAGGGCGGGCCCGCAGCGAGCCAGCTTGTCGCGGGCGGCGTCCCCGGGTGGTGCCGCCGCGTTGCCGGCTCCGCCGCGGGGCACCGCGACGGTGCTCGTGCGTCGCGTCCCGTCGCGGGTGCGGACCACGACCCGGGAGGGGAAGGTGACGCGGAAGCCCTCCAGGGCCTCGGGCCGCCACCATCCGTCGCCGTCGCCGTCGCCGTCGCCGTCGCCGTCGCCGTCGCCGTCGCCGTCGGGCGGGCCGGGGCCGGTCACGGAGCGGCGGGCCTCGCGGGCGGCGCGCAGCAGGCCGGGGACGTCGCCGATCCCGATCCCCGACGGGTGCTCGGCGCGGACCTCCCGCAGGGCGGACAGCAGCCGCCGCGGCCCCACCTCGCGGACGACGGCGCGGACCGGGAGCAGCGGCGCGAACGCGGCGCCGGTCTCCGCGGTGAGGGAGGTGTCGTGGCGGAGCCGGACCCGGCGGGCGAGGGTGCGGAGCTCGTCGGCGTGCTCGGCGAGCCACTCCGGTCGGGTTTCCTGCTCCGTCAGCCGGCCGGCGAGCAGGACGATCGCCACGTTCCAGGGGACCGAGAAGGTGACGGTCACCGGGGTGGGCGGGTCGAGGGCGGTCGTGTAGGGCTCCGAGAGGGCGTCCATCCCACAGGTGAGCGTGCCGCCCTCGACGGTGACCTCGTCGACCGTTCCGGCCTCGATCGCGGGGTCTCCGTCGAGGATCTCGGAGAGCGCGTCGACCGTGGTGTCGACGTACGCGCAGCCCGGGTAGGGCTTCACCGACAGCGTCCTGGTGGCCCAGCCCGTCCCCAGGCCACCGAGCACCTCGCGCAGGGGCGCGTAGGAGAGCGCCTCGAGGGCGCCCCGCGGGTGGTCGAGGGCGTCGAGCGGACCGGTCACGCCCGCCTCCGCGAGCCGGGCCGCTCGCACCCCGGCCGCGGTGGGTTCGGCCGCGACGAGCAGCTTCGTGTCGGGAGCCATGAACCCGGGGACCGTCGCGCGGGTCGGGTGCGCCAGCGCGATCGCCAGCGCGTGGGCCAGACGCCCCTTCGGGAGCCCCATCGTGCGCCCGTAGGCGATCGCGGCGCCGGCGGCGTGGATGTACGCCCAGAGCTGGCCGTTCATCGGTCCGAGGAGGATCGCCCCGCCGAGGCGCGCCTCGATCTCGTCGGCGGCGATCTGCGCCGTGAGCTGCTCGGTCCCTCCGCTCCCGGTCTCGGCGGCGGCCAGCATCGGTGTCAGCGCCGCCGAGTGTCCGGTGTGCCCGAAGCACAGGTAGTCGTCGAAGTCGAGCGCCACCGAGGCCGCGGCGGCCGCGTACACCGCGGCTTCGAGGTCGACGCGGCGCTCCCGCCCGAGGAGCGGCACGGGACCCTCGCCGGCCCACCGCTCGACGGCGTCGACCACCCGGGTGGTGGCGCCGTCGCCGCCGGCCGCCGCCACGGCTGCCAGCACGGAGCGGCGCTGGGCCCGGCCGAGCTCGAGGACGTCGTCGGGGACGTCCGTCGCGCGCAGCTCGGCCGCCCAGTCCGCGAGCGCCTCGATGGTGTGGGTGCCTCCGGCCACCGCTCCTCCCCGCGAGTCGTAGCCGGTCCGCACCCTAGTGCTGTGTCCAGGAACTTCTGCCCTGTTCACGGCGAGCCAGGGGCGCCGCTGGCAAGGACGCAGGACGAAGGCGCAGCTGAAGCTGCGTCGAGGACGAGGACGCAGCCGTAGGCGAAGCCAGCGGCGTTCTTGGCCGGCGTGACAGGATGCAAAGGTTTCTGGTCACAGCACGAGCGAGGCGTCGGCCCCGGCGGCTCCGTCAGGGCCGTCGCGGCCCGGGAGGGTCGGTGGCGAGGTGCCGGCTCAGGTCCCCCACCAGATCCGTGCGGATGAGCCGGTCCGTGAAGCGCCACTGCGCGCGGACGCGCTCGAAGCGGTCCTCGTAGCGTCCCGCCGCGATCACCTGGAGTGGGAGCTCGGGGCGGGCCTGGAGCACGGTGAAGTACGAGCTCGCCCCGGCGGTCACCTCCCCGTGGTCGAGGTCGACGACCATGTTGGTGACGAGGTGCTTGGTCGAGGGTGTCCCGTCCTCGTGGAGCAGCACCGCCGACTCGAGGAACGAGCGGACCTCGGTGGGCCCCGTGTGGGCGACGACCTCGTCGCCGTCGACGGTCCGGAGGGTGCCGCGCTCGAAGAGGGCGGCCACACCGACGAGGTCGCCGGTGTCGATGCGTCGTGCGCACTCGAGGACGAGGCGCTCGATCGCCGAGTGGTGGTCGATCACGACCGCGAACCTATGCGTCGGAGGGCCGGCCGCGAGCGCGTCTCCTCTCGCGGGACATGGGTGACAGCTCGACGTGGCGCGACAGCACGCAGGCCGCGAGCGCGCCGGCCGCGAGCGCGCCGCTCGCGCATCGGGTGCTCCTCCTGCGATAGTACGGGGCCGTGCGAGCAGCGACGACGTTCCGGATCCCGGGCCTGCGAGGGCTCTGCGCGGCCCTCCTGCCACCGGAGGCCGGTGGCCCCGACCCGGCCGAGGTGGCCGGCGCGGTCGAGGCCTACGCGGCGCGCCTGCCCGGTCCGCCCCGCCAGGCGTTGCGCTCCGGGGTCGCCGCGGTGAGCCTCCTCTCCGCGCTCACGAGCGGGCGCTCGCTGTCCCGACACGACCCACGGGGTCGCGAGCGCGTGCTGGCGCGCCTCGCCGGACGCCCCGGGGGCCGCCACGCCCTCGAGGGGCTCAAGGCGGTGGTGCTGCTCGTCGCCGGCGGCGAGCGCTACGCGGACGAGCTGCTGACCCGGTGGCAGTCGGTGGAGCCGGTGCGCCCGGACGCGCCGCTCGACGTCACCCCCGCCACCTGGTGGCCGACCCGCTCCTCGTGCGACGTCGTCGTGGTCGGCTCCGGTGCCGGAGGCGCGTTCGCGGCTCGCACGCTCGCCCGGGCGGGCCTGGAGGTCGTGGTCGTCGAGGAGGGTCGTCGTCACGGGATCGAGGAGCTGCGCGGCGCACGGCCGGTGGAGCGATACGCCGACCTGTACCGGGACGCCGGGGCGACCGTCGCGCTCGGTCGACCGCCGGTGGCGCTGCCGATCGGCCGTGGGGTCGGTGGCACCACGCTCGTGAACTCCGGGACCTGCTACCGCACGCCGGAGCGGGTCCTGCGGCGCTGGCGCGACGAGGCCGGTCTGTCGCTGGCGGATCCCGCGGACTTCGGCCGGCACCTCGACGACGCCTGGAAGACCCTCTCGGTGGCGCCGGTCCCCCTCGAGGTGATGGGACGGAACGGCGAGCTGTGCCTCGACGGCGCCGAGGCGCTCGGTTGGCGGTGCGGCCCCCTCGACCACAACGGCGACCCGTGCCTCGGTTGCTGCCAGAGCGCCATCGGCTGCCCGGTGAACGCGAAGCTGGGGGTGCACCTCAACGCGCTCCCCCAGGCGTGCGATGCCGGTGCACGGATCGTCTCCGAGGCCCGGGTCGATCGCCTCGTCCACGAGTCCGGGGCGGTCCGAGGCGTCCTCGTGCGCCGCGGCGACGGATCGGAGATGCGGATCGACGCGGACCGGGTGGTGCTGGCGGCCGGCGCCACCGAGTCGCCGACGCTGCTGCGCCGCAGCGGCCTCGGAGGCCACCCGGAGACGGGACGCAACCTGGCCGTCCATCCGGCCGTGGGGGTGATGGGCCGCATGGAGGAGCCGGTCGTTCCCTGGGAGGGCGTCCTCCAGAGCGCCGGCGTCGACGAGCACCACGACCGGAGCGGGATCCTGGTCGAGGCGACCTCGACGCCGCCGGGCATGGGCTCGATCGGGTTCCCGGGCTTCGGCCGTTCGCTGGTCGAGGCGCTCGACACCGCCGACCACGTGGCGAGCGTGGGCGCGATGGTCGCCGACGAGCCGGTCGGGCGTGTCCTCGGCTCGCGGCGGGCGACGATCCGCTACGACGTGTCGCGCCGGGACGGTGCCCGACTGCTCGAGGCGGTCGGCCTCATGGGACGGATCGCCTTCGCCGCGGGAGCCACCGAGGTGCACCCGGGTCTTCCCGGCCATCCGACGGTGCGCTCGGAGGCCGAGCTGGCCGGAGCCCTCGCCACCGCCGATCCACGCGACCTCCACCTCGCGGCCTTCCATCCGACTGGAACGCTCCGGGCGGGATCCGACCCGGAGCGCTTCCCCGTCGACGAGACCGGTCGTCTCCGCGGGGTCGAGGGTGTCTGGGTCGCCGACGCGTGCGCGCTGCCGTCGTGCCCCGAGGTCAACCCGCAGATCTCGATCATGGCGCTCGCCATGGCGGTCGCCGAGGGAGTCACCTAAACTGATCGACGAATCAACAACGGTCGTGGTCCGACGAGGTCGCCGCGGACGCGCAGCCCGTCGCACGGGCCGGTCGCGGTCGCGGCCTCCGCTCGGCGCGCCGGTTCCGGGAGGTGACGGCCGGTGAGCATGCAGGTGTTGCGCCCGTCGGTGGGCGCGAACGCCTCCCGCTGGGACGGCGAGGCGCGGGGGCACTACGAGGCCTGGTACCTCACGATGTCGGACCCGCGGAGTCGCCGGGGCTTCTGGTTCCGCTACACCTTCGAGGTGCCCGAGGACCCGGCCCTCGAGCCGGTGGCCGAGCTGTGGGGCTTCGCGTTCACTCCCGGCGAGGCGGCCGTCGGCGGGAAGCGCACCGTCCCGCTCGTCTGGCCCCCGAAGGGCGCCATGCACGTCGGGGAGGCCGTGCTCGAGCACGGCAGGGCCGTCGGCGCCCTCGACGACCTCGAGTGGGACCTGCACTGGGACCCCTCCGAGACCGCGCTGTGGCACATCCCCGCCTGGCCCGGGCGCAGCCGCCTGCCCTCCACCCGCGTGGTCTCGCCCACCGTCGACGCGTCGTTCCGCGGCTCCGTGCGCGTCGGAGGCGAGACCGTGGAGCTCGACGGCGCGCTCGGCTCCCAGACCCACCTGTGGGGTCGCCAGCACGCGGGGCGTTGGGCCTGGGGCCACTGCAACGCGTTCGTCGACCGCGACGGGGAGCGCCGCGACGACGTGCTGATCGAGGCCGTCCACGCCGTGCCGCTGCTCGGCTCCAGGCGGGAGGCGCCCGTCGGCGCCACGCTGCTGTTCGCCGAGGTGGCGGGAGAGCCGATCCCGGCGAACGCCTTCCCCTGGGTGTTCGCCGCCCGCTCGCGGGTGGAGAGCCCGCGGTGGGAGATGCGGGGCCGGACCTCGAAGGTGCGGGTGCGGGCGGTGCTGGAAGCCGAGCTCGACGAGATGGCCCAGGTCACCTACGAGGATCCCGACGGAGCGCAGGCCTGGTGCGCCAACTCGGAGATCGCCCGGTGCGCGCTCGAGCTCGAGCGCCCCGACGGTTCCCTCGAGCGGTACACGAGCGACGGCCTGGCCCACGTCGAGTTCGGGTCCCGGGAGCCCGACCCCCGCGTCCCCGTGCTCTGCTGACGCCGTGAGGGCCCGGCGATCCCGGTGAGGGCCGGCGACTTCGACCACGGAGGAGAACGCCCATGCGCACACGTCTGACCGACGTCCTCGGCGTCGACCACCCCGTGATGCTCGCCGGGATGGGGGGCGTCGCCTACCACGCCCTCTGCGCGGCCGTCTCCGACGCGGGCGGTTTCGGCACCCTCGGGGCGGCGACGATGTCCGACGACCAGATGGTCGACGAGATGGCCAGGGTGCGCGAGCTCACCGACCGTCCCTTCGGTGTCGACCTCCTGACCGCCATGCCCGGCGAGATGCTGCCGCGGGTCGAACAGGTGATCGACGGGGGCGCCACCGTCTTCGTCGCCGGCCTCGGCGTCCCCCGCGACGTGATCGAGCTCTGCCACGAGCGCTCCGTCCTGGTGGTGAACATGTGCGGCAAGGTGCGCCACGCGGTCGAGGCCGTCGAGGCGGGCTGCGACATCGTGGTCGCCCAGGGCACCGAGGCGGGTGGGCACACCGGAGCGGTGGCCACCTTCCCGCTGGTGCCCCAGATCGTCGACGCGGTCGGTGACCGGGTCCCGGTGGTGGCGGCCGGCGGGGTCAGCGACGGGCGCCACCTGGCGGCGGCCCTGGCGCTGGGCGCGGACGGGATCTGGGTCGGCACCCGGTTCGTCGCCACACCCGAGGCGCGCACGGTGCGCGGCTACAAGGACACGCTGCTCGAGACCCGCGAGGACGGGACGGTGGTCAGCCGCGCGTTCACCGGCAAGACCCTCCGCGCGGTGCGCAACGCCTACACCCGGTACTACGAGGAGCATCCCGACGAGCTCGAGGCGTTCCCGATGCAGATGGCCAAGTCGTTCCAGGAGGGGGCGATGCACCTGATCGGCGACGAGACCACCGAGGGGATCGACCCGGACCGGGAGTGCTACCCGGCCGGACAGGGCGTCGGCGCCATCGAGGAGCTGGTGCCCGCGGGCGAGTTGGTGCGCCGCTTCGTCGCGGAGGCCGAGGCCACCCTGGAGCGCCTTCAGTCCTCACGGAGCCAGGCCTCACGCAGCCAGGCCTCACCGAGCGACACCACCGTCTGACCGGCTGCTTGCCTCAGGTGGCTCAGGTGCCGAAGAGGCCGAGGAGCTCGTCCACCGACCACTCCTGCCACGCCTGGGCGCCGAAGCAGACGGCTCCCATCACGATCATCATGCCGTTCTGCCCCTGCTCCGCGAAGTCGTGGATCATGAGCAGGAGGTAGGTGAGGTTGAGGAGGATCCCGGCGATCAGCGCGATCGGGGTCAGCAGCCCGAGGGTCAACCCGATGCCCAGGGCGAGCTCGGAGAGCAGCACGACGGCCGTGAAGGTCCGCGGTCGTGGCCGCACCACCTTCTCGAACACGGAGCCGACCCAGCCCCACCGGTGCTCCTCGGCGACGCTCGCGGCCCAGTTGATCCCCGCGTGGCGCTGCGTCCACGCCTCGATGTTCTTGTGCCGCACGCTCTCGAGCCACCACAGGCCGAGGCCGATGCGGAGCACGGCGAGCCACTGCGCGCCGTCGAGCCAGAACGTCTCGAGCGTCAATGTTCCTCCTCGGTCGTGCGGTGGATGACCGGTTTCGGACGCTCGTCCGCGGAGCGCACCGGTCGGACGGGAGGGCGGAGCGGGTGACGCCGCCGTCGTCTCGCCGAGCGGGACTCTACGCGAGAGCCCTCACGCCCGAGCCAACCCGGTGCCCCTCACCGTGCCCGCTCGGCTAGCCGCGACCGGCCTGAGCCGAGGTGCCGTCGGGAGTGTCCCCGTCGAGGAGCAGGGGGTAGACACCCTCCTCGTCGTGGACCTCCTGGCCGGTGAGCGGAGGGTTGAAGACGCACATCATCCGCAGGTCGGTGACGGCGCGGAGCGTGTGGTGCTCGTGCCCGTCGAGCGCGTAGAAGGTGCCGGGCTCGATCGTGTACGACTCGCCGGTCTCACGGTCGGTGAGCTCGCCCTTGCCCTCGATGCAGTACACGGACTCGAGATGGTGCTTGTACCACATGTCGGTCACCGAGCCCGCGTAGAGCAGGGTGTCGTGGAACGAGAACCCCATGCCGTCCCGGGCCAGGAGGAACCGGCGGCTCTTGAAGGTCGGGGCGTGGACGTCCCGGTCCCCTCCGGTCAGGTCTTCCAGCTTGCGTACGATCACCGGCTCGTCCTCCTCGGCGTCCTGATCCGGTCGTCGCCGGGGGCGGTCAACCCGCGGCCGTCGCGGGCTCGCGCGTGCCGAGGGCGGCGGCGACCGCCTCGTCGATGATCTCGAGACCCTGCTCGAGGGCGCCGTGGTCGATGATCAGCGGGGGCAGGAGCTTCACGACCTCGCTCTCGGGCCCCGAGGTCTCGATCAGCAGCCGGCGCTCGAAGGCCTCGCGGGTGATGTGGGGCACGATCGAGGGGTCGGCGCACGCGATGCCCTGCACGAGCCCGCGCCCTCGGACCTCGCCGCCGAGATCGGGGTACTTGTCGACGATCTCGTGGAGCTTCGCCGAGACCGTCGCCGCCTTGGCGTCGACCTCCTTGGTCAGCTCGTCGTCCCGCCAGAACCGCAGCGCCTCGGTCGCGGTGACGAAGGCGGCGTTGTTCCCACGGAAGGTGCCGTTGTGCTCGCCCGGGTCCCAGACGTCGAGCTCGCGCTTGAACGTCGTGATCGCGAACGGCAGACCGAAGCCGCTCAGCGACTTCGACAGGGTCACCATGTCGGGTTCGATGCCGGCGCGCTCGAAGCTGAAGAACGGCCCGGTGCGGCCGCAACCCGCCTGGATGTCGTCGAGGATCAGCAGCGTGTCGTGGTTGCGGCAGAGCTCCTCGAGGCGCTGGAGCCATTCGATGCTCGCCGTGGAGAGCCCCCCTTCGGCCTGCACGGTCTCGACGATCACGCCGGCCGGCAGGTCCAGGCCGCTGCCGTCGTCGTCGAGCATCTGGTGGAGGTACTCGATGGTGTCGGTGTCCTCGCCCATGTAGCCGTCGTAGGGCATGCTCACCGCGGAGCTGAGCAGGAGCCCGGCGCCCCCGCGCTTCATCGAGTTCCCGGTGACCGAGAGCGACCCCAGGGTCATGCCGTGGAACGCGTTGGTGAAGCCGATGGCACGCTCCCGTCCCGTCACCTTCCGGGCGAGCTTCAGCGCGGCCTCCACCGCGTTGGTGCCGGTCGGGCCGGGGAACATCACCTTGTGGTCGAGCCCCCGAGGTTTGAGGACGACCTCCTCGAAGCGCTCGAGGAAGCGCTTCTTCGTGGTGGTGCTCTTGTCCAGGCTGTGCACGATCCCGTCGGACATCAGGTAGTCGACGAGCGCGTCGCGCATCTTGGGGTCGTTGTGCCCGTAGTTGAGCGAACCCGCTCCCGCGAAGAAGTCGAGGTACTCGTTGCCCTCCTCGTCCCACAGCGTCCAGCCGGAGGCCTTGGCGAAGGTCGTGGGCCAGCCGCGGCAGTAGGAGCGGACTTCCGATTCCAGGTGTTCGATGATGTCCATGATCAACCCTTCGGTTCAGTGGCGGAGCGGTCGGGACCGGGTGGGAGCGGTCCGATGCGGACGAGGTCTTCCGGCTCGTGGCCCTCGCCCGGAGGGAACTGGTCGGCGCTGAAGCACGGTTCGACGGTGAAGTCGGTCTCGAAGTCCTCGGCGATCCCCCGGAACAGGGCCATCGACGCCCCATTGGAGGGGGTCACCGTCGCCTCCATGTAGCGGACGTCCGCGCACGCGTCCCGGTCGAGCACGCCGTGCAACAGACGGCGCCCGAGGCCCATCCGTCGGTGCGACGCCGCCACACCGACCTGCCAGACGAAGACCGACTCGGGCCGCGGCGGCGGCCGGTAGGACAGCACGAAGCCCACGACCCTCCCGTCGTCCTCGGCCACCACGCTGGTGGGGCCGTGGTGGTCGAAGCCGAGGAGGTACGCGTACGGGGAGTTGAGGTCGAGCGCCTCCGACTCCTCGACGAGCTGCCACACGTCGGCGGCGTCGTCGGGGCCGGCCGTACGGATCTGCACGGCCTGTGGAGGATCGACAAGTGGTGACTTCGTCGTTCGACTCACGATGACGAGGCGGAAGTCACCAGGCGTCGCCCACCCACGGCTCCCGGACTCTCGTCCGGTCGTCGTGGGAAACGGTGCGCTCGCGAGCGGCACTGGAGCCCTCGGGAAGCGTCGTTCGCGGGGCGGATTCGACGGCTGGTGCCGGGTCGACGTCACACGGACGCCAGCCCGGGTCCGGCCTTCGAATCACCTCCTCGGGTGGGTCGGTTGCGTGCGATCCGGATCACGAGTGTAGGCATACCCTCGCCTCCGAGTCACCAATCGGTCCGCCGGGTGCAGCGCTCTCGGTCCCGAACTTCTGTTCGCGAGGTCCGTGGACCTCTGCGCACCGTGGTGACTTCGGTCACCCGAGCGGTTCCACGCGGGTGCGTGCGAGCAGGTCGTGCAGACCTCGACGGTCGGAGCGCCACACCGCCCAGAGGTACGGGACGAGCCAACCGACCCAGAACAGCGTCCCGAGGAGCGGCGGCAGCGCCGCTCGGGAGAAGGAGGCCCGCACGGTGGGTGGCCGGGCCTCGTCGATCGTCACCACCCGGATGCCCACGGCCCGCTTGCCGATCGTCTGCCCGGTGGCCGCCGTCAGGTGGGTCTCGTAGCCGATCGTCACGGTCCAGGCGAGGGCGGTGCCCGCCAGCAGCGTGGCGGGACTCGAGCCCAGGGCGGTGACCAGCAGCGGGGCGAGCAGCAGCCAGGCCGGCGCCATCACGAGCACGACGTCGACGAGCCGGGCGGCGGCGCGCAGCCCGACCCCGGCGACCGCGGGCGAGGCGTCGGATCCCTCGGACACGCGCTCGGCTCGCCGTCTCAGCGGTCCGGGCTCTCGGAGTCCCTCTCGGGATCGGGGTCGAGTTGGCGGAGGAAGCCCGCGCAGCGCTCGGCCTCGTCGAGCTCGCCGATCTCCTCCGCCATCGCTCGCAGCCCGTCGAGGGCACGGAGGAAGCCCCGGTTGGTGGGGTGCCGGGAGCGCACGTACCCGCTTCCCCGCCAGCCCGACTGCCGGAGCTGGTCGAGGCCGCGGTGGTACCCCACCCGGTAGTACGCGTAGGCGCTGATCCCGCGGGAGTGTTCGCCCAGGCTGGCCCACGCCTCCACGTAGCGGGGCCAGCGGGCGGCGACCCGGGCGATGGCCTCCTGGCGTTGGTCCTCGGGGGCCGAGAGGGCTTCCTCGAGCGCCGCTCGTGCCTCCTCGGGGGGAGGGTCGAGCACCGTCTCGGGCGGCCCCTGCGACCCGAGCTCCACCGGTCGTTCGTCTGCCATGGGCGGATGTTCGCGCACCGCCGCCGCGAGCCGAGCCTCGCGCGCCCGCCGGTAGCCTGACCTCCATGGCAGACGAGACTCCGAAGACCGCTCGGGTGGTGCTGGTCCGTCACGCCGTGACCGGCGAGACGGGTTCGGTGCTCTCGGGCCGCCAGCCCGGCATCGACCTCTCCGAGGAGGGCCGACGCCAGGCGAAGGTGCTCGGCGAGCGCCTGTCGCGGTTCTCGATCGCGGCCGTCTACAGCAGCCCCATCGAGCGCACCTGGCAGACCGCTGCCGCGGTCGCCGAGCCTCACGGCGTCGACGTGCGCCGCCTCGACGGCGTCGTCGAGGCCGACTACGGCGACTGGACGGGCGAGAAGCTGTCGGATCTGGCGAAGACCGACCTGTGGGGGGTGGTGCAGTCGGCGCCCTCACGGGCGACGTTCCCGGGCGGGGAGTCGATCCGGGGGATGCAGGCGCGTGCGGTGGACGCGGTCGACGGCGTCGCCGACGCGCACCGCGGCGAGACCGTCGTGGTGGTCTCGCACTCCGACGTGCTCAAGGCCGTCCTGTCCCACTACGCGGGATCGCACCTCGACCAGTTCCAGCGCCTCGTCGTGTCGCCGGCGTCGGTCAGCGCCGTCGCGCTCGGGTCGGGCGCGCCCGTGGTGCTGTCCGTGAACGACACCGACACCCTCGACGTGCTCGCTCCGTCACCCGAGCGGTCGGAGCAGTCCGAGCAGTCCGAGCAGTCGGAGCGGTCGGAGCAGTCGGAGCGCGGCGGCGACGGTGCCGCCGGGGCCGGGAAGGCAGGCTCGTGAGCGACCCCATCGAGTTCGACCCCGTCGACCGCATCGTGGCGGGCGCCGTCGGCGACCCGGGGCAGCGCACGTTCCTGATCCAAGCCGGGCACGGCGACGCGGTCCTCAGCGTGCTCGTCGAGAAGGAGCAGGTCGCCATGCTCTCGGCCCGTGTGCTCCAGCTCCTCGCCGAGATCGAGGCCCACTACCCGGAGTCCGAGGAGTCGGCGGCCGCGGGCGAGGAGGTCCCACCGCTCGACGAGGGACCCGAGCCGCTGTTCCGTGCCCGGATGCTGCGCCTCGGCTTCGACCCGGGCCGCGACCTCATGGTCCTCGAGCTCTTCGAGGACGTCCCCGAGGAGGGCGAGGAGGCCGACATCGAGGAGGTCGACGTCGGCGAGCTCGGTCACGTGGCGCGGCTGTACGCGACCCGTTCGCAGATGCGCGCCGTCGCGGCGAGCGGCGCGGAGGCCGTCGCCGCCGGCCGCAAGACCTGCCCGCTGTGCCAGCTTCCGGTGGACCCGGGCGGGCACGACTGCCCGTCGAAGAACTGAGCCGACGTGGACGGGGTGATCGGTGACTCCTCCGAGGCGCTCGCCGAGCTGGCGCGCGGCGAGGTCGAGGTGGTCCACCGCATGCCGTGGTCGTCCAACGCCACGTTCCTCGCCCGCCTCGTCGAGACCGACCGGCTCGTGATCTACAAGCCCGAGCGGGGGGAGCGGCCGCTGTGGGACTTCCCACCGGGCACGCTCGCGCGGCGCGAGGCGGCGAGCTTCGCCGTCTCGGAGGCGCTCGGCTGGGCGATCGTGCCGCCAACGGTCCTGCGGGACGGACCACTCGGTCCGGGCATGGTGCAGCTCTTCGTCGACCACGATCCCGACGAGCACTTCCTGGAGTTGCGGGAGGACTTCCCGGACCGGTTCCGCCAGTTCGCCGCCTTCGACATCGTCGTCAACAACGCGGATCGGAAGTCGGGCCACTGCATCCGCGACGCCGCCGACCACGTCTGGGGGATCGACCACGGGGTCAGCTTCCACGTGCAGGACAAGCTGCGCACGGTGATCTGGGACTACGCGCAGCAGCGGCTCCCGGCCGAGGTGGTCGACGGGCTGTGCCGGCTCCGTCGTGCGCTCGACGAGGACCTGACCGACCGCCTCGCCGAGCTGCTGAGTCCGGAGGAGGCCGAGGCCACCGACCGGCGTCTCCGGAAGCTGCTCGAGGCGGGCACCTTCCCCCTTCCGGGTGTCGACTACCCCTACCCCTGGCCCCTGATCTAGCCGCGCGGGCGTGCTCGGGGTCGTACGGGTCAGGCGGATCCCTGCACGGCGGATCCGACGTCGGCGAAGAACCGCGACCGCGGCATCGCCTCGTCGGCGCCGTCGTCGACCGCCCGGCGCAGCACCTCCGGCGAGGTGTGGCGGCCGTAGGCCACGATCCGGGCTCCGGGCGCGAGACGGCGGACCTCGCGGACCACCGACGCGTGCGCGCCGAGGTCGACGACGACCACGTCGGCGCCCGCCGCCGCGCCGGGATCGGAGGCGAACTCGGCGGACGCGATCTTGGAGCGGTCCATCAGGTCGGTCACGAAGGCGACGACGCGCATGCCCCCATCGTGGCATCGGGGATCCGACCCGGTTCGGGTCCGGGTACCATCGGCGGTCGTGGTCGCGCTGCTCGCCCTGCTGTTCTTCGTGGTGCCGTTCGCCGAGCTGGCGCTCGTCATCGCGGTCGGCCGCGAGATCGGCATCGGCGACACGCTGTTCCTCATGATCGGCATCTCCGTCGTCGGCGCCTTCCTCGCTCGGCGCCAGGGCCTCGGGGTGCTGCGCGAGGTGCAGCGGCGCACCGATGCCGGAGAGGTGCCGGGCAAGGAGCTGATCGACGGCGTCCTCGTGTTCGCGGCCGCGGTGCTGCTGCTCACACCCGGCTTCCTCACCGACGCCGTCGCGCTGGCGCTGCTGGTCCCCTTCGTGCGCTCCGGTCTCCGCCGGTTCGTGCGGCGGCGGTTCGAGCGCCGTGCGGGCGTCCAGCGATTCGGGTACGGACGGGTGATCGAGACGCGGTGGCACGATCCCGGCGAGGGGCCAGGGGGGCCGCCGACGAACCCGTAGGGGCGCCCGCTCGGGTGCGGAAGCGTGGCCCGAGGCCGGCGCGGGGTGCGCTCAGAGATTTCGCCGGTGCGCCTCGTCGAGCAGCCGGATCACCTCGTCGTCGTCCACCTGGGTGAAGTCGCGGTACCACGACCCGACCGCCCGGAAATCCGGAGGCGCGTCGAGGCAGACGACCTCGTCGGCCACCTGCTCGAGCTCTCGCACCGAGTCGGGCGGGCCGACCGGGACGGCGAGCACGACCTTCGCGGCTCCCAGGGCACGCGCCACCTCGACGGCCGCCTTGGCGCTGGCCCCGGTGGCGAGCCCGTCGTCGACCACGATCACGGTGCGCTCGGAGAAGGGCACCCGCGGCCGCTCGCCCCGGTAGGCGCGCACCCGGCGGTCGACCTCCGGCAGCTCGGCCGCGGCGAGCCGGCGGAACCGTTCGGTGTCGACGCGGGTCATCTCGAGAGCTCGGGGGTTGGCGACGACGTGGCCGTCCTCCCCGACGGCTCCGATCCCGAACTCCGGATTGTCGGGCGCACCGACCTTGCGGACCACGAGCACCTCGAGGGGCGCGCCGAGGCCTGCGGCGACCTCGGCGGCGACCGGGACGCCGCCGCGTACGAGCGCTGCGACCACGGGGCGCCCCGCGCGCAGGTGCTCCAGACGGTCGCCGAGGCGACGCCCGGCTTCGGCGCGGTCGGCGAAGATCACGTCCCCGACGGTACCGGCAGGCCGCCGCTCCGTGCTCCGGAGCGTTCCACGGCGCGAGCCTGGCCGCAGGCCTCGCGGGTCGCGGCGGAGCCGCCCCCGCGCTCCGGCTGACGGTTCCCGCGTGGCGGCGCTCTTCGGGCACCATTTGGAGATGTTCGATGACCTCCTCCAGGGCAACGACGCGCACGCGGCCGGTTTCGTCGATGCCGGTCTCGGGCCCCGGCCCGCGCGGCGCCTCGCCATCGTCACGTGCATGGACGTCCGCGTCGATCCGCTCGCCATGTCGGGCACGCACCTGGGCGACGCCCACGTCGTGCGCAACGCCGGAGGCCGGGTGACGAGCGACGCGGTGCGGTCGATCGTCGTGGGCGTGGAGCTGCTCGGTGTCGAACGGGTCGCCGTCGTCCAGCACACGGAGTGCGGCATGGCGGGCGTGACCGACGCCGAGCTCGCCGAGCTCGTCGCGAGCCGACGCGGCGTCGAGGAGGTGCCCTTCGAGTTCCTCACCATCGACGACCAGGAGCAGACGCTCACCGGCGACGTGGAGTCGCTGCGCGAGGCCGAGATCCTCGCCGGCGCCGTCGAGGTCGCGGGATTCGTCTACGACGTCCGGACGGGTCGTCTCCGCCGCGTCTGCTGAGGGGCTCGCGTGCCCCGGGTGGGCTCGCAGCGAGCGCTCGGCGCGGCTCGGCAGTCGAGGCACGCGGCCGGCGTCCGTAGACTGGTGGGATGGCAGCGACGAGCTCAGAGATACCGGAGGTCGGTCCCGAGGAGGCCGCCGCGCTCGTCGAGGAGGGCGCCTTCCTGCTCGACGTCAGGGAGCCCGACGAGTGGGCAGCCGGGCGGGCCGAGGGGGCGGTTCACATCCCGATGGGGAGCCTGAACGAGCGCCAGGAGGAGCTTCCTGACGACCGGCGGATCGTGGCGGTGTGCCGCTCGGGGGGCCGCTCCGGACAGGTCACCGCGGCGTTGAACCGGGCCGGCTACGACGCGGTCAACCTCGCAGGCGGCACGCAGGCCTGGCACGCGGCCGGGTTGCCGATGGACGCCGACCGGGACGACCCCACGGTCATCTGACGGGAGCTACCCGGGGGGAGCGGCGAGCCCGTCGTCGAGGCGTCGCTCCAGGACCCGGGCGCCGGCGGCGACCGCGACCGCGGCCACGAGCGACGCGCCCAGCGACGCCAGCCAGGCCACCGAGAACGAGGTCTGCTCGACGAGGACGCCGAAGGTCACGGGGCCGACCATCGCCCCCGTGTACACGCCGGTCTGGGTCACCCCGGTGGCGGCGGCCGGAGCGTCCCGGTGGCAGGAGACCACCGAGTAGTTGAACAGCCCGGGCCAGCCCCAACCGAGACCGAAGGCGAGCATCGCGCCCGGGACCACGAGAGCGGTCTGGCCGGTCGCGAGGAGCCCGTAGCCGAGGCTTCCGCCGACGAGCATGGCCGCCACGCCCCGGAACTCGTGACGCCGCGTGGTGCGGTCCGCGAGGGCGCCGACCGCGAGGCGCATCGCCAGGCCGGTGCCGCTCCCCAGGGCGAAGAGCAGTCCGGCGTTGCCCTCGGCGACGCCCGCGTCGACCGACGACTCGACGAGGAAGGTGCCGAGCGTGTTGGCCGCCGCCGCCCCGAGACCGGCCGCCGCCGCCAGCAGCAGCAGCGGGCCGGTCCGCCCCTTGGCGAGGGTCGCCGGCTCGGCGTTCGATCGCATCTCGCCCGACTCCGGGACCAGCGCGGTGGTCGCCAGCGCGAACGCGGCGCCGCCGGCGAAGGCCCAGCGCCATCCGACGGTGAGGGCCACCGCCGGGACGGCCAAGCCTCCCAGGAGCGTCGCCGTGGGGATCGCGGACTGCTTGATCCCGAACGCCGTGCCCTGTCGGGCCTCGGCGACGCTGCGGGCCAGGAGGAGGTTGCTGCCGGGCTGGGCGATCGCGTTGGCGAGGCCGCCGACGGCCAGGAACGCGAGCACGGTCGGCCACGTGCCCGCCACCGCGCCGGTGCCGGCCATGGCGACGGCCGCGCCCGTCGCGCCGATGCGCATGCCGCGTCGCGGGCCCACCCGCTCCACGAAGCGGCCGGCGAGCGCGGACCCGACGGCCCCGACCGTGAAGAACACGGTGGGGGCCAGGCCGAGCGCCGCCTTGGAGAAGCCGAGGTCGCCGCGCACCTGGACGGCGAGCGCGCCGACGAGGAACACCGGCATCGCGCACGCGGTCGACACCGAGATCGCCGCGACGACGCTGCGCCGGGCGCCGCCCACCCCGCTCGACCCGGTGGTCGCCCTACGAGGGAAGCGCGGCGGGCGCGTCGACGGCGGCGGAGTCCGGCCAGCGCTTGCGCTGCTTCGTGGCCAGCTTCCGCAGGAGGTCGATGGCTCCCGGGTCGTCGTCGCCGGGCCGGGTCTCGATCACCCCGTCGGCGACCATCCGCTCCATGAGCTCGCGTCCCGTGTCGGTGCGCACCAGGGTGAGCGTCCACTCGTCGAACGCCCCGATGCCGCCGGTCGAGATGTCGGCGTGCTCGGCCGCGAAGTCGGGGCACATCTTGCAGCCCTCGCGCGTGTAGGGGTGGCACTCCTTGAGGGGCACCTCGACGTAGCGACCGTCGTGGCACCAGATCTGCATCCGCCCCTTCACGTTCATCTTCTTGATCTGGTGACGCGCCACCCCGTAGCGGGCTTCGAAGAGGTCCTCGAAGATGCTGTCGTCGAAGGTCTTCGAGCACAGCAGCCCGATGTTGAGGCTGATGCGCCGCGCGACCTTCCCCGCTCGGCGGACCTTGAGCGCCGGGGGAGCCGAGCTCTGGCAGCTCATGCCGACCAGGGCGATGTTCTCGGCGCCGCCCTCGGCCGCCTCGTTGTAGGCGAGGGTGTTGGCCGAGTACGTGTAGCGGCTCCCGGCCGAGCGGAGGACGTCCTCCCGGTTCCAGGCGACGCCGGGGACCGCCTTCCAGCCGGAGCCGTCCCCCTCCAGGTAGCTCACCAGCGCGCAGTCGATGACGTCGTGCTCGAGCGCGTAGATCAACAGCGCCGAGACGAGGCCGCCGTCCTGACCGGTCTCGTTGAGGTCCGGGTCGGCGGCCTTGGCGAGCACGATGTCCTTGGTGATGCCGGCGACCTCGTCGGGCGTCCGCTCCCGGCCGAAGAGGAACTGGTCGATCTCGGTCTCCCAGGCACGGAAGCGCGGGCAGGCGCGGGTGCAGAGGGTGCAGCCCTTGTCGCCGTGGACGCAACCCTCGGGGCCCGCCTCCTCTTCGACGTGGAAGGGGCGGTACCCGCCCTGCTCGTGCTTGTAGCCGATCACGTCGTGCGGGCAGGCGATCACGCACGCCGCGCAGCCGGTGCACAAGCCGCTCGTGATCACTTCCGGGTACAGGTGCTTCCAGTGCAGCTTCTCGGGGGCCATGTCGCTCCTGGCTCGCCGGTTCGAGGAGGAGTCTGCCACGCCACGGGTCGTGCTCCCCCACGGGGCCGCGACTCCGACCGACGATCTCGACGGTATCGCCGTCTTGCACCGTACGCGCGACGCCTCGCCGTGACGGCGCGTCAGGGCGAGGGATGGTCGGCGGGCCCGGCGCGGGTGGCCGGACCCGGGGATGTCCGGGCTCGTAGCATGCCCGCCATGGTGCGCAGGACCCGTGCCCTCTCCGTGATCTTCGTCGTCGCTGCGCTCGCCGCGGCGTGCGGCGGCGACTCCGACATGGCCGGCGAGCCCGACGACGCGAACGGGTCGCCCGGCAGTACCACCTCGACGACGGCTGCCACCTCGACCACGGTCGCCACCACGACCACCGGTCCCGACGCCGCGGGGACCGCTCCGGCGGCCGACCAGGTGGTCGAGGTGGAGGTGCGTGACGGCGAGCCCGTCGGCGGGGTGCGCCGGGTCGAGGTCGAGCTCGGCGCGTCGGTCGTCGTCCGCGTGACGAGCGACGTCGCGGACGAGGTGCACGTCCACGGCTACGACCGCTTCGCCGAGGTGGAAGCGGGAGGCACCGCGGAGCTGGTCTTCGAGGCCGAGATCCCCGGGATCTTCGAGGTCGAGCTCGAAGGCCGCGGGCTCGAGATCCTCGAGCTGGAGGTCCGCGGGTGAGCGAGGCCTGGGTCCTCGCGCACGGCGTCGGGGGGCGCACCGACCTCCCCCTGCCCTTGTGGCTGTTCGCGTACGGCGCCGGCGGGGCGGTCGTGGTCTCGTTCGCCGCGCACGGCCTCCTCTGGCCGGTGAGCCGCATGGAGCGGGAGGTGCGCGGCGTGCCGGCCGGGCGCGTCGCGGGACGCGTGGTCGCTGCGCTCGAGCCGCTGGCCCGCCTCGCGGGCCTCGCGTTCTTCCTCCTCGTGCTCGCGGCCGCGGGGTTCGGCGACGACAACCCCGCCCGGAACCTCGCCCCGCTGGCGGTGTACGTCGTCTTCTGGGTGGGCCTCCAGGCGGCCGTCGCCGTCCTCGGCGACGTGTGGCGGGCGCTCAGCCCCTTCGACACCCTCGCGCTCGCCGCCTCGTGGGTGAACCGGCGTGTGCTCGGTCGCGAGCCGCGGCCCCGCGAAGCGCCGGCGTGGGGGCACTGGCCCGCGGCGGTCGGCGTCTTCGCGTTCGTGTGGATGGAGCTCGCGTTCCACGACTCGGCGTCCCCCGACGCGCTCGCCGTCGCGCTGAGCGTCTACACGGTGGCGGTGCTCGCCGGCGCGGCTCGGTGGGGACGCGGGTGGTTGCGCGACCACGAGGCCTTCGCCGTGTGGTTCGGCCTCCTCGCCCGCATGGCCCCGCTCCACCGGGACGAGGAGGGGTGGCTGCGCGTGCGACCACCCTTCGCCGGGCTCTCCCGCATCCGTGTGCTCCCCGGGACGGTGGCGCTCGTGCTGGTGGTGCTCGGCTCCACGTCGTTCGACGGCTTCACGCGCACGGAGCTGTGGAACGAGCTCGCGGGCGGCCGCACCGGATGGGAGCTGACGCTGGTCTCGACGTTGGGACTGCTCTGGCTCGTGGCGCTGCTCTGGGCGGCGTACGCCGGGGCGATGCGGGTCGCGGCCCACGTGACCGGGCGCGACCCCGAGGACCTCGTCGAGGGCTTCGTGCACTCGCTGGTCCCCATCGCCTTCGCCTACGTCGTGGCGCACTACTTCTCGCTGCTCGTCGTCGAGGGCCAGGGCGTGTGGGCGTTGCTCTCCGACCCGCTCGGGCGAGGGTGGGACCTGTTCGGGACCGCCTCGTGGACGATCGACTTCACGATCGTCTCGACGAGCACCGTCGCCTGGGTCCAAGCGGCCGCCATCGTGCTCGGGCACGTGGCGGGCGTCCTCGTCGCCCACGACCGGGCGGTGGCGCGGTTCGACCGTTCCCTGGTCACCCGCTCCCAGTACCCGCTGCTCGCCGTGATGGTGCTCTACACCGTCGGAGGTCTGGGCCTGCTCATGGGGGGTTGAGGGGCGCGCCGCTGCCGGTACGGTGTGGGTCGCGCGGACCGATCACCGACCATCGAGGCGGACCCCGGACCCCATGGAGCTGATCGCACACCAGAGCGGGTGGGACGAGGCGCTCGTGCTGCTCTCCCCGGTCCTGCTGTTCGTGCTCCTGCGGATGCTCGAGCGCAGGCGCCGCCGCTCCAGGGCGGCCGAGCGCGCGGCCACCTCCGGCGGAGCGGGTGGCGGCCGTGCAGGGGCCGGTGACGACGAGCGCAGCGTCACACCCACCGACGAAGGGGACTGACCCCTCCCCGTCGCCCAACAGTCGCTCAACCGCTCGTGCGCGCCGTTTCGGTGCATCAAGGACCCGGGCTGTTCTGCCGAAGACCTCTGGGAGAGCAGCGATCGGAAGATGACGGACGAGGTGCCCACACCGCACCCGGTTCTGTGCCCAGCGCTTCCGCGGCTCGTCGCGGCGCTCGCCGCCGGCGGGGGTCGGCTGCTCGATCTGCGAGCGTGTTGGGAGCACACGATGCGGTGGCCGAGTCGGACATCCGGCAGCGACGAGGGCGGGTTCACCGTCCTCGAGACGACGGTCGCGCTGTCCCTCGTGTTCCTCGTGCTCACCGGCGGCCTGGCCACCTACGCCAGCTCGGTCCGCGGCGTGGTCGACGGCCGGCAGCGCAGCGGTGCCGTCACCGTCGCCCGGAGCGTCGTCGAGGACGCCCGCGCCGCCCTCTACTCGCAGGTCGGCCATGACCTCGCCGGGGACGCCACGCTCGACGACGACCCCGAGCTGACCGGTTCGCCGCCCGTGTTCGAGGGCGAGGAGCTCGTCGGCGCGCCCGCGCCGACGTTCCCCGAGCACCGGTGGACCGAGCAGGTGGACACCACCACGTACACGGTCCGCGTCTACGTCACCTGGGTGACCCCGCCGAGCGCGGATCCCTACAAGCGTCTCACCGTGGTGGTGGGGTGGACGACGTCCCTGTACGAGACGTCGGCGGCCGTCGACGACCAGGTGCGGCTGTCCTCGTTCTTGTTCCCGGCCGGCGTCCCGCCGGATCCCCTGCTCGACGGGACGGGCGACGTGGACGCCGGAACCTTCGCGGTGACCGGCACGCTCGACGACGTCGCGGCCTCGCGCGCCACGCTGTTCCAGCCCGTCGCCGTCGGCGACGTGCGCTCGCTCTTCACCCGGGAGTCCGAGGGGCAGGCGCGATCCTCGAGCGCCACCGTGGAGCTGACCACGGGTTCGCTCACCGGGTGCGACGTCTCCGACGACGGGCTCACGTCGACGTGCTCCGGTGTCCGGGAGGACACCAGCACCGACAGCGACGCGGCCACCGCCGTCCCGGAGCACGCCACCTCCGGGCCGACCTTCGACGGGGCCCACACGATCTCCGCCGGCAGCGACTTCTCGCTCGGCTTCGGGGCGGACACCGCCGCCGAGTCGCAGAGCACGGCGCGCTCGTGCTTCGACTGCTTCGCGACCGACATCGGCGACGACGACCGCCTCGCCTACCACTGGAGCGAGGGGACGGGGGCCGACAGCGTGGACGTCACGTGGGACGTCGGAGCGGTGGCCGGTTCGCTGTTCCGGATGAGCTCGCCGCCGCGAGCCACCACCTCGCTCGACCAGGACCCGGTCTCCGGCGACCAGATGCTGACGGTCAGCGGTCAGCTCACGGCGCCGGGCGCGGACGTCGTGACCATCGACAGCGGCGCACCCGCCGACTTCGACGGCGCGGTGCTGGTCGGCGCCGTGGACGTGGTCGCCGAAGCCCAGGTCGGGCCCACGTCGGAGTCGCCGTCGATCACGGGAGCGGCTGTCGCCGTCGACGTCTACGACACCCTCGACGACGGGAGCCTCGGCTACCGGTCGCTCAGCTTCGATCCCGGCGAGGACCGAGAGGAGACGGCCTCGGCGACGTTCACCGTCGACGGCGCGGAGGTCACCCTCACCACGACGGTCGCGTCGGGGGGCAAGAGCGTGACGAGCAGCACCGACGACTCCGGCACGATCGTCGACGCGGATGCCAGCCTCACCGGTTGGTTGCGGATCACCGTCGAGGTGCTCGTGACCGAGACCGACGACGACGGGAACACCGTCACGCGGGCCGACGCCACGGCCGAGCTCGACTACGGCCACGTGGCCGCACGGGCGAGCTACGAGGAGGCGTCATGAGGCTCCCCGCCGCTCTCGCCCGCGTGCTCCGGCCTGCCGACTCCGCCGTCCGGCTCCGTGAGGACGAGGGAGGGTTCTCGATCGCCGAGGTCATGGTCGCGGTCATGGTGCTCGGGATCGCGACCGTCGCGATCACCTCGATGCTCGTGTCCACCACCCGGGCGACCGTCACGATCGAGGAGGAGTCCCGATCGGTCGACGAGCTCCGTGTCGCCATGGGTCGCATCGAGCGCGAGTTCCGCTCCGCGGAGTGCGTCCGGGAACCCGACCCGGCGGGCGTCGGCGATTCGGCGACCGGCTCGACGCTGCGCTTCACGACCCGCGTCGGCGGCGGGACGAAGGAGATCACCTACAGCATCTCCGGTGGCGTCCTGTCCCGCGAGGTCGACTCCCAGAGCTACCCGCTCGCCGTCGACGTGGTCGACGGCGCCGAGGCGTTCACCTACGAGGAGACGCCACGCCGCTCGGTCGACGTGGTGCTCACGGTGCAGCCGGCGGGGGGCAACGCCCGCGAGCTGCGTACGACGATCGCGGGGAGGAACGCATGGCGAAGCTGCTGACCGCCGTGTGGTCGGGCCGCCTCCGGCAGGACACCCCGCGCCCGGCTCGCTCCCGAGCCACCGGCGAGGCCGGCATCGGCATCCCGACCGCGCTCTTCGTGGTGCTGATCGTCTTCGCCCTCGGAGCCACCTGGGCGCGCCTCGGCATCCACAACACCCAGGCCTCCGCGCACGAGCGGGGGCGCGAGCTCTCGGTCCAGGCCGCCGAGGCCGGGGTGAACGAGGCGATGAGCGAGCTGAGCCTCGACGACGCCTACTCAGGCGGTAGCGGCTCGCTGGCCGGGGACACCGGCGACTACGAGGTCACCGTCGAGGCGATGAGCACCGATCCCGACGACCGGCGGCGCCTGATCACGGCGACCGGCTACTCGGACCTCGCCGACAGCACGCCGGTGGTGCGCCGTCTGGAGGCCGAGGTGGACCTCGAGAGCACCGACGGCTTCGACTACGCGCTCTTCGGCGGAGCCGGCGACCTCGACGGCGACAACCGCCTCACCGTCCACGGCGACCTGTACGGGCGTGACGGCGTCGCGCTCGCCAACAACTCGGACGTCAACGGCGACGTCGTCTCGCCGCTGTGGATCACCACCTCGGGCAACACGCTCATCACCGGCGACGTGCAAGCGGGTGGCGACGTCACCCTCGAGGACTCGCAGACGACCGTGCAAGGGAGCGTGTTCTCGGCCGGCGACGTGCACGTGGACGCCCACGTCAAGGGCGACGTGCAGGCCGCGGGCACCGTGACGGTGGGGAACAACGGCCAGGTCGACGGCCAGATCGCCGAGCAGTCCCCGCCACCGCTGATCTCCGAGGAGGGCCTGCCCCAGTTCACGTGGGACCCGGCGAGCTACTCGCCGACCCCCGAGACGTGGTCGAGCACCTCCGCGTTCCGTGACTCCTGGTCGAGCGACGTCGACGCCGGCGTCGCCTTCGAGGGCCATCACCGCATCGAGGACACCGCCACGCTCCAGCTCGATCGCAAGTGGGAGATGGGCGACGACGTCACCATCGTGAGCGACGGGAAGGTCGAGATGAGCAGGGAGGTCTCGAGCGCGTCGAGCGACGTCGTGGAGCTCGTGGTCGTCAGCTTCTCGGAGGACGGCATCCGCCTCAGCAACAACATGACGATGCCCGACGGGATCCGGGTCCTCCTCTTCGCCCCCAACGGTCCCGTCGTCTTCGACAACCTCAAGCACTTCACCGGAGTCGTGTACGGCGAGTCGATCGACGTCGGACAGAACTTCACCCTGACCTGGTCGGAGGTCGAGGTGCCCGGCTTCTCGTGGGAGTCGTCGACGCCCGTGCGCAACCGCGTGATCGTCCGGGTGGTCCGCGAGGTCGCAGCGTCCGCGGCGAGCTGAACCGGGGGTGTCGTCGGGGCGGCGCTGGTCGAGGTCAGCTCGTGCCGGCGAGCGCGGGTGTGGACTCCTGGGTATCGCCGAGGGGCGTGAGGCGGAGGTCGAGGCGGCGCAGGAGTTGGGCGTTGGCCGCCACCACGATCGTCGAGAGGCTCATCAGGAGCGCGCCCAGCGCGGGGGGCAGCACGACCCCGACGGGCGCGAGCACACCGGCCGCGAGTGGGATGGCCACGACGTTGTAGCCCGTGGCCCACGCCAGGTTCTGGACCATCTTGCGATATCCGGCCCGCGACAGCGCCACGGCGGCCAGGATCGCCCGGGGGTCGTCGGAGGCGAGCACGATGTCGGCCGACTCGACCGCGACGTCGGTGCCGGCACCGATGGCGACGCCGATGTCGGCGCGGGTCAGCGCCGGAGCGTCGTTCACGCCGTCGCCCACCATCGCCACGACCAGACCCCGGCCCTGGAGCTCGGCCACCTTGGAGTCCTTGTCCTCGGGGAGCACCTCGGCGAACACCTCGTCGATGCCGAGGTCGTCGGCCACCGCGTCGGCGACAGCGCGGGCGTCCCCGGTGACCATCGCCACGCGGATCCCCTGCTCGTGGAGCCGGCTCACCGCCTCCCTCGACTCGGGCCTCACGCGGTCCTCGAGCGCCAGCGCTCCGACGACCTCGTCGCCGCGGAGGACGTGGAGGATCGTGGCACCCCGCTCCCGCCACCTCGCCATGCGCTCGTCGAGGCCGTCGGGCACGGCGACGGCGCGCTCGTCGAGCATCGCCGGACCGCCGACGGACACCAGGTCGTCCCCGACGCGGGCTTCGACGCCCCGGCCGGCGCGAGACCTGAAGTCGGTGGCCCGGGGCAGTCGGGTGCGCTCGCGGGCGGCGGCCACCACCGCACGGGCGAGGGGGTGCTCGCTGTCGGACTCCGCGGCACCGGCGAGGGCGAGCAGGGAGTCCTCGTCGCCGTCCACGGCGGCCACGCCGGCGACGCGATGCGAACCGGCGGTGAGGGTGCCCGTCTTGTCGAAGAGGACCACGTCGATCGACCGCATGCGCTCCAGCGCGAGGCGGTCGCGCACCAGGATCCCGTGGCGCGCCGAGAGCGCGGTCGACAGCGCGACGACGAGCGGGATGGCGAGACCGAGGGCGTGCGGGCACGAGATCACGAGGACGGTCACGGAGCGGATCACCGCGTCGTCGGTCTGCCCGAGCGCGAGCCAGACGGCGAAGGTCGCCACGCCGGCGGTCACCGCGACGTGGAAGAGCAGCCCGGCGGCGCGGTCCGCGAGGGCCTGGGTGCGCGACCTCGACTCCTGGGCTTCCTCGACGAGGCGGTGGATCCCGGCGAGGGCGGTGTCGTCGCCGAGGGCGGTGACGCGGGCCCGCAACGCCGTGTCGGTGACCACCGTGCCGGCGACGACCGGATCGCCGGGACGCCGGAGCACCGGCCGCGACTCGCCGGTGACCATCGACTCGTCGACCTCGGCTTCCCCCTCGGTCACCTCGCCGTCGGCCGGGACGCGGCCGCCGGGCCGCACGAGGACGACGTCGCCCTCGCCGAGGTCGGTGACGGCGACCGCCTCGGGTTCGCCGTCGACGATCCGCTCGGCCTCGTCGGGGATCAGCTCCGCCAGTGCCGAGAGCGCGCCTCGGGCCTGGCCGAGCGCCCGCATCTCCTGCCAGTGGCCGAGGAGCATCACCACGATCAGCGCGGCCAGCTCCCACCAGAGCTCCAGCTCGAGCGCGCCCGCCTCGCTGGCGACCGAGGCGCCGAAGGCGACGCCGATCGCCAGGCCGATCAGCATCATCATCCCCGGGCTGCGCTGCCGGGCCTCGGAGACGGCGCCTTCGAGGAACACGCGGCCGCCGTACACGAAGACCACGGTGCCGAGCACCGGTGGGACCCAGTGGTCGCCGGCGAACGCGGGTGGGTCGAACCCGAGCCAGTCCCGGATCGTCGCGCTGTAGGCGAGGACGGGGATCGACAGGATCAGGCTGGTCCAGAAGCGCCGCCGGAAGACGAGGGCGTGGTCGTGCTGGTGGCCGGATCCCGTGTGATCGGGTCCTGCGTGCTCGGGGCGGCTGTGGTCGCCGCCGGCGTCGTCGCCGTGGTCCGCGTGGGGGCGCTCGCCGGTGGAGGCCTCGTCCACCTCAGGCGGTTCCGGCGACGTCGTAGCCCGCCTCGTCGATGGCGGCGCGGATCGCGTCGTCGCCCGCTTCGCCGTCGACCGCGACGGTCTTGGCGTCGACGTCGACCTCGACGCGCGCGACTCCCTCGAGGGTCGCGACCTCGCCCTCGATGGCGGTCTTGCAGTGGTCGCAGGAGATCCCGGGAACGGAATAGGTGTGTCGTGCCATGGCGGATCCCTCCTCGGTCGGCTCCGTGTGGTGCGTCAGGTCTTGACGAGGCGCTCGATCGCGGCGATCGCCTCGGTGATCTTCTCGTCGCCCTCGGCCGGGCCGTGCTTCACGGCGTCGGCGACGCAGTGGCGCACGTGCTCATCGAGGAGCCCCATGGCCACCCTCTCGAGGGCGCGGGTCACCGAGGACACCTGGGTGAGGACGTCGATGCAGTACTGGTCCTCGTCGATCATGCGTTGGAGGCCCCGGACCTGCCCCTCGATGCGCCGCAGGCGGTTCCGGTAGTCCTCCTTGTTCATGCTGTAGGCGGGGTTCGTGGTGGTGCGGGCCACGGGACCTCCCGAGTGGTCGGCGGGGTGTCGGACGACAGATGCTCGTACCCTACGGGGGTATGGTATCGTGGGTGGACGTCGGCGGCAACCCCGTCCACCATGAGCAGAGCGATCGCCCCTGAGAGGAGGCCGCTCGATGGCCCGCGAGGTCCCCGAGGCAAGCGACGCGACCGGGCACGGCCGGGACCGCCTCGACCTGCCGGTCGAGGGGATGACCTGCGCGGCCTGCGCCGCGCGGATCGAGAAGGGCCTCCGCCGCCTCGACGGCGTCGCGTCGGCCGACGTCAACTACGCGACCGCCAAGGCGACCGTCGTCTACGACCCGGCCCGCACCTCCCCCGACACCTTCTCCGAGAAGATCTCCTCCCTCGGCTACTCGGTGCCCGAGGGCGAGGAGACCGAACCGGCCGACCGCGAGGCGCGCCGCCTGCGCGCCCACGTGCTCCTGGCAGGCCTCCTCACGGCCCCGCTCCTCGCCATCTCGATGGTGCCAGGCCTCGAGTTCGCCGGCTGGGAGTGGGTGTCCTGGGCGCTGGCCACCCCGGTCGTCCTCGTCGCGGGGAGCCGGTTCCACGCTGCCGCGATCGCCAACCTCCGCCACGGGTCCACCACGATGGACACCCTCGTCTCCCTCGGGACGCTCGCCGCCTACACGTGGTCGGCCGCCGCGCTCGTGCTCCTCGACGCCGACACCGACCCCGACGTGCACGTCTACTTCGAGACGGGTGCCGCCATCGTCTTCGCCATCCTGCTCGGTCGGTACTTCGAGGCCCGGGCGCGCACCCGTTCGAGCGCGGCGCTCCGCACGCTCCTCGAGCTGGGAGCGAAGACGGCCCGCCTCGAGAACGGCGACGAGGTCCCCGTCGCCAGCCTCGAGGTCGGCGACCGCTTCCTGGTCCGGCCGGGCGAGAAGATCGCCACCGACGGCGTCGTCGTCGAGGGAGCCTCGGCCGTCGACGTCTCCATGCTCACCGGTGAGCCGGTGCCCCAGGAGGTGGCCCCGGGAGACGAGGTGTTCGGCGCCACCGTCGACGTGTCGGGCCGCCTCGTCGTCCGGGCGACCAAGGTCGGCTCGGAGACGGCGCTGGCCCAGATCGTCCGGCTCGTCGAGCAGGCCCAGGGGTCCAAGGCCCCCGTCCAGCGTCTCGCGGACCGCGTGTCCGCCGTGTTCGTCCCCGCGGTGCTCGTCGTGGCGCTCGGCACGCTCGCCGGCTGGCTGCTCACCGGCAACGGAGCCGACGACACCCTCACCGCCGCCGTCGCCGTGCTCATCATCGCCTGCCCCTGCGCCCTGGGTCTTGCCACCCCCACGGCGATCATGGTGGGCACGGGCCGCGGCGCACAGGCCGGCATCCTCATCAAGGGCGGCGAGGTCCTCGAGCAGACCCGGCGCGTCGACACCGTGGTGCTCGACAAGACCGGCACCGTCACCGAGGGGCGGATGCGGCTCGTGGGGGTGACCGCCGCGCCCGGCGTCGACGAGCGTGCGTTGCTCCGGCTGGTCGCTTCCGCCGAGGACGCCTCCGAGCACCCGATCGCCCGAGCCGTGGCGCAGGGGGCGCGCGAGCGCGGCGTGGAGGTCGTGGCGCCGAGCAGCTTCGAGAACCGCGCCGGCAGCGGCGTGCGGGCCACGGTCGAGGGCACCGAGCTCGTCGTCGGTCGCCGCTCCCTCTTCGACGCGGTGCCCGAGCCCCTCGAGGAGGCGGCCGCGGCCGACGAGCGGCTGGGCCGCACGGTGGTGCTCGCGGGACGTGACGGCGAGGCCGAGCTCGCCCTCGCCGTGGCCGACACCGTGAAGCCGACCTCGGAGGAAGCCGTCGCCATGCTCCACCGCCTCGGCCTCGAGACGGTGATGGTCACCGGCGACCGGGAGTCGCCGGCCCGTGCGGTGGCCGACGAGGTGGGTATCGACCGGGTCGTGGCCGAGGTGCTGCCCGGCGACAAGATCCGGGTGGTCGAGGATCTCCAGGACCGGGGTCGCCGCGTCGCTGTCGTCGGCGACGGGATCAACGACGCCCCGGCGCTCGCACGGGCCGACCTCGGGATCGCCATCGGGACCGGCACCGACGTCGCCATCGAGGCCAGCGACCTCACCCTCGTCTCCGGCGATCTCCGCGGCGCAGCGGACGCCATCGCGCTCTCCCGCCGCACCCTCGCCACGATCAAGGGCAACCTCTTCTGGGCGTTCGCGTACAACGTGGCCGCGATCCCCCTGGCCGCCGCCGGCGTGTTGAGCCCGGTGGTCGCCGCCGCGGCGATGGCGTTCTCGAGCGTCTTCGTGGTGAGCAACTCGCTGCGCCTCCGCCGGTTCCGCCCGGTCCGCGGCGTGCCCGACACCACGGGCCCGGGCGCGACGGTTCCGGGCGCGGCCGACGAGCCCGAGCCGCTCCGGCGGGGATGACGGGCCGGGAGGCCACCGAGGGCACCCGGCCGATCGCTCAGGGGGCCCGGCGGACGACCGCGCGACCGAGGCGCGACGGGAGCAGGTCGGGGATCCGCTCCAGGGCGGCGGTCACGCCGAGGAGCAGGGGATAGATCTCGAGGCGGCCGAGGAGCATCAGGACCATGCTCACCGCCCGAGCGCCCGCGGGGATCTCCGCGAACGTCCCCGAAGGTGACACCTCCCCGAGCGCCGGACCCACGTTGCTGATCGAGGCGACCACTCCGGACACCGAGGTCACGATGTCGACGTCGAAGCTGGCGACCGCCACGACCCCGCCCGCCGCGATGCCGAAGAAGAGAGCGTGGTAGCCGAGCACCCGCGCCGCGACCTCCTCGGGCACGATGTCCCGGCCGAGGCGCACCACGCCGACCATCCTCGGATGCACGTGCTGGAGCAGCTCGCGGCGGGCGTAGGAGACCGCCGTGAGGAGCCGGAAGATCTTCGACCCGCCCGCGGTCGAGCCGGTCATCGCCCCGATCAGCATCAGGAACAACAGCACCGCTTGAGCCGGGGTGATCCAGTTGCCGAAGTCGGTGGTCGTGAAGCCGGTGGTGCTGGCGACCGAGACGACCGAGAACACCGACTCCCGCACCGTGTGGTGGTTCCAGGTCCCTCCCGAGCCGTTCCAGAGCGTCACCGCCACGGCGGCGCCCGCCGTGATCAGCAGGTAGGCGCGGGCCTCCACCGAGGTGAGCAGCGGGCCGACCTGCCCGCGGACGGCTCGGTAGAGGAGCACGAAGCTGGTGCCGGCCAGGAACATCGCCCCCACCGCGACCCACTCGAGCGCGGAGGAGTCGAAGGCGCCGAAGTTCGCCTCGCGGGTCGAGAAGCCGCCGGTCGACACGGTGGTGAGGGCGTGGGCCACCGCGTCGAACCCCGGCATCCCGGCGAGGAGGTACGCGAGGGCGGTCACGACCGTGAACCCCACGTAGACGGCCCACAGCTTGCGTGCCGTGTCGCGCACCCGCGGGGCCAGGCGCTCCGAGGCCGGCCCGGGGACCTCGGAGCGGAGCAACGACATCCCGCCGGCGCCCAGGTAGGGGAGCACGGCGACGACGAGCACCACGACGCCGAGTCCCCCCATCCACTGGGTGAGGGAACGCCACAGCAGGATCCCCGTCGACTGGGTCCCGAGGGACGGCAGCACCGTCGCTCCGGTGGTGGTGAACCCCGACACCGCTTCGAAGAGCGCGTCGTCGGGGCGTGCGAGGACGCCCGTGGCGAGGTAGGGCACGGCGCCGGCCGCCGCGACCGCCAACCACGCGACGCCCACCGCGGCGAACACGGCACGGATCGGCAGGTCGTCGGGGAGCCGGGTGACCCGACGCGCGCCCGCGCCCGCCGCGAGCGTCGCGAGACCGGGCACCAGGAGCCCGGCGACGTGCGGGCCGCCGTCCACTGCTTCGACGAGGCCGGCGAGGAGCATCGCGGCGCCGGTCGCGGCGACCGCCAGCGCGGAGACGTGCGCCCCGGCGTTCGCGTACCGTCGGGGACCGGAGCGGGCGGCGAGCCGGGTGTCGGTCACGGTGAGGCCGAGCTCAGGCGAAGAGCTGCTTCGCCTGCTCCACGGATTCCGGCATGGCGAAGACGATGAGGTGGTCGTGCGCCCGCAGCGTGCTCCGCCCGCGGGTGATCTGCGCCTTGCCGTCCCGCACGATGGCCCCGATGAGGACGTCCTTGGGGAGGTGCATCTCGGCGACCATGGCGCCGTCGGCCTCGGTGCCCTTCTTCACCTCCACCTCGAGCACCTCGGCTTCCCCTTCCAGGAAGGTGGCGACGGCGCTCACGCTCCCTCCCCGCACGAACCGCATGACCGCGTTGGCCGACGCCGTGCGGGGGGAGAGGGCCACGTCGATGCCGATGTCGTGGAGCAGCGGGAGCAGCGAGAGGCGGTGGACGACCGCGATGGTCTCCCGAGCGCCCACCGAGCGGGCGTAGAGGCAGGCGAGGATGTTGGCGTCGTCCTCGCCGGTGAGGGCGATCACCGCGTCGGCCGCGTCGACCCCCTCCTCGGCCAGCAGGTCGGAGTCGGTGATCTCACCGTGGATGATCGTGGCCTTGTCGAGGTTCGCGGCCAGCTCCCCGGCGCGCTCCCGGTCGCGCTCGAAGATCGTGACCCGCGAGCCGCGGCGCTGGAGCGCCTCCGCCACCAGCTCGGCGGTCCGCCCGCCGCCGAGCAGCATCACCCGCCGGGCGAGGTCCTGCTGGAGGCCGAGCAGCTCGAGGAGCTGCTTGCGGGCCCCGCGCTTGCAGACCACCCGGACGTGGTCGTCCGCCTGGAGCTCGTAGTTGCCCCGTGGGATGACCGTCTCCTCGCCGCGGGTGATCACGCCGAAGAGGAACTCCCAATTGGGCTCGTGCTCGAGGGCGATCTGCTGGAGCGTCTTGCCGACGGCGTCGGCGTGCGCGGGGAGTCGGGCCCCGATGACGACCACCTCGCCGCCGGCCATCTGCGCGACCTCGGAGACGCCGGGGAACTCCAGCAGCTCGATGATCTCCGCGGCGGTCTCCAGATCGGGGTCGACGACGAGGTCGACACCCATGGCGTCGCGCAGGGCGTCCGAGTCGCGGTGGTCGGCCTGCTCGAGCCGCACGATGGTGGCGCCGACCTCGGCCTGCTTCGCCAGCAGCGAGGCGAGGAGGTTGACCTCGTCGGAGCTGGTGACCGCGACGAGCAGCTCCGCCTTCTCGACGCCGGCGTCGGCGAGCACGTCGGGGCTGGCGCCGTTGCCGGCGACGGCGAGCACGTCGAGGCGCTCCTGCACCGCCTGGAGCCGGCGCTGGTCGCGCTCGACGAGGGCGACGTCGTGGCCCTGGCGGCTCAGCCGCTCGGCGACGTACTCACCGACCTCTCCCGCACCGACCACGACGATGTGCATCGCCCCATCCTGCCTTCCGTCGCGAGGTGCCGCGCGGAGGTCCGGTCCGGGACGGCCGGGCCCCGCCGTTGCGGCGAGCTCGTCGCCATGACGAAGCGCTGGTTCGTGTGCTCCGGAGCGGAGGGAGTGGGATTTGAACCCACGGTGCCCGTAGGCACAGCGGTTTTCGAGACCGCCCGATTCGTCCGCTCTCGCATCCCTCCGAGCGTGATTCTAGGAGGGCCGCCCCCTCGGGCCCGATGCGGGGGACGCGCTCAGCGGCGGGCGGCGAAGAACTCGCTCACGAGGCGCGCCGCCTCGTCGGCGTGGATCCCGTCGAGCACCGCCATCTCGTGGTGCAACCGGGGGTCGACCGCCAGGTTGTAGAGGCTGCCGCAGGCGCCGGCCTTGGGATCGGCGGCGCCGAAGACGACCGCCGCGACCCGCGCGGCGAGCGCGGCTCCCGCGCACATCACGCACGGCTCGATGGTCGCCACGAGCACGTGGCCGACGAGGCGCCACCTGCCGACCGCCGACGCCGCGTCGCGCAGCGCGAGCACCTCCGCGTGCGCCGTCGGATCCCCGAGGCGCTCCCGCTCGTTGTGCCGGCGGGCCACGACCGCGCCCGTCGGGGAGGCGACGACCGCTCCGATCGGCACGTCGTCGTGGTCGAGCGCGGCCCGCGCCTCCTCGAGAGCCGTGGCCATCAGGGTCGCTGCCGTCGCGCGATCGGGCGCCGCGGATGCGGGAGGCGGAGGGACCACGCCCGCAGCGTACCGGGGCTCGCTGTGGGCGGAGGGCCCCGGACCCGACTGAAGTGTCACACCGACCTGAGAGGGCCCGTCACGGGCAGCCGCCAGGAGGCGCCACCTCGGTGAACTCCGTATACGGGCAAGCGGGCTCGTCCTGCGGCCGGAGCGCTCCGGACCCGGCAAGAACTATTGGCACTGTCTAGAGCATCCCAGTATTTCCCTTGTCACTGTCAACCGAAAGTCGTAGGATGAAGCTCGGCACGATCATCAAGGCAGCGGAACGACAAGGCTGGCGAGTGGAACGCACCAAGGCCGGATATCTGCTCTACCCACCTGACTGGCGACTGAGTCCGGTCGCCGTCCATCGCACACCGTCCGATCACCGCGCCGTGAGGAACTTCCGCGCCGAGATGGTCAAGCGGGGATGCCGTTGGCCGGGGGGAGTCTGATGTCGACGCGGTGGTGGAGCATCGAGATCGTGTTCTCGGGTGACGGCGGCTCCGTGTCGGAGGAAGCGCTCGCACGCTTCGACGCGCTCCTCGCGTCGCTGCACGCCGTCGTGTCCGGTAGGCCCGTCGAGGGCCCGCCTCGGTACGGGGCCCGCCTGTCGGGCGAGGCGGAATCGCCGGAAGCAGCGATCGCGACGGGCGTCGACCACGTCCGTGCCGCTGCGACAGAGGCCGGCCTCCCGGATTGGCCCGTCGTGCATGTCGATTGCATGACCGAAGAGGAGCTCGACCGCTCCATCGAGCAGCCACCGGTGCCGGAGCTCGTCGGTGTCAGCGAGATCGCCCGGTTGCTCGCCGAGGACGGTGCGGCCGTGACGCGCCAGCGCGCTTCGGTGATCGCTCGTCGTGACGATTTCCCCGAGCCAGTCGCCCGTCTGGCATCCGGGCCCGTGTGGACGAGGGATTCGGTTCGCAACTTCGTCGAGTCGTGGGAACGCAAGCCCGGTCGCCCGGCGAAGGAGTCGGCCGTGGACTGGGCGCTGCTCTCGGACGCGCCGCCCGACAGTGTGCTCGTCGTGGGTCTCGCCTTCCTCGTCGGTGCAGGTCTGGTGGCGCTCGCGAGGAAGCAGGACTCGTTCACGGCCCGACTGAGGGAACCGGTCTCGCGCCTTCCGGCCGACGCACCGGAGGAGGCGGCTCGGGTTCTCGACTTCACGATGAAGTTCGCAGAGCGGGACCAGGCTCTCCGGCTGCCTCGGGACATGGGCACACGGATCGAGCACAGAGCCCGAGCGGCTCGGTGACGGGAAGCCGCTGCGCCTCTGACCCCCGTTCGTTCCTTCTCTCTGACGCCCATCGGGGTGCCGAGAGGGAACGTTCACGAGCACCATGGGCGTCGTTGGCGGAGAGAGTGGGATTCGAACCCACGAGGGGGTACACCCCTACACGCTTTCCAGGCGTGCCGGATCGGCCGCTCCCGCATCTCTCCGAGAGGGATCGTACTGTCGCCGACCTCTCGCGTCGGAGCCGCCCGGGCGCGCCACGGTTGGTAGCCTGCGACACGCCGCCGGCGGCGACGGCCGGGTCCTGTGCAACGGGATCCCGCGAACCGAGTCAGGTCCGGGAGGAAGCAGCTCTCAGCGGGGCGTTCCGTGTGCCGCAGGTTCACCTGGCCCGAGCCGGCGGCGTCTGCCGTGGAGGAGGCGACGATCGGCATGGCCTTCCAGTCGTTGTACCGGAAGCACCGCCCGCAGCGGTTCGACGAGATGGTCGGCCAGGCCCATGTGACCGCGGCGATCCGCAACGCGGTGCGCGACGGGCGCACCGGCCACGCCTACCTCTTCTCGGGACCCCGCGGCACGGGCAAGACCACCGTCGCCCGGATCCTCGCCAAGGCGCTCAACTGCGCTGACCGCCTCGACAGCGGCGAGCCGTGCAGCGCCTGCGACTCCTGCGTCGAGATCGCCCGCGGCGCCTCGATGGACGTCATCGAGCTCGACGCCGCCTCCAACAACAAGGTCGACGAGATGCGCGAGCTGCTCAGCCGCGTCGCCTACCGCAGCGCCGGGGGCCGCTGGCGGGTGTACATCGTCGACGAGGTGCACATGCTCACCAAGGGCGCCTCGAACGCGCTCCTCAAGACCCTCGAGGAGCCACCCGACCACGTCGTCTTCGTGCTCGCCACCACCGAGCCCGAAGCGGTGCTGCCCACCATCCGGTCACGGACCCAGCACTTCGAGTTCCGCCTCTACCCGGTCGACGAGGTCGTCGAGCACCTCGCCCAGGTCGCCGGCATCGAGGGCCTCGACGTCGACGACGAGACCCTTCGCCTCGTCGCCCGTCGCGGGGGCGGCTCCATGCGCGACGCGCTCTCGCTGCTCGACCAGGCCGTCGCGCTCGGGGAGGGAGAGCTCGGCGCCGAGCAGGTGCGGGCGCTCTTCGACGCCACCCCGTTCCAGCGGGTCGCGTCGCTGCTCGACGCCGTCGCCGCCGAGGACGTCGCCGGGGTGCTGAGCGAGCTCGACTCCCTCCTCGAGGGAGGCGCCGGTGCCCGCCAGGTCGCCGACGACCTCCTCGCCTACCTCCGCGACGTGTTCGTCGTCTCCGCCTCCAGGGGCGAAGCCCGCGTCGACGCGCTCGGCGAGGAGCTCGAGCAGCTCCGTGCCCACGGGGAGGCTCTCGGCGGCTCGGCGGTGATGCGCGCCATCGAGACGCTCGGCGACGCGGCGGTCGACATGCGCCGTGCGCCCGACCCGCGCCTGGTGCTCGAGGTCGCGCTCGTCCGCATCACCCGCCGCCAGGCCGGGACCCCCGTCGAGGCGCTGCTCGACCGCGTGGAGCGCGCCGAGGAGGCCGTCGCCGAGCTGCGCGCCGGCGGGCAGCCGTCCGGCGCTGCTCCGAGCGGGCCCGCACCGAGCGGATCCGCGCCTTCCGCGCCTTCCGCCCCTCCCGAGGCTCCCGCGGCGACCGTGCCGCCCGGCGAGCGCCCCGCCCTCGGCGCCGTGCGTGGCGAGGCCGGGGAGCCTCCGGCCCCCGCGCAGGAACCCGCCGCGACCCGCGAGGAACCCGAGCCGGCGACCCGGGAGGAACCCGAGCGCGAGCCCGCATCGCAGCCCGAGCCCGCGTCGCAGTCCGAGCCCGCACAGCAGTCCGCCGCTGAGGGTCCCGAGCGGCAACCGGAGGGTGCTGCGGACACCGCGCACTCCGCGGAGCCCGCAGGCGGCACTCCAGCCGATTCCGCGGCCGGTCCCGCGGATGTCGAGCTCGACGACGTGATCCTGGCCTGGCCCGAGGCCCTCTCGAAGATGCGGCCGGTGCTCAAGGCGATCGCCCGTGAGGCCCAGCCGCTCTCGGTGGACGGCGGGACCGTCGTCCTCGGGCTTCCCGACAACCTCGCCCGCCACCGCGAGCGCCTCGAGCGCGATGCCGGCCAGGTGGCCGACGTGCTGGGCGCCGCCGTCGGCGGGACCCCGCTGCGGATCCGAGGGGCAGCTGGCCGTGGCCACCGAGTTCCTCGCCGGTTCCGCCGACGCGTGGGGCCGGGCCGTCCAGGCCGCCGAGCAGGGCGCGGACTTCAC
>CAYTKN010000005.1:108608-112804 GCA_964438505.1 uncultured Burkholderiales bacterium
CGCCGCCGTCGGCGGGACCCCGCTGCGGATCCGCGTCGAGGTCCACGAGGGGTTCCTCGGCGACACCTCCTCGAAGGCGGCGCCCGCGCAGAGCGGCGCCGGCGACGGCGGCGCCGGTGGTGACGACGCCGGCGCGGCCGCGAGCGAGCCACCGAACGGCGCGGGTGGTGTCGGCGAGGAGGCACACGACGAGCCCCGCGAGGAGCTGCCCGAGATCGACCCCGACCGCAGCGCCGAGGCTCCCGCCGGCGGGCTAGATTCGGTCGAGCGCCTGAAGGACGCCTTCGATGCCAGGGTGGAGGACGACGGCTGACGACCGCCACACTTGGAGATCCGGACCCGGCGACAGCGAGAGAGAGCAGTGCGGTGAAGAAGAACGACCTCAACCAGATGATGCAGCAGGTCCAGCAGATGCAGTCCGAGATGCTGGAGGCCCAGGAGGCGCTCGCCCAGGAGACGGTGGAGGGCACCGCCGGCGGCGGTGTCGTGAAGGCCGTCGTGAGCGGAGGCGGCGACCTCAAGGGGATCGAGATCTCCCCCTCCGTGGTGGATCCCGACGACGTCGAGATGCTCCAGGACCTGGTGGTGGCCGCGGTCAACGAGGCGAACCGGCGCTCCCAGGAGCTCCAGGCCGAGCGCCTCGGCAACGTGACCGGGGGGCTCGACATGGGCGACATCGGCGGCATGCTGGGCGGCTGAGCGCCGAGCGCCCCGCCCTCCCGCCGCCCCCGCCGTGTACGAAGGGCCCGTCCAGGATCTGATCGAGGAGCTGGGTCGCCTCCCCGGGATCGGCCCCAAGTCGGCGCAGCGGATCGCCTTCCACCTGCTGCGGGTGCCCTCCGAAGACGCCCGGCGCCTGGCGCGGGTGATCGTGGAGGCACGCGAGCGGATCGCGTGGTGCCGGCGCTGCTTCAACCTCGCCGAGGGGGAGCTGTGCCGGATCTGCCAGGACGAGCGCCGCGACGGCTCGACGGTGATCGTGGTCGAGGACGCCCGCGACATCGTGGCGCTCGAGCGCACCGGCGAGATCACCGGCCGCTACCACGTCCTCCAGGGGTCGATCAGCCCGATCGAGGGTGTCGGCCCCGAGCAGCTCCGGGTCAAGGAGCTGCTGTCGCGCCTCGAGCCCGAGGGGGTCGAGGAGGTCATCCTCGCCACCAATCCCAACATCGAGGGCGAGGCGACGGCGCTGTACCTCGTGAAGATCCTCCGGCCGCTCGGCGTGCGCGTCACCCGCATCGCCAGCGGCCTCCCCGTCGGTGGCGACCTCGAGTACGCCGACGAGGTCACCCTCGGCCGCGCCTTCCAGGGCCGCCGCGCCGTCGAGGACGAGGAAAGCGGTTGAGTCGTTCTCCCGTGGGCCGGCATCGCTGCCGGTCGGCGCCTCGGCGGCGGCCCGGCGTCAGGGTCGGGGCGCGCCCTTGGCGACCCAGAGGTCGTTCAGGGCGCCCTGCACCTTGAAGAACCAGACGAACGGACCCACGATCGGGAGCAGGATCCACAGGCCCGTGATGCCCTGCACGGGGGCCTCCCACCCGGTCTGCTGGTACATCTGGCGCACCTCGGAGGCGATGAGGAAGGGCGTCACGATCCCGATGAGGATGTAGATCACCAGGCCGATCGGTCCGCCGACGCCGAGACCGGAGTGCGTCTTGATCTCCTTGTGCGTCTTGTAGGTCCACACGAAGGCGTAGATGCCGAGTGTCACGATGGCCAGCAGGATCGAGATGCCGATGCTCCGGGGCTTTCCGAGCTCGCCGGTCACCCCCGGCATCGTCGGTGCCGGAGCAGCACCCGGCGGGCTCGGCGGTGCCGGTGATCCCGGCGGCGGGGGCGGCGCTCCCGCGGGCTGGCGCTGCGCGAGCCGGGAGCCGTCCACCCAACCCCTCCAGCCGTTGCTCGCCTCGACGTGGGTCCACTGCCCCTGTTCCTCGACGACGCGCAGCTCGGTGCCGGCCCCGAGGTTCGCCGCCGGAGGCTGGGAGCCGTCGGGGGTGCTCCATGCCTGCACCCCGTCCTGGGGCACGACGTGTGTCGGCTCGAAGGCCATCCGTATCCTCCCTGTCCTCGCAGCGGTCGCCGCTCGACTCGGCAGGCTACCGGCCTCCGACGAGGCGCGCTCAGAGCGTCCGGAAGACGACCGCGTCGCCCTGGCCACCACCGCCGCAGAGGCCGGCCGCGCCGAGCCCGCCGCCCCGGCGGCGCAGCTCGTTGACGAGGGTGAGGGTGATCCGGTTGCCCGACATGCCGACGGGATGGCCGAGCGCGATGGCCCCGCCGTTGACGTTGACGACCTCGTCGGTGATCCCGAGCTCGTCCATCGACGCCAGGCCGACCGCGGCGAACGCCTCGTTGATCTCGAAGAGGTCGACGTCGGAGACCTGCTTGCCGGCCTTGTCGAGCGCCTGGCTGATCGCCCGGCTCGGCTGCGTCATGAGCGAGGGGTCGGGGCCGGCCACCATGCCGAAGCCCAGCAGCTCGGCCAACGGCTCGGTCGAGAGCTGCTCGGCCTTCTCCTTGCTGGCCACGATCGTCGCCGAGGCGCCGTCGGAGATCTGCGACGCATTGCCGGCCGTGATCGTGCCGTCCTTCCCGAACGCCGGGCGCAGGCCGCCGAGCGACTCGGGTGTGGTGCCCGGACGGACGCCCTCGTCGGTGTCGACCACGAGCGGGTCGCCCTTGCGCTGGGGCACCTCGACCGGCGCGATCTCGTCCTCGAAGCGCCCCTCCTTGATCGCCGCGGCGGCGCGCTCGTGCGACTTGGACGCCAGCTCGTCCTGGCGCTCGCGGGGGACGTCGTACTGCGCCGCGTACTTCTCGGTGCCCGAGCCCATGTGGACGCAGTCGAAGGCGCACCACAGGCCGTCGTGGATCATCGAGTCGACGAGCTCGGCGTTGCCCATGCGGTAGCCCTGGCGGGCCTTGGGCAGCAGGTACGGCGCCTGGGTCATCGACTCCATGCCGCCGGCGACGACCAGGTCGGCCTCACCCGCCTGGATCATCTGGTCGGCGAGGTAGATGGCGTTGAGCCCCGAGAGGCACACCTTGTTGATGGTGAGCGCCGGGACGTCCATGGGGATGCCGGCCTGCTCGGCCGCCTGGCGGGCGGTGATCTGGCCCTGGCCGGCCTGGAGCACCTGGCCCATGACCACGTAGTCGACGTCGTCGGCAGCGGCGCCGGCTCGGCCGAGCGCCGCCTCGATGGCGACGGCACCCAGATCCATGGCCGAGAACGACCCCAGAGCGCCGGACAGCTTGCCGATGGGGGTGCGGGCGGTGCCGATGATCGTCGAACCGGGCATGGGAACCCCTCCCGAGGTCGTCTTCCAGATGCACCCATCATACGGGCCGACCGGGCCCCGCACCCAGGCCGGGCACGTCGCGCGGGCGCTCGGGCCCGGGCTCAGGTCACGGCGGGCACTCGCCGATGACACGGGCGTGCAGTGGTTCCACCGTTCCCGTGCCGTTCCGGACTTGCGTCTCGACGCTCGCGTCGTGCCCGCGCGGGGCGGCGCTCGCGCCGGTGTCGAGCGCCACCGCTTCGCCCTCGTCGAGGTCGTGGAGGCGCGCCGGGAGCGCCACACGCTCGCCACCCGGGCGAGCACCCTCCTCCCCCTGGCGTTGGTCGCCTCGGTCGCCGGTTACCTGGCGACCGCGTCGACCGCCGAGTGGTCCGAGTCGGTCGTGGTCGCCGTGGCGGTCGGTTCGGCCGCGATCACGGTCGGTCTCGCCTGGGAGCTGTGGCAGTGGGCGCACGTCATGAGCGCCGTGCGAAGGAACCAGAGGAAGGTCGGACTCCCGCCCCTCCACGACGGCCGCGAGGTGCTCGGTGCCGCGATGGCGGCGCTCACCGCGGTGGCGGCCCTCGCCGCGCTCGTCGCCGCCCTCACCGACCTCACCGGGTCGAGGTTCGTGGTCGAGGGACGGTTGGTGCTGCTCGCGGCGCTCGTCGCCACACCGCTGCTGTTCGGGGTGCTCGCGGGCCGCGTTCCCCGAGGCTGAGGCGCGAGCCGCGTCCGCCGTGCGGGCGCCGGCGTGGCACCCTGGCGCGAGTGGCCGAGACGTCGTCTCGAGGTGAGCGGATGTCCGAGCAGCTCGACGTGATGGTGTGGTCCGACTACCTGTGCCCGTGGTGCTACCTGGGTCTCGACCGAGCCGAGTACCTCGAGCGCGAGCACGGCGCGACGGTCACCTGG
>CAYTKN010000006.1:0-8560 GCA_964438505.1 uncultured Burkholderiales bacterium
TGGGCACCAGCGGCGAAGCCGACCGCGAGCTCGAACCCACCACCACCACGACGACCGAACCCACCACCACCACGACCACCACGACACCCGAGCGGGCGGCGAGCGAGTCGCCGTGCACAGCGGACCTCAGTCGCCTCGAGCCGGCCGTTCCCCAGGGAGCCACGCGGGTCGAGGAAGCGACCGGGGACCTGGACGCCGACGGCCGCGACGATCGGATCGTCACCTACGCGATCGAGACCGGTGACCGGACGTCGTTCTTCCTCCGCCTGATCCTCGCCACCGGCTACACGGTCGAGGTGCCCCTCGACGAGGCGAGCGAGGTGGCTCCCGTCCGACCGCTCGGAGCCGCTGCGATCGGCGGCTCCGAGGGCACCGACCGGGAGGTCGCGTTCGTCCTGGAGCAGACCGGCGCCTCGACCGCCAACGTCTCGCTGTGGGCGCTCGCCGAGGCGCCCGAACCGCCGTGCGCGCCCCAACGGATCCTGCTCGCCGACCACACCGCGGCACCCACCTACCCCGTCGGCGCCAGCAGCGGCTCGGGAGCCGGTCTCGCCTGCGACGACATCGACGGTGACGGCACCGACGAGCTCCTGATCCGGTCCTGGGAGCGGGTCGACGAGGACCGGGCAGAGTGGACCGAGCTCAGGGTGTTCTGGCCCGGCATGGACGCCTTGCGTTCGGCCGACGACGTCGCGACCGGGACGTTCGAGCTCCCGCGCGACGAGGACGAGCTCGGGGCGTTCTCGACGCTCCGCTGCCCCGGCGTGGAGTCCCCCTAGCGAACCCGGGCGGAGACAGTCCGCCTCAGACGGGCTGGTGGGGTGTCTCGTAGCGGAACGTGCGCCGCCCGAGCGCCACGTGCGCCCCCGGCACGATCGTCACCGGCTCGTGCGGGTCGAGCCGGTGCCACCGCCGGCCGGGCTCGTCCCAGACGAAGCTGCCGTTCGACGAGCCGCGGTCCACGAGCTTCACCTCCCAGCCCTCGAGGCGCACCTCCGCGTGCACCCGCGAGATGGTCCGCTCGGGGTCGTCGAGCGGGATCGAGCGCATCGAGCGCTCGTCGGCCGTCTCCGGCTCCCGCCCGAGGACGTCGTCGAGGTCGAGGGTGAAGGTGGAGCCGTCGTCGAAGACCATGAACCCGAGCGGCGGCCTGGGGCCGGTGACGAGGTTGTGGGTGACGTGCACCATCGACACGCCGCAGACCGAGCAGTAGTTGGCCTCGGGATTGTTGAGGTGGTGGCGCGAGCACACGATGCCCTGGACCATGGCCTGGTCCTCGACGTCGCCTCCGGTCGGCGCTTCCGACGTCGCGCCGGTGTCGGCCTCGACGACGGGGAGCGGCTCGCGACCCTCGAGGTCGGAGAGGTCGTCGAGCGCCACGACCTGGAACTCGGCGCCGGCCACCGCGTCGTCGGCTTCCTCCGGCTCCGCCGTTCCCTCGGTGCCGACCGCCGGAGGTGACGGAGGGGTCGCCATGTCCATGTCCACCTCGTCGGTGGCGTCCTCCTCCGCGGGTCCAGCGGCAGTCGTGTCGGTCGCGATGGGCGCCGCCACCTCGTCCGGTGGGGGCGACGACGGAGCGGTCGTGCCGGGAGCTCGTGAGCCGGCGAGGGAGACCGCGGCGGCGGGGACCACGCCGCCGTCGAGCTCGTAGGTCGGACCGGCCCCGGTGCGAGCCTCCGCGCCCGGATCGGGACGCAGGGTGAGCGAGGTCACCGCTCCGGGAACGACGCGGTCGACCCATGTGGCGGCGTCCCTGCCCTGGAGGGTGGCGGGCTCGTCTCCGGCGACCTCGGCGGCGACCTCCCCGCTCACGAACACGACGAGGCCGTCGGGGCCGGAGGCGACCGCGGCGAAGGGCGGCAGCTCCCCGGCGTCGTCGCGGAGCAGCAGCTCGGCGAGGCGCCTGGCGAGCTGCTTGCCCGGCTGCTCCTCGGATGCCGCCGTCTCCCTGACGGCGTCGACGAGACGGGCTGCTCCCCGTCCCGGCTCGGCTTCGGCGACGAGGAGCACCACGTGGCGGTATCGGGCCACGAGCCCGGGACCCGGGACGAGCGTGGCGCGCATCGAGTCGATCGTGCTCATGGGGCCTCCTCGACGGGGTCGTCGTGCAGCGAAAGGATCGCGGGATGGTCGCTCCTGCCGCTCACGATGTGCCTGCCTTCTCGGCGAGCGCTTCGATCTCCTCGGCGAGGGCCTCGGCGGTCGGGGGCCGCGCGCTCGGCTCCGAGGCCAAACAGGAGGCGATGACGCGCCGCTCGCCGTCATCGAGGCTCTCGGAGAGCCGTGGCTCGGAGTTGAGCACGTGGCGGAGCGCCGCCACGAGGTCGTGGGACGGGATCTCCCCGTAGAGGGACTCGCCCGTCAGCGCCCGGTGGAGGGTCACCGCGAGGCTCCAGAGGTCGGAGGCCCGGGTGGCCTTCTCGCCTCGCATCACCGCGGGATCCATGTACTCGATGGCGCCGATCGGCCCGAAGCCGGTCGTGGTCTGGCCCGGGGACAGGATCTGGGCGAGGCCGAGGTCGGAGAGCTTGGCGCCGTCGTCGGAGAGGAGGACGTTGGTGGGCTTGACGTCCCGGTGCGCCACACCCACCTCGTGGAGGGCGTGGGCGGCCCGCGCTGCCCGCGCCACCGCCGTGAGCACCTCGTGGCGCTCGAGAGGGCGGGCGGGGGCGCCCAGGGAGCCGTGGGGGCAGTACTCGGTGGCGTAGAAGAGGACGCCGCCCTGGTGTCCGGCGTCGTGGAGCCGGACGAGGTACGGGGAGTCGATCGAGGCGAACAGCTTCAACTCGTTGGCGACGCGGCGGAACGCCTGGTCGCCGGCGTTGCGGGCGAGCACCTTGACCACCACGTACTCGGCGTCGAGGCCGAGCCGCTCCGGTGGCTCGGCGAGGAAGAACTGCCCGTGGTTGCCCGAGTCCAGCTCGCGGACGAGCTGGTAGTCGGCGATGCGCTTCACGGCTCGCGCCTCCTCTCGTGCTCCGGTGTCTCGTGCTCCGGTGTCCCGTGCTCAGGCGTCGTCGGTCGGGTCTCCGACTCGGTCACGTCCGGCTCGCCCGACGCGGGCCCTCCGTCGTCGGGGGTGTTCCGTTCCTCGCCGGCGGGAGCCGGCTCTTCCAGTTGTGCCACGTAGCCGGGGGCCACGTCGAGGTGGCCGCGGGAGAAGGTCTCCTCCGGCGAGAGGCCGGGGAGGCGGAAGATCGTGCGGCGGTAGCGGGCGAGCAGGTAGAAGCCGGTGAGCGCGACGACGAGGCCGACCAGGGCGCAGGCCAGCAGCGGGCCGGGCTCGTGGAGGCCGTCGAGGAACACCACCGTGCTCACGATCTCGATCGCCGCGAGGCTCAGGACGAACGTCACGAGCTGGCGGGCCGTGGCGCGGTTCGCGACCCACGAGCCGAGCGGAGCGAACATCCCGACGAAGGGGACCGCGGCGAGCCAGAGGCCGAACAGGTCGAAGCGTCCCTCGGGCAGCCCCTCGCCGCCCGTCCCGTGCGTGGCGGTGAGCTCCCCAGCGCTCTCGACGCCGGTGACGGCCTCGCCGCCCACGCCGACCACCTGGTTCCCCTCGACGAGGACCGAGAGCTGGCCGTCGGCGACACCGAGGACGAACACGCCGACGACCGAGAGGGCGCCCATGGTCACGACGCTGGAGGGGATGCCCACCCGGGGATCGAGGCCGAAGAGGACCACGATGAACAGGTAGAGGAGCACGTCCGCGCCGGAGCCGGTCAGTGCGGAGGCTACACCGCCGAGGAGGCCGGCGAGGACGAGCGCCGCGTAGAGGCGGACGTTCATCGGCGGGAGCTCGACGTCGACCTTGCGGATGAGCACCCGGGTGCCGAGGTAGACGACGAACGACATCGCGGCGAGCACGATCGTGAACGTGACCTTCACGTAGTCCCCCGGGATCCGGGAAGGCCAGAAGGGCTCGTCGGGTCGACCGAGCACGAAGAGGGTGAAGAAGAACCCGACGAGCGCCGCCGTCCCTCCGATCCCCACGGCCCGCCACTCGACCTGCCGGCGGTTGATGACGACCGCGAGCGCGGCGACGCCCATGCCGACGGACTGGATGGAGAGCGAGAAGCTGCGGGCGACCTCGGTGGGGACCTCGAGCGCCTTGGTGAACACCGGGAAGCCGACCGCGCCCCCGCCCTGGGGCGTGGAGCCGGCGACGAAGCTCCCGAAGATCATCGTCACCCCGGAGGCCCAATTGTCGATCACCCGGTCCCACTGGCCGGACGCGGTGACATAGAGGGCCCACACGACGGTGACGGCGCCCGAGAGCGCGAGCGCGGTGCGAGCGCGCGTCCGCTGGCGCATCGCGCGCTCCCGCGACGCCTCGTCGATGAACCCGAGGTCGAGCGCCGCCCCCTCGCCGGCGGTCTCGCTCTCCACCTTCGTCGACCCCCTTCGCGTCGCGTGCTCCGCTCGCCGAGAGCGCTGCGTGCTCCGCTCGCCGAGAGCACGGTGTGTCCCGCCCGTCGCGGCCACTGCGTGCCCGCTCGCCGAGAGCGCTGCGTGCCCCGGCCGCCGGGCCGCGAGGCCGCCGGGCCGCGAGGCCGCCGGGCGGCCGGCGCCACGAGCGGTCCCCTGTTGTATCGCACGCGTCGGGGACGTGCGAGGGATCCGCCGGGGACAGCGTTCGCACCCGGGTCCCGCGCACGGGCGGCGCGGGCACGCGTTGAAGGGATCGCCCCCGAGCGACTAGAACGGCGCCCCACACCCGCGGCGGCGAGCCCCGTGACCGCGGTGCGCCACCGGACCCGAGCGTGGAGGCGGGCGGACATGGCCGACGAGACGATCTCGGTTCCAGGACTGGTCGGAGATGCCGCGGGCGCCGGCGAGGAGTCGGGTGGCTCCGGCGACCTCACCGACGAGCTGGTCGACAGCGACGTCTGGACCGACGAGATGGTGGCGCGGGCGGGGATCCCGGCCGTCGACGTGCCGCTCGTGAGCGTCGGTGGGGGCATCGGCTCGTTCTGCCTGTTCGACCACCTCCGGATCTCGGGGACACCGACGTCGAGCCTCCGTGCTCTCGGCGTCACCGACGTGCCCTGGGAGACCTACCGGTACCTCGCCACGGTGTCGCAGATCCCCGAGCGCGAGCGGCTGCGGTCCGATGCGCAGTCGACACCGGGGAACATCTGGGGCTTCCCGAGCTACGCGGTGCGGGAGGCCCTCGGGGCGCGGAGCCTCCAGGGGTTCGTCGCTCCGCTGTTCCAGGTGCTCACCGAGCCCGTCCTCACCGACTACTACACACCCCGCTCCGGCCAGGTCTTCGAGGACATGCAGCGCGAGGCGGATCGGATCGGCTGGTGGAACACCTTCGACAAGGGTCAGGTGCGGATGACGCGGCGGCGCGCTGAAGGCGGCTACGTCACGATCCTCACACCCCCGCCGGGGACCTCGCCCACCAAGCGCGTGGCGTACCGGAGCCGCTACGTGCACGTGGCCGTCGGGTATCCCGGCCTCCGCTTCCTCCCCGACCTCCAGGAGTACCGGACCCGGTACGAGGACTACCACCGGGTCGTCAACGCCTACGAGCCCCACGAGCACGTCTACGAGGAGCTCAAGCGCAGGCCCGGCACCGTCGTGGTGCGCGGCAGCGGCATCGTCGGCTCCCGCATCCTCCAGCGGCTCATCGACGACCGCGACGCGGGCGCGCAGACCACGATCATCCACCTGTTCCGCAACTACGTCGACGGACCCCAGGGCGACAGCCCGTTCATGCGGCGTCCGGGGCGTGACGGCTTCGCCTACCAGGGCTTCAACGTCCCGAAGGCCGCGTGGGGCGGGCAGCTCAAGTACCGCCTCGAGTCGCTCGAGGGTGACGACCGGCGAGAGTTCCTCACCCAGATGGGCGGCACGAACACCCCGAAGCGGAAGCTCTGGCGTCGCCAGCTCGAGCGCGGGCGCCGCGAGGGCTTCTACCGGGTGCACGTCGGCACGGTGGAAGAGGTCACCCCCGGCGACGCCGGCACGATCGTGACCCGCATCCGCACCGACGAGGGGATCCTCGAGCTCCCGGCGCACTTCGTCATCGACGCCGCCGGCCTCGAGGCCGACATCCGCACGCACCGGTACCTCGCCGACCTGCTCGACCACAGCGGAGCGGGCCGCAACCCCTCGGGTCGCCTCGACGTGGAGCGCGACTTCGAGATCCGCGGCACCCGCCACGGCGACGCCCGCATGTTCGCCTCCGGATCGGCCGCGTTCGGTGGCTACTACGCCGGGGTCGACTCATTCCTCGGCCTCCAGTACGCCGCGCTGACGATCGCCGACCGCCTGGCCACCCTCGGGTTCACCGACCGGATCGGCACGTGGCGCTCGATCCGGGAGTGGTGGCGCTGGGCCCGCAACCGGCCGGTGCCCGACCTGTCGAGCGCCGCCTCCGCGCCAGGCGCGCCAGTTCCCCCCGGTGCCCAGGCGCCACCCGAGGCGCCTCCACCGCCGCCACCTGAGGCCCCTCCACCTCCGCCACCCTCGGGGAGGGCGTCGTGACCCCGACGCTGCCGGGACGCATCCAGACCCGGATCTTCGCCCTCGCGGTGGTCGGTGGGCTCTGGACCCTCGTGGTGAGTCCGTTCCTCCCCGGGATGGGAGCGCTCGGAGACGTGTACGAGGCGACCTTCGCCGTGTTGGCCGTCGTGCTGATCCTCGGTGTCGGCTGGGAGCTCGTGTACCACGGCCTCCAGCAGTTCCGGTGGGAGAAGGACTGGCCGACGCTCTTCGGCCTCCTCACCGGGATCAACGAGGGCCTCCTCACGTGGGTCGCCGTCGAAGCCGGGTGGATCATCGCCGCCGAGGTGCCGGTCGACGCCTACGCGATCCACTTCTCGACGACCTGGCTCGCGGTGTTCCTGTTCGTGAACGGACCGATCCGGGTGCCCTTCCCCCGCTGGCGCTACCGCGGCGGACGCATCGTCTGAGCGCCGCGGCGCCACCGCTCGGCGACTGCCGGCCGGTGGCCGTCACTTCACCTCGTCGGAGAAGTAGCGGCGGGTGCCCTGGGCGGCGACGGCCTCGCCGATCCGGTGCAGCGCCACCGTGTACGCGGCCGTGCGCAGGTCGGTGCTCTTGTCCTCGGCGAAGTCGAGGACGCCGTCGGTCTCACGCTCCATGATCTCCTCGAGCCGGCTCCGCACCTCGGAGAGCGTCCACTGGAGCCCCATCCGGTTCTGTGCCCACTCGAAGTACGAGACGGTCACGCCGCCGGCGTTGGCGAGGACGTCGGGGACGACCGCGACATCCCGGTCGGTGAGCACCTGGTCGGCGTCGTTGGTGGTGGGCCCGTTGGCGACCTCGACGACGACGGGAGCGCGGATCCGGTCCGCGTTGCCCGCGTGGATCTGCCCCTCGAGCGCGGCGGGGATCAACACGTCGACGTCGAGCTCGAGCAGCTCCTCGTTGGTCAGGGTGTCGGCCGGCACCATCTCGCAGACCGAGCCCTCGCAGTACACGGCCTTGAGCTCGCGGCTCTCGTTCTTCATCTTCACGAGGCTCGGCACGTCGAAGCCCTCCTCGCGGTGGATCGCGCCGCGGGAGTCGCTGACCGCCACGACCCGGTACCCGTCGGCGTGCAGCAGCGACGCGATGTGCTGCCCGGCGTTCCCGAAGCCCTGCACGGCCACCCGTGTCTGCGGTGGATCCCACCCGCGGCGCTTCGCGAGCCGCTGCATGGCATGGTACGCGCCGCGGCCCGTCGCCTCGTCGCGGCCGAGGCTGCCGCCGAGCTCGATGGGCTTGCCCGTGATCACCGCCGGGGTCCGCCGGCGCTCGATCTTCGAGTACTCGTCCATCATCCAGCCCATGACCATGTCGTTCGTGTAGACGTCGGGGGCCGGCACGTCGGTCTCGGGGCCGACGACCGAGCTCATGCCCGCCATGTACCCGCGGCTCAACCGCTCGAGCTCGAGCCTGGAGAGCTCCTTGGGGTTCACCGCGACTCCGCCCTTGCCGCCGCCGAAGGGGATCCCGACGACCGCGCACTTGAGCGTCATCCAGAGCGCGAGCGCCTTGACCTCACCGATGGTCACGTCGGGGTGGTAGCGGATGCCGCCCTTGCCCGGACCGCGCGTGTCGTCGTGGAGCACCCGATAGCCCTCGAACATCCGCAGCGACCCGTCGTCCATGCGCACGGGCACGGCGACCTGGGTGATCTGGTGGGGGTGCTCGAGCCTGAGGAGCGCCTCGTCGTCGATGGGGTGGAGGCGCGCCGCTCGCTCGAGCTTCTCCACCGCGTCCGTGTAGACGTTGTCGTGTTCGCTCATCGTCGAGAACCCCGTTCCGATCGGAGGGCGGCTGCGTCCGCGTCGGTGTGGACGTCGAGGTGCTCGTCTCTCGGTCTCACCGGCCGCGACTGTGCGGGAGGATAGAAGCCCGGCGGGAGGCGCGCGCCGAGGACGCCGGGGACGATAGGGTCCGGAGGCGCGCCGACGATCGCGTGCGCGAGACCTGGATCTGGCCGGCAGGAGTACGGGAGGTCGACGGTGGAGTTCGCTGGGACGCACGTGGTGCCCGAGGGTGGTGTGCGGGCGTGGGCGGCGCCGGATCCGTCGCA
>CAYTKN010000006.1:8660-39742 GCA_964438505.1 uncultured Burkholderiales bacterium
GCGGTCAGTGGGCGCGTGTGGAGGCGTCGAACGGTTGGTCGGGTTGGGTGGACGGTGCGCGCCTCGTCGCGCAGGCCGCCGCGCAGGCACAGCAGCCCGCTCAGGCCGCCGCGCAGCCGCAGCAGCCTGCCGAGCCGCAGCAGCCGGCTCAGCCGCAACAGGCTGAAGCGCGGGCGGCTGGTGGGTTCGTGGTGTCGCACGTGGTGCCCGAGGGTGGTGTGCGGGCGTGGGCGGCGCCGGATCCGTCGCAGGCGGCGGTGGCGGAGTTGGCTGCTGGGACGGAGCTCCGGGTGGTCGAGGAGCGCGGTCAGTGGGCGCGTGTGGAGGCGTCGAACGGTTGGTCGGGTTGGGTGGACGGCGCGCGCCTCGTCGCGCAGGCCGCCGCGCAGGTCCCCGCTCAGCAGCAGCCCGCGCAGCCGGGTGCTGGTGGCGCTCCCGGAGGTGCCGGAGCGACCGCGGCGATGCAGGCGACACCTCCACCACCTCCGGGTGCCCCGGCGGCTGCCGCCGGGGGAGCACCTCGGGGTGGGGTCGCCGGCTCGCAGGCTCCGGCGCGAGCGGGGCTCGCCATCGGGCAGGTCCTCGCCCTCGTCGGCGCCCTGGTGGCGGCGATCTCGACGTTGCTGTCCTGGTTCGATTTCGGCGGTCAGAGCGAGAACGCGTTCGAGCCCGCGGCGGAGTTCCTGTGGGACCACACCACCTCCGAGACCGGCGGGTTCAGCATCGGCATCTTGCTGGTGGTGCTGGCGGTCGTGGTCGGCCTGTTGGCCCTCGTGCGGCGTGCTGGTGTCGTCCGGCGCGTCGTCGCGGCCGTCGCGCTCGCAGTTCCCGTGCTCTTCGCCGTGCAGTTCCAGCGTGCGCTCGACGAGCTCGGAGACTTCCCGGGCCAGCCCGGGGTGTTCGACGCTCTCGGCCTCGGCGTCTACGTCGCGGCCGCCGGGGCGGCCGTGGCCCTGCTCGCCCCGTCGGGTCGCTGAGAGCACGACGAGGGCACGTACGGAACAGGGGCCCGGTCACACGGGTGGGCGGGCGCGGGGTCGTGGGATCCACGGGCAACGACGACCAGGTCGCGCCTCGGCGCTCAGCGTTGCTGCTGGTGGCTCTTCGCGATGTCCTTCGCCCACGCGACGACGAGGTCATCGGTCCACGGCATGTCCTCGACTTGTGCGTCGGGTGAACCGAGGATGATGAGGCGCGTCAGGGTCGTGTCCTTCAACACGGTCACGCTGAAGTAGACGTCGCGGTCCTTGACTCCGATCGTCAGCTCTCCGTCCGTGGACACGTGTGCTCCATGGGCGAGCTTGTCGAAGGAAGCGTCGGCCGGAACGCTCGTTCGGACGACTCTGGCTCGGTAGGGCGAGCTCGTAGCAAAGGTCACCTTGGGGACCCTGAAGCCGTCCGGGTAGACGACGTCGTGTGCAGTGTTGACCCCGAATGCCTCAGGCAGCACGGCTCCAGCGGTGTGCGCCAGTTCTGGAGCCTCGTCGCCACTCTGATCGACACGAGGGCCCGGCGAGTTCGACGGAGTGGCCACGGGGCCTTCCTCGTGAACGGGTGCAGTCTGTGGAGCTGACGATGACGAGTCCTCGTGGAAGGTCGCGGCAACCGCCGCGGAACCTCCCAAGATGACGAGGGCCAACCATGTCGTGGAGGCTGAGAGGGTGCGCCAACGTCTTGGTTGGTTGGTGCGTCTGGTGACGAGCCGGCTCCAGGACAGAAGATCGTGAATTCGCATCGAGCGTTCCTCCTCGCGATTCTCGCCGTTTCTTCGAGCGACGAGGGCCTCTGGTTGGTGTCAAGTGGGTCCATATACGGAGAAGCTTGTGTGCCAGTTGTTGTCTGAAAGTCGGCGAACGTACCAGTAGCCTTCGCCTGCTTCGTACGGGATGCCGTCGTCCGGTTGGTAGACACGCCAGTCGGGGAAGTTCGATGTCGCTGGTGCGTAGTATTCGTATGCACCAGATCGGTATTCGTAATCGACGTCCTGCCACATCTCTGTCCAGGTGTTCGTCCCCACGATGCCGTCCGCTGAGAGACCACGCGCGGATTGGTAGCTCTGGACGGCGTTGTAGGTTTGCGAGCCCCAGAGTCCGTCCAGTGAGCCGCCGTAATAGCCGAGTGTCTTCAAGAGTCGCTGAACCCCGCCGTGTAGTTGCCATCTTGGTCGTAGTTGTAGCCAACCCAGCAGCTGTCCCCCCAGTCGAGGGCGATTGGTTCCTCACGCTGATGGGTTTCACAGCCCGGCGGGTAATAGGCGAGTGCGACTCGTGGGAACCCCACGATCATGATGGCGGCGAGCAATGTGCTGACGATCCACAGTGATGTGTGGCGTTGGTTGTGCCAAGTTCCTGTCATGAGTGCTGTCCCCCGAACCGGCCGCTGACCCTCAGATTTCGGACAGTCTGAATTCGCGATGTCGAGGATGTCGGGTGTCACGTCTCGGTACAAGAGCCGTGTGGCGAAGTATCTTGGTCAAAGAGAGTGGCGATCTGACCCCGGGGGATCGCGACTCGCGCCTTCGGGCGCGAACATGGCGCTCGCTTGGCCCTGAGAGGGAGCGAAGAGCGTCGGCCGCGTGACGCGAGTAGGGCAGTTGTTGCTCTATGTGGGTGAGGGCTCTTCGGGGGCTCGACCTGCCGGACGTGGGATCAGCGGAGCGAGACGGCGTGCAACGCAGAGGCAGGCACAGGGACGACTCGAGTGCCCTCCGGCGGGAGTTCGAGGGGTTCGTCTCGGAGGTGGAGCCGCGGTTGAGGCGTGCTCTGGTTGCTCTTCGGGGGCCGGAATCCGGGCGTGACGCGACGGCGGAGGCGTTGGCCTGGGCGTGGGAGCATTGGGATCAGGTCAGGGAGATGGAGAATCCGGCCGGTTATCTCTACCGGGTCGGGCAATCACGCTCGCGTCCCAGGCGCGGGCCGTCCAGGATGGCGCCGCCTCCTGATGCGTCCGGGCTGCCAGAGGTGGAACCCGGGTTGGACCGGGCGTTGTCGCAATTGACCGATCACCAGCGGGTGGCGGTGCTGCTCGTCCACGGCTCGGAGTGGACGCACGGTGAGGTTGCCGAGCTCATGGCGATCAGCGTGTCGAGTGTCAGGAACCACCTGCGGCGGGGTCTGGAGCACTTGCGCGCGGCTCTGGAGGTGTCAACTGATGCCTGACGACGTTGCAGCGCGGCTCAGGGCGCACATGGACCGTCTGGACGAGCGTCTGGAGCCGGTGACGGCCCGAGAGGTGTTCGACCGCGGAGGTGGCACGGGTACGTGGAGGCGGCGCAAACGGCCGTTCTGGCGGTCACCTCCTGTCGTTGCCGCCCTCGCCGGGGGCACGGCGGTCGTGACGGTACTCGTGGCGATGATGGTGTCGACGACGGAGCAGGTGACGACCCGGGCGGGCGAGTTCACTCGGGTGGCACCGGAGCAGGCGACAGGCTGGGGTCCACTGCTCGATGTCGTGGTCTCCAACAGTTCGGTGTGGGTTGCGCGGGGCAGCACTTCGGAAGGGCAATCCCGCCCGGGTGGTCTGGTGCCGGTGCCGGTCGGCGACGGGTCGACGGGATCCGCGCTCGAGATGCCGGACCTCGCTGCTGTCGCCGGGGGCGGCGAGGGCCTGTACGCAGCAACCAGCGACGGGAACGCGATCGATCTCGTCGATCCCGTGGCGGGAAGTGTTCACGCGCTGTCCTCGCTCGACGATGGCGAACGAGTCGAGCACCTGGCAGTCGCTGACCGGTACCTCTGGGTGGCGACCAACGAGGCGAGGATCCTCAGACTGGATGCACGGCACGGTGCGCACGAGCAAGAGCTCCGAGTCGATGCAGCCAGGATCTACGCACTGACAGCAGAAGGAGCTCGTGTAGCTGCCGCGCTCGGGCGGGATGGGGTCGTTCTCCTGAGGGCTGGGGAGCCGGGATATGAGCAGCTCCCTCTCGAGACGAGCCAGGGACCGGTCTTCGTGAATGACGTCGCGACGCACGGGCAGTACGTGTTCGCGGTGGGAACGGTGATCACGGATCGAGCAGCGGGCGACCGCAAGGGAGTGATCGCGCGCGTCGATTCCACCACGGAAGAGGTCCTCGAGGTCGCCGAGGTCCCGGAGCCGATCGGGTGGGTAGCCGTCGTGGCCGATGAGGTGTGGATGTTGGGCGGCCAGGGAGGTCTGTACCGCGTCGACGGGCTGCTCAACGGGACTGCCGGTGCGCCGCTCGCGATCGTTCCCGGTGAGCCGCGTCATCTTGTCGCGCGGGAGGGGAGCCTCTGGACAGTGAGTGCGGATGTCCGAACGGTGTGGGCGTTCGATGTTGCCGGGGAGACACTCCGGAGGATCGAGTGGTGACGGCGGGAGGCGATGTGTCGGTCGAACAACGGCGTCGCGCCGCGATCGTGGTGGAGGACAGTGATCTCGAGCATGTGATCACCACGCTCGTGAACGGTCAGCAGGGTTGGCGGGTGTGCCGTAATCGGGCGTCGGCAGACCTCGTGGTCGCGGATTCGCCGGATGCTGGTGTGGAAGCACCCGTGATCTTGCTTCTCGAGGGCACCGCGACGATGGCAGCACGCGCGCTTGCCTCGGTGAGCGAAGGCGCAGCCACGGGCGCTCTGTTGGCGAGCAATCCGGCCGCGATCGTTCCGGCGCTGGATTCGGTGACTGCGGGGTTGTGCGTCGTCGACGCTCGAGTCGTCGATCTCGCTCGTCAGTTCCCGAAGCTGTCGAGTCGTCAGATCAGTGTTCTGAGAGGGGTCCGCGCTGGTTTCTCGAACGCGGAGATCGCCGCGACAACGCACGTCTCGGAGGCAACGGTCAAGCGGGAGATCCAGGAGCTCTTGGAGACGTTGGATGCCCCGAATCGTGTGCGCTTGGCGGTCGTCGCGCACGATCTCGGTGTGTCGTCACCGACGTGAGGCCGGCTGTGCGGGGCGGTGGAATCTGGCCGCATGTGCCGGCTCGTGGGGGTCGATCCACTCCCTTCCTGCCGGACGAGACCTCCTCCCGCCCAGCGGCCAGGTGTCCGTGGATCCCGGGTCACTCCAGAAGAGCATTCGCGCCGGCGGCGCGGGCAGCTCAAGTCCCCCCGATCTGGAGGACGATGCCGTCGCTCGAGGAGCCGATCGAGGCGGAGACGACGGGCGCGGCTCCTCCACCACCATCGAGCGATCAGGTGATCAGCCGATCGGGAAGGAGACGGGAAGATGAGCGAGGAGGCGCCGGAGTGGCTCGAGCCCGGGGAGCAGGTCGTCGAGGTCTGCCGCCGAGGCCTGCACCTCAAGAGCAAGGTCAACGGCCAGTTCGGGGCGCTCGTGCTCACCGATCGACGCCTCGTGTTCGCGAAGCGGGGCGGGAAGCTGATGATGGCCTTCGGTGTCCTCGGTGCGGTGATCCAGAACCTCCGCAAGAGCATCCCCAACACGATCGACGTGTCGATCCCGCGCGAGCAGATTGAGTCGGCCGAGCAGGGGCGCCAGGGCCTCAACAAGGACATCCTCGAGGTCACCACCACCGGCGGCGAGCGGTATCGCTTCGGCGCGAAGCCGGTCGGCGACTTCCTCGCGCTCCTGGCACCGGCCTGAACGAGTGACCGAGGGCCCCTGAGCCCGAGCCGTCGGTCTGGTGGCTGCGGCTTCGAGCGTGCCGTTGGGGCATCGAAGCTCGGCCTGACCCTCCACGGTCGGGGGAGGCCGGAGGCACCTCGTTGCTGTCCGGTGTTGGTGTCGCACCCTCTCCGTAGGCTATGGACGAACAGACGTTCGTATTCTTCCGGTGGAGGTGTGGGTGATGGCGGCAGCGGTGAGCGCGGTGGTCGGCGGCGCGGCGGGCGATGTGGCGGTTTCGGAGGGGGTGGTGGTCGACCCGGAGGTGGTCTCGGGGTGGCCGACGGAGCGTCTGGAGTTGGAGATCACGTCGCTGGCGGGGCATTTGGCGGCGGCGGAGTGTCGGTGGTTGGTGTTCATCGGGGAGTTCGACCGCCGGGAGGGGTATCTGTCGTGGGGGTTGCGTTCCACGGCGTGGTGGTTGCATTGGCGTTGCGGGATGTCGGAGCGCGCGGCGTACGAGCGGGTGCGGGTGGGGCGTGCGCTGCTGGAGCTGCCGAGGGTGCGGGAGGCGTTCTCGCGTGGGGAGCTGTCGTTCTCGAAGGTGCGGGCGCTCACCCGGGTGGCGGTGCCCGAGAGCGAGGAGGCGCTCGTGGGGTTGGCCAAGGGGTCGACCGCGTCGCAGCTCGAGCGGATCGTGCGGGGAGTGCGTCAGGTGGTCGATCGCAACCGCGACGCCAGGCGCATGCACGTGGAGCGGTTCCTGCGGTTCGCGTGGATGGACGACGGGTCGTTGGTGGTCTGGGCGCGGGTGCCGCCGGATGTGGGGGCGCTGGTCGTCGAGGCGCTCTCGAAGGTGACCGAGGAGCTGCTGTTGGAGAGCTTCGTGGAGGAGCAGGACCGTGGGGTGGAGCTCGTCGACGGCCAGGCGGCGCGAGCGGTCGGAGCTTCGGACGGAGCCGACACCGAGCTGACGTCCGGGTCGAGCGAGGGGCGGGACTGCTCCGCGGAGCAGTCGGGTGCAGGCGAGGGTGTGGAGCACGAGACGCACGACGACGAGGCAGAGGGGGAGGTGGCGCCGTCGGATCCGTGGAGCGCCCGGTACGCGGACGCGCTGGAGCGGCTGTGCGAGACGGCGCTCGAGCACGGGACTGCTCCGCGGAGCAGCCGCTACCAGGTGTCGGTACACGCCGAGCTCGACGACATCAACGGCGCGTTCGGTGAGGTGCGGCTCGCCAACGGGGTGGCGCTCTCCTCCGAGGTCGCCGAGCGGCTGCTCTGCGACTGCGACACCGTGCCGGTGGTGGAGGTCGGCGGCGAGCCCGTCTACGCGGGCAGCAAGTCAGCGAGCGTGCCGCGGCGGATGCGCCGCCAGATCGAGGCCCGCGACCGCCACTGCCGGTTCCCCGGATGCACCGAGGCCCGGTTCGTGGAGGTCCACCACGTGATCTGGCGCTCCCACCACGGGCCCACCGAGGTGTGGAACCTGTGCCTGCTGTGTCGCCGTCACCACCGGTTGGTGCACCACCGCGGCTTCCGGATCGAAGGAGTCGACGGGGCCCTCTCGTTCTTCCGCCCCGACGGCACCCCGATCCCCGAGGTGCCCGGCACCGATCCCGTGGACGGCCCCGGGATCGTCGAAGCGCACCGACTCGCCGGCGTCGACGTCGACCCCGAAGCGATCGTCGGGACGTGGTGCGGCGAGCGCCTCGACGCGTTCGCGCTCGACGTCGCCGTCGAGGGTCTCGCCAAACACCTGGTCGCACGCCAAGAGGACCGCTCCGCGGAACACCGCGCGGGATGCCCCAACCGGGACCACGAGCGCCTCGCCGCCGCGTGAGGCGCGTGAACTCGACTCGTGCGGGAGGGTCCAAACCCGACCATCGTCGGTTGCGTTCGGGCGGAAGCACCGCCGTCACGGGCTTGGTCGGAATCGCTCCTCGGGCGGGCGGGGACCGAACGTGTCGCAGGTGGGTGTGCCCCCTTCGCACTCACCCAGGAGCGTCCGCTCGCCGAGCGGTTCGTTGAGGGAGACCTCCTCGACGGGGAGGCGCAGCTCGTCGGTGCACGCGACGAGGGGGCCACCGTCCTGCTCCTGCTCGTCGGGTGCCGGGACCTCGGCCGTCTCCATCACGGCGAGGAGGTGCACGGTCTGCGCGGTCTCCGTGAGCTCGAAGTGGTCGAAGGCCGTGCAGCCGCCGAAGCCGACTTGGACGAAGAGCGTGCGCTCGTCGTCGGAGACGCCGAGCAGGCGCCACGAGCCCGGATGGACGCGCGTGGTGGAGCGCTCGCCGTCGCGTTCCACCACGGTCGTGGTCGTGGAGCGGAGCAGCTCGTCTCCGGGGTCCTCCGAGGGGCCGTCGGCGATCACCGACGTCGTGGCGTCGTCGGACGAGCGGCCCTGGACCAGCCAGGCGCCGGCCGTCGCCGTGGTGACGGCGAGGAGCGCAGCGATCAGTCGCAGCTTCACACCCGTGTGACGTCGCCGACCGGCGCCGAAGTTCCGGGAAGGTGCTCCGAGTCGGAACGTCAGGGCGTGGCTCAGATGCCAGACGCGCCCTGTCCGAAGGCGTTTCGTTGGTTATCACGTGCACGAGCAGGAGCTTTCGTCATGTGCGTTCCCGGGCTTGGAGGTCGGGGAGTGAGTTGGCAGCTCGGCCCTTGCATCGGTTCGCTGATCAGCGATGCCTGGTTGCGCTCTTTGAGCGAACGGATACGGCGGTGGCCGAGTTCCACGACCGGCCACGGTCGCTACCGCCCGTTCTCCTCGCCGGTACCCTCGTTGCTGTCAGCACCCCGCTCGGTGGGTGTCGCATCCGAGAGGCAGACTGGGGATCGTGACTCTCCGCATCGACGTCAGTCCGGCGGTGCTCTCCTGGGCCAAGGAGCGCTCGGGTGTCGACGAGGAACGGCTGTTGAAGCGTTTCTCGAAGCTCCCGGAGTGGGAGCAGGGTGAGCGTTCGCCGACGCTCACGCAGCTCGAGGATTTCGCGCGGGCGACGTACACGCCGATCGGTCAGCTGCTGCTCGACGAGCCTCCCGACGAGTCCGTCCCCATCGCCGACTACCGGACGATGGGGGATGCGGAGGTCGAGCAACCGAGCGCCGACCTTCTCGACACGATCTTCCACTGCCAACAGCGACAGGACTGGTACCGGTCGTTCGCGCAGGTGAACCAGCTCGGGCCGGTCCCCTTTGTCGGTTCGCTGACCACCAATACATCGGTCTCCGAGGCTGCCGACGAGATGCGGAGGGTGCTCCACTTCGAGGTTGCTAAGCGCGGCCCCAGGTTCACTGATGCCCTCCGTCAACTCGCAGAGCAGGCGGAGGATGTCGGCGTCTTGGTGATGGTCAACGGTGTCGTCGGGAGCAACACGCACCGCAAGCTGGACCCCCGGGAGTTCCGAGGCTTCGCGCTCGTCGACAGCCACGCGCCGCTGGTGTTCGTCAACGGCGCCGACACCAAGGCAGCGCAGATCTTCACGCTCGCTCACGAGCTCGCCCATCTCTGGGTCGGTGAGACCGCGCTGTCCGACGCAGACATGGTCGTCCGACCCACCGTGCAGGCGGAGCGTTGGTGCAATCAGCTCGCGGCCGAGTTCCTCGTGCCGCGAGCCTCCCTCGTCGATCACTACGTGGAGGGAGAGGAGCTCACCGACCAGCTCGATCGACTGGCCAAGATCTACAAGGTGAGCAGTCTCGTGGTGCTCCGGCGCATCCACGACGCCGGCTACATGAGCTGGGCCACCTACCGAAGCGCATACCGCGATGAGCTCGACCGTGTCCTCGAGATCCTCGGCGAGCGCGCCGACAGCGGTGGGAACTTCTACAACACGCAGCCGGTGCGGGTCAGCAAGCGGTTCGCTCGTGCTCTCGTCACGAGCACCCTCGAAGGCGACACCCTCTACAACGAGGCCTTCGCGATGCTGGGTTTCCGGAAGCTCTCGACCTTCGAGGAGCTCGCCGACCGGCTCGGTGTGAGCTGATGGCCTACCTGCTGGACGCCGACGTCTTCATGCAAGCGAAGAACCTCCACTACGGCTTCGACTTCTGCCCAGCCTTCTGGGACTGGGTCGAGGCGGGTTGGGAAGCTGGGGAGGTGCTCAGCATCGAGAAGGTCCGTGACGAGCTCCTCGCTGTCGATGATGAGCTGGCGCGATGGGCGGAGGATCGCGACGAGAGCTTCTTCTTGAGGCCCGATTCGGCCGTCATTCCCAGCCTCCGTGGAGCGAGCAACTGGGCGAACACCGCGGGGTACACCTCCGCCGGCGTCAACCTCTTCCTCCAGGCCGCTGACTACTACCTCATCGCTCACGCCCACGCGCACCAGCACGTCGTTGTGACGCACGAGAAGCCCTCATCGTCGGTCAACAAGATCAAGATCCCGGATGCGTGCATTGGCCTCGACGTGAAGTGCATGAGCCCCTTCGAGATGCTCCGCGTCGAACGAGCGCGCTTCGTTCTCGGCGCCTGAACCCTCGCTCACGCTGAAGGGCATGAGTGTCGGCCGCTGGGTGGCTGGGATCCTCGTCTCGTGGGGTTCTGGGCGTCGTCGGCCGCGGGCGACAGCAATGTGGCCCGAAGGTGGCCTTGCGGATCGCGTCATGGCACGCCGCCAGCGCCAGGGTGGGGTCGTCGTCCGGCAGAGTCCGAGCGGAACGCACATGGCGGCGAGCGTTGTTCACCCGCTCGCCGCCGGCCGGCATGCTCGGCTTCAGTATCTCCAGATCGTGTGTCGCGAGGGCCTCGGCGAGCCAACGCTCGGAGTCGGTATTCGGGCGCGTCATGGCCGCTGCTCCAGCGGGATCGCGCTAGCTGTGGGGGAAAGTGGCGGGGGTCAGACTTCGATTCGCCAGATCCCCCTGGCGGCGTTGGTCGGATCGGGTTTGTAGATGACGAAGTAGTTCCCGGCTGAGACGTCGAACGCGACGGTCCCGCTCGTCATTCCGCCTTCAACCAGATCACCGCTTCCGAGGTCATCATCTCGAGTGTTGATCGTGGGATCCAGCACGCGTCCGCTCTCGTCTTGAAGTCGCCAATTGAAGGTGTTGAACGGCTGCGCACGGTCGTCCCGATTCTCGATCTCCACGAACACGGTCACCTGGTCCCCCAGTACTTCGTCGCTGGTGAACTCCGCGTCCGTGACTGTCGCCGTGTAGCCGGCCAGACGTACGGAATCGCCGACCTCCGCCTCGTGATCCTCATCTTGGCGGTCCGGCCGGTCCGGATAGAGGCTCAGGTTGCGCGTGTCGCTCGGATCACCCGACTCCTCGGCACTCTCATCGTCACTCGCGACAGATTCAGCGTCACCGTCGTCACCTCCACCACCGGCAACACCAGCGATGATGATGACGAGGACCAAGGCAAGCGGAACAATGAAGCGCTTCTTCTTGTACCAGGGTCGCATCGCCTTCTGGTACGCCTTGTCCGCTTTTCCCTGCGCGCGGGCTGCACTGGGGTCGCCGGGAGGCGGCGGAGGCGCTGCCGAATCTTCAGCGGATCCTGACGGGGGAGGCGGTTGACCTTGGGGTTCGCCTCGCCCTTCTTCGGGGGTATCAGCCATGGTTTGATCCTTCCGACGCGTCGTTGGCCAGTTGATTGAGCCAAGACATTATCGAATGGAACCATTGCCGCATCACTGAGCACGCAAGCCTGTCGGGACCGTCTTGAATTCCTCGTACTCTTTTGCTCCTCGAAGCCGCCCTCAAGTACATCCACGAACGCAAAGACGGGCTGTCGGCGATCAGGGAGACGACAACCCTCGCTGTCGTGCCCACACTGTGACGGCCTCCGCGAGGACGGGAACGTCGCGCTCGAGGGTGTTCCACAGAGCTGAGTAGTCGACGCGGTGGTAGACGTCACCGACGACGATGCGGTTGGCGATCACGTCGCAGTGGATCTCGTCGGGGAGCTCCTCGTTCGCCTGCTCACGGAGCTTGGCGGCGGCATCGCCGATGCGGCCGATGGTGACCTCAGCGGCGAGGTGAAGCATCCGGTCGTCGTGGGCGTGTCTTTCTCGTGCGACGAGAGCCGATGCCGCATCACAGGCGTCGAGGAGGTGGGCGACGACTTTCTCCAGCGGGCGTCGGCTCACAGGGCGACGGCGTCATCCAGGACGCCGCGGTCGCGGGGAAGGAGCGCCCGGCTGCTGACGACGTCGACGTCGACGCCGAGCATGGCCTGAAGCTCGCGGCGGAAGCCGGCGAGATCGAAGAGGCTGGCGTCCTCGAGGGGGTCGACGAGGAAGTCGATGTCGGAGTCGGGGCGCCCCTCGCCGCGGGCGACGGAGCCGAAGAGCCGGATGTTGGAAACCCGGTAGCGGCGGGCCAGGACTTCGATGTCCGGCTTGTACGTGTCGAGGAGCGATCGGAGGTCGCGTGTGTCCGAAGGCTCGTGCTCGGGTGTCGCGGTCACGAGATCGAGCGTACCTGTGGTGGTGTGGTCTCGCCTCGATTGCGGCTGCACTTCACAACGCTGCGCGGCACAGGCCGGAGCCTCAGTGAAGGAGAATCATGGCCCGCCTGGGCCGCGCGAGCGCCCGGGCGGCGATGATCTACCAGTATGCAGCAGACCACCGAGACCGCCACATCGCCGATCGCTTCACCGAGATGACACAGGAAGCCAAGACAGCGGGACGCAAGGGCCGCTCTCGGGCTCTCTGATCATGACTCTGCGAAGTGGATGTGCGTGCGGACCGCTACCGTCCGTCCCCTGCGAAAGTCCGCCCATCTTGGCTCGGACCTCTCAAGGCGCGAACCTGTGCCACGTGACCCCGGACGACGTCCAGCCACACGATCCTAGCCCCTCCTTGAACGTCCAGCCACACGATCCTAGCCCCTCCTTGAACTCACGTGTGACTTGCAACCCTCGCGATCCTCTCAGGCAAATGGAGATGGACATCCGATAGGCTGAGTTGTCATGCGAATCGATGCTGTGCGTATCCTCAATTATCGGGGCATTAAACAGGCAGAGATCGACAGCCTCGGCGGCACCCCTGTAGTCAGTGTGTCAGGGCCCAACGGAGCAGGGAAGAGTCTTCTGCTTGAGGCTGTAGCAAGTATCTGGCAGCAACATATGCCGAATGCTGAAACTCTGGTCGGACCTTGGGGTGAGTCAGCGGAAGTTGAGATTTGTCTACTCCCGTCCGGTGATGAGCGTGCGGCAATCGCTGATTTTAGCGAGAGCAATGTCCCCGAGCGGCCAGTTTTGCGGACGACGCTTCATCAAAACGGCACGGTGTCGCATCTCGGCGAGTCTGGCCCAGTCTGGAAGGCGTTTCGCAACCGTGTGTTCCAGCGGGAACATCCATTCTCTCGACTCGACTTTCTACCTGCTGATCGTACAATCCCGCGGCGAGAGTCGGCCAGTGTCAACCCTGCGCTCCTTGGAGAAGAAAAGGCGGCGGAGATGCGGCAGCAGGTCCTCCAACGAGTTCTGCAAGGACGCCAAGTCGTACAACTATCCGGTGTATTGCCTTACCTGGCGTCACTCGATTACTTGGAGCTTGTCGCCGAACGTGAAGGCATTGAGCCGCCCAACGACTTCGACATCATCGCCCAAGTGTTCCAAGAGTCGACGGGGAAGGAAATTCAGCGACCTCGCCTAAACCAGGCACAGGGCGCGTCTATCCAGATAGGGACACCGTCTGGTGCGGAACACACGGTGGATGAGTTGTCGAGCGGTGAGCAAGAGGTGCTAGGGCTCATGTACTTTGTACGACGTCTGAGCGCCCAAGGTGGCGTGCTACTGATCGATGAGCCAGAACTCCATCTTCACCCTGCGCTTCAAAGGTCACTCTTTTCAGTCATAGAAACCGTTGCCGGCCGTGCGCAAGTTTGGATCTCTACACACTCCCCGAAGCTTATTGCAGCCGCCCCACTCAGGTCACTCCTACATATGACGGTGCCGGTGGCGGAGTCGGGCGTTAACCAACTCAGCAAGGCCTCGGATGCTCTGGCACGCCTTGATCTTATCACTGAGCTCGGCATGAGCCCTGTCGAGCTATTGCAGAGTGATGTACTCCTTGTCGTTGAGGGTGCGACTGATGCCCACCGACTCGCGGGGGCGCTGCCGATAGAAATGGGTCGAGTCGCGGTTCACGAGGCTGGTGGAGCTGCGGGTGTCGAGGCGGTCGCTCGAACACTCACTCCCGGTGACGCACCAATACCTAGCCTCTGCATTCGAGACCGTGACCTGCTGTCTGCGCATGAAGTTGAGGAGCTGAAGTCGGAGTTTCCCAATCTCTTCGTCTGGCCTGAGCGGACGATTGAGAACGAGTTCCTCGACGTCGCACTGCTCCACCGTACGTTGGTGCGAGCGGGTCGAGAGGTCGAGGAGTCCGACGTCGAGCAAGAGATCCGCGCACTCGCAGACGAGCAGATTGAAGAGATCGTCGCGCAACTTGTCGAGAAGCGCCTGAGGGACGAGCACGACCTGAAGCCTGAAGCTGCCGGATCACCACTTGAAAGGAGCCGGACTTACCTCAACGCAGCTGCGCGGGTTGCCACAGACAAAAAGGAGGCGTTCGACGAGGTTTCAGCACACGTTAAAGAAGAGGTTGAGGATTCCTGGGAGAAGGGTTGGCATCGACTGATGGACGGCAAGCGAGTTCTAGGCCAGTACTTGCCGAGGACGCCGTTCCAACGGCTCCCGGACCTTCTAGCTGCGCTTGAGGCTACTATCGCCGCAGAACCGGACCTCATGCCACATGGAATCGTGCAGCTTCGTGATCGATTGGCTGAACTTCGGGCCAACGCAAGAAGCGAGGAAGTGGGTCCCGGAGATGACTGACTCGTAACCAATTATGGAAACAGCGATGATGCGATGACGTAGTTGGGCGCTGCGTCTTAGTTGTTGCCGACCGTGCCGGGCGTGGCGATGCTAAAAAGCCTTGCCTTGGGTGATGGAGAGTCCGTCTCGGTAAAGCATCGGGACCTTGTAGGTTGATCCTGTGAGCTCGAGGAAGCCGATATCACGCAAAAATTGGAGGGCAGTGTCTAGCTCGGCGCCTTTGAGCCCGAGTTGCGCTTCCAGTGACTTGCTGTTGTGCTCAGCTTTGCCGTTTCGAAACCGCTCGATGAGTTGTCCCTGCTCTCCAGCTTCCGCCAACAGTGTGTCCTCCACCCGCTGCTTGCTTAGGGCCCTCAGGCCATCCTTGAGTGCATCTGACGGCAGCAGTGGTGAGTTCCGATCGAAGTCGGAGCCAAGCCGTTCCTCACGCCTAATCGCCGCATCGCGAGACTTGGAGATCAGGTCGATGAGGTTCCTAGGCGGCTTCACATCATTCGCATCCCGGACCCGGCTCATCATCCACGTCCAAGTCCCTGGCTTCCGATCCCCAGGATCGACCTGCTCCGGGAACAACCGGGCGAACATATCGCCTTCGCTGGCGTCGGTGAGATCGGCAGCGTCAAGAAATGCAGTGTTGTCACGAAGCCGAAGTGAGAGGAGGTGTTGGAGGGAGTCCTCATCCCACATGATCTCGTGCTTGCGAGCATTGACGTGTGTGAGGTTGACGAACGCATCCCCAACTATTCGACGGAACAGATCCTTTCGCAGGAAGAGCTTGAGCTTGAGGTGATCATAAGGGCTCAAGTCAAGATAGGTACGGAGTAATGCTCGGAGAGCCGGAATTTCGGCAGCTGGTAGACCAGCGAACGCCTCATCAAGCCTGTCCATGATTAGCCAGAGGTGAAGGTCGACCTCCTCAAGCGCAGCATTCAGAACACCGAGCGCTCGGTCATGAGAGACGTAAAGGTGAGGCTCGGTGCTGTCAGCAAAATCGACCCTGCCAGTGATAATAGGCAGGCCTTCAGGTGTGATCGAGATTGCTCCCTCGGCAGCCTTGGGGTTCCGCAACCGCTTAAACAAATTGATGACCGAAGAGAACACGGTGGAAGGCGCATCATCAGCACTCAACAGTCCTGTGTCGTCTAGGAGTTCCTGCAACTCGAACATTTTGTCGGTTCGAGCGTCCTCCCACAGGCGTAGCAACCAGTTCCCAGCAAGCGAGAGGAAGTACGCCTTCCATAGCGTGCCGTACTGCCCCTCCTGTAGCGGAGGATCTTCATTTATGCGCTGGAAGATCGGGTTCCCCTGGATGTTGAAAGCCGGAACAACCTCAACGTTCGCCATTTCGGGGATTGTGGGATAGCGCTTCTGAAGGATTCTGAAGAGCGCTGTCTTGCCAGTCCCCTTGTCCCCCGCCACAACATCAATCGCGCCTGAGCTCAGTAGTCTGAAGGCCTCGGTCTCTACGAAGTAACGCTCCAGCGCTTCGTCAAACTCTGCGACAGAATTGCCCAGGTCAAGCACCTTCAGGGCATGGAGAGTTTTCGCAGCAGGGCCGCTGTCTTGGGTCATGGCGGTCGTCCGATCGGGGATCGGTACCGGACGTTACAGGTGGTCCAGGTAGGCGAGGCGTGAGGTGGAGTATACGTGGATGGTGGTTTGGCAGTCCTTGCCGGTCAAGCCGGACAGATGGGGTAGCGCAGATCAGGAGACCCGGGCAAGCCACCGAGGCGAGCAGAACGGCGCGTAGCTGAGGGGGCCGGTGGCGCGAAACGCGCTGTCGTGTGATCGGGCCGGGCGGTTCGGGACCGCCGGGTCACTGGGAGGTACGACGCGTGGCTGTGCGCTCGACCCGCGCCGTTCGCGGTGATGCTCAGGGCATCGCCGGTCGTCGTGGACGGCTCAACCTGCCACGGACTCGGCGAGTTCTCACCCGTGGCGCCTCGCGGGTTCTCACGGTGCGGGGGTTTCGGGTGTGCCGGGAGGCCGCGGGAGGCGGACGCTACTGATTGCCGCGAACGTGTCTCGTCAAAGTGGCAGGTTTGTGGCACGCGGCGATCCGGCGGGCAAGCGAGAAAGCCCCGGTCGAAGCGGGGTGTCCCTCGCCGACCAGGGCTCTCGTGAGTGGCCGGGACCGGCGTCGATCCGGTGACCTCGCGCTTTTCAGGCGCGCGCTCTGCCGACTGAGCTACCCGGCCGTGCACCCGGTTGTCGTCTCCGGGTGTGGCGGTCCTGACGGGATTTGAACCCGCGACCTCCGCCTTGACAGGGCGGCGTGCACTCCAGGCTGCACTACAGGACCATGTTGTCGCCGTCGCGCCGCCGGCTGATGCCGGACAGCCCGTGACCGTGCCCCCAGGGGAATTCGAATCCCCGTTACCGCCTTGAAAGGGCGGCGTCCTAGGCCACTGGACGATGGGGGCTCGAGGGGTCTCCCCCGGAGGACCGACATGTTAACAGCCCACCTCGCGCCCTTCGCCTCCGATCCGCCGGTGAGGCCTGACGGAGCACGCCGTGATGAGCGCCAGGCGCGCGTCCACGGGCGAACCGGGTGGCAGGGACGGTCGGCCGTTTCCCCTGGCGTGTTTCCCGGCGTAACCTGCATCCGCCGGGCCGCTAGCTCATCAGGTAGAGCACCGGACTTTTAATCCGGGTGTGCAGGGTTCGAGCCCCTGGCGGCCCACGGCCCGTCGGTCCCGGCCGACGGCGATCCCGGAGCGGGCGGCTCCGGTCCCGCCTGCCGTCGACCTCGCCGCGGGCGTGAGCGGGTACCCCCGTCCACGTGTGTCGACCGTCCGGTACACGGGACACCGGCGAGGGCTCCCGGTTCCGGGCAGCGAGGCGCCATCGGGCAGAGTCGTCACCCGAGGTTCCCGCACGACATCTCCACGAGGACACACGTGAACACACTGACTCGGCTGCCCTCGACGCCGGACCCCATGCACTACTGGACCGGCGCCGACGGGATCCGCATCGCCGGCGACTCCTGGGGCGATCCGAACGGGCCGCTGGTGGTGCTGCTCCACGGCGGTGGCCAGACCCGCCACGCGTGGAAGGCCACCGGGCGGACCCTCGGGGAAGCCGGCTACCACGCCGTCGCCCTCGACGCCCGCGGCCACGGCGACTCCGACTGGGTCCCCGACGGCGACTACAGCCAGGACAGCATGGTCGAGGACCTCGTCTGCGTCGTCGACGAGCTCGGCGGCCGACGTCCCGTCCTCGTCGGCGCCTCCATGGGCGGAGGGACCAGCCTGGTCGCCGTCGGAGAGGATCACATCGACGCCACCGCCCTCGTCCTCGTCGACATCGCCCCCAAGATCGACCGGAGCGGTGCCGACAAGATCCGCGCGTTCATGGACCGGGGCCGCGGCGGCTTCGCCAGCCTCGACGAGGTCGCCGACTCGATCGCCGACTACCAGCCCCACCGGAAGCGTCCCAAGAACCTCGACGGTCTCGCCAAGAACGTGCGCCTCGGCGAGGACGGCCGCTACTACTGGCACTGGGACCCCGAGTTCATGAGCGGTTCGCGCGACCTCGGTCGACGTCAGGAGCGCCTCGAAGCCTGTGCCCGCCGCCTCACGTTGCCGACCCTGCTCGTGCGCGGCGCGCTCTCCGACATCCTCACCGAGGAAGGCGCGCAGGAGTTCCTCAAGCTGTGCCCCCACGCCGAGTACGTCAACGTCACCGGCGCCGCCCACATGGTCGCCGGAGACCGCAACGACATCTTCGCCAACTCGGTCGTCGACTTCCTCGCCCGCACGGTGCCCGTGGACGGCGCACCCGTGCAACCGCCGCACGAGCTCCGTCGCCCGCCGCGCCCACCCGAGCGGATCGTCGACATCCCCTAGCCGCCGTGCCCGCGGGCCCTGCGCCGGCGGAGCGGTGCTCGGCGGCGCACACACCGGGCGCGCCTCGTGCTCACGGCCAGCGCCGCTGCGGGTCGCCGCTCGGTGGGCCCGGGAAGAAGGCGTTGGTGCGCGCCGCGTAGCCCTCGTAACCGGGGTGGCGCCGCGCCGTGCCCTGCTCGCCGAACCGGACCCCCGAAGCCTGGAGCAGCAGCACGCTCATGAGGAGCGGCCCAGGAGCGGACGCGAGCCCCGTCTCGCTCGTGCCGGCGACGAGGAACAGCCCCCACCACACGCAGAAGTCCCCGAAGTGGTTGGGGTGGCGCGTGTACCGCCACAGGCCTCGATCGAGGACGCGGCCGCGGTTCTCGGGATCGGCCCGGAAGCGGGAGAGCTGCCAGTCGCCCACCGTCGCGAAGAACATCCCGATCGCCCACAGCGCGACTCCCAGCACCCCCGCCAGGGTGAGTGCACGCGGCGACGAGTCCACCTGACCGAGCTGCACCGGGAGCGACGCCACCCACAGCAGCAGCCCCTGGAGCAGGAACACCGTGTGCAGGCTGTGGCGCGGGAACCGGTCGGGGCCGATGCGGCGCCGCATCGCCGCGTAGCGGTGGTGCTCCGGGGTGCCGCGCAGCCGTGAGGCCAGCGTCGCGGAGAGACGCAGCCCCCACACGGTCGTCAGGACGGCCAGCAGGTCGCGTCGCACCTCGGCGCCGTCGGCCGACAGCCACGTCACCCACGCCACGAGCACCATCCCGAGACCCCAGGCGACGTCGACGACGTCCGCTCGCTCCCAACGCACGCTCAGCCACCAGACACCGACGAGGAACACGGTGAGGACGCCCGCGTTGAGGGTCAGCAGGGACGTGACGCTCATGTGGCCATGATGCCCGGAACGCGCACCGCTGAAGCGTCAACGAGCGCAGGCAGCAGCTTCGGACGAGGTCCGCCCGGTGGGGGACCCCGGTCTGTCAGCCGGCGCGGGTGAGCTTGTGTCGGGCCAGACGCTCGACCTGCTCGAGGAACGCGGGGCTGCGGCGGAACCGCGCCGCCATGTCCCCGTGGCTGACACCCTGCTCACGCCACTTCAGCACCCTGCGCTCGATCGGACGGAGCGTGTCGGTGGGTGGGATGGCGGGCGTACGCTCGAGGCGGGCGAGCTCGCGCACCTGACGCACGAACCGGGGACTGCGGCGGAACCGCCAGGCGATCTCGACGTCGTCGACGCCGTCGTCAGCCATCCGGAGCACCCGCCGCTCGAGCGGCCTGAGTTCGGTCTGCTGCACCATCGAACCTCCTCGTGGTACGCACACCCACCCTACCCCACTGCCGGGCTTCGTGATCGGCGGCCGGGGCGCGTGGGCCGAGGAGCGCGTGGATCGCTTCCGCTGCGAACGGGTCTTGCCGGGCTCTCACCCGACTACTGCCAGTTCGGCACCTTGCCCAGCAGGTAGCGGGACACGTCGAGGCAGCGGTCGAGCACCTCGCAGAGCTGCTCCTCGCCCCGGAAGATCCGTAGCAGCGAGACCTGCGCGCGGGCGATCACCTCGAGGGCCCGCTCGGGAGCGTCGGTCGGCGCGGCGTAGGAGTCGACGGCGGAGACCTCCACCGGGAGGCGCGGTCCGCCGATCCCCGCCACCTCGGTGGCGACCACCAGCAGATCGGGGCCTTGGGTGAGCGGGGGGACCGCCCAGTTGAACGTGAGGGGGAAGTTGAAGTCGTCGGGTGGCTCCTCCTCCTCGGGAGAGGTCACCACGACGTCCTCGAAGCTCAGCAGCACCCGCGGGTCGAGCTCGAGCGAGAGGTGCAGGTCGACCGGGCCGCCGCAGCCCTCCTCGGGGTGGAGGTCGACCTCCCACACCTGGCGCAACGAGTAGGTCTCCACGAAGTGGCGCTCGTCGTGGACGTGGAACCCGTGGTCGACCGCGTGGTCCTTCAGGTCGGTCACGAAGCCTGCGACGTCGATCACTGCCATTGCGGACATTCTCCCACGCGCCCTGCCCCTTCTCACATGCGGGCTCCGCCGGTGGACCCGCGGGCGGTCCGGGACGCAGACGCGGGAGCTGCGGGAGCGGACCGCCCGACCGGCCAACCGGGCCGGACCGGGTCAGCGGGACCGGCGGAGCGATCGTGATCCGAGGCGCCCCGTGCGCTCCGCCGGCGCGTACCGGTACACGGCTCGTCCCCGGAGGTGGCGCAGCGGGACCGCCCCGAAGTGGCGGCTGTCCGTGCTCGCCGCCGGGTCGTCACCCGCCACCGAGACGCCGCCGTCGCCGACCTCGACCACGCGCTTGACCATCAGACGAGCCTGCTCGCGCGGGTCGGTCACGCCGACGAGATCGCCGACCCGCGGCGTGCGGACCGGCACCAGCACCAGCCGGTCGCCCGGCTCCAGCGTGGGTGCCATCGATCCGCCCACGACCTCGACGCGGCGGAGGGCGATCGTCGCGGCTGCCCCGGCCGCGGCGAGCGCCGCCGCCCCCACGAGGGCCCATCGCGCCGTGTGAGTCATCGCGGACCTCCGGGTAAGGTGCTGACCGTACTGCCAGGAGACGCCTCAAGGAGGGTCCATGATCGCTCGACTGCTGCGTTTGGCCGACCGAGCCCAGACGCCCGACACCGCCCACGCACACTGCGACCTCATGTGTGGGGTGTACGACCCGGCTCAGGCTCGCATCGAGGCGGAGTCCGTCAAGAAGGCCTGCTCGAAGTACGCCGAGTCCGACGACGAGACCTTCAAGCAGCGGGCCGTGATCGTCAAGGAGGAGCGGGCCGAGCTGGTCAAGCACCACCTCTCGGTCCTGTGGACCGACTTCTTCAAGCCCCACCACGTCGAGCAGTTCCCCGACCTGCACGAGAAGTTCTGGCAGGCGATCAAGGCGGCCGGCGCCGCGAAGAAGTCGATGGAGGAGTCGGCGGCCGACGACCTCATCGGCAAGATCGAGGAGATCGCCGACATCTTCTGGCAGACCGACGAGTCCAAGGTCCAGGGCCTCTACCCCAAGAACTGACCGGGCGGAAGCTCACGCGGCGCGCGGGCCGGAGACGGCCCGCGCGCCGTCTCCGGCCGTCGCGGAGCGACCCGTGCCCACAGTCGGGCCGTCCGGGCGGTCCGGGCCGTCAGATCACGCCGACCGCTGCGAGCGCGATGACCACCGAGATCGCGCCGAGCAGGTCGAGGCTCGCGGTCACCACCGGGATGGCGTAGTTGTCGGGGTCGAAGCCCGCGCGGAACGCGGCGACCGTCCCGAGGTACCCGACGAGCACCACCGACGACGTGGCGAGGAGCCCGGCGAGGAGCGTCACCTGCACCGTGTCGGCGACTCCCGGGCTCGCCAGCCCGCTCACCGCCCCCAGGACCTCCGCGCCGAGCCCCACCAGCAGGTAGACGGGGAGCGCGAAGGTCGCCACCAGGAGCAGGTCCTCGGCGATCGCGAGGAACCGGAAGCGCCCCGGCTCCACCACACCCAGGTGCAGCTTGCTGGCGATCCGCGACGAGAAGATCCCACCGAGGGCGCCGCTCGAGCCGAGGAACGGCGGAAGGAGCATCAGCAGCGCCGGGAAGGGCACGAGCGCGTCGAGACGCTTCTCCACGGTGACTCCGGCGACGAGCGAGACGATCCCCGCGAGGGTCAGGATCGGGATCGACTGGCGCACGACCCGGCGCATGATGTCGCCGCGGCCGCGCAGGCCCCACCAGACGCTCAGCACGGCCCCCGCCGCCGAGACGGAGGCGACGACGGGGGTCACCAGATCGAGCTCGACGAGGAACGACGCGGCGAACAGGCTGGGGAGGGTGGCGAGGTCCCCGGTCATGGTGACGATCGGTGCGGCCACGTTGTCGAGGTCCCATCCGCGCGCCGCGCTGGCCACCGCCACCGCCACGGTCACCGCGACGACCACGACCGACGCGACGATCCCGCCGACGACCGAGATCGTCACGTAGTCCGCCAACGAGATGGCGTCGGCCACCCCGAACGCGACCGTCGCTCCCTTCGCCACCACCGCCAGCAGGAACGACATCCCCAACGACAGGACGAGCGCCGCCCGCAGGTTCTGGCCGAAGAGCGTCTCGCGCCGCGGGTTCAGGGTGAACGTGCCGGCGTGCATCGCGCTGCCCAGACGGCTGGCCAGCGCACCGCCGATGTTGCCCCGCAGCGCGATCGCCGCCGGGACGAGCAGCAACAGCCCCGGCAGCTCCTCGAGGGTGTCGGTGATCGCCCCGAGGAGCAGGCCCGCGAACAGGTTGCCGGTGACCGACAAGACGAGCGCGGCCGACCCCTGCCGGAGGCTCGGGGCCTCCCGGAGGAGCACCGCGCGGAACCGCGCGGCGACGAGGTTGGCATGGCGCGGGAACACGGCGTGGCGATTCCTTCAGCATCCACCGTCGGTCGGCCCGAGTTTACGGTCCGTCCACGGGCGGTACGCTGACGGCGTGGAGGAGCAACGAGCGCGCGAGCTGGTCGACCGGGAGGTCGAGCGCGTCGAGCGGGTCATCTCCGACGTGAAGGGCTTCGTCGGCGACACCTCCGAGAAGGAGGAGCTCGCCGAGTTCAGCAGCAACGACCAGCACCCGGCCGACCTCGGCACCGAGACCTTCGAACGGGAGCGGGACTACTCGCTCCTCGACAGCCTCGAGCGCGAGATGCGGGACCTCGAGTCGGCGATGCGGCGCATCGACGAGGGCTCGTACGGACTCTGCGAGGGGTGTGGCGCCGAGATCGCCGGCGCCCGCCTCGAGGCGAAGCCGGCGGCCCGCTTCTGCACCGAGCACGAACCCGAGCGTTGAGCGCGCCACGGTGCCACGGCGGCGCCGCGGAGGCCGCGCCGAGGCCGCGCGGCTGCGCGCCTTGGGAACTTGACCGGGTGGTCCAGTAGGCTTCCGCTCGTACCCGTGACGTGCCGGTCGCGGCACCGTCGCCGCCCGAGGCGGTCACGGGCGGTGGCACGTTCACGAGCTTCTGGAGAGCCGACGAGGAGGCACCGGTGGGATTCGAACTCGACAAGCTCGGCACCTGGTCCGACGAGGTGGAGTTCAAGGTGGAGGCCGAGCGGCTTCAGGCGTACGCGGAGGCGACCAACGACCCGATCGAGGCCCACCGCAAGGGCGACGTCGCGCCCCCCGTGTTCGCGGTGGTGCCGGTCTGGGAGAGCCTCGGAGCGTCGATCTCGCGGGTCGTCAGCGACGACATCCTCCCGATGGTCGTGCACGGCGAGCAGGACATCTTCTTTCACCGACCCATCACGCCGGGGATGGTGCTGCGCTCCAAGGCCGCGCCGGTCGGCGTGCAGGTCAAGCCCGCGGGCACCACCGTCACCGCACGGGTCGAGTGCCGTGACGACGAGGGCGCGCTCGTCAACGAGCAGTACATGACCGCGTTCTTCCGCGGGTTCTCGGAGGGCGAGGGCGCCGGCGAGGCGCCACCCGACCACCGCTTCCCCGAGGAGCGGCGCGGCGACGAGCCCTTCGCCGAGGTCGTCCAGCAGATCGACGACGACCAGACCTTCCGCTACGCGGACGCGTCCGGTGACCGCATGCCCATCCACCTCGACGAGGACTTCGCCAAGAACGTCGGGCTCCCCGGCATCATCATCCACGGGCTCTGCACGATGGCCTTCACCAGCCACGCGCTCCTCGAGAGCGCCGCCGGCGGCGACACGGCCCGGCTGAAGCGCCTCGCGGTGCGGTTCTCGAAGCCGGTGCTCCCCGGCCAGGCGATCACCACCCGGATCTGGGAGCACGGCGAGCAGGACGGGACCAACCGCTACGTGTACGAGACGTCGAACCCGGACGGCGACGTCGTGATCAAGGACGGCCTCGCCGAGATCTCCTGAGCGTCCGGCCCCCGCTCGTCGCGGGCCTCCGGGACGCCGCGGGCCCCGACGCTCGGAGGTCGCGTCCACGGTGATGTCGGCGCTCCGGGGCCGACGACACCCAGGTACGGGAGGTGCCCGATGGCGTGGCCGATCTTCTCCGACGAGCACGACGAGCTGCGGCGCTCGATCCGAGCCTTCGTCGACAAGGAGCTCCGCCCCCACGCGGAGGAGTGGGAGCGCGAGAAGGACTTCCCCGATCGGGTGTTCCACCGCATGGGCGAGCTCGGGTTCCTCGGACTGCACCACCCCGAGGAGTACGGGGGCTCGGGCGGTGACTACCTCACCATGCTGGTCCGCGAGGAGGAGATGGCCCGCTGCGGGTCCGGCGGCGTGTCGATGGCGATCTCGGTCCAAGCCGAGTACGTCACCCCGCCCATCGCCAAGTTCGGCACCCACGAGCAGAAGGAGCGGTACCTGCGCCCCGCGCTCGAAGGACGCGCGATCGGCGCCCTCGGGATCACCGAGCCCGACGCTGGGAGCGACGTCGCCGGGATCCGCACCACCGCGGTGCGCGACGGCGACCAGTACGTGATCGACGGCGCCAAGACGTTCATCACCAACGGCGTGCGCGCCGACTTCCTGCTGCTCGTCGCCAAGACCGACCCCTCGCAGCGCCACAGCGGACTGTCGCTGTTCCTCGTCGACACCGACACCCCCGGCTTCGAGGTCACCCGGCGTCTCGACAAGGTGGGGATGTGGCCCAGCGACACCGCCGAGCTCCGCTTCACCGACATGCGCGTCCCCGCCGGGAGCCTGCTCGGCGAGGAGGGCAAGGGCTTCCAACAGATCATGTGGGAGCTCCAGGGTGAGCGCCTCGCGGCCGCGGCGGGCGCCTGCGCCGGTGCCCAGGGCCTCATCGAGCTCACCGCCGAGTACACCAAGGAGCGCGAGGCGTTCGGCCGGCGGATCGCGGACTTCCAAGCCACCAAGCACAAGTTCGCCGAGATGCAGACCCGAGTCGACGCCGCCCGGGCCCTCGTCTACGCCACCGCCCTGGAGGTCAACGACGGCGGGTACCCGGTCAGGGAGATCACCGAGGCCAAGCTCCTCGCCACCCGAACGCAGTTCGAGGTCGCGGACACCTGCCTCCAGCTCCACGGAGGGTACGGCTACATGATGGAGTTCCCGGTGCAGCGCGCCTGGCGGGACAGCCGGCTGGCGCGCATCGGTGCGGGCGCCGACGAGGTGATGCTCGACTACATCGCCAAGGGCATGGGCCTGTGAGCGAGAGGCGGCCGGTAATCTCGAACGGCACCGATGTCGTTCACGATGTTCGGAAGGCATCTCGGAGGATCGCGGCCGCGATCGGCGTTCGGCCACGCGTTGCGTCGCCGTGTGCCCGTGGTTAGCCTTCTCCCTGTCTTCTCTCCTCGCATGCGTTCTTCTCGACGCCTCCTCCGCTCGGTCGCGCTCCTGGCGGCCATCTCGGTGCTGCTCTTGCAGCCCGCCGACGCGCGCGCCCAGGCGCTCGACGAGCTCGAGGAGCGCGAGGCGGCCGCCGAGCGCGCCGTCGACGAGGCCGCCGCGGAGGTCACCGAGGCCATCGGCCAGTGGAACGAGGTCTTCTACGAGATCGAGGAGACCAAGGAGCGGATCGCGGCCAAGAAGGCCCGCGCCGCGGAGCTCGGCGAGCTGGCGGTCGACCGGGCCGTCGAGGCCTACAAGGGCTCCAACTTCGACGCCGCGGAGTTCCTCGAGTCGCGCGACCTGCTCGAGGCGTCCCGCAAGGCCCGCCTCGTGGGCCAGGTCACCAAGCAGGACTCCGAGACGATCGACCGCCTCCACGTCGAGACGACCGACCTGAAGACCGAACAGGAGAAGCTCGACCGTCTCCTCGAGGAGCAGCAGTCGGTGATCGACGCACGCCGGGCCGCCGAGGCCCGCCTCGAGGAGCGCCTCGAGAAGCTCGAGCGCGAGCGCAAGGCGCTCGAAGCGCGCCTCGCCGCCCAGCGAGCCGCCCGACAGGCGCGCAGCGGGGGCTCGGGAGGCTCGGGAGGCTCGGGAAGCTCGGGAGGCACCTCCTCACCGGAGCCCGTCGGAGGCCTCGTCTGCCCGTATCCCGGCTCTTCCTTCGTCGACTCCTGGGGCGCTCCCCGCTCCGGTGGACGCGGCCACAAGGGCACCGACCTGATGGGCCCGCACGGCGACCCGCTCTACGCGGTGACCGGCGGCACGATCCGGCAGCGCACCGGCGGTCTCGCCGGCAAGGCCGTCTGGCTCCACGGCGACGACGGCAACCTCTACTTCTACGCCCACCTCAGCGACTACGGGGCGTCGGGTCGCGTGAGCCGCGGCACGGTCATCGGGTACAACGGCTCCAGCGGCAACGCCAGCGGCGGCGCGCCGCACCTGCACTTCGAGATCAAGATGGGTGGGTCGGTGTCGGTGAACCCCTACCCGACGGTCCGACGGATCTGCTGACCGCGGCCGTGCGGACCGCTCGCGGGGCACCCGTGGCCCACCCGGCCTCGGCACCGCCACGGGCCACCCCGACCGCCTGAGCCACCTCGCTCGGATAGGCTGGCCTGTCAGCCATGGGTGACCACTACCAACGCCGCGTCGACCGGATCCTCGACCCCGCCTACGCCGACTCGGCCGCGGAGCGATCCGAAGCCGAGCTGCGCTCGATGCGGGACGAGACCGTCGAGGTCGAGACCGAGTACTCGTACCTCCGTCGCCTCGCGCAGGGGCGGATCGAGATCCTCGAAGCCGAGCGCGACCGGCGTGCGCGTGGGGCGCCGCTCTCCGAGCTGATCGAGTCCCTCCCCAGGATCCTCTCCGACCGCGACGCCACGCGTCCCGAGCCCTCGAAGACGCGGGTGCCGGCGCTGCTGGCACCCAAGAAGCTCAGCGGCTACACGCGCGGGCTCGAACGCCTGGTCGAGGACAGCACCCTCGCCAACCTCCCGGTCCTGACCGACGACGAGCTCGACGAGTCGATCGAGCAGCTCCGAGCGCTGGAGCGCGAGGTGTCGGAGCTGCGGAGGCGTCTCCACGGCATCGTCGACACGCTCGGCGAGCAGCTGGCCGCTCGCACCACGGCCGGGGCGTGACCGACGGTCCCGGCGCGGACCACCCGCCCGTCCTGGTCGTCGACGACGACCCCGTCGTCCGTCGGGTCGTGCGAGCCGTGCTCGAGGGTGTCGGCTACGGCATCGTCGAGGCCCAGGACGGCGAGGAGGGCATCGAGCTCGCTCGCCGGCTGAACCCCGAGATCGTGATCCTCGACATCACGATGCCCGGCATCGGGGGCGTCGAGGTGACGCGCGAGCTCGTGCGCAACGGCGCGCGGGTGCTCATGCTCACCGGCGTCGACGATCCCGACGTCGAAGACCAGGCCTCGCAAGCCGGCGCAGCCGGCTACCTCGTGAAGCCGTTCTCGCCCACCGACCTGCTCGAGCACGTCGAGACGCTCGTCGGCGGCCTGGAGCTCACCAACTCCGTGCGCCGCGAGGTCGAGGGGGCGGTCGACGACGCGCAGCTCCTGATCACCGCGGAGGACCTCGGCGAGAGCATCCGCAAGGAGCGGGAACGTGCACGCCGGCTCGAGGTCACACTCGGGGAGCTCCGCAACGCGTACCTCGAGACCGTGCGGTCCCTCGCGTACGTCGTCGAGGCCAAGGACGCGTACACCGGACAGCACCTCGAGCGGTGCCGCGTCTACGGGATGGCGTTGCTGCGGGAGCTCGGCCTCGAGGAGGAGCTGCGCGAAGCCGAGTACGGGTTCCTGCTCCACGACGCCGGCAAGGTCGGCGTCTCCGAGCGGATCCTGAACAAGCCCGGTCCGCTCACCGCCGCCGAGTGGCGGATCATGCGGACCCACCCGCTCGTCGGCTTCCAGATGGTGGGCGGCATCCCGTTCCTGGAGCCGGCCGCCGAGATCATCCGCCACCACCACGAGATGTTCGACGGCTCCGGCTACCCCGAGGGCCTCCGCGGCGACCGGATACCCCTCGCAGCCCGGATCTTCTCGATCGTCGACGCCTTCGATGCCATGACCACCGACCGCCCCTACCGGGAGGCCATGTCGCTCGACCAGGCCGCCGGTGAGTTCGAGAAGATGGCCGGCACCCAGTTCGACCCGGAGATCGTGAAGGTGTTCGTGCCGATGTGCGAGCGCTTGCTGCCCAGCGAGCAGCACTGACGGACGGGACCGACGAGCCGGCTCCGGGCGGCAGCCCGGACGACACCCGCCGCTCTCGGCGGGGGGCTCCCTTCCGTGGATCCCGCACCCCGACGGCTATGGTCGGTGAGCGTGGTTCGCGAAGAGATCGAGAACCGCATGCGCGACCTGGGCGGATTCATCCGCGAGCAGCGCAGCAACGCACGCCTGTCGCTCCGCAAGCTCAGCGAGCAGGCCGGGATCTCGAACCCGTACCTCAGCCAGATCGAGCGCGGGCTCCGCAAGCCCTCCGCCGAGATCCTCCAGCAGATCGCCAAGGCGTTGCGGATCTCCGCCGAGACGCTCTACGTGCGCGCCGGGATCCTCGACGAGCGCGGCGACGAGCTCGACCTGGAAGGCGAGATCCTGCGCGACCCGACGCTCGGGGAGCGCCACAAGCAGACGCTGATCGAGATCTACCGCTCCTTCCAGAAGGAGCACGCCCTGAGCGCCCTCGAGCAGGCCGACGACGAGACGGTCGCGGCCGCCGAAGCGGCAGCCGAGGCAGCACCCGTCGGCTCGTCAGCCGAGCCCTCCGGCGAACCCGGAGACGCCTCCGGCTCCCGCGGCGGCGCCGACGAGCCGGACGGGAGCAGGGCAGCGGAAGGGTAGGGTTTCCGGCGGATGCCCGAGCGACTCGCGATCCTCTCGCTGCACACCTCACCCCTGGCGCAGCCGGGCACCGGTGACGGCGGCGGCATGAACGTCTACGTGCGCCAGGTCACCGGGGCGTTGGCCCGCGCCGGTGTGGCGAGCGACGTCTACACGCGCTCGGAGAGCCCCGAAGCCCCTCCCGTGGTGACCATGGAGCACGGCGTGCGCGTCCACCACGTCATCGCCGGGCCGCAGGAGCCCGTCCCCAAGGACATGCTCCCCGACCTCGCGGAGGTGTTCGCCGACACCGTCGCCGTCCAGTTCCGGCAGGCCCCGCACCGGTTCGCTCTCGTCCACGCCAACTACTGGCTCTCCGGCGTCGCCGGGCACCTCCTCAAGCACGAGTTCGACCTGCCCCTCGTGTCCACCTTCCACACCCTGGCGCGGGTGAAGGCGGAGGTCGGCGAGGCGGACGACCCGACGCAACGGGCACGCCACGAGGCCGAGCTCGCCCGATGCTCCGACCTGATCCTCGCTTCGACGGGTGAGGAGGTCGGCCAGCTCGCCGATCTCTACGCCGCCGAGCCCGACCGCGTCGAGGTGGTGCCCCCGGGCGTCGACCACCGGGTGTTCCATCCGGGTGACCCCGCCGCCGCTCGGGCGGCCCTGGGCCTCGAGGACCGTCGCGTGCTGCTCTTCGCGGGACGGATCCAACCCCTGAAGGGGCTCGACCTGGCCGTCCGCGCCCTCGCCGAGCTCGACGCGCCCGACGTCACCCTCGTCGTCGTCGGCGGACCGAGCGGGCGCGACGGGGCCGACGAGCTCGCACGCATCCGCGAGCTCGTCGAGGAGCTCAACGTCGGAGCGCAGGTCCGCTTCGTGCGCCCCCAACGCCAGGGCGCGCTCGCCGACTACTACCGGGCGGCCGACGTGTGCCTCGTGCCCTCCCGCAGCGAGTCCTTCGGGCTGGTCGCCCTCGAAGCCGCCGCGTGCGGCACCCCCGTCGTCGCCGCCGGCGTCGGCGGTCTGCGCTCGCTGGTCGTCGACGGCGTCACCGGCTTCCTCGTCGACGAGCGCGACCCGAAGGCGTTCGCCCGGCCGATCCGTCGACTCCTCGAGGATCCGGCCCTGGCCGCGACGATGAGCGCCCGAGCCGAGACCCGTTCGCTCGGCTTCTCCTGGGACATGACCGCGGCACGGCTGCGGCGCCTCTACGCCGACCTGTCGGCGTCCGCGCCGCTCCCGTGCACGTGACCGCGTGAGCACCGCGGGCCAGGGCAGTGTCGCGGAGGCCGCCGAGTTCCTCCACCGCCAGCTCGAGGGGCCCGTCGCCGACGAGGAGTGGGTCCAGCACGTCGAGCACGACCCCGAGCTGGAGCGCTGGTACGTGCGCTTCGGGTGCGAGGGGCGCGACGCGGCGACCATCTACTTCGACCTCCGGCAACGCTCCCTCTACTACGAGCTCTACTTCCTGCCCATGCCGCCCCCGGACGAGGACGGCAACCTCGACCCGGCGTTGCTCGAGTGGCTGCTCCGGCGCAACCGCAAGCTCTACACCGTCCACTTCGCCATCGGCACCGGGGGCGACCTCTACCTCGTGGGCCGCACCCCCCTCGAGGACCTCGACGAGGGGCACCTCGACCACGTCCTCGGCGAGATCTACGAGGCCACCGAGACGTGGTTCCAGCCCGCGATCACCATCGCCTACCGGCGCGGGTAGCGGATCCGCCGCCACCCACCCGAGAGCATCCGCGCCGCTCTTGCCCCGCCCCCGGCACCTCGGTAACGTGCGCTGCGCGCCGCCGCGAGGCGGCGCACGAGCGAGGCCCGAGGAGCAGGCGGCGCCCGTCCGTTCGGGGAAGTGCGGATGCGTGCCAAGGGTTCCTCGGGCCGGCTCGCGTCGGGGGGCGCGTGGGCGCCGGGCGGCGCCCGTCCGTTCGGGCCAGTCTCTCCGAGGCTGCGGATGCGTGCCGAGGGTTCCTCGGGCCGGCTCGCGTCGGGGCCGGGCGGTGCCCGTCCGTTCGGGCCAGTCTCTCCGAGGCTGCGGATGTGTGCCGAGGGTTCCTCGGGCCGGCTCGCGTCGGGGGGCGCGTGGGCGCCGGGCGGCGCCCGTCCGTTCGGGCCAGTCTCTCCGAGGCTGCGGATGCGTGCCGAGGGTTCCTCGGGCCGGCTCGCGTCGGGGCCGGGCGGTGCCCGTCCGTTCGGGCCAGTCTCTCCGAGGCTGCGGATGTGTGCCGAGGGTTCCTCGGGCCGGCTCGCGTCGGGGGGCGCGTGGGCGCCGGGCGG
>CAYTKN010000006.1:39842-111838 GCA_964438505.1 uncultured Burkholderiales bacterium
CTCTCCGAGGCTGCGGATGCGTGCCGAGGGTTCCTCGGGCCGGCTCGCGTCGGGGGGCGCGTGGGCGCCGGGCGGCGCCCGTCCGTTCGGGCCAGTCTCTCCGAGGCTGCGGATGCGTGCCGAGGGTTCCTCGGGCCGGCTCGCGTCGGGGAACGGGTCCGTGCCGCGGCGGTATGAGCCGGTGAGCCGGCAGGGGACGGCGGTACCGCGGGGGACCGTCCCGGTCGTCTTCGCCATCTCGGCCACGGGGATCCTCGCCAACCCCCTCGTGCTCCCCGTCCTGCCCGACCTGGCGCGTGACCTGGGCGTCGCGCCCGGCACCGCCGGGCTCGCCATCTCGGTGGCCTCCCTCCCCGGTGTCGTGGTCGCGCCGGTCATCGGTCTCCTCGCAGACCGCTACGGGCGCCGCACGGTCATCGCTCCCTGCCTGCTCGTCTTCGGCGTCGCCGGCCTCGCCGGCGCGCTCGCGCCCACGTTCCCGCTGCTCCTGGTCGCCCGCTTCGCTCAAGGGGTGGGTTCCGCCGGGCTGATCAACCTCGCCGTGGTGATCCTCGGCGACCACTTCACCGGCCCGGAGCGGGCGCGCATGATCGGCCTCAACGCCGTGGTCCTCACGACGGGGCTCTCGACGTTCCCGACCCTGGGCGGAGCGCTCGCCGAGCAGTGGGGCTGGCGCGCCTCCTTCGCTCCCTTCGGGGTGGCGTTCCTCGTGGCGGGTGCCGTGCTCACGGTGCTCTCTCCGGTGCGGCCTCGGGGGAGCGTCACCGTCCGCGAGCAGGTCCGGGAGGCGGCGGTCCACGCGCGGGACCGCCGTGTCCTCGCGATGGCGGTCGCCGGGTTCCTCGTCTTCATCTTCGTCTTCGGGGTGTCGACGACCCTGCCGGTGCACCTCGATCAGGAGTTCGACGCGGACGCGCTCGCTCGGGGTCTGGTGCTGGCGCTGCCCGCAGCCGGAGCCGGAGCGGTCTCCCTGTCGATGGGGCGCCTGGCGTCGCGGTGGGGAGCCTGGGACCTGGCGCCCGTGGGGTTCGGGATGATCGCCGCGGCGTACCTCGGAGTGGCCGGGGCACCCGTCATCGGCCTGGTGACCCTCCCCGCCCTCGCCTACGGCATGGGCGAGGGTCTGACGGTCGTCCCGCTCCAGTACTACGCCACCGCCATCGCGCCCGACGAGCACCGGGGCGTCATCGTCGCTCTCTGGGTCTCCGCGGTGCGTGCCGGCCAGGCGGTCGGCCCGGCGCTGGCGGCCGTCTCGATCTCGGCGCTGGGAACCCAGGGGACCTTCGTCGCCGGATCGGCGCTCGCCGTCTCGGTGGCGACGTTCGCAGGCTTCGCGCGTCCCTCCCTCAAGCTCCGCGACACGGCGCGCGGATAACCTCGGAGCCCGATGGCCCGACTGGCGGTGCTCGGCGGAGGGAAGATGGGCGAGGCCCTGATCGGCGGCCTCGTGCAGTCGGGCTGGGACCCCTCCGACGTGGCGGTGGCCGACGTCTCGGGCGAGCGGCGCCGCCATCTCGCGGAGCGCTTCGCGGGCCTCGGCGTCCACGAGCAGGCGGCCGACGCGGTCGCCGGCGCCGAGACGGTCCTGGTGGCGGTCAAGCCCGGCGACGTGCCAGCGGCGCTGACCGAGGTGGCCGGTGCGCTCGAGGGCTCCGCGCTCGTCCTCTCCATCGCCGCCGGTGTCCGCATCGAGACGCTCGAAGCGCACGTCGGCGACAACCCGGTGGTCCGCGTGATGCCCAACACGCCCGCCCTGGTGGGCGAGGGCGTCGCCGCCGTCGCCGGGGGAACCCACGCCACCGACGAGCACCTGGCGCGGGCCGAATCGATCCTCGGTTCGGTCGGGAGCGTGGAGCGTCTGCCCGAGGAGTCCCTCGATGCCGTCACCGGGCTCTCCGGATCGGGGCCCGCGTACGTCTTCTACCTCGCAGAGGCGCTCGCGCAGGGCGGTCGTGCCGCGGGTCTCCCCGGCGAGGTCGTCGACCGGCTCGTCGTCCAGACGCTGCTCGGGGCGGCGAGGCTGCTCGCCGAGAGCGGGGACCGCCCCGAAGACCTGCGTGCCGCGGTCACCTCGCCAGGTGGCACGACCGCCGCGGCGATGGAGCTGCTCGACTCCCGCGAGGCGCGCGAGGCGTTCGCCGACGCCGTCGTGGAGGCCACCCGTCGTTCGAAGGAGCTGGGCGGCGGCTCCCGATGACGCCGGGGGATCCCGGCGCACGCGCGACCGACGACACCTCGCCGGAGCGGGCGCTCGCCCGCGGTGGTGTGGCCGGCCGCCACCGGCGTTGGAGCACCTCCGAGCTCGAGGCGCACATCCGCTCGATCGTGATGGCCGACCGCCACGCGCTCCTCGGCCTCGACGCGCCCCGCGGGGTGACCGCGGTCGAGGTGGCCCGCGTCGCCGCCGGCGTGTGGGGCTGGGCCTCCGCCTCCGCCTCCGACGAGCCGGTCGCCTCGGTGGACCCGCGCGTCACCGTGGAGCGGGTGCTGGCGCTCTGCGAGCGGATCGACGAGGTGGGGCGCGCCGGTGGGGTGGTGGCCTTCGCCACGGGTCGGCCGGCGTCGATGTTGCCGTTGCACATGGCGCTGGTCCGTCGGGCGCTCGCGGTCGGCGCCGAGGTGCCGTCACCGGCCCGCGACACCGCGGAGTTCCTCTCCGACGGTCGGGCCGGTCGCCGGTTGCGGTGGCTGGAGGGCGTGGCGGTGGTGGCGGTCGACGAGACGCTCGTTCCGTCCGCAGGCATCGAGGCGGGTGAGGAGCTGCTCTTCGAGGTGCCCAAGCCGGACCTGCTCGTCGGCGACCGGGGGTTCGCGGCCGCCGCGTGGCGCTCCGGTGTCGAGATCGCGGCGTTCGTCGACTTCGACGCGCTCGCGCTGACCGTGGTCGCCCGGGCCGACCCGCGGGTCCTGTTCGTTCCACTCGACGATCAGCGCCCGCCAGAGGCATACGCTCCTCTCAGTCGGCTCGTCAGCGGCCACTCCTAACTCTGGACAACATGCACCACGCCAGGTACCCTGATGGCGGCGGAGTACAACAAGGGGTGACCTACCGTGGCGAAGATGTCCGAGTCCCGGTTCCTCACCGTGCAGGAGGTCGCCGACCTCATGCGCGTGTCATCGATGACCGTGTACCGGCTGATCAAGTCGGGAGAGCTGCGTGCTGCACGGGTCGGCCGGTCCTTCCGGGTCCGGCAGGAAGACATCGACGAGTACCTGGAATCCAGCTACACGCAAGCCGGCTAGAAGCTCGCCGGCACGCGACCGACCGACGGATCGACCGCAGCCGCGCGCGAGCGCACCGGCGTGACGCGCCGGCGCGCTCGTGGTGTGCGCTCGTGGTGTGATGGCGCTGCCGGGGTGGCGTGGCTGACCGTTCCTGTGCCAGAACAGGGGCATGGCCGACACCCCGTTCGTCTCGTTCCTGAGCGACTACGGCGACGCCGACGAGTTCGTCGGCGTCTGTCACGGCGTGATGCTGAGGATCGAGCCGCGCCTGCGCGTCGTCGACGTGACCCACCAGATCGCCCCGGGCGACGTGCGCGCCGGTGGCCTGGCCCTCGCCCGCGCCGTGCAGTACCTCCCCGAGGGCGTCGTGCTCGGCATCGTCGACCCGGGCGTGGGCACCACGAGGCGCGCCGTCGCGATCGAGGCGGCGTCCGGGCACTTCGTCGGTCCGGACAACGGGCTGCTCGCCTCCGCCGTCGCGATGGTCGGAGGCGCGCAGCGGGCCGTCGAGCTCACGAGCGAGGAGCACCGGCTCCCTGCCCCGGGGCCGACCTTCGCCGGGCGGGACGTCTTCGCTCCCGCCGCCGCTCACCTCGCGTCGGGGGTCGACCTCGCGGAGCTCGGTGAGCCCCTGGAGGCGAGCGCTCTCCAACCCGGGATCCTCCCGTTGTCGCACGAGGTCGAGGGCACGATCCAGGGTGAGGTCCTCTGGGTCGACCGCTTCGGCAACGTCCAGCTCAACCTCGGCCCCGACGAGCTCCACGGGCTCGGTGTGGCGCCCGGGCAACCGTTCGAGGTCCGCTTCGACGAGACCACGCGTGTGGTGCGCTGGCGCGAGGTGTTCGGCGACGCCCGGGAGGGCGAGCTCATCGCCCTCGTCGACTCCTACGGCCTCGTCGCGTTGGCCGTGAACCGCGGCTCGGCCGCCGAGGAGACGGGCCTGGCCGAGGCGCGGGCCGTGACCGTCGCGCCGGTCCGGGAGTAGGAGAGAGAGGACGAGAAGATGCGCCGCGGCACGTCCATCACGCTCGCCGTCCTGCTCCTGTTGATCTTCGGCGCGGCCTTCGTCCAGTTCGTGGTCCTGGGGACCTGAGCACCGGCGATCGCGGGGGGTCGGCGCCCCGCCGGATCAGAACTCGCCCGCGAGGCGCCGGATGTCCTGCTCGAGGGTCTCGAGTCCCTCGATCTTCGAGACGCACAACGACACGCCCGCCGCCTTGGCTTCCCGCTCCAGGGCGCCGTCGAGGTAGGCGGTGTAGAGGATGATGGCCTGGTCGGGGCGCTGCTCCCGGATGGCCCGGGCGGTGGCGATCCCGTCCATCTCCGGCATCTTGTAGTCGGTGACGACCACGTCGGGATCCGTGTCGGCCAGCGCCGAGATCGCCTGCTGGCCGCCGGCGGCCGCGCCCACCATCTCGAAGCCCGAGAGCTCCAGCATCTGGACGAGCATCTCCCGGACCTGGTCGGCGTCGTCGATCACGAAGACCTTCACAGCCACGGCGAAGACGGTACACGCCGCCGCGGGGGCCGTGGCGCGTCACCCGGTGCGCGGCGTGTGCTCTGTGCCCGAGCTGCCCGACGATCTCGCTGCCTCAGTGGTCCAGCGCACGCAGGCGGTCGAGGACCGAGGTCAGACGGGGTGACGGCTCCGATGCGTCCGGCTCGTCGCGGGGAGGCGCGGGCGCCGGGTGGGTGTGGTCGCCGTGCGAGTCGTCCGAGCCGTTCGAGGGGCCCGGGTCGTCGTCGGACTCCGGTGGATCCGGGGTTCCAGCCGCGGGGCTCGAAGCACCCGAGGAAGGCTGAGGGGCGCGCTCCATGAACACCTCCGAGACGTAGATCGTCCCGTCGCCGTTCACGGTGACGCCGAGCCCCACGTGCTGGAACCCCGCATCCACCAGGTTCTCGAAGTGGCCGGGCGAGTCGACGAAGGCCTGGTGGAGCGCTTCGACCGATCCTCCCCTTCCGACGTTCTCGCCGAGACGCCGCCAGTCGACGGTCACACCGTCGGACAGCTCGGAGTGCCAGATGTCGCCGGCCTCGGCCATCGTCCGGGACCAGTCGCGGGCCTTGTCCACCAACTCGGGGTGCGTCTTCAGGCCGGCCAGGCCGTGGTCCGCCCGGAGCGCGTTGATCCTCTCGACGAACTCGGCTTCCTTCTCGGGATCGCCGGTGAGCTCGTCCTCGGAGGCGTGGGCCTGGACGGGGAGAAGCAGGAGGCCGGCGAGCGCGCCGACCAGGATGATGGCGGTCGTCGTGGGGAGTCTGCGCATCCCGATGTTCCTTCTCGTCGTGTGTGGTCCTGTGCCGACGGATCGTCTCCGCGGCGGACCCACGTGGGACGCGCTCGTTGCTGATGGCGCTTCCCGTTCGGCAGCCCGGCTGCCGTGCCACCCGGTCGGGTGGGGTAGGCCCGTGGCGTTGCGTCACCGGATTTCTCCGGCTCTGCCCGTTCGTGGGTGCGAGTCATTCGCGTTGTCGCTCCGTGTATCGACGCCGGTGGGGGGCAGACTTGAGGGGATTGCGCTGACGTTGGGCGATTGTTGTGCGATCCGTCGTCCCGTCCTTCCCGCTCGAGGCGACACGGTGCCGCTCGGGGGCCGGCCGACCCGCCGCTCGCGGGCGTCGGTAGGATCTGGCTCGTGGTTTCCCGTCCGAGTCTGCGGGGTCGCGCCCTCGAGGTGCTCGCCGACGCCGACGTCGTCGTCGCCGGGGGCGGTCCGGCGGGGCTGGGCGCGGCGCTCGCCTCCGCCCGCCAGGGCGCCCGCACCGTCCTGCTCGAGCGCTACGGGTTCCTGGGAGGCAACTTCACCGCGGCCTCGGTGGGGACGATCTGCGGGCTGTACCGCCGCGGGGACGGCGACTGGACCTACGTCACCCGCGGGCTCGCGGCGGAGTTCGCCGAGGGGCTCGGGGAGCGGGGAGCGGCCCACGGCCCCGTCCCGTTCAAGGACACCGCGGTGATGCTGTACGTGCCGTGGGAGGCCAAGCGCCTGGCCGACCACCTCGTCACCGAGCAAGACGGCCTCGAGGTGCTGTTGCACTCGTTCCTCTGCGACGTGGTGGTCGAGGACGAAACGGTGCAGGCGGTCGTGCTCGCCACCAAGCAGGGGCTGCGCGCGGTGACCGCGCGGGCGTTCGTCGACTGCACCGGCGACGCCGACCTCTGCCACTTCGCCGGCGCGCCCACCCGGCTCGGGCCTCCGGGGCTGCGCCAGCACGCCTCGATGCAGTTCGTGCTCCAGCACGTCGACGACCCCGAGGCCATGGCGCAACTCGGTCGCCTCTCCGAGCACATCGCCGAGCACGGACAGCACCTGAGCCGTGACGGCGGCGCCACCATCCCGACCATGCGGCCCGGCGAGTTCATCGGGGCGATGACCCGCGTGACCAATCCCGACGGCACGCCGATCGACGTGACCGACCCGCGCCAGGCCACCTGGGGCGAGATGGAAGGCCGCCGTCTCGCCGAGGAGGCCGCCGAGTTCCTGCGCCGCCACGTCCCCGGGTTCGGGGAGTCGTTCCTCGCCGACACGGCGGCGCAGCTCGGTGTGCGCGAGACGCGACGCATCGAGGGCGAGTACGTGCTCACCGGCGACGACGTCGTCGACCTGGCCCGCTTCGACGACGCCGTCGCGGCGGGCTCCTGGCCCCAGGAGTTCCACGTCGCGGGGAAGTCGACCGAGTACCGCTTCCTCCCCGACGGCGCCTACTACCAGGTCCCGTTGCGGAGCCTGCGCCCCAGCGGGCTGCGCAACGTGCTCGCCGCCGGCCGGTGCATCTCCGCCGACCACGAGGCGCTGGCCTCCACGCGGGTGATGGGGCCGAGCCTGGCTCTCGGCCAGGCGGCGGGGACCACCGCCGCGCTCGCGGCGCGCAGCTCGTCGCCGACGACGGGCGTGGAGGCCGCCGAGGTGCGCCAGGAGCTGGCAGCCGCCGGAGCCTTCCTCGGATGACGAACCTGGCGGCGAAGCTGCTCGGACCGGCCGCGGCCGCACCCGAGCGTCCGGCCCTGTGGTGGCGCGACGAGACGGTCGGGGCCGGGGAGCTCTCCGCCCGGGCGCGAGGGTTCGCGACCGGGCTGGCAGCGCTCGGCGTGGGCCCCGGCGACCGGGTCGCGATCGTCTGCGCCAACACGCCCACGTTCGTCGTCTCCTACCTGGGAGCGCTCGTCGCCGGTGCGGTGGCGGTCCCCGTCAACCCGGGCTCCGTGCCGCGGGAGCTGGCCGGCGAGCTGGCGGCGAGCGAGGCGGCGGTCGTCGTGGTGGGACCGGCGGGGCGCCGTCCTCTGGCCGCCGCCCGCGAGTGGGTGTCGACCGGGGATTCCGTCGTGGTGACGGCCGGAGTCGCGGCGGGCTCCGCGGCGGCCTCCGCGGCGGGTTCGGGCGATCTCGGCGAGACGGTCGCGTGGGACGAGCTCGTGGGCCGCGAGCCCTCCGAGATCGTGGAGCGCTCCGGCGACGACGTCGCGGTGCTCGTCCACACGAGCGGGACGAGCGGCGCGCCCAAGGCCGCCATGCTCACCCACGCGAACCTGGCCGCCAACATCGACCAGGCCCAGGGGCATCCCACCGTGGCGGTCGAGCCCGACGACGTCGTGCTCGGCGTGCTGCCCCTGTTCCACTCCTACGGGCTCACCGCCGTGCTGGGCCTGTCGCTGGCCGCCGGCGCCGGCGTGGCCCTCGCCGAGACCTTCCATCCCCACGAGACCCTCGAGTTGGTCGCCCGCCGGAGGGTCACGGTGGTGGCGGGCGTCCCACCGATGTTCGCCGCCTGGTCGGCGCTTCCCGACGCCCCCGGAGATGCCTTCGACACCCTCCGGGTGGCGGTGTCGGGTGCCGCGCCGCTGGAGCCGGCCGTCCAGCGCGGGTTCCGCGACCGCTTCGGGGTGGCGTTGCACCAGGGCTACGGGCTCACCGAGGCCTCCCCGATCGTGACCACGACGGTCTCCGAGCGCGAGCCCCGCGAGGGTTCGATCGGGGTGCCCCTGCCGGGCGTGGAGGTCCGTCTCGTCGACCGGCAGGGCGGGACGGCGCTGGTCGGCGATCCGGGCGAGATCCAGGTGCGCGGGGACAACGTGTTCCCCGGCTACTGGAACGACGAGGAGGCGAGCGCTGCGGTGCTCACCGAGGACGGGTGGCTGCGGACCGGGGACCTGGCGGTCGCCGACGACGACGGGTTCCTCTCGATCGTCGGCCGCTCCAAGGACCTGGTGATCGTCTCGGGGTTCAACGTCTATCCGGTCGAGGTCGAGGAGGTGCTCGTGCGCCACGGAGGGGTCGCCGAGGCGGCGGTGGTGGGTGTGCCCGACGCCCACACCGGGGAGTCGGTCAAGGCCTACGTGGTGCCCGACGCCGGCGCGCAGCTCGACGAGGAGGAGCTGGTCGGGTGGTGCCGGGACCAGCTCGCCCGGTACAAGTGCCCCGCCGCGGTCGAGGTGGTCCGCGAGCTGCCGCGGGGCCTCGCCGGCAAGGTGCTGCGCCGCTCCCTGGGCGATCTCCCCTGAGCGAGGTCCCCTGAGCGAGGTCCCCTGAGCGAGGTCCCCTGAGCGAGGTCCCCTGAGCGAGGTCCCCTCGGTGATCTCCCCTCGGCGCAGGCGACGGTGGTGGTCCCGCTCCCGGCCGCTTCCCGCTCCGTGACCGCGTAGAGGACTCGAACGGGCACGCACCGCGCGAACTGGGTCGGCGCGTCGAGTCGGTCCGTGCCCGGAGCGCTACGCTGCTTGTGAACTTGTGAAGACTTCGGGAATCCGATCACAAGCGCGGTATCCTGGAACGGTGCCCGGCGCGGTCTCCCGGCACCGCCGCAGCTCCCCGGGCGCCGCACCGGGGACCCTACGACGGTCCCGAACCCGTGGAAGGTGCAGCACGTGACCGACCGAAGCCGACGACGGATCCCCGAGGCGACCGTCGCTCGACTCCCCCTCTACTACCGAGCGCTGGTCGAGACGGCCGAGCGCAAGATCCCCACGATCTCGTCCGAGCGCCTGGCCGAGATGGCCGGCGTCAACGCCGCGAAGGTCCGCAAGGACCTCTCCTACCTCGGCTCCTACGGGACCCGAGGCGTCGGCTACGAGGTCGAGTACCTCCTCGCCCAGATCTCCCAGCAACTCGGTCTCACCGAGAGCCGCCCGGTCGTGATCGCCGGCGTCGGCCGCCTGGGCCAAGCGCTGGCGAACTACGCCGGGTTCACCGCCCGCGGGTTCGAGGTCGTCGGGCTCGTCGACGCCGATCCCGCCAAGGTGGGCACCACCATCGGCGACCTCGAGGTGGAGCCGATCGAGGACCTCCCCGGGATCGTCCGCGAGCGTGAGGTGGCCATCGCCATCCTCGCGGTGCCCGCCGAGGCCGCCCAGCGGGTGGCCGACCGCCTCGTCGACGCCGGCGTGACCGCCGTCCTCAACTTCGCGCCCCGCGTCATCCAGGTGCCCGAGCACGTCTCGCTGCGAAAGGTCGACCTCGCCATCGAGCTCCAGATCCTGTCCTTCTACCAGCAACGCAACGGCCGGCCACCGGACGCCGGCGAGGCCGCGCTCGCCGCCCTCGGCCTCCCCGAGCCCGAGGACCTCGGCGAAGCCGCCGTATGACGCGGCCGGACGAGCCGACACGCGTCACCACGGCCCGCACCGCCATTCCGAACCGGCCGCGCGCGGCGGGCCCGCGGCGCCCGCTCCCGGCCGGCTACCCGGCCAACCTCGTCCTCGCCGGCCGGGACGTCCTCGTCGTCGGCGCCGGGCGGATCGCGGCCCGCAAGATCGGTGGGCTGCTGCGCGCGGACGCCCGGGTCCGGGTCGTCTCCCCCGAGCTCGGCGAGGAGGTGCGGGCCTGGCACGACGAAGGACGGCTCGTCGCCGAGGAGCGCCCCTTCCGTGGCGACGACCTCGAGGGCGTCTGGCTCGCCTTCACGGCCACCGACGACCCCGACGTGAACCGTGCCGTGTACGAGGAAGGCGAGCGGCGCCGGACCTTCGTGAACGCGGCGGACGACCCGGCCAACTGCTCGGTGACGCTGATGTCGGTACTGCGCCGGGGCGACCTCCAGATCGCCATCGGCACCGCCGGCCGCAGCCCCGCGCTGGCGGCGCACCTCAAGGAGCACCTGGGCAACGAGCTCGGTCCCGAGTACGAGGACCTCCTCGAGGTCCTCTCCGACGTGCGCGACGAGATCCGCGGCCGCGGGGAGTCGAGCGAGGCGTACGACTGGCGCCCCGCCTTCGATTCCGACATCCTCGGTCTCGTGCGGGCGGGGAACCTGGAACAGGCGAAGGAGCGCCTCCGGCAATGTCTGTCGTCGTCGTCGGCCTGAACCACCGGACCACCCCGGTCGACGTGCTCGAGCGGGCGGCGATCGCGCGCGACGAGCTGGCCGGGGCCCTCCACGACCTCGCCAAGCGGGAGCACCTCGCGGAGGTCGCCGTCCTCTCGACGTGCAACCGCATCGAGATCTACCTGCGGGCGACGAAGTTCCACCCCGCGCTCGCCGAGGTCACCGACTTCCTGGCGGCCCAATCCGGCGTCGACGCCGACGAGCTCACCGACTACCTGTACACGTTCCACGACGAGGCGGCCGTCACCCACCTCTTCGGCGTCGCCGCCGGGATCGACTCCATGATCCTCGGCGAGGGCGAGATCCTCGGCCAGGTGCGTGGCGCCTGGGAGGAGGCCCACCGCCGCGACACGGTCCGCCAGAGCCTCGGCGCCCTGTTCCGCCACGCCGTCGAGGTCGGCAAGCGGGCCCGCACCGAGACGGAGATCGCCCGCCGGGCGGTGTCGGTCTCGTCCGCCGCGGTGTGGTTGGCCACCGAGCGCCTCGGCAGCCTGGTGGGGAGCAACGTGCTCGTCCTCGGCGCCGGGAAGATGGGCGAGGGCATGACCGTCGCGCTGGCCGACACCGGCGTGGCGGAGGTCGTGGTCGCCAACCGCAACCCCGATCGGGGCTCGGAGCTCGCCGCCCGCGTCGGTGGCCGCCCGGTCGGCCTCGACGAGGCATCCGCAGCCCTCGAGCGCGCCGACCTGGTGCTGACCTCCACCGGATCGGGAGAGGTGATCCTCACCCGCGAGGACGTGGAGCAGGCGATGGCCCGCCGGCCCGGGCGTCCCCTCCTCGTCGTCGACATCGCCGTTCCCCGCGACGTCGAACCGGCCGCGTCGTCGGTGCCGGCGGTGACCCTCCTCGACATCGACGACCTCAAGGCGTTCGTCGAGCGCTCGATGGACGGCCGCCGCCGCGAGGTCGGCCGCGTCCGTGCGCTCATCACCGAAGAGGTCGAGCGGCACCGAGCCGAGGCGTCCGCCCGCGAGGTGGCCCCGCTCGTCGCGGCGCTGCGAGCCCGCGGCGAGGAGATCCGGGCAGCCGAGCTGGAACGCCACGCCGCCCGCCTCGAGTCGCTCGACCCGGAGACCCGCGAGACGGTCGAGGCGGTCACCCGCGGCATCGTCAACAAGCTCCTGCACGAGCCCACCGTCCGGGTCAAGGCCGCGGCGGGAGAGGGCGACGAGGATTCCCTGGCGGATTCGCTCGCCGCGCTCTTCGACCTCTGACCGGCGCTCCCGTGCGGGCTCCGCTCCGGTTGGCGACGCGGGGCAGTGCGCTCGCCCGGCTCCAGACCGAGCGAGCGGCGGCGCTCCTCGGCGTCGAGTGCGAGATCGTCGAGGTGTCCACCAGCGGAGACCGCCACGCCACCACGCCCATCTGGCAGATGAGCGGCCGGGGGGTCTTCGTCAAGGAGGTCCAGGAGGCGGTGCGCGACGGGCGCGCGGACGTGGCCGTCCACTCCGCCAAGGACCTCCCCTCCGAGACCCCTCCGGGGCTGGTCATCGCCGCGCTCCCCGAGCGCGGCGATCCCCGCGACGCGCTGGTCGGGACCCCGCTCGACGACCTCCCCACCGGAGCCACCGTCGCGACCGGCTCGGTGCGCCGCCGCGCCCAGCTCGCCGGCCTCCGTCCCGACCTGGTCTTCGCCGGGCTCCGCGGCAACGTTCCGACCCGCCTCGAGAAGGCGCGCAGCGTCGACGCCGCCGTCCTCTCCCACGCGGCGATGCAGCGCCTGGAGCTCTCCCATCGCGCCACGGAGGTGCTGGACCCCTCCGTGATGCTCCCCCAGGTCGGCCAGGGCGCTCTGGCCCTCGAGTGCCGGGCCGACGACGACGAGACCCTCGAGGTCGTGAACGCGATCGACGACGTGGCCGTCCGGCGCGCCGTCACCGCCGAGCGCGCCTTCCTCGGCCGCCTCGGCGGTGGGTGCAACCTCCCGGTCGGCGCGCTGGCGTCGTCGGCGCACGACGGCGAGGTCGTCATCGACGTCCTCGTCGCGTCGCTCGACGGCCGCGTGGTGCTCCGGCACCACCACCGGGCGAGCGACCCGCTCGAAGCGGGTCACGAGGCGTCGCGCGCGCTCTTCGACGAGCGCGGCGGGAGCATGCTCCTCGGACATCCGGAGCCGGCGGCGTGACCGTCCACCTCGTGGGCGCCGGCCCCGGCGACCCCGGCTTGCTGACCGTGCGCGGACGCGAGCTCCTCGAACGGGCGGACGTCGTGGTCTACGACCGCCTCGCCCCCCGTTCGCTGCTCGAGTTGGCGCCGCCCGACGCCGAGCGGATCGACGTCGGCAAGGCTCCGGGACGGACCAGGCTCAAGCAGCACGAGATCAACGCGCTCCTCGTGGAGCACGGCCGCGCCGGGAAGACGGTCGTGCGCCTCAAGGGTGGCGACCCGTTCGTGTTCGGGCGTGGCGGCGAGGAGGCCGAGGCGCTCATCGCCGCCGGGGTGGCCTTCGAGGTGGTCCCCGGCGTGACGAGCGCGATCGCGGCTCCCGCCTACGCGGGGATCCCGGTCACCCACCGCGGCGTCTCCACGCACGTCACGATCGTCACCGGCCACGAGGACCCCGACAAGGACCGCAGCGGCGTCGACTGGGGTGAGCTGGCGGCGGTCGGCGGAACGCTCGTGATCCTCATGGGGGTCGGCCGGTTGGGTGACATCGCCCGCCGACTCGTCGAGGGAGGCCGCTCCCCCTCGACCCCGGTCGCGGCCGTCCGCTGGGGCACCCTGCCCGAGCAGCGCACCGTGCGCGGCACGCTCGCCGACATCGCGGATCGGGGAGTCAAAGCGCCCGCCGCGCTCGTCGTCGGTCACGTCGCCGCCCTCGACCTCGGGTGGTTCGAGCGCCGTCCCCTGTTCGGGCGCACGGTCGTCGTCACCCGGGCGCGCGAGCAGGCCAGCTCGCTGCGGGCGGAGCTCGAGCGCCTCGGCGCCCGGGTGGTGGAGCTCCCCGCGATCGAGATCTCCCCGCTCCACTTCGACCTACCCGACCTCGACTCGTACGACTGGGTCGTCTTCACCTCCGCGAACGGGGTCGCCGGGTTCTTCGAGCGCGGCCTCGGGGCCGCCGGCCTCGACGCCCGGGCCCTCGCCGGCGCGCGCGTCGCGGCGATCGGTCCCGGCACCGCGGCAGCGCTCGAGCGTCGCGGCCTCCGGGTGGACGTCGTCCCCGAGCGCTTCGTCGCCGAGTCGCTCCTCGACGCGATGCCGCAGGCGGGCGACGGCGCGCGGGTGCTCGTCCCCCGTGCGGCGGTCGCCCGCGACGCGCTCCTCGAGCGCCTGCGCGACCGCGGCTACGACGTCGAGGTCCTCCCCGTCTACGAGACGCGGACCGCGACTCCCGATCCCGACGCCCTCGACCTCGTCCGGCGCGGCGAGGTCGACGCCGTGACGTTCACCTCCTCGTCGACGGTCACCAACTTCCTCGACGTCGTCGGCGACCTCCCCGACCCCCGCCCGGTCGTGGTGGCGATCGGCCCCGTCACCGCGGAGACCGCCCGGGAGCGCGGGCTCGGGGCCGACGCCGTCGCGCAGCGCCACACCATCGACGGTCTCGTCGAGACGCTGGTCACGACGCTCGCCACCGGCTGAAGCCTGCCCGCGCCGCGGCGCGGGACGGTGGGGCGCAGCGCGGGGTCCGCGACGACGGATCCGGGCGACGGATCCGGACGACGCTCCGGACGACGGATCCGGGCGTTTCGCTCCGTCTCCACGCTCGCTCCGCCTGCCGTCGCGGCTTTCGTCCCCGACCCGCGATCCGGGCATGTCGCCAAGCTTTTCCGTGGGTCTCCTCAAGGAGCCGGCTCCGTCACCCGATTCCATGACCATCGGCGCGGAGCTGTGGTGCAACGGACACGGCCCGCACGACGAACCGCACGAGCACACCAGACGGACGAACGGGCATCGGGGCATGCGACGCACAGTCGGTATCTTCTTCGCGATCATCGCCGTGACGCTGGCTCCCTTCGGGGTGCCCAGCGCCGACGCCGCGAGCACGAGCCTCGAATCCGAGTTCGTCGCCGCCATGAACGCCGAGCGCGTGAGCCGCGGGCTCGGTGCGCTCACCGTCGCCTCCGACCTCGTCGACTACGGACGCCGCCACTCACAGGTGATGGCGGACCAGTCGGATCTGCACCACTCCAGCGACCTGCGCACGCTCACCAACTGGGAGCTGCTGGGCGAGAACGTCGGCCGTGGAGGCTCGGTCGACGCCCTGCACCAAGCGTTCATGGACTCGCCCGGCCACCGCGAGAACGTCTTGCGCGACCGCTTCGGTGAGGTGGGCGTGGGCGTCGTCGTCGAGGACGACACGATCTGGGTCACCGTCGTCTTCCGCGACCCGATCCAGGAGTCGGAGTCCGCGTCCAGCGCGACGGGCGAGTCGCCGGTCGTCGGGATCGCCTCCACCTCGAGCGGAGACGGCTACTGGGTCGCTCGCGCCGACGGCTCGGTCCGACGCCACGGCGACGCCGAGGACCTCGGATCGGCCGAGGGGCGCAGCAAGCACGACGTCGTCGCCATGGCGGCCACCCCCACCAACCACGGCTACTGGCTTCTCGACACCTCGGGGGGCGTCTACGCCTTCGGCGACGCCGGCCACCACGGCTCGCTGCGGACGTTGAGGTCGCAGGGCCACACCGTCGGGTCGGCCGACGCGGTGGCGATCATCACCACGGCGACCGGCGACGGCTACTGGATCCTCGACGAGGCCGGCGGCATCTTCACCTTCGGCGACGCCGACTACCTCGGATCGCTCCCCGGCCTGCGGGCCGCCGGCGGCGACATCGGCCCGGCAGAGGTGATCGGGATGGCGCCGACCGCGTCGGGCGACGGCTACTGGATCCTCGACTCCGTCGGTGGCGTGTTCACCTTCGGCGACGCCGACTTCCGCGGCTCCATCCCGGGTCTGCGGGCCGCCGGCGGCGACATCGGCCCGGCCGACGTGATCGGCCTGGCGCCCACCGAGTCGGGTGACGGCTACTGGGTGCTCGACGACCAGGGCGGCGTGTTCACCTTCGGCGACGCCGACTACCTCGGATCGCTCCCCGCCCTCAAGCGCGACGGCGAGGCGCCGGCCCACCTCCGGGGCGTCGACGTGTCGCCGACCCCGCAGGGCGACGGCTACTGGTTGCTCGGGCACACCGGGCAGGTGTTCGGCTTCGGCGACGCCGGCTGATCGCCCGGAACCCACCGATCCCCCATCCCGCTTCCCCGGGTGGGATGAAGACGGACGGCCGGCCTTCGGGCCGGCCGTCCGTCGCGCGCGGGCCCGCCGCCTCGGCGCGTGCCGTGCCCGGGAGCCGAGGTGACGAGGGCGGATCGGTACCATGACCGCCGATGGGCTTCCCCGAACGCCGCATGCGGCGCCTGCGGACGACGCCGGCGATGCGCCGGCTGCTCGCCGAGCACGGCGTCACCGTCGACGACCTGGTCGCGCCCCTCTTCGTGAAGGAGGGCATCGGCGCTCCCGAGCCCGTCGAGTCGATGCCCGGCGTCGTCCAGCACACCCGGGAGTCGCTGCGCAAGGAGGCGCGTGCTCTCGCCGAGCTCGGTGTGCCCGCGGTGGTCCTCTTCGGCGTCCCGGCCCGGAAGGACGCGGTCGGCTCCGGTGCCGACGACCCCGACGGCGTCGTCCAGGTGGCACTGCGCGACCTGCGCGACGAGGTCGGCGACTCGCTGGTGCTCGTCGCCGACAACTGCCTCGACGAGTACACCGACCACGGCCACTGCGGCCTGCTCACCGACGACGGACGGGTCGACAACGACGCCACCCTCGAGCGCTACGGCGCCGCGGCGGTCGCGCAGGCGGAGGCGGGCGCCGACGTGGTGGCGCCCTCGGGCATGATGGACGGGCAGGTGCGGGCGATCCGCGCCGCGCTCGACGACCGCGGGTTCCACGACGTCGCCGTCCTCGCCTACGCGATCAAGTACGCGTCCGCGCTCTACGGTCCGTTCCGCGACGCCGCCGAATCCGCGCCGTCGTTCGGCGACCGCCGCTCCTACCAAATGGACCCGCCCAACGCTCGCGAGGCGCTCACCGAAGCCGCGTTGGACGCCGCCGAGGGCGCCGACATGCTCATGGTCAAGCCCGCGATCGCGTACCTCGACGTGCTGGCCCGCCTGCGGGAGGTCTCCGACCTGCCGTTGGCCGCCTACCACGTCAGCGGCGAGTACTCGATGGTGAAGGCGGCGGGAGAGCGGGGCTGGCTCGACGCGGAGGCCGTCGGCCTCGAGCACCTCACTGCCGTCAAGCGTGCGGGGGCCGACTTCGTCCTCACCTACCTGGCGCGAGAGGTGGCCGAGCGGCTCCATGGCTGAGGCCGGCGCCGACTCGCTGCTGACCCGCGCCCGCTCGCTCGTCCCCGGCGGGGTGAGCTCGCCGGTGCGGGCCTTCGGCTCCGTGGGCCGCGACCCCTTCTTCGTGGCGAGCGGCGACGGCGCCTACCTCCACGACACCGACGGGAACCGCTACTGCGACTACGTGCAGTCGTGGGGAGCCTCGATCCTCGGCCACGCCCATCCGGTCGTGGTCGAGGCGGTCCAGCGGGCGGCCTCGGCCGGCACCTCCTACGGCGCATCGACCGAGGGGGAGGTCGAGTTGGCGGGCGCGGTGGCCGAACGGGTCCCCTCGGTGGAGAAGGTGCGGCTCGTCAACTCGGGCAGCGAGGCGGCCATGACCGCGATCCGCCTGGCCCGGGGGGCCACCGGACGGGACCGGATCGTGAAGTTCGCCGGCGGCTACCACGGGCACGTCGACGCGCTCCTCGCCGAGGCCGGGAGCGGTGTGGCGACCTTCGGGCTGCCGGGCTCGGTCGGGGTGCCCGAAGGGGTGGTGCGCGACACCCTGGTGCTCCCGTTCAACGACGAGGCGGCGGTGGACGAGGTCTTCGCCGAGGTCGGCGACTCGATCGCCGCGGTGATCGTCGAGGGGGTGCCCGCCAACATGGGTCTCGTCCCGCCGGCCGAGGGGTTCCTCGCGCACCTGCGGAGGCGCTGCGACGAGGCCGGTGCCCTCCTCGTCGTCGACGAGGTGATCACCGGGTTCCGGCTCGGTCCCGGCGGCGCGCAGGAGCGCTTCGGTGTGCGTCCCGACCTGAGCATGTTCGGAAAGGTGCTCGGCGGCGGACTGCCGCTCGCCGCGGTCGGGGGACCGGGCGCGGTGATGGACCTCCTGGCGCCGGAAGGACCCGTCTACCAGGCCGGCACCCTCTCGGGGAACCCGCTGGCCACGGCGGCGGGCCTGGCCGTGCTCGGCGAGCTCGCGCCGACCGACTACGAGACGCTCGAGGGGAAGGCTGCCAGGCTTGCCGGGGGTTTCGAGGAGGCCTTCTCGGCGGCGGGCTTCCCCGCGCAGGTGCCCCGGGTGGGGACGCTGGTCGGCGTCTTCTTCGCCGAGGAGCCGGTGCGCGACCAGGCCGGCGCGAAGGCCTCCGACGCGCAGCGCTACGCGGCGTTCTTCCGCGGGATGCTCGATCGCGGCGTGTTCCTGGCTCCGAGCGCCTTCGAGATCGCGTTCGTCAGCCTCGCCCACGACGACGCGCTCATCGACCGGACCGTCGAGACCGCGTCCGAGGTGGCGAAGGAGATGGCCGCGGCCACCTGAGCAAGGGCCCGGGAGCCCTGCGCTCTCGTGTCACTCAGGGGTCGCGTGGGCATGCCGAGCACCCACACTCGCAGGCGCGAAGCGCCTGCTCCCGCCACGTCGAGCGTGTCCCTCGTCGTGGACCGACCGATCCCTCAGGCCGCCACGCGGTCGTCGAGCGAGCGGAGGAAGTCGCGGACCTCCTCCGCGTCGATGCTGCGGCGCAGCGGCGGCAGCGAGTCGAGGATCGCCCGGCGGTAGCGGGCGCGGGCGAGACGCCGGTCGAGGACGGCGACGACGCCCCGGTCGGTCCGCGAGCGGATGAGCCGGCCCGCTCCCTGGGCGAGCAGCCGGGCGGCGCGGGCGAGGTCGACGGTCTCGAACCCGCTCCGGCCCTGACGCTCCGCGGCTTCGCGCCGGGCCTGGGTGAGCGGCTCGTCGGGCCGCGCGAAGGGCAGCTTGTCGATGGTCACCAGGCGCACCGCGTCGCCGGGGATGTCGACGCCCTGCCAGAACGCCATCGTCGCGAACAGGCAGGACCGCTCGTCGTCGCGGAGCTTCTGGAGGAGCACGCTGCGGGGAGCGTCGTCCTGGACCAGCACCTGCCACTCCCACCGGTCCCGCAAGGCGTCTGCCGCGGCGCGCAGCGCCCGGTAGCTCGTGAACAGGGCCAAGGTGCGGCCACCGGCCGCCTCGACGAGGCCGGCGAGCTCCTCGACGGCGGCGTCGACGAACCCGTCGTCGCGAGGATCGGGGAGGTGGGAGGCGCAGTAGAGCAACGCCTGCTCCCGGTAGTCGAACGAGCTGGGCACCTGGAGCTCGCTCCAGGTCCGCCCGGCCCCCGACACCGCCGTGTCGGCGTCACCGCTCTCGTCTTCTCCGGCTCCTCGGGCGGCGCCGTCGGCGGGAAGATCCGAGGTCCCTGCGAGGGCGGAGCTTCCTGCGACGTCGGAGCCTCCGGCGTCGCCGGCGATGGGGTCGCCGTCGTCGATGGGATCGGAGCCGTCGGGATCTTCGGGTGTGCCGGTCCGGGAGCCGCTTCCGTCCGCGGCGGGCTCGCGGAGGCCGAGGGTCCACGCCGTGGGCTCGATGCGGCCCCCGACGCTGAGGGTGGCGCTGGTGAGCACCACCGGGCGGTCGGCGAAGAGGTGCTGGGCGAGCAGCGGGCCCACGTCGACGGGCGCGACCCGAAGCGAGATCCCCTCACCCTCCTCGACCCAGGCCACGTGCCCGTCGGGCAGCTCGGCGGCCGCCTCGATCTCGCGGGCGAGGCCGTCGGTGGCCTGGAGGACGCGCAGCTTGCGGGCGTGCGACGACTCGGGGACCTTCAGGTCGCGGATCGTGGAGAGCGCCTCCCCCACGACCTGACCGGCGGTGGTGAGCGCCGTGGCGAGCGTCCCCTCGCCGGTGTCGACCCGCCGGCGGTCGCGACCGTCGAGGGCCCGTCCGAACGCGCGGGAGAGGCGCTCGAGCGCCTCGACCTCGGCGGCGTCCCGCACCAGCACCCCCTTGAGCTGGTCGGCGAGCCAGGAGAAGCGCCCCGGCCCGAGCGCGAGGCCGAAGACGCCGGCCGCGGTCTCCTCAAGGGTGTGCGCCTCGTCGATCACGGCGGCGTCGTGCTCGCCGAGCAGGGTGCCGCCCACGGCCAGGTCGAGGCAGTAGAGGTGGGTGTTGACGACCACGAGGTCGGCCTCCAGCGCCCGATCGCGGGCCCGCTCCGCGAAGCACCCTTCCCCGTGGGGGCACTGGCGGGCCCCCGGGCACTCGCGGGCCGACACGGTCAGGGCGTCCCAGAGGATCGCCGAGACGTCGACGGGCAGGTCGCTGCGCTCGCCGCTCTCGGCGGTCTGCGCCCAGTCGACGAGCGCGGGAACCGTCTCGTGCACCATCGACGGGCGCACCAGCTTGAGCTGATCGTCGCGCGAGCCGTCCTCGCTCGCCTCGTGGAGGCGAGCCAGGCACAGGTAGTTGGCCCGTCCCTTCAACACCGCCGCCTCGAAGGGGCGGTCGAGGTGCTCGGCGAGGAAGGGGATGTCCTGGCCGAGGAGTTGGTCCTGGAGCGCCTTGGTGGCCGTCGCCACCACGACGCGGCGACCCGAGAGGATCGCGGGGATCAGGTAGGCGAGCGACTTGCCGGTGCCGGTGCCGGCCTCGACCAGCAGGTGGTGCTCGTCGTCGAGGGCCGCTGCGACGGCCTCGCACATCTCGCGCTGGCCCGGGCGATCCTCCCCCGAGGAGAGGTGGTCCACGACCCGGTCGAGCGCTTCCGAGGATCGGTCGACGAGCGACATGCGCCCAGTCTGGCAGCCCGATGTGACCCCACCGAGCCGAGGAGCGGCGATCCCGTCGATCCGGCCGGCGAGGACGAGCGACGGAGAGAGACGGAGCGACGGAGAGAGACGGAGCGAGACGACGAGCACGTCGGAGCCTGCGGCCCGATCGCTGCCGTGCGTCGCCTCGCTCGGGGCGGGAAGCGCCGGAGGAGGCTCCGGGCTCAGTCCTCGGTCTCCTGGCGCTCCGCCGAGGCGCGGGAGCGGACCTTGTCGACGGCGAAGAGGATGCCGACGAAGAGGAAGACCATCAGGGAGAAGAGGATGAACGCGCCGCCTCCGTCGGTGGTGGAGTCGACGAGCTCCTGTCCCAGGATCAGCATCGGTGCACGCTCCTCGTCGCTCGGTGTCGCTGGCTCATCATGGGGTGGTCGCCGGCTCGGGCTCGCGCCGGCCGTTGCCCCCCGGGGCCTCGCCGTCGCCCCCGGTGGTGGGCGCTCCACCGTCCCCGTCGTCGTCGGGCTCGTCCGGCTGCTGGTCGAGCTCGTAGCGGTGCAGGGAGTACAGCGACAGGGCGAAGAGGATCGTGGAGGCCCCGAAGAAGAACCAGGCCGGGAGCCGTCGGGCGCCCAGGTCCTGGATGGCCACCACGAGCTGGCGCGGTTCGCTCTCGTCGCACTCCGGGCTCGCGGGTGGCTCGAGGGGGAGCGTCTCGGGGGTGGTGGCGTGACAGACCTCGGTGACCGCGTAGTTGGTGCGCTCCGACCACCAGATCGGCCACTTGCGGCCGCCGCCCTTCTGGAAGGTCTGCACGGCCAGGTAGTCGCCGGGGCTGCGGAACAGGTCGAACTCGCCGTCCCCGTCGGTCAGCTCGACGTCGAGGTCGGCGGTCACCTGACCGACCACGTCGGAGTCCGCCTCCCCGCCGTTGGAGCGGATGTCCCGCACCGCCTCGACCCGCGTGTCGCCGAGGTCGGTGACGACGTCCTCGACCTCCCACGAGGGGCTCGGTCCCACCGGACCGTTGGGGAACTGTCCGGTGATCCAGAACACCGACAGCACCGCCATGAACCCGGTGAAGGCCGAGGCCGTCAGCAGGAAGCCCAGCCGCGAGCCGACGTTGGTGTAGAGCAGGAGGTAGGCGGCGCCGGTGAACAAGCCCATCGCCATGAGGAAGACGAGCGCGCCCTTCAGGTAGGGGTTCCACCACGTCTTCTCACCGATCTCCTCGGCGGCCAGGGTCAGGAACACCGTCATGACTCGTCGCCCTCCTCGGACGCCGTCTCGACTTCACTCTCGTCGCCGTCGCCGTCGCCGTCGCCGTCGGAATCGTCGGTGCCGCCGTCGGTCTCGTCGCCGCCGTCGGTCTCGACGAGGTTGTCGAGGCGCGTCCGCTCGTCCTCGAGGTCGCGCTCGTACTGGACGATGGCCTCGATCTGCTCGTCGGTCAGCACCTGGCCGAACCCGGGCATGCGTCCCGAGCCGATGCCCCGGGTGCCGTAGGGCGCCTGGAAGTCGGAGCCGTCCCGGATGAAGTCGATGTGGTCCTGGACCGCGGGGAACTGCCGCTCGGTCACGTCCCCAGTCAGGTTCGGTCCGAAGGCGCCCCCACCGGGCACGGCGAAGACGTCGAAGGCCTCGCTCTGCGCGAAGGTCCCGGCATACGACCAATGCTTGGTGTGGCACCGCGCGCAGTTCGCCTCGAAGAGCGCCTGCCCGTCGGTGACGCCCGCCTGGCGGGCCTTGGCCTCGTCGGCTCCGACCTGGAGGCTCTCGAGGAAGTCGACGATGTTGTCGATCGACTGCTCGTTCTTGGCGCCACCGCCTTCGAGGCCCCAGGCGGGCATCGGGGTGCCGGGACGCCCGTAGGTGACGATCTCCTCGACCTCCTCGCGCGAGAAGCGCAGGAACACGGTGTCGAGCGCCGGGGCGCGCCAGCTCACCGAGCAGATGAGGGTCGTCTCGTCGTCGGGAGCGGGGGCGCACACGCGGTCCTCGGAGGCGAAGGCTTCGTCGGTGGTCTCGACCTCGTCACGGGGGATGTTCACCACTTGGGTGGCGAAGCCGCCCTGGCCTTCGGGACCGTGGCAGTCGGCGCAGCCGAGCGCCACCTCGCTCCCGCTGGTCGTGGACGCGTAGAGCTCCTCGCCCTGCTCCACCGAGGTCTCCAGGAAGGCGTCGGAGCGCAGCTCTTGGCGCTCGGGCTCCAGGAGCCAGTAGGCGGGGAGCGACACGGCGATGATCGCGAACATCGCCAGGGTCCATCCGAGGATCCGCTCCAGGCGGGGGCCCTCCATCTGCGGGTCGTCGAGGTAGGGCACCTGGTTGGGCGCCTCCACCGGCTGGCGTCGACGCTCGCGGACGGCCTGGACGAGGACGCCCAGCAGGAACACGCCGGCCACGACGTTGACCGCGATGATGGCGTTGCGCAGGCTGATCAGCGCGTCGGCGACGAGCGTCGTCAAGGAATCGGCTCCCACGTCAGTCGGTCCCCGCAGTATCGGTCGTCGAGCTCACCGGTCGGTACTCGGGCCCATCACACGCAGTGCGGGCCTTCGGGCTCCTGCCCGGTCGTGTCGGTGCCGATCTCGGGGCCGACGATCTCGGTGCCGGTGTCGATCAGGACCCGGTCGCCGTCGAGCTCGATCGGGAAGCGGTCCATGCCCCGCGGGGCCGGGCCGCCTCGCTTCTCACCCACCCGGTTGTACTTCGACCCGTGGCACGGGCACTCGAACCACTGCGACGAGTCGCACCACGGCACCCGGCACCCCAGGTGCGGGCACTTCTGGAAGAGCGCGACGAGACCGTTCTCCATTCCCGTGTGCAGGCGGTCGTCGTAGACGGCCTTGCCCGCCTCGAGCGCGTCCTGCGGGTAGGGCGTGAGGTACGAGCGCGCGTCGGGGACGTAGAAGGGGTCCTTGTTGGAGTCGATGAAGTCCTTGATGTCGCCGAGCGCCCCGGCGGTGATCGTCGAGCCGAACCCGCCGGCGCTGCTCGGCCACAGGAACGCGAGCACGGCGGTGCCGAGACCGGCGAAGCTGACGCCGGCGCCGGCGAGGATGAAGCGATTGAAGAGCTGCCGGCGCGTCATCCCGATCTCCTCGGGGTCGCGCGGGGGCGGGGGAGCGGGCTGCTGCTCCTCGCTCGTGGCGCGGACCCCCGCGTAGCGCTCACGGGCCTCGGCCTCGACGTCGTGCTCGCCGCCGGGGACGACGTCGACGGTCGAGCGGTCGGCGCGGCGCGTCTCCCGGGTGAGCGACGCGACGGTCTGGCCGTCGCGTCGACGGCCCGTGGTGACGAACGCCACGACGGCGAGCACCACGAGGATCGGGACGGCGATCGCGAGGACGGATCCGGCGGACATGGGTTACTCCAGTGTGGCGACGACGTGGTCCATGGGAGCTCCCGGGGCCTCCTAGAGGTCGAAGAAGATCCCGTCGACCCACGGGAACGTGAAGTTGAACCCGGGGCCGCGGAAGAACGAGCCGATGATGGCGAGGATGGCGGCGGAGACGATGAAGACCGTGAACAGGGACACGGCGAACTTGCGCTCCGCCGGGTCGTTGGCGGGGTTCTTGTCGACGTACGGGGCGGCGCCCAGCGCGACGAGCCCGAAGCCGGGGATCAGCACGCCGGCCACCATCGGGTGGAACATCGTGAGGAGCTCCTGGAGTCCGAGGAAGTACCAGGGCGCCTTCGACGGGTTGGGCGTCAGGTTCGGGTCGGCCAGCTCGAGCAGCGGGGCGCGCACCAGCGCCGAGAAGACGATCAGGAGCGCCGTCAGCGCGAGCAGCGACGTGAGCTCGAAGACCAGGAGATGTGGCCACACGAAGACCTTGTCGACCGGCGACGTCTTCGTCTGCTGGATCGAGCCCGCCTTGACGACGGTGAGGAGCCGGTGGGTGTGGCCGGCGGGCCCTGCCGCGGTGGGCGCGGGTGCCGGTGCGGTGGCGGTCGCGGTGGCCGCCGCGGCGGGAGCGGCCGCAGGAGCCGGCGCCCCGGCGCCTTCCCCGCCTCCGTCGCCCCCCGGCATCGGCTCGCCGGTGAGCTGGGAGCGCCGGCGAGCGGAGCGCTCGAGGAGGTGGGCGGGCACCCCCGACGTCTTCGACAGCTCCTCGAAGTAGTTGGCCGAGCCGCCACCGGCCGCGGCGGGCTGCTGCGCCGGCTGCTCCTGGGCCGCGGGCTGCTCCTCCGCTGGCTGCTGTGCGGGCTGCTCGTCCGCGGGCTGCTCCTCCGCGGGCTGCTCCTGTGCCGGCTGCTCCTCGGCCTCGCCGCCGCCCTCGGTGGAGTCGTCCTCGCCCGGGACGGGGAGGCCGAGCTGCCGGCGGCGCTCACGAGAGCGTTCGAGCAGGTGTTCGGGGACCTCGACCATGACGCGCGACTCCTACAACGGTCCGGAGATCCCGCCGTCCTTGCGCACTCGCCAGAAGTGCACGGCGAGGAAGACGACGAGGAAGAACGGTAAGAACAACACGTGCAGGACGTACCAGCGGAGCAGCGTCTCCGAGCTGATCTCCTGCGACCCGAGCAGCACGAAGCGGACCTCGTCGCCGAAGACCGGCGTGAACCCGCCCATGTTGGTCCCCACGGTCACCGCCCAGAGCGCGAGCTGGTCCCAGGGCAGCAGGTACCCGGTGAACGAGAGGAGGAGGGTCAGGAGCAGCAGCACCACGCCGATCACCCAGTTGAACTCCCGGGGCGGCTTGTAGGCGCCGTGGTAGAAGACCCTGCTCATGTGCAGGAAGACCGAGATCACCATGAGGTGAGCGGCCCAGCGGTGCATGTTGCGCACCAGCGATCCGAAGGTGACCGCGGTCTCGAGGGTCTGGACGTCCTGCCAGGCCGAGGCGGCGGTCGGTCGGTAGAAGAACATCAGGAAGATGCCCGTCACCGTCAGCAGGATGAAGAGGAAGAAGGTGAGCCCGCCGAGGCACAACGTGTACGAGACCTTCACCGCGTGCCGCTTCACCTTCACCGGGTGGAGGTGGTACAGCACGTTGTTCATGATCACGTAGGAGCGGTTCCGGGGGCTGTCGTTGTAGCCCTGGCGGAAGACCGATCCCGGCCGGAAGATCGAGCTCCAGAGTTGGGATCCCTGGAGCTTGTCGAAGCCCTCGCCGACCTTCTCGCCGGCCCGCTCGAGGAGGCCGACGCGGCCGTTGGGGGAACCGTTGCCGTTCGCCACGCTTCGTTCTTCTCCCGATTCTCCTGGTCGGTCTCGTCTCGGGGCGGTCGGAGCCCCTCAGAACCTCATCCCGTACGCGTAACCGTGGCTCTGGTCACGCTGGTGCACGTCGCCCGTGGCCTCTCCGCCGGTCTTGCCGAGGATGATCACGCCGGTGGGGCAGCGGTCGATGCACAGCGCGCACCGGGTGCAGGCGTCCTCGTCGACGACGAACACCACGTGATCGGCGGGATCCTCGCCCGGCTGGTCGGTGCCCTCCGCGGTCTCGATGGCGTCCACCGAGAGCATGTGGATGCACTTCCACGGGCAGATGTCGACGCAGCCCTCGCACATGATGCACTCGGACTGGTCGATGTGGAGGAACTGCTTGGGCTTGACCGCCTGCGTCAGGTAGCCGGCGTCGACCTCCTGGAGCTCGTAGGAGGCCGTGAACTCCGGCATCGGTGGGTTCGCGTCCGTCTTGGCCATCGTTACCTTCGGTTTCCGCTCTCTCGCTGGTGTGTCGTGCTGGTGCGTCTCGTCGGTCGTGTGCGGGCCGGCTCAGGCCTGCTTCGTGACCGGCCGGCCGTAGGGCGACGTCCCCGCGGGGACGGGCCCGGACTCGCGGGCCGCCTTGATCCGCTCCTCGGCCATCTCGTGCCGCCGCTGCCAGAGGAGCCAGAACCCGACCGCAGCGGCGAAGTTCTGCATGTACAACCCTGCCGCGATGATGTCGCGGATCGCCTGCCGGGAGATGTCGATGATCGGCGTCTCGATCACGAGCAGGTCCCGCCGGCCCCAGCCGAGCTCGGCGTCGGCGTAGGTGATCCACTCGTGGGGCACCGAGCCGAACGCCAACAGCGACAGGCCCGAGACCACCACCGCGCCGAGCATCGCTGCCGGCCACGTCAGGGTCTTGCGCTCCCCGGGCCACTGGATCATCGCCATGACGACCTGCATCACGACGAGTTGGAGCACGAGGGCGACGATCAACCGCTCGGACCCGGTGCGATGCGCCGCGAGCACGACCGCGCCGATGACGACCAGCATGCCCACGGTCGCGCCGATGATCCGGTGGTGGATCGTCACTCGCGGCCCCCTTCGTGAATCTTCTCACAAGAGTCTACCGCCCGCGTCGCCGTCACGGATTCGCGGGCAGGATCTACATGTTCCTTCCTAGCACGACACAGGCACGGTTGACACACCAGGGGAGACCCGGGGATCGTGCTCCGACAGGGCGAGCGTGCGCGCCCCGCAGCGCCCGCCTGCGCACCCTCCAACCGGGGGCCGGGTCCACCCACGTTGCGCGCCGGGTCGGTTGGCTCCGATGATGGGGCCATCGCCGCGCACGAGGTGCATCACGTCGACGTCCTGGTCGTGGGGGGCGGGCCGGCCGGAGCCGCCGCCGCCTACTGGCTCGCCGAGGCGGGCCGTGACGTGCTCGTGGTCGAGAAGAAGCGGTTCCCCCGCGAGAAGACCTGCGGCGACGGCCTCACCCCCAGGGCGGTCAAACAGCTCGAGGACATGGGGCTCGGCTCCGAGCTCGAGCGGTTCCACCGCTTCGACGGCCTGCGCGCCATCGCCCACGGGATCTCGATCGAGATGGCCTGGCCGGCGCATCCCGTCTTCCCCAGCCACGGCTTCGTGGTGCGCCGCCGCGACCTCGACCACCTCGTGGCCCGCCGCGCCGAGCGCGCGGGCGCGGTGCTCTGGGAGGGGGCAGAGGCCACCGCGCCGCTGCTCGACGGCGGGCTGGTGCGCGGCGCCAGGGTCCGACGCCAGCCCGGCGAGGGGGACGGCGACGGGCGCGGTGGGGCGAAGCGGGCGGACGCCGCGGAGGTCGAGGTGCGGGCCCGCTACGTCGTCGTCGCCGACGGCTCGCTCTCGCGGTTCGGACGCGCCCTCGGCAACGCCCGCAACCGCGCCTACCCGCAGGGCATGGCCATCCGCGGCTACTTCGAGAGCCCCGCCCACGACGACCCGTGGATCGAGAGCTCGTTGGACCTGCGCGACCGCGACGGCAACTCCCTCCCGGGCTACGGCTGGATCTTCCCCGTCGGGGACGGGACGGTGAACGTCGGGGTGGGCCTGCTCTCGACGTTCCGCGACTGGAAGCGGGTCAACACGTCGAAGCTCATCGAGGAGTTCTCCGCCACCCTGCCCGGGCACTGGGAGGTGGGACCCGAGGCGGCGGTGGGATCCCCCACCGGCGGCCGCCTCCCCATGGCGGGCTCGGTGTCGCCCAAGGTGGGGCCGACGTGGCTGGTCGTGGGAGACGCGGCCGGCTCGGTCAACCCGTTCAACGGGGAGGGCATCGACTACGCCTACGAGACGGCCCGGAAGGCGGCCGAGTGCATCGACGAGGCGCTGACCACCGGCCGGGGCCTGGCGCTTCGCGAGTACGGGGCCTGGCTCGAGCGCGAGTACGGCCTCTACTTCAAGGTCGCCCGGCAGTTCGCCAAGGTGATCGGCCGCCCCGCCCTGATGCGGGAGCTCACCCGGGTGGGGATGCAGAGCCGCACGCTCATGGAGTGGTCGCTCGCCATCATGGCCAACCTGCTGCGGCCCGACGAGGTCGGGCCCGCCGAAGCCGTCTACCGTTCGATCGCGCGCCTCGCCGCGGTCGTCCCCGAAGGCTCGCGCACGGTCACCTGACGTGGATCCGACGTGCACCCGACGGGTGTGCGGCCGGAACGCCCCGGCGGCGTCGGCGCGCTCGCCCGTCCCGGCTTCGACGATCCGCTTTGTCCGACCGGCAGGTGTCTCGGGTAACGTCACGCACGGAGTGCCGTCCGGAGGCCTGGAGCGCACGTGACCGACTCGTACCTGCCGATCGTGGTGATGCTGGTCCTCGGCGGGCTCTTCGCGGCGCTGTCGTTCGCGGCCTCCACGCTGCTCGCGCCGCGCAAGCCGACCGTGGCGAAGCTGGCTCCCTACGAGTGCGGGATCGTCCCCGACCGGGAGCCCGTCGAGCGGTTCCCGGTGAAGTTCTACCTCGTCGCGATGGCCTTCATCGTGTTCGACATCGAGATCGTCTTCATCTATCCCTGGGCCGTCGTCCACCGCGAGCTGGCGCTCTTCGGCCTCGTCGCCATGGCGGTGTTCCTCGTCCCGTTCCTCGTCGCGTACGCCTTCGAGCTCTCCTCGGGAGCGTTGAACTGGGGGCCGCCCCGGCGCTTCGCCTCGCGCGTCACCGAGCCGGTGCTGCGCACCGCGGGCGGGCCCCGCGCCCCCGGCGCGGCGGGCGAGGAGCCCCTCCTCGAGCGCGAGGAGGTGGCCTGAGTGGGCCTGGAGGCGCTCTCGCAGAACTTCCTCACCACCCGCGTCGAGGACCTCGTCAAGTGGGCGCGCCGCAGCTCGGTCTGGCCCGCCACCTTCGGCCTGGCCTGCTGCGCGCTGGAGATGATGGCCACGGGCGCCGCGCACTACGACCTCGGGCGCTTCGGCATGGAGGTCTTCCGGGCGAGTCCCCGCCAGGCCGACCTCATGATCGTCGCCGGGCGCCTCTCGCAGAAGATGGCTCCGGTCCTGCGCCAGGTCTACGACCAGATGGTCGAGCCCAAGTGGGTCATCTCCATGGGTGTGTGCGCCAGCACCGGCGGCATGTTCAACAACTACGCCCTCGTGCAGGGTTGCGACGAGGTCGTCCCCGTCGACGTCTACGTGCCCGGGTGCCCGCCGGGCCCCGAGACCCTCATGCACGGGATCCTCACCCTCCACGACCAGATCCACACCGGCGAGATCCTCCGTCGCCGGGACCTGACGGCCAGCGGCGGCGCCGAGCTCTCGATCGAGCAGGCCACCGCGGTCCCCGAGCCCGCCACGAGCGAGTAGCCGAGGATCGGATGTCCGACGAAGACCGCCAGGAGGAGCCGCTCGAGGGTGCTCGTGAAAACGTGAACGAGCGCGCGGGGGAGGCGCCGGCAGAGCGCGACACCGGCGAGGCCGGCGAGGCCGGCGAGGACGGCGGCACGGCAGCCGAGACCCCCCTGGGGGGCGAAGGCCACGAGATCGCCCCCGGCGAGGAACCGGCCGAGACCGACCCCGCGAACGTTCCCGACGAGGTCGCCGCCGCCGCGGTCGAGGCGTTCGACGACGTCGTCTTCCACGACTCCGGCGGCCAGACGGTGCTGTACGCCACCCCGGCGGTCTGGCGCGACCTCGCCCGATGGCTCCGCGACGACCAGCGGTTCGCCGCGTGCGTCGACGTGTGCGGCGTCGACCACCTCCTCAACGCTCGTCGCCCCGTCCCGGCCGGCGTCACACCCCAGCGCTACGAGGTCGTGGCCAACTTCCTCTCCATGCGCCGCCGTCGCCGCATCCGCGCCATCTGCGAGGTGCCCGCCGACGACCCCGTCGTGCCCAGCATCACCCCCGTCTATCCCGGGGCCGACTGGGGCGAGCGCGAGACCTTCGACCTCTACGGGATCCGCTTCGACGGCCACCCCGACCTCGTGCGCATCCTGCTCCCCGAGGACTGGGAGGGGCATCCGCTGCGCAAGGACGACCCTCCCGCTCGGGTGCCGGTGAAGTTCAAGGGCCCACAGACGGCCCCCGACCAGCAGACACGCGACCGCCTCGGTGGGCACGGAAGCGAGGCGGAGGCGAGCGAGGGTCGACGATGACCGACGATCTCCGCACCGGCGAGGCGACTCCCACCGAGGAGCAGGAGCACGAGGACCAGGAGGCCCTCGAGGAGTTCACCGACGAGGCCGGTCAGGAGCTCGGCGCCATCGCCCCCTCCCGGATGTCGCCCCGTCAGGGAGCCGAGCAGGAGGTCGTCGTCACCGGGGGCACCTGGCCGGAGTCCGACGACACGATGGTCGTCAACCTGGGGCCGCAGCACCCCTCCACCCACGGCGTGCTGCGCCTCATGGTCGAGCTCGACGGTGAGACCGTGCTGCGCACCAAGCCGGTCGTCGGCTACCTGCACACCGGCATGGAGAAGACCGGCGAGGAGCTCACCTACGTCCAGGGCGGCACCAACGTGACCCGCATGGACTACGCCTCGCCCTTCTTCAACGAGTTGGTCTACGCGCAGGCCGCCGAGGCGCTCCTCGGGATCGAGGTGCCCGAGCGGGCGCAGTGGATCCGGATGCTGCTCTGCGAGCTGAACCGGATCTCCTCGCACACCCTGTTCCTCGCCACCAACGGCATGGACATCGGCGCCATCTCGATGATGCTCTACGGCTGGCGCGAGCGCGAGGAGTGCCTCCGCTTCTTCGAGAAGGTCACCGGACTGCGGATGAACCACAACTTCATCCGCGTCGGCGGCACCGCGGCCGACCTCCCCGACGGCTGGGAGGACGACGTCCTCGCGCTCTGCGACACCGTGATGCAGGGCGTCTTCGACTACGACGAGCTGCTCACCGAGAACCCGATCTGGCTCGAGCGGACCGTCGGCGTCGGCGTCATCACCCGCGAGGAGGCCGCGGCGCTCGGCATCACCGGCCCGATCCTCCGCTCGACCGGGGAGCCGTGGGACCTCCGCAAGGAGGAGCCCTCCCTGCCCTACGACCAGGTCGACTTCGACGTGATCTACACCGAGAACGGCGATTGCTTCGACCGGTACCGCATCCGCCTCCACGAGGTGGTCGAGTCGATCAAGATCGCCCGCCAGTGCGTGGAGCAGATGCCCCCCGGCGACTACCGGGCGCAGGACCTCAAGGTGACGCCGCCCCCGCGCCAGCGCATCGACGAGTCCATGGAAGCGCTGATCCACCACTTCAAGATCTTCACCGAGGGGTTCAAGGTCCCCGCCGGCGAGACCTACCGGGCGGTCGAGTCGCCTCGCGGCGAGCTCGGCTGCTACATCGTCGCCGACGGATCGAGCCGGCCGGTGCGCATGCACGTCCGGGCCCCGTCGTTCTACAACCTCCAAGCGCTGCCGACGATGATGCGCGGCGGGCTCGTCGCGGACAGCGTCGCCGTCATCAGCAGCGTCGACCCGATCATGGGAGACGTCGACCGGTGAGACCGACCACGACCGAGCAGCGACGAGCGAGCGGGACCGCCGGCTGATGGCCTTCACCGAGGAGAACCGCCGGCGCGCCCGCGCCATCGTCGAGCTCTACCCCGAGAAGCGCTCGGCCGTGATGCCGCTGCTGCACCTCGCCCAGGACCAGGACGGCTGGGTCACCGAGGAGGCGATGCGGGAGATCGCCGGGATCCTCGAGCTCGAACCCGCGCAGGTGCTCGGCACGTGCGCCTTCTACACCATGTACAAGCGGCGCCCGGTCGAAGGTCTCGTCGTGTCGGTGTGCACCAACGTCTCGTGCCTCGTCACGGGCGGCCCCGAGATCCTCGAGCACCTCGACGAGCGCTACGCCGACGACGACGGCGTCCACGTCGAGGAGGTGGAGTGCCTCGCGGCGTGCGGCGGCGCGCCCGCCCTCCAGGTCAACTACGAGTTCCACGAGAACATGACCGAGGACACCGCCGTCGAGCTCGTCGAGGCCTACAAGCGGGGTGAGCGCCGGGCGCGCACCATCTCGGGGAACCCGGTGACGATCGGCTCGTCGAACCAGGGGGCCGGTGACTGATGCCGGAGACCCGCATCGTCACCCGACGCCTCCACGAGCGCCCCGACGACTCCTGGACGCTCGACGCCGCCCTCGAGACCGGCGGCTACGAGGCGTTCGCGCGCACCCTCGAGGGCGAGCCCGGCAGGGTCGTGGAGGAGCTCGAGGCGGCGAACCTGCGCGGGCGGGGCGGCGCCGGCTTCCCAGCCCACGTCAAGTGGGGGTTCCTCCCCGACGGCGCCTACCCGCGGTACCTGGTCGTCAACGCCGACGAGGGCGAGCCCTCCACCTTCAAGGACCGGATGCTCCTCGAGCGGGATCCCCACCAGCTCGTCGAGGGCATGGCCATCGCCAGCTACGCGATCGGCTGCAACCTCGCCTTCGTCTACATCCGCGGCGAGTTCGCCCTCGCCTACGAGCGCCTCGTCCGGGCCGTCGACGACGCCCGCGAGCGCGGCTGGCTGGGCGACGACATCCGCGGCTCGGGCTACGACCTCGACATCGTCGTGCACCGCGGCGCCGGCGCCTACATCGCCGGCGAGGAGACCGCGCTCCTCGAGAGCCTCGAAGGCTTCCAGGCGATGCCCCGCATCCGCCCCCCGTTCCCCGCGGTCGAAGGCCTCTACGCCAAGCCGACCATCGTCAACAACGTCGAGACGATCTCGTCGATCCCCGGCGTCATCGGCATGGGGGGAGCGGAGTACGGGTCGCTCGGCGTCGGCAAGTCGACCGGTACCCGGATCTTCTCCCTCTCGGGCCACGTGAACCGCCCCGCCAACTACGAGGTGGAGCTCGGCACGACCTTCCGGGAGCTCGTGTACGAGCCGGAGCTCGGCGGCGGCGTGCGCGACGACCGGCCGGTCAAGTTCTTCGTCCCCGGAGGCGCCTCCTCCCAGTGGCTCTCCGGCACCGACGAGCACCTCGACCTGCCGCTCGACATGGACTACGTGCAACAGGAGTACGGGGTCATGCTCGGCTCCGGAGCGGTCATGGTCTTCGACGACACGACCTGCGCGGTGCGGGTCGCCTGGCGGCTCGCCAAGTTCTTCGCCCACGAGAGCTGCGGGAAGTGCACGCCCTGCCGTGAGGGCACCGGCTGGATCACCAAGGTGCTGCACCGGATCGAGTTGGGCGACGGCCGCAAGGAGGACCTCGACCTTCTCCTCGACGTGGGCGACAACATCTGTCCCGGTCTCGGCGCCCCGTTCAGCCAGACCACCATCTGTCCGCTCGGTCCCTCGTCGGTGTCCGCCGTCGTCAGCCTCGACACGTTCTTCCGGACCGAGGTGGAGGACCACGTGCGCGAGGGGAGGTGCCCGCTCGGATGAGCGACGAGGCGCGCGAGACCGTCACCATCACGGTCGACGGCCACGACTTCGAGGTCCCCGCCGGCGAGCTGCTGATCAAGGCCGCGCAGGACCACGGGGTCTACATCCCGCGGTTCTGCTGGCACGAGCGCATGAAGCCGGTCGGGATGTGCCGCATGTGCCTCGTCTCGGTGGAGGGTGCCCGCGGCCTGCCGCCCGCCTGCACGACACCGGTGCGCGACGGCATGGTGGTCGACACCCGAGACGCCGCGGTCAAGAAGGCGCAGGAGGGGGTCCTCGAGTTCCTCCTCGTCAACCATCCGCTCGACTGCCCGGTCTGCGACCGCGGCGGGGAGTGCCCCCTCCAGGACCACACGCTCTCGTTCGGGCCCGGCGAGTCGCGCTTCGTCGAGGAGAAGCGTCACTTCCCGAAGCCCATCCCGATCTCCGACATCGTCGACCTCGACCGCGAGCGCTGCATCCAGTGCGGGCGGTGCACCCGCTTCGCCGACGAGATCGCCGGCGACCCGCTGATCGACTTCGTCGAGCGCGGGGAGCGCATGCAGGTGCTCACGTTCCCCGACGAGCCGTTCCGCTCCTACTTCTCCGGCAACACCGTGCAGATCTGCCCGGTCGGCGCCCTGACCGCCCACCCCTACCGCTTCCGAGCCCGGCCGTGGGACCTCGAGACCGTCGAGACGACCTGCGAGGCGTGCTCGGTCGGTTGCCGAGGGGCGCTCCAGTCGTCGGCGAACCGCCTCGTCCGGTTCCTCGGCGTCGACTCCGAGCCCGTCAACCACGGCTGGCTGTGCGACAAGGGTCGCTACGGGTTCGAGTACGTGCACTCCGAGCACCGCCACCTCCACCCGTCCGTGCGCAAGAGCGGCGAGCCGGTCGGCGTGAGCTGGCCCGAGGCCCTCGACCGGGTGGCCGACGGCCTCACCGACGCGGTCTCCGAGCACGGCCCCGAGTCGGTGGCGCTGGTGGGTGGCGCGCGGGGGACCAACGAGGACGCTTACGTGTGGTCGCGCCTGCTCAAGGGAGTGCTCGGGAGCGACAACGCCGACTGTCGCCTCGGCGACGGGCTCCCCGCCGAGCTGACGCTCGGGCTCCCACCGGCCCGCATCGCCGACTGCGACACCGCCCGAGCGATCGTCTACCTCGGGCCCGACCCCAAGGAGGAGCTGCCCGTCCTCTACCTGCGCCTCCGGCGGGCCGCCGCCGAGCTCGGCGTCCCGCTCGTCGACCTCGCCCCCCGCGACCACGGGCTCACCCGCTACGCCTCGTCGATCGTGCGCACCCCACCCGGTGAGGCCGGTCACGTCGCCGAGCAGCTCGTCGCCGCCCACCGCGGGGAGCCGCCCAAGGGAGACGTCGGCGGCGCGATCGCCGAGGCGGCCCGCGACCTCGACGGCTCCGGCCCCGTCGTCGTGGTGACCGGGCGCACCTCGCTCGCCGAGTCCGACCAGGGCATCTCCCGGGCCGCCGCCGCGCTCGCCGAGCTCCCCGAGGCCCGGTTCCTCTCCGCGCTGCGGCGAGGAAACGTCCACGGGGCCCTCGACATGGGCCTCGCCCCCGGCGTCCTCCCCGGTCGCGTGGGCCTCGACGACGGCCGGGAGTGGTTCGACCACCACTGGGGCACGACCCCCGCCCGCCGCGGCCTCGACACCACCGGTGTGGTCCGGGCAGCCGTCGAAGGCAGGATCAAGGCGCTCGTCGTCCTCGGCGCCGACCTCGTCGACGACTTCCCCGACCGCGACCTCGCCCGCCAGGCGCTCGAGACCGTTCCCTTCGTGGTCGCCGTCGACGGCTTCGTCACCGAGACGACGCGCCACGCCGACGTGCTGTTGCCCGCGACCCTCTGGGGCGAGAAGGACGGGAGCACCACCAACCTCGAGGGGCGCGTCACGAGGCTCGCCCGGAAGGTCACACCGGGGGGCACGGCGATGGACGACTGGCGGATCGGCGCCGAGCTGGCCGTCCGCTTCGACGCGGACCTCGACCTCGAGACCGCGCACGAGGTGCAGGCCGAGATCGCCCGCGTCGCGCCCGCGTACGAGCAGGTGACACCCCAGCACCTCCTCTTCGCCCGCGAAGGTGTCGTGGTGCCGCCGGGGCGCGAGGAGGTCGTCCTCGGCAAGCCCGGCCACCCCCAGACCCCCTACGCGGACGCCGAGGTCGGCCTCGCCGGGGGCCAGGAGCAGCAGGTCAACATCCAGGGCCGGATCGTCCCGCCCGAAGAGCAGCACGGCATCAGCGGCCCGGCACCGGACCCGGAGGCCGCGGCGGAGGCCGAGGAGGTCGTCGAGGAGCGCGTCGGGGCGCGGACCGACTCCGAGCCCGAGCCCTCCCGGCCCGCGCTGCTGACGTGGGACCGCGACTTCACCACCCCCGAGATCCCCCAGCAGGACGCCTACGGGCTGCGGCTCGTCTCGGGACGGAAGCTCTACGACGCGGGGCTGACCACCCGCCGCTCGGAACCCGTCTCGCAGCTCGCCGAAGAGGCGGTGCTGCACGTCAACCCGTGGAACCACGAGAGCCTCGGCGTGGAGGACGGCGAGCGCGTCAAGGTCACCTCGTCGCGGGGCACGGTGGTCCTGCCCGTCGTCGCCGACGCCGGCACCCCCAAGGGTGTGGCGTTCCTCGCCTTCCACCAGCCCGGCCACTCGGCCGCCGACCTGATCGACTCGTCCCGGCCGGTGACCGACATCCAGGTGGAGACGCTGTCGTGAGGGCCTCCGCGACGACCGTCCACCGCGGCGCGATCGGCGTTCCCGTCGTGGCCGGGACCTCGGCCGCGGCCGGGTCGAGCTGCCGGGGGGTCGCGCCGTGATCCAGGACCCCCTCTTCGTCGACGGCATCGACGGCGTCGACCTGCTCATCGTCGCCGGCAAGGCGGTGTTCGTCTTCGCGCTGCTCCTGCTCACGGTGCTGATCATGATCTGGCTGGAGCGCAAGGTCGTCGCCGACATGCAGAACCGGATCGGGCCCAACCGTGCGGGGCCCTGGGGTGTCCTCCAGAGCCTGGCGGACGGCATCAAGCTCTTCTTCAAGGAGCAGTCGATCCCCGGCGAGGCGGACCGCCCCGTCTTCCGCCTCGCCCCCTACCTGTCGGTCCTCCCCGCCTTCCTCGCCTTCAGCGTCATCCCGCTCGGCGGCAGCATCGAGATCGCCGGCCGCCAGACGTTCGTCCAACTCGCCGAGATCCCGATCGGGGTGCTGTTCGTGCTCGCCATGTCGGGCATCGGCATCTACGGCGTGATGCTCGCCGGGTGGTCGTCGGGCTCGAAGTACCCGCTGCTCGGCGGGGTGCGCGCCACCGCCCAGATGGTCAGCTACGAGGCGGCCCTCGGCCTCGCCGTCATCGGAGCGGTGCTCCAGGGCAACACGCTCTCCACGCGGGCCATGGCCATCGCGCAGGGGCCGTTCGACTGGAACGTGCTCGACGACTGGTTCCTCGTCGCCGTGCCCGTCAGCTTCGCCGTCTTCGTGATCGCCATGATCGCCGAGGTCAACCGGGCTCCCTTCGACCTCGTCGAGGCCGAGCAGGAGCTCGTCGGCGGCTTCCACACCGAGTACACGGGTGTGCGCTTCGCCATCTTCTTCCTGGCCGAGTACATGAACATGGTCACGATGTCGGCCATCGCCGTGACCCTGTTCCTCGGCGGGCCGTCGGGACCGGAGATCGACCTGTTCCCCCACGTCTGGCCCGTGGTGTGGTTCCTGGCGAAGGTCTCGGTGTTCCTCTTCGTCTTCATCTGGCTCCGCGCCAGCCTCCCCCGGCTGCGCTACGACCAGCTCATGGACCTCGGGTGGCGTTGGCTCATCCCGATCTCGGTGCTGTGGCTCGGCATCGTCGCCGTCTACACGCAGGCTCGCGACAACGACTGGGGCGTGTGGGTGTACGTGACCGCGCCCGTGACGGCCGTCCTGGCGTTCGGCTTCCTGTACCTCGCGATGCCCCGGCGCGACCCCGTCGTCCGCGAGGGCTTCGAGCGGGACGCGTCGACGCTGCGAGACGTGGCCGGGGAGCGCTCGCCGGGCGCCGACCAGGGCGACGCCGGTGACGCCGGTGACGCCGGGGAGGTGCCCACCCGATGAGTCGCTGGAGCGGGCTCGGCGTCACCTTCCGGCAGATCTTCGGTCGGCGCGTCACCACCGAGTACCCGGAGGAGAAGCGCCCCAAGCCACCCCGGTTCCACGGCCGCCACGTGCTCAACCGGTACGAGGACGGGATGGAGAAGTGCATCGGCTGCGAGCTGTGCGCCGGGGTGTGTCCCGCCCGCTGCATCTACGTGCGCGGCGCCGACAACCCACCCGACGACCCGGTGAGCCCGGGCGAGCGGTACGGCTTCGTCTACGAGATCAACTACCTGCGCTGCATCCACTGCGACCTCTGCGTGGAGGCCTGCCCGACCGAGGCGATCACCGAGTCGAAGCTGTTCGAGTTCTCCTTCACCAACCGCCAGGACGCCATCTACACGCGTGACGAGCTGCTCGTCGACGACGACGGCCACGCCCGGCGGCTCCCCTGGGAGCACTGGCTCGGGTACGAGGACGAGGACACCAGCGGGTGGGTGCGCGCCACGTCCTCGAGCGGCAACGTCGAGTACGAGGGGCGGGTCTCCTGGTCGCCCGAGCTCGGGTTCGGCACCCGCGCGCCCGAGCGCGGCCAGAGCGAGGTCGACCCCCACGAATCCGACGAGCTCGCGCGAGGCAGCGGCGGGCGGGATCGCGAGGACGCCGGCGGAGAAGACGTGGAAGACGGGGAGGACGGGGTGTGAACGAGCTCGTCTTCGTGGTCGCCTCGCTGGCCGCCATCGTCTCGGCCGTCGGCGTGGTGATGGCGCGCAATCCGGTCCACTCGGCGCTGATGCTCGTGGGCACGCTGTTCTCCGTGGCCGTGCTCTTCGTGCTCCAGGAGGCGCACTTCCTCGCGGCCGTGCAGGTGATCGTCTACGCCGGCGCCATCGTGGTGCTGTTCCTCTTCGTCATCATGCTCCTCGGCGTCGACCGGGAGGAGGTGCTCGACGACCCGCTGCCCGTGCAGCGGGCGGTCGCGATCGCGATCGGGATCGTCGTGGGCCTCGCCGGTCTCGTCGTCCTCGTCGTCGGCGACGTCGTCACCGGCCAGGACGCGGCGCGCGGGCCGGCGCTCGCCGGGGAGGGCGGCGGCAACGTGGAGCGCCTCGCCCGGAGCCTCTTCACCGACTTCCTGTGGCCGTTCGAGATCACCGCCGTGCTGCTGGTCATCGCCGTGGTGGGCGCGATCGTCCTGGTGCGGGAGCGCCGCGTGGAGCGGGAGATGAGCGGGACGACCGACGAGACCGGAACGGACGCCGGAACGGACACCGGCGCGACAGCCGGCGGCACCGGCGGAGCCGGCGACGGCGGGGAGGTGAGCCGGTGAGCATCGCCCCCGAGTGGTACCTCGCCGTCGCGGCGGTGCTCTTCGTGGTGGGCGCCACCGGCGTGCTGGTGCGCCGCAACGCGCTGGTGATGTTCATGTGCGTCGAGCTGATGCTCAACGCCGTGAACCTCACGTTCGTCACCTTCGCCCGGGCGCTCGACGACATCGGCGGGCAGGTGTTCGTCTTCTTCGTGCTCGTCGTCGCCGCAGCCGAGGTCGTGGTGGGCCTGGCGATCATCGTGGCCATCTTCCGGCGGCGCGCCGGCGCCACCGCCGACGACGTGAACCTCCTCAAGGGCTGACGGGAGCCGATGAGCGCGCACGACCTCCTCCAGACGGCCTGGCTCGTCCCGCTGCTCCCCCTCGCGGGCGCCGTGGCGCTGACCGCGGTCGGCGGGCGGTTCCTCAAGGAGCCCGCGGCCGGCTGGATCGCCACGCTCGCCATGTTCGCCGCGTTCGGGTGGTCCCTGGTCCTGCTCGGCGCGCTGTGGAGCCTGGACGCCGGGGAGCGCGTGGTCGTCGACCACCTCTTCGACTGGATCGCCGCCGGATCCCTGGACGTCAGCGCCAGCCTGCTGATCGACCCGCTGTCGCTGACGATGATCCTCTTCGTCACCGGCGTCGGCGCCCTCATCCACCTGTACTCGATCGGGTACATGCACGGCGACGAGCGCTTCTCGCGCTTCTTCCTCTACCTCAACCTGTTCGCCGCCTCGATGCTGATCCTCGTCCTCGGCGGCAGCTTCCCCGTCATGTTCCTCGGCTGGGAGGGGGTCGGGCTCTGCTCCTACCTCCTCATCTCGTTCTGGTTCGAGCGCGACACCGCCGCGAGCGCCGGCAAGAAGGCCTTCGTCACCAACCGGATCGGCGACTTCGGCTTCCTGCTCGCCATGTTCCTCGTCTTCTTCCACCTCGGGACGCTCGAGATCGACCAGGCCCTCGCCGGCGCCCCCGCCCTCGCCGGCGGCACCGCCACCGCCATCGCCCTGCTCTTCTTCCTCGGCGCGGTCGGCAAGAGCGCCCAGTTCCCCCTCCACGTCTGGCTCCCCGACGCCATGGAGGGCCCGACCCCGGTCTCCGCGCTCATCCACGCCGCCACCATGGTCACCGCCGGCGTCTACCTGGTCGTCCGGGTGCACCCGTTCTTCGAGGTCGGCACCGCCGCGGCGACCACCGTGGCCTGGGTGGGGGTGGGCACCGCGTTCTTCGCCGCCACCATCGCCCTCGTCCACAACGACATCAAGCGGGTGCTCGCCTACTCGACCATCAGCCAGCTCGGCTACATGTTCCTCGCTGTGGGGATCGGCGCGTACGCGGCGGCGATCTTCCACATGGTCACCCACGCCTTCTTCAAGGCCCTGCTCTTCCTCGGCGCCGGCTCGGTCATGCACGGCATGCACGACGAGCAGGACATGCGGCGCATGGGCGGCCTCCGCAAGTACATGCCCTGGACGGCGGGCACCTTCATCGTCGCGTGGCTCGCCATCGCCGGGGTCGTGCCGCTCGCCGGCTTCTGGTCGAAGGACGAGATCCTCGCCAAGGCGTGGTTCGCGGACGAGCACGCGCTGTGGGCGATCGGGGCGGTCACGGCCCTGCTCACGGCCCTGTACATGACCCGGCAGGTGTGGATGGTGTTCTTCTCCACCGAGCGCTGGCGCGAGCCCGCGGCGGTGGGCGCCACCGCCGGAGCCACGGCGAGTGCCGGCGCGTCCGGAGTTGTGGCGGAGGGCGGCGGCACCTCCTCGTCCTCCGACCCTCCCTCGTCCGGCGCCGAAGCCTCTTCGTCGCCGGACAGCGGTCGTGAGTCGTCCTCGGAGCCGCCGCCGTCCTCCGCGACGTCGGGTGCCGAGGAAGGTCCCGCGTCGGCTGCGGGTGGTGAGGGTTCCGAGGACGACTTGCGGGATTCCTCGCCGGGCGACTCGCCCGGCGAGGAATCTACGCCGGAGGACGAGGAAGGCTCGCCACCCGCAGCGGGAACCGGGACCGGAGCCGAGGGCGGCGTCGAGGAGCCGCACGAGAGCCCGCGGGTGATGCTGGTCCCCCTCGTCGCGCTCGCCGGGCTCAGCGTCGTGGGGGGCCTCCTCAACCTGCCGTTCCGGAGCCTCGAGTTCCTCACGTCGTGGCTGGATCCGATCTTCGAGGAGACGCCCGGGTTCCACCACATCGAGCCCACCTCGTTCGGGTCCGGCTTCCTCCTCTCGACGGTCGCCGTCGTGCTGGCCGTGACGGGGATCGTCGTCGCGCAGCGCCTCTACGACCGCTACTCGGGACGCGACCCGCTCGTCGAGCGGCTCGGCTCGGCGGCGTCGTTCCTCGAGCGGGGTTGGCGGGTCGACCGTCTCTACGAGGTGGCGGTGGTCGAGCCGGGACGGCGGGGCCTCGACTGGCTGAACCGGTTCTTCGACGTCGGGATCGTCGACGGCGCCGTCAACGGCGTCGCCCGCCTCCTCCAGCTCGGCGGCGAGGAGACCCGACGGGTGCAGTCCGGGCACCTCCGCCGCTACGTGCTCGCCGTCTTCGCCGGCACCGCCGTGCTGATCCTCTTCGCGCTCACGAGGTCGACGCTGTAGATGACCGACTTCCCGATCCTCACCGCCATCGTCTTCACCCCGGCCGTCGGGGCGCTCGTCGCGCTCGCGGTCCCCGGGCGCCGCGACGAGTACGTCCGCGTCGTCGGGCTGATCTTCTCGGTGGCCACCCTCGGCCTCGCCGGGCACCTCCTCGTCGAGTTCGAGACGGGGACCGCCGCGTTCCAGTTCGCCGAATCCCACACCTGGATCCGGGAGCTCGGGGTCAGCTACTCGCTCGGCGTCGACGGGATCAGCCTGTTCATGGTGGCGCTCACAGCGCTGCTGTTCCCCGTGACCTTCTTCGCCTCGCTGTCGGTCACGAAGAACCTCAAGGCGTACACGTTCTTCATGCTGACCCTCGAGGCGGGCATCCTCGGCGTGTTCCTGAGCCTCGACCTCGTCCTGTTCTTCGTGTTCTGGGAGGCGATGCTCGTCCCGATGTACTTCCTCATCGGGGGCTGGGGCTACGAGCGGCGGGTCTACGCTGCGATCAAGTTCTTCCTCTACACGATGGCGGGATCCGCGCTGCTGCTCGTGGCCATCCTCACGCTGTCGTTCCTCCACCAGGGCGCGACCGGCGAGCTGACCTTCGACCTCGCCACGCTCGCCCAGTGGGACGGGTTGGCGGGCAGCACCGAGAAGTGGCTGTTCCTCGCCTTCTTCGCCAGCTTCGCCGTGAAGGTGCCGCTGTTCCCCTTCCACACCTGGCTCCCCGACGCGCACACCGAGGCGCCCACCGCGGGCTCGGTGATCCTGGCCGGGGTGCTCCTCAAGATGGGCACCTACGGCTTCCTGCGCTTCTCGATGACGCTGTTCCCCGAGGCGGCGGTCGATCTCGCGCCGTTGCTGCTCGTGCTGGCCACCATCGGCATCATCTACGGAGCGCTCGTCGCGACGATGCAGCCGGACGTCAAGAAGCTGATCGCCTACTCGTCGGTGGCGCACCTCGGCTTCGTCGTCCTCGGGACCTTCGCGCTCACCACCCAGGGCCTCTCCGGGGGCCTGTTCACGATGATCGCCCACGGCCTCAACACCGGGGCGCTGTTCCTGCTCGTCGGGATGATCTACGAGCGGCGACACACCCGCGAGATCTCGGAGCTCCGCGGCCTCTGGAAGGTCGCGCCGCGCCTCGGGGGGCTGTTCCTCGTCGCCGCGTTCGCCTCGGTCGGGCTCCCCGGCCTGTCGGGCTTCGTCGGCGAGTTCCTGGCGCTGCTGGGCGCCTTCCTCACCCAGCGTCCTTACGCGGTGGTCGCCGCCGCCGGCGTCGTCCTCGCCGCGCTCTACCTCCTGTGGGCCTACCAGCGCGTCTTTACCGGCGAACCCGACGAGGCCAACGCCGGCATGCCGGACCTGAACGTGCGCGAGGTGCTCACCGTGGCGCCGCTCATCGTGCTGTCCCTCGTGCTGGGCCTCTACCCGAAGCCGGTGCTGGAGCGCCTGGAGCCCTCCGTGCAGCGCCTCATCGAGCACGTCGAGTCCCGGACCGACTACGAGGAGCCCGACCGACCCGAGGTCGACGGCGTCGTCGCCGACTCCGACGACGAGGGGATCGGCGGCGCGCCACCGGTGGTCGAGCAGCACCCCGGGCCCGAGCCGGCCGCGAGCGATGAGGGAGGGGGATCGTGATGCCGCCGAGCCTGCCGGCGCTGCTCGCCCAGACCGAGTCGCCCATCCAGCGGGTGCCCACACCCGACGTCGAGATCGTCGGGATCGCGCCGGAGACGGCGCTCGCCTCGGCGGCCTTCCTGATCGTCGCCATGCTGGCGCTCGCCCACCGCTGGCCGCGCCTGCGCGACCCGAACCTGACCCTGGGCATCTCGATGGTCGGCATCGCGGTGGCCGGCGTCTTCCTCGTCGGCGCCTGGAGCGACGTCACCACGTTCGGCTCCTTCGAGACGCTGCGCGGCATGGTCGCCGTCGACGGGTTCAGCGTGTTCCTCAAGTTCCTGGTGCTGGCCGCCACGTTCGTCGGCCTGCTCGTGGCGCACGGCTACCTGCGTCGGGAGCAGCTCGACGCCGGCGCCTACCACGCGCTGTTGCTGATGTCGGCCAGCGGCATGGCGATGATGGCCTCCGCCAACGACCTCATCGTGGTGTTCCTCGCGCTCGAGGTGCTCTCCATCGCCCTCTACGTGCTCGCCGCGTTCCAGCGCTTCCGCGCCGAGAGCCAGGAGGCGGGCATCAAGTATTTCGTGCTGGGCGCGTTCTCCTCGGCCGTGTTCCTCTACGGCATCGCCTTCGTCTACGGCGGGACGGGCACGACGTCGCTCACCGGCATCGCCCGGTTCCTCTCCACCAACGCCGTCACCCAGAACGAGAGCCTGCTCGTGGGCCTCGTCCTGCTGCTCGTGGGGCTCGGCTTCAAGATCGCGGCGGTGCCGTTCCACATGTGGACCCCCGACGTCTACGAGGGCTCGCCCACACCGGTCGTCGGGTTCATGGCGGCGGGCGCGAAGGTGGCCGGGTTCGCCGCGCTGCTGCGCGTCCTCCAGACGAGCTTCGAGACCTACCGCCTCGACTGGGAGCCGCTGCTGTGGGTGCTGGCCGTCGCGACGCTGCTGGTCGGCAGCCTCCTCGCCATCGTGCAGACCAACGTCAAGCGGATGATGGCGTACTCCTCGATCAGCCACGCCGGCTTCGTCCTCATCGGCGTGCAGGTGGCCACCGACGACGGCGTCTCGGCGGCGCTGTCGTACCTGCTGGCGTACACGTTCATCGTCCTCGGCACCTTCGCGGTGCTGACCGTCGTGGCGAAGCGCGGCGACGTCGGCCACGAGCTCGACGACTACCGGGGCCTCGGCAGGCGCTCTCCCCTCCTCGCCGCCGCGCTCACCGTGCTGCTGCTCGGTCAGGCCGGGATCCCGCTCACCTCCGGGTTCGTCGCGAAGCTCACCGTGTTCCGGGCGGCGGTCAACGACGAGCAGTACGCGCTGGCGATCGTCGGTGTGCTCGTCGCCGTGGTGGCGGCGTTCGTCTATCTGCGCCTGCTCGTGGTCAGCTACATGGCGGACCCGGACGCCCCGACCGAGGGTGAGGGTGCCGCAGCGGCCCTGCCGCCGGTCCGCGTCGACGCGGGCTCCGCGGTCGGCCTGTTCGTGACCCTCGCGTTCACCCTCTGGATGGGTGTGGCGCCCAACCCGTTCCTCGACTTCGCGCAGCGAGCCACGCTGCTGTTCTGATCGGCGGTCGGCCCCACCACCGCGCGGCCCGCGGGCCCTCGGAGTCGGCCACACAGGAGCTGGGGTCGGGTCGAGCGGGAGACCCGTCGGGGTCCGGGCTCAGGCCACCTCGGCGGCTGCGGGCTGGGCCGGCCAGAACCGGTGGTACCAGCGGCGCTCGCTCTCCGTGCAGTCGCTCCGCTCCAACGCCGTGAACAGCCCCTCGAGGTGGTGGGAGGCCAGGCTGTACGCCTCCTCGAGGATGATGTCACCGCCGGAGAAGTCGAAGATCGAGCGTCCGTCGTCGGGCCGCGGCAGCTCGACGACCTCGATGCTCTCGGGGACCATCTGGCGCTCGAGCTGGTAGCGGCGGTTCCGGGCGATGGCGAAGGCGCGGAGCGTGACGTCGAGCGGGTAGCGGGGCGGCGCGTCGGCGGCGGCCCCGGTCACGTTGAGGACGAAGATCCGCTCGATCGGGCCCATGAGGGCGTGGCGGAGCGGCACGTTGTTGACGACGCCGCCGTCGATCAGCATGCGGCCGTCGTGGTGGATCGGCGGGAACACGCCGGGCAGCGCGGCGCTGGCGATGACGGCCGGGCGCACCGGTCCGGCGGCGAGGACGACCTCCTCGCCGCTCTCGTAGTCGGTGGCCACGACGCGCAGCGGGACCCTCAGGTCCTCGAAGCGGTCGACGGGGAGCAGGTCCACGATGGCCTGGAGCCCCTCGTTGTCGAAGAGGTGCGTGCTGCGGGTCAGCACGTTCCAGGCACGCGAGACGCGTCCACCGGGGAAGATGTCCTCGCTGTGGAGCTCGCGCCACACCTCGGCGAGGCGCTCGATCCCGGCGGGCGTGGGGTCGGCGGCCACCGCGGCCGCGTTGATGGCTCCGGCGGAGGTCCCGACGACCACGTCGGGCACCACGCCGTGCTCGACCAGCGCGCGGAGCATGCCGACCTGCGCGACCGCCTGGTTGCCGCCGCCCGAGAGCACGAACGCCGTCGTGCGGCGGGCGCCGTTGGTGTGCTCGCCGGTCCCGTGGTCTCGGACGAAGGGCAATGCGGCCATCAGCTCGGACCTCTGCTCCTCACTCTTCTCGTCGTCCCGTGCGTGTTCCGTGCCGTGCTTGCTTCCTGTCTCCTTGCTTCCTGTGCAACCTGCCTCGGCAGGCTGGGCTTCCTGTGCAACCTGCCTCGGCAGGCTGGGCTTCCTGTGCAACCTGCCTCGGCAGGCTGGGCTTCCACGTCCATGATCGGCGTCGCGCGGGCCGTCGTTGAGGAGCCGCCACGCTGCGTGGTGGTTCTGTCCCAGGAACGCCCGAACGAGAGGACTCCGCCCCGTTTGACGCTCACCCTGGGCGAGGGCCACTGGGTGCGAGGCACTGGGTGAGGGGCACTGGGTGAGGGGCACTGCGTCGGTCCGGGTCGCGGTGCACCGAGCCTGGGAGTCTGGGAGCCTGGGAGAGGCAGGGGCGCCGAGGATCCGGTGGCCGTTCCCCTTTGCGAGGTCGTGAACACGTTCACGTATACTCGCCGCGTCCGCGGCGCCGAAGAGGAGCTCAGGCGGCAAGGTGCCTTACTCCGAGTTCTCACAGTCGTACCTGACCGTCGCGGTGCTCATCGCAGCGGCCATGGGCATGTTCGTGCTCATGCTGGGGATCGCCCGCTTCGTGAGGCCGACGCACGTCCAGCGCGACAAGTACCTGACCTACGAGTCCGGATCCGACCCGCTCGGTGGGTGGGGGCAGGCGAACATCCGCTACTACGTGTTCGCCCTGCTGTTCGTGATCTTCGACGTGGAGGCGGTGTTCATCTTCCCCTGGGCCGTGCGCCTCGAGAGCCTCGGAGTGTTCGGGCTCGTGGAGATGGCGATCTTCATCGCGATCCTCGCCCTCGGCCTCGTCTACGCGTGGCGCAAGGGGGTGCTCCAGTGGATCTGAGCGTCCGCCGTGCCCTCGTATCGTGGGCACGGAGGAGCCCCCGGCGGGCTCCGAGGAGGTGACGTGATGGGACTCGTCGACAAGGGCCACGTCCCCAAGCCGCTGTCGTGGCTGATGAGCTACAGCCGCAAGTACTCGTTGTGGATGTACCAGTGGGGTCTGGCGTGCTGCGCCATCGAGATGGGGGCGGCGTTGGTGAGCCCCCGCTACGACGTCATGCGGCTCGGGGTGATCCCGTTCCCGGCCAGCCCGCGCCAAGCCGACCTGCTCGTCGTCTCGGGCACCGTGACCGACAAGATGGCCCCCGCGGTCAGGCGCCTGTACGAGCAGATGCCCGATCCCAAGTACGTGATCTCGATGGGGTCGTGCGCGAACTGCGGCGGGCCCTACTGGGACTCGTACTCGGTCACCAAGGGTGTTGACCAGGTGATCCCCGTCGACGTGTACGTCCCCGGGTGTCCGCCGCGGCCCGAGGCCCTGCTCGAGGGCATCGTCCTCCTCCAGGAGCGGATCCAGTCCGAGGACATGTCGGAGCGCTGGAGTGGCGAGCCGATCCTCGTCGGCCAGCCCGGACCGCACGACGAGCTCCCCGTGACCGTGAAGACGAGCGGCACCGCCGCGTGACCCCGCCGACGCACCGTGGCTGACGACGAGAACCCCGAAGCAGCGCAGGACGAGGAAGCGCCGGAACCCGCGGAGGCCGCAGCGTCCGAGGCCTCCGACCAGCCGGAGGAGACCGGCGAGACCGCGGCTGGCGCGACCACCGAAGAGACCGAGGACGGCGAGGACGGCGAGGACGCCGAAGAGCCGCCCGTCGCCGCGGAGCACGAGGCGATGCTCGAGCGGCTGCGCCGGGACCTCGGCGACGCGATCGTCGAGGCCGAGTCGACCCATGGTGACCTGGTGATCCGGGTCGAGAACGAGGCCTGGCACCGAGCGGCCGAGGTCGCCAAGGCGCGGCTCGACTGCGAGTACCTGTCGTTCGTGTCGGCCATCGACTGGATGCCCCGGCCCCCCTCGCCCGACGAGGACCCCGACGCGCCGTCGGTGCCGGTCCAACCCAAGGAGATGACCTACGGGGTCGCCGGATCCGCGGGACGGTTCCAGCTCCTCGCCTGCGTCGAGTCGACCGACGACAAGCACGAGGTGATCTTCAAGACCGACCTCGACGAGGACGACCCGGTCGCGGCCTCCTGGACCGACGTGTACGCGGGGGCCGACTGGCACGAGCGCGAGTGCTGGGAGATGTTCGGCATCCGCTTCGACGGGCACCCCCACCTCCGGCACCTCTATCTGCCCGGCGAGTTCGAAGGCCACCCGTTGCGGAAGGACTACCCGCTGCTCGCCCGGGAGGTGAAGCCCTGGCCGGGCCTCGTCGACCCCGAGGCGATGCCCGAGCAGGACCAGAACGGCAGCGGCGAGGACAGCGGCGGGAACAGCGACGACGAGAGCAGCGGCGGGGACAGTGGCGAGAGCGCCGACACGGGGAACGGCGCCGACGACACCGACGAAGGAGGTGACGCGGGATGAGCGTCACCGAACAGCGCCAGCACGCGATGGTCTCCAAGCACCTCGCCGAGACGCAGGTCAACGTCGAGCTGCACCACGAGGACATGGTCCTCAACATCGGTCCGCAGCACCCGGCCACCCACGGCACGCTGCGGGTCGTGGTCAAGCTCGACGGCGAGCGGGTCGTCGCCGCCGAGCCGGTCATCGGCTACATGCACCGGGGGTACGAGAAGCTCACCGAGTACCGCAGCTACCCCCAGGTCACCACGCTCATCAACCGGATCGACTGGCTCTCGTCGTTCGCCAACGAGGTGCCGTTCATCCACGCCGCCGAGCAGCTCATGGAGATCGACGCGCCGCCCCGCGCGCAGTACATCCGCACCGTCCTCACCGAGCTCTCGCGCATCGCGACGTTCCTGCTCTTCCTCGGCGAGATGGGAGCCCAGGTCGGAGCGATCACCCCCGTCTTCTACGGGTTCCGTGACCGCGAGTACGTCCTCAACCTCATCGAGGGCGTGACGGGTGGCCGGTTCCATCCCAACTTCAACCGCATCGGCGGCCTGAAGGACGACCTGCCCGCGGGGTGGCTCGCCGAGACCCGCTCGGTCATGGACAAGGTGTTCGAGTCCTGCGACACCTTCGAGGAGCTCCTGACCGGCAACGAGATCTTCGAGGCCCGCACCAAGGGCATCGGGGTCATCCCCGGCGACGTCGGCAAGAGCTACGGCGTGTCGGGCTCGAACCTGCGCGCCTCCGGTGTCGACTGGGACCTCCGCCGCGACGGCAAGCCGTACCTCGCGTACCCCGACATCGACTTCAAGGTGTGGACGCATCCCGGCGGCGACTCGTGGAGCCGCTACTGGGTCCGCCTCCAGGAGGTCCGCGAGTCGGCCCGCATCGTCCTGGGCCTCCTCGACCAGATCCCCTCGGGACCGGTGATGGCCAAGGTGCCCCGCATCATCAAGGTGCCGACGGGCGAGAGCTGGGTCCACACCGAGAACCCGCTCGGGGAGATGGGCTACTACGTGATCTCCAAGGGCGGCATCGGCCCGTTCCGGGTGAAGATCCGCTCGGCGAGCTTCTCCAACGTGTCGATCCTCCCCTGGCTGCTGAAGGGGGTCTACGTGCCCGACGTCATCACGATCCTGGCCAGCCTCTACTTCATCCTGGGAGACATCGACCGGTGATCCACGGACCCGTGGCGCTCGAGCTCCCCTGGGGCGCCATCCTCGGCATCAAGACGCTGGTGATCCTCGCCGTGATCCCCGCCGGGGCGCTGCTCCTCGGGTACGTCTTCCTGATGAAGATGATGGCCCACATGCAGAGCCGCCTCGGGCCGATGGACCCCGGCGGCTACCACGGGTGGTTCCAGCTCATCGGCGACGGCATCAAGTTCATCCAGAAGGAGGACGTGATGCCCCGGGACGCCGACCGGCGCGTCTTCGCGTTGGCGCCCCTCCTCGTGCTGACGGGCACGTTCCTCGTCTACGTCGTGATCCCCGCCGGCCCGCGCCTCGTCGCCGAGGACCTCGACACCGGGATCTTCTTCGCCCTCGCCGTCGCGTCGATCTCGGTGATCGGCGTGCTGATGGCGGGTTGGGCCTCGTCGAACAAGTACGCGCTCCTCGGTGCCCTGCGCGCCGCCGGCCAGCTCATCGCCTACGAGCTCCCGCTCGTGCTCGCGGTGGTCGGCGTGATCATCCAGGCGGGCACGATGAGCCTCCAGGGCATCGTCGCCGCACAGGCGAACGGCGCCATCTTCGGCATCGACGTCGTCGGGAACCCGTTCATCCTCACCCAGTTCGTCGGGTTCCTGCTCTTCCTCGTCGCCGCCCAGGCGGAGCTCACCCAGGCCCCCTTCGACATGCCGGTCGCCGAGTCCGAGCTGGTGGCCGGCTACCTCGTCGAGTACACCGGCTTCCGTTTCCTGTTCTTCTTCATGGGCGAGTTCGGCACCGCGTTCGCGCTCGCCGGACTGTCCGCCACACTGTTCCTCGGCGGCTGGTACGTGCCGGGCGTGGAGGGCACCCTGGCCGACGTGCTCGGGCCGTTCGTGCTCTTCGCCAAGATCATGGCGGTGGCGTTCCTGATCTTCTGGGTTCGCTTCACCTACCCGCGCTTCCGCGAAGATCAGCTCCAGTCCATCGCCTGGAAGTACCTCATCCCGCTGTCCCTCCTGAACATCGTCGCGACCGGCGTTCTGAAAGTGGTGGTCTGACCATGGCCAAGAAGCCCGAGCTCAAGGTTCCGGGGATGATCAAGGGCCTCGGCGTGACACTCAAGACGTTGCTGAGACCCACGGTCACGACCCAGTACCCGCACGAGCGGGAGGACCCTCCGTCGCGGGCGCGGGGCGTGATCGCCCTCAAGGAGGAGAACTGCACCGTGTGCATGCTGTGCGCACGGGAGTGCCCCGACTGGTGCATCTACATCGAGGGGCACAAGGCCAAGGCGCCGCCCCGCCGCGAGGGGGGCAGGCCGCGGACGGTCAACAAGCTCGACCGCTTCGACATCGACTACGCGCTGTGCATGTACTGCGGGATCTGCGTCGAGGTCTGCCCGTTCGACGCCCTGTTCTGGAGCCCGGAGTACGAGTACTCCGAGCCCAACATCGCCGACATGCTCCACGACAAGGAGAAGCTCGGCGAGTGGATGGAGTCCGTACCCGAACCGGAGCCCCTCGAGGTGGGCGCCGACACGAAGTAGGCGGAGCACCGACTTGGCCCCTCACAACGTCGCCTTCGGCATCCTCGCGGCCGCGATGGTGGTCTCCGCCTTTCGGGTGGTGACCACCGACAACGTCGTGCACGCCGCCCTGTACCTCGTCGTCGTCCTCGCGGGCGTCGCGGCGCAGTACGTGCTCCTCGCCGCGGAGTTCGTCGCCGTGGTCCAGGTGCTCATCTACGTCGGGGCCATCCTCGTGCTCCTGCTGTTCGGCGTCATGCTCACCCGCGCCCCGCTCCGGGCGAGCAAGGACCTCGACAACGACCAGCGGTGGGCGGCGGCCGTCGTCGCCCTCGGCCTCCTCGGCCTGCTCGCCGCGCTCCTCGTCGACGCCTTCGGCGACGACCGCGTCGAGCCGGTGGCGTCGGTGGGCGGCGGCCCGATCGGCGACTCGATCTTCACCGACTTCCTGGTGCCCTTCGAGCTGGTCTCCGTGCTGCTGCTCGGAGCGCTCGTCGGGGCCGTCGTGATCGCGAGACGGGACGACTAGGGGGCCGGGGCGATGTACCTGAACCAGTTCCTGCTGCTCGCGGCCGTGCTCTTCTGCCTCGGCGTCTACGGCGCGCTCGCGCGCAAGAACGCCGTCCTGGTGTTGCTGAGCGTGGAGCTCATGCTCAACGCCGTGAACCTCAACCTCGTGGCGTTCGCCAGCCACCTCGACCGGATCTCCGGCCAGGTGTTCGCGCTGTTCGTGATCACCGTGGCCGCCGCGGAGGTGGGCGTGGGTCTCGCCATCGTCCTGCTCATCTACCGGAACATGGCGAGCCCGAACCTCGACCGCGTCGACTCGATGAAGGGGTAGGAGCGGTGCAGCAGGCGGATCGACCGACTCCGAGCCGTCCGGCCCTCCCCGGCCGCGCGGGCTCGACGAAGGGATAGCGGCGGATGTTCGACACGCTCGTGCGGGTGCTGGCGGAGGCCGAGCACGCTGTCGAGGAGGGTGGCCACGGGGCAGCCGAGTCGGCCTCGTGGTTCCTCGAGCAGGCCTGGCTGCTGCCCGTCGTCCCGGCGGTCTCGTTCCTCGTGATCCTCCTCGCCGGCAAGCGCATGCCCCGGGGCGGCTCCGAGGTCGGCATCGTCGCGCTGGCCTTCACGTTCGCGTGGTCGGTGATCTCGGCGTTCGAGTGGATCTCGGGCTCCGCGGTCGTGAGCCGGAGTTGGAGTTGGTTCTCGAACGGTCCCGTCGACGTCGACCTCGGGATCCACGTCGACGGTCTCGCCGTCATGATGTTCGTGGTGGTGACCACCGTGTCGCTGCTCGTCCACGTCTACTCGACCGAGTACCTGAAGGGCGACGAGCGGTTCACCCACTACTACGCGGCCCTGTCGCTGTTCACCGCGTCGATGCTCACCCTCGTCGTCGCCGACAACCTCCTCCAGCTCCTCGTCGGATGGGAGCTCGTCGGCCTCTGCTCCTACATGCTCATCGGGCACTGGTGGGAGGAGAAGAAGAACTCCGACGCGGCCCTCAAGGCGTTCATCACCACGCGGACCGGCGACGTCGGGCTCGTCCTCGGGATCGTGGTCCTGTTCTTCGGCGCCGGGCTCACCTTCGACATCTCCGAGATCAACCGCCTCGCCCTCGAAGGGGGGATGAGCGACCTCGTCCTCGCGGTGGGCGCCGGATTGCTCCTCCTCGGCGTCGCCGGCAAGAGCGCGCAGTTCCCGCTCCACATCTGGTTGCCCGACGCCATGGCCGGCCCCACGCCCGTCTCCGCGCTCATCCACGCGGCGACGATGGTCGTCGCCGGCGTCTACCTGGTGGCGCGCGTGTACGGCGTGTTCTGGGAGGGCTTCGACATCGCGGCCGGGGGGATCAACCCGCTCGCCCTGGCCGGGGGGATCACGCTGGTGATCGCCGCCGCGTTGGCCTTCGTGCAGTACGACATCAAGAAGGTCCTCGCCTACTCCACGGTGAGCCAGCTCGGCTACATGGTCGCCGCGCTCGGGGTGGGGGCCTGGACGGCCGGCGTGTTCCACCTGTTCACCCACGCGTTCTTCAAGGCCCTGCTGTTCCTCGGGGCGGGGTCGGTGAGCCACGCGGCGCACCACACCTTCGACATGCGCGAGATGGGCGGGCTGCGCAGGTCGATGCCCACGACGTTCGTCACCTTCGTGATCGGGACGCTCGCGCTCGCCGGCATCCCGCCGCTGGCCGGCTTCTTCTCCAAGGACGAGATCCTCCTCGGTGCCAGCGAGGGCGTGGCCGGCAACGGCTACGCGGCCATCTTCCTGCTCGGCTCGATCGGCGCGTTCATGACCGCCGCGTACATGGGACGCGCGGTCTACATGACCTTCTTCGGCGAGTACCGCGGGCACGGGACCCCGCACGAGTCCCCGCGGCCGATGGCCTGGTCCCTCTGGGCGCTCGCCGTCCCCTCGGCGCTGGTCGGGCTGATCAACGCCCCCGGCATCGAGCGGTTCAACGAGTGGGTGACCTTCGAGGTGCCGCCCACCGACTTCCACGTCGTCCACCACGAGTTCTCGTTGGGCGTGGCGGTGCCGTCGGTGCTCATCGCCGTGGCCGGCCTGCTCGTCGCCACCTGGGTCTACCACTGGCGCTCGGCTCCGAAGGGGCTGCTCGACAAGCAGCCCTACCGGGCGCTGCACACGTTCCTGTGGGAGCGCTACTACCTCGACCACCTGTTCGTCGGCGGGATCGCGGCCGGCACCGCCGGCCCCGTGGCCCGCGCCACGAACTGGGTGAACCAGCGCGTCATCGACGGGGCGGTCAACGGGGTGGGGGTCGTGACCCAGAGGGTCCTCGCCCCCTTCACCTACGACCAGGTCGACCAGAGGACCGTCGACGGGGCGTACAACGGTCTCGCCACCCTGACCGGAGCGCTCGGCGGAGTGCTCCGTCGCCTCCAGTCGGGGTTCGTGCAGCGGTCGGTGCTGGCGCTCTTCGCCGCCGTCGTCCTCGGCGGCGCGGCGTTGGCCGTGCTCGTCCCGCTGCTGCTGTGAGGCGGCGGACGATCGGAGAGCGTCCGGTGCCGGGACTCGGCGCCGGACGGGACGAGACGGGACACGACATGGAGCAGACGCAGCAGATGCGAGAGGAAGGCCGATGAACTGGTTCGACTCGTGGGGGCTCACCCTCGTGGTCTTCATCCCCGTCGCGGGGGCGGCGCTGATGATGCTCGTGCCGCGCGAGGACGAGACGACCCACAAGTGGGTGGCGTTGCTGGCCTCGGGTGGAGCGCTCGCCGTCGCGGTGGGCCTCCTCGTCGACTTCGACTACGGGGCCGCCGGCTTGCAGTTCGAGCTCGACAAGTCGTGGATCGACGTCATCGAGTCCCGCTACCACATCGGGATCGACGGCATCAGCCTGCCCCTCGTGGCGCTGTCCACCGCCGTCGTATTCCTCTCGGTGGTCTACTCGTGGAACCACTTCCCCGAGCCGCACAACCCCAAGGCCTTCCTCGCCCTCATCCTCCTGCTCGAGACGGGGATGAACGGGACGTTCGTGGCGCAGGATCTCATCCTCTTCTTCATCTTCTTCGAGGTGGTCCTCCTCCCGATGTACTTCATGATCGGCGTCTGGGGCGGGCCCAACCGCGAGTACGCGGCCATCAAGTTCTTCCTGTTCACCCTGTTCGGCTCGGCGCTGATGCTCCTGTCGTTCCTGGCGCTCTTCTTCACCTCGGAGCCGAGCACGTTCGACATCGTCGCCCTCTCCGAGCAGTCCGAGCTCCTCGACCTCACCAGCGGCGCCGCCAACCTGATCTTCGCCGGCCTGTTCCTCGGGTTCGCGATCAAGGTGCCGATGTTCCCGTTCCACACCTGGCTGCCCGACGCCCACACCGAGGCACCGACGGTCGGCTCCGTGATCCTGGCCGCCATCCTCCTGAAGATGGGGACCTACGGCTTCGTGCGCATCGCCCTGCCGATCCTCCCCGAGGCGGCGACGGACTGGGCGCCCTGGATCGGCCTCCTCGCGGTCATCGGGATCATCTACGGCGCGCTCGCCTGCCTCGCCCAGCGCGACATGAAGCGGCTCGTGGCGTTCTCGTCGGTCGCCCACATGGGCTTCGTGATGCTCGGGATCTCGACGTTGACGAGCTTCGGGATCAACGCGGCGATCATGGGGATGGTCGCCCACGGGCTCATCACCGGGATGCTGTTCTTCCTCGCCGGCTCGGTGCAGGAGCGGTTCGGCACCCGCGAGATGGCGCGCCTCGGCGGCATGCTCAAGCAGACGCCACGGCTCGGCTGGATCCTCGGGTTCTCGGCCATGGCGTCGCTCGGGCTCCCCGGCCTCGCCGGATTCTGGGGGGAGTTCCCCGCGATCCTCTCCGCCTACAGTCCCGGCGCCGGCCTCCCCGAGGAGACCTTCCGGACGTTCATGGTCGTGGCCGCGATCGGCACGGTGCTGGCCGCCTCCTACCTGCTCGTCATGTACCAGCAGGTCGCGATGGGCAAGGTGCCGGCCGAGTGGGAAGGTCGCCACGTGCACGACGTCCACGGACCCGAGTGGATCGCGTGGACCCCGCTGTTGGTCGCCATCCTCGCCATCGGCGTCTTCCCACGCCTGGTGTTCGGGATCACCGACGAGTCGGTGCAGCTCATGGCCCAGGTCTTCGGGGGCTGACCGTGACCGGTGACGACGAGGCGATGACCCGATGACCCCGGCGATCGACTACCACGCGTTCGCGCCCGAGATCGTCCTCGCGGCGACGCTCGTGCTGGCGCTCGTCGCCGACCTGGTGATCGAGGGCCGCGACCGCTCGCTCGTCTCGACGATCTCGGCGGTCGGCGTGCTGGCCGCGATCGTGCCGGTGCTCACCCTCGGGGCCGACGGGGTCGACCGGGAGATGTTCGGTGGCGCCTACGTCGTCGACAACTTCGCGCTCGTCCTCAAGGCGTTCTTCCTCGTCGTCGCCTACGTCACGATCCTGATCTCGGCCGACTACATCCGCGAGGGCGACTACCACCAGGGCGAGTACTACTTCCTGGTCCTCGTCTCCGTGCTCGGGATGATGGCGATGACCTCGGCGCGGGACCTGATCTCGATCTTCGTGGCGCTCGAGACCATCTCGATCCCCACGTACCTCCTGGCCGGCTGGCGCAAGTACGACACCCGCTCCAACGAGGCCTCGGTGAAGTACTACCTCTTCGGCGTCCTCTCCTCGGCGGTGATGCTCTACGGCATGTCGCTGATCTTCGGGGCCGTGGGCTCGACCCTCCTGAGCGACATCGGCCGGGTCACCGCCGAGCTCGGCCACGAGCCGCTCGTGCTCGTCGGCGTCGGGTTCACCCTCGTCGGGTTCGGGTTCAAGGTCGCTGCCGTGCCGTTCCACTTCTGGGCCCCCGACACCTACGAGGGCGCGCCGACCCCGATCGCCGCGTTCCTCTCGGTGGCCTCCAAGGCCGGCGGCTTCGTGGCGATCATGGCGCTGATCTTCGCGGGGTTCTTCGGCGCCAACGACGCGTGGCAGCCCGTGCTGTGGGCCTTCGCCGCGCTCTCGATGACCGTGGCCAACGTGATCGCGCTGCGCCAGACCAACGTCGTGCGGATGCTCGCCTACTCGTCGGTGAGCCAGGCCGGCTTCATGCTCGTTCCCCTGGCCGTCGCCGCCGACACCGAGGCGGCGCGGATCAGCGCCTTCGAGGGCACCGTGATCTACCTGCTCATCTACGGGGCGATGAACCTCGGGGTGTTCGCCCTCGTGATCGCCATCGCCCGCCGCACCCGGTCCGGCGAGATCGACAGCTTCGCGGGGCTGTTCACCTACGCCCCGGGCCTCGCGGTGCTGATGTCGATCTTCCTGTTCTCCCTCGCCGGCATCCCACCGCTCGGCGGCTGGTTCGCCAAGTTCGTGGTGTTCCGAGCGGTGATCGACTCGGCCAGCACCACCGCGGTGGTCCTCGGCGTGCTGGCGGCGGTCAACTCGGTGATCGCGTTCTTCTACTACGCCAACGTCGCCCGGTTGATGTGGTTCCGGCGACCCGCGGTGGAGGACACGCGGCCGATCGCGGTCCCCGCCGCGCTCGGGACCGCCATCGCGCTCACCACCGCGGTCGTCCTCGTCGTCGGCGTCTACCCGCAGGTGTTCGCCCGCCTCGGGGAGCTGGCGCCGTTCCAGGACCTCCTGGCCCTCGGTTCCTGAGCTCCCGCTATCGTGCGCTCACCATGAGCGACGCGCTGGCCGGCAAGCTCGCGGAGCGGATCCGCCGTGAGGGCCCGATCCCCTTCGACCTGTTCGTCGAGGCGGCTCTCTACGACCCCGACGGGGGGTTCTTCTCGGTGGGGGGAGGCGCCGGACGGGCGGACGGCGACTTCCTCACCAGCCCGGAGGTGGGCTCGCTCTTCGGCGCGCTCGTCGCCCGGGCGCTGGAGCGCTGGTGGGACGAGCTCGAGGAGCCCGACCCCTACGTCGTCGTCGACGCGGGAGCCGGCCGCGGGCAGCTCGCCCGCGACGTGCTGCGGGTCGGGCCCGCCTGCTCGAAGGCGCTCCGCTACGTGATGGTCGAGCGCTCACCCGTGCTGCGGCACCGCCAGCACGAGTGGCTCCAGATCGAGCCGATCGACGAGACCCTCGGGCCGGCGGTGAAGCTCGGGGACGACGACGACGATCCGGAGATCGTCCCCGGCACCGGGCCCATCGTGGCCCAGAGCGAGGAGCTCCCGGCGGTCGGCTTCACGGGAGCGATCGTCGCCAACGAGCTGCTCGACAACCTGCCGTTCCGGATCGTCGAGCGGGCCGAGGAGCGCTGGAACGAGATCCGGGTCGGCGGCGGCGACGCCGGGTTCGAGGAGGTCGCGGTCCCGGCGGGTGAGGAGCTGGACGCCCTCGCCGACGAGCTGCTCCCCGAGGCCGCGCCCGGGGTCCGGCTCCCCGTCCAGACGGGGGTGCGCGACTTCCTGGACGGGTGCGGCCGCGCGATCAAGCGTGGCCACGTCGTGGTGATCGACTACGCCGCGGAGGCGGCCACGCTGGCGGAGCGCGGCCAGCGAGGCTGGCTGCGCACCTACCGGGCCCACGGCCGCGGCGGCGACCCGCTCGAGGATCCCGGCTCGCAGGACCTCACGGCCGACGTCGCGCTCGAGACCCTCCGCGAGGCCGCCTCCGCGGAGGGCTTCGAGATCGTCGAGGAGACCTCGCAGGCCGAGTGGCTGGCCGACCTCGGCCTCGACGAGCTGGTGGAGGAGGGCAGGCAGGCGTGGCGGGATCGGGCGCACATCGGCGACCTCGAGGCGCTCGCCGGGCGCAGCCGGGTCGGCGAGGCCGAGGCGCTGCGCGACCCGGACGGTCTCGGCGGACACCGCGTGGTGGTGCTCTCGAAGCGGCGATGAGGACCGCCGGCGACGGCGGCCTCGGAGGTCGGACGCCGACGGCGCCCGCTCGATAGCCTTCCCCGGGAGGTCGCGACCGAAGGGGGACCCCATGTCCGACGCCATCGAAGGGCTGCTCGCGGAAGGGCGGACGTTCCCGCCTCCCGACGACTTCCAGAAGCAGGCGCTGGTCACGGACGACTCGCTCCACGAGCAGGCCGAGCGCGACCTCGAGGGCTTCTGGGCGGAGCAGGCCGAGCGCCTCGACTGGTACGAGCCGTGGGACACCGTGCTCGAGTGGGACCTGCCCTTCGCGAGGTGGTTCACGGGAGGCAAGCTCAACGTGGCGCACAACTGCCTCGACCGCCACGTCGAGGCAGGCCGCGGGGACAAGGTCGCCTTCCACTGGGAAGGCGAGCCCGGGGACACCCGGACCATCACCTACCAGGACCTCCTCGACGACGTGTGCCGGTTCGCCAACGCGCTCAAGAGCCTCGGGGTCGAGAAGGGGGACCGGGTCAACATCTACATGGGCATGGTCCCCGAGCTCGCGATCGCGATGCTGGCGTGCGCGCGGATCGGCGCCGTCCACTCGGTCGTGTTCGGCGGGTTCTCCGCGGAGTCGCTGCGCGATCGCATCCAGGACGCCGAAGCCAAGATCCTGATCACGGCGGACGGCGCGAACCGGCGGGGCGAGCACCTCCCCCTCAAGGAGGCGGCCGACGACGCGGTGGCCGAGTGCCCCACCATCGAGCACGTGGTGGTGGTCCAGCGCACCGGCCAGGACATCGCCTGGGACGCCTCGCGGGACCACTGGTACCACGACCTCGTCGACGACCTCTCGACGACCTGCGAGCCCGAGCCGATGGACTCCGAGGACCTGCTCTACATCCTCTACACCTCGGGCACCACGGCCAAGCCCAAGGGGATCATGCACACCACGGGCGGCTACCTGACCCAGGTGGCCTTCACGCACCGCTTCGTCTTCGACCTCCACGAGGACACCGACGTCTTCTGGTGCCCCGCCGACATCGGCTGGGTCACCGGGCACAGCTACATCGTGTACGGGCCGCTGGCGAACGGAGCCACGTCGGTGATGTACGAGGGCGCCCCCAACCACCCCGACAAGGACCGCCTGTGGGCCATGGTGGAGCGCTACGGGGTCACGATCCTCTACACCGCTCCGACGGCGATCCGGACCTTCATGAAGTGGGGCGACACGTACCCCGGGCAGCACGACCTCTCGAGCCTCCGAGTCCTCGGGACCGTGGGCGAGCCCATCAACCCGGAGGCGTGGGTGTGGTACTGGAAGGTCATCGGGGGTGAGCGCTGTCCGGTGGTCGACACGTGGTGGCAGACCGAGACCGGCGCCATCATGATCGCCCCGCTTCCCGGCGCCACCACGCTGAAGCCCGGCTCGGCGACCTTCCCGATGCCCGGTGTCGAGGCCGACGTCGTCGACGACGACGGCGCGTCGGTCGACATCCCCGGCGGCGGCTACCTCGTGCTCACGCGACCCTGGCCGGCCATGCTCCGGGGGATCTGGGGCGACCCCGAGCGCTACCGCGAGACCTACTGGTCGCGCTTCGAGGGCAGGTACTTCGCCGGCGACGGGTGCAAGCGCGACGACGAGGGCTACTTCTGGTTGCTCGGCCGCGTCGACGACGTCATGAACATCTCGGGCCACCGGATCTCGACCACCGAGGTGGAGTCCGCGCTCGTCGACCACGAGGCGGTGGCCGAGGCGGCGGTCGTCGGACGGCCCGACGAGACCACGGGCGAGGCCATCGCGGCGTTCGTGATCCTCCGCGCCGGCTCCGAGCCCAGCCACGACCTGGTCGAGGAGCTGCGCCAGCACGTGGGGAGCGTCATCGGCCCGATCGCCAAACCGAAGTCGGTGCTCTTCACCGAGGACGTGCCCAAGACCCGCTCGGGCAAGATCATGCGTCGGCTCCTCCGCGACGTTGCCGGCCACGACGAGCTGGGGGACACGACCACCCTCGCCGATCCGGGGATCGTCGACTCGATCAAGGAGCAGTACATGGCGGAGGCGACGAGCTCGGAGTGAGCGCGAGGACCGGACCCGACGCCCGGTCGCTCCTCCGGGACGCCGGCTCCCGGGGAGCGACCCGTGAGGTGGCGCGGCGTTGAGCGCGTCTCCGGCGGCCCGTCCGTCCCCGGACCACTGGACCTGGCGCGAGGCTCCGGTCGAGCCGGGGCCGACCGTGGTGGTCGACATCGACGGCGTCCTCTCCGACGCCGTCGACCGGCAGCACTACCTGGAGCGCGAGATCCCGGACTGGCGCGGCTTCTTCGAGGCGTGCGGCGACGACCCCGTGATCGAGGAGGTGCGGGTCCTCCTCGACCTCCTCGAACCCGGGCTGCGGGTCGTGCTCCTCACGGCCCGGCCCGCCAGCGTCCACCACCTCACCGAGGCGTGGCTGCACCGGTACCACGTCCGCTGGGACGTCCTCATCATGCGACCCTTCGGCGACTACGCCGCCGCGCAGCGCTTCAAGCGCCAGACGGTGCGCGAGCTGCGGGCCTACGGCTTCGAGCTGCGCCTGGCGTTCGAGGACGACCTCCGCAACGTGGAGATGTTCCACGACGAAGGCGTCCCGTGCGTCTACATCCACTCCGGCTACTACGACTGACGCGGCCGTGCTCCCCCCCTGCGGGGCGGGGCCGTCCGCCCCCGCTGCCACGGGTCGTCCGGTTCGCGGTCTCGCGGGTGGTTCGACGAGGTGGGCGAGCGGAGCGATGCCGGGAATCCGTCCGGACGGCGTAGCGTTGGTGGTGTCGAGAGAGTCGGAGAGACGAGGGCCTCGAGAGCGAGGCCCGTCGAGACGGAGCGAGAACGGAGTCACGGTGAGCAGGAACACACTCAAGACCGGCGTGCTGCTGGCCGCCCTCGGCGGCTTCTTCATCGTGGTCGGTGGCGGCTTCTTCGGACAGGGGGGTGCCATCATCGGCCTCGGTCTGGGCCTGGTCTTCGTCGGCGGCTCATACTGGTTCTCGGACAAGATCGCGGTGAAGGCCGCCCGGGGCCGCGAGGTGTCCGAAGCCGACGCGCCCAAGCTCTACTCGACGGTCGCGGACCTCGCGCAGCGGGCGGACATGCCCATGCCGCGCCTCTACGTCTCGCCCATGGAGCAACCCAACGCCTTCGCCACCGGCCGCAACCCCGACCACGCCGCCGTGTGCGTCACCGAGGGCATCCTGCGGGTCCTCGACATGGACGAGCTCCGCGGCGTGCTCGCCCACGAGCTGTCCCACGTCAAGAACCGGGACGTGTTGATCTCCTCGGTGGCCGCGACGGTCGCCATGGCGATCACCTTCATGGCCCGCATGGCGATGTTCGCCGCCATCTTCGGCGGCCGGGGCGGCGACCGCGACAACAACCCCATCGGGATGCTGGCCATGGCGATCCTCGCTCCGCTCGCCGCGCTGCTGCTCCAGATGGCGATCTCGCGCTCGCGCGAGTTCGAGGCCGACCGCTCGGGCGCGGGGCTGTTGGGTACCGGCGAGCCGCTCGCCCGCGCGCTCGAGAAGATCGAGGCCTCGGCCAAGCGGGTCCCCGCCAACGTGCACCCGGCGCAGGCCACGATGTACATCATCAACCCGCTCAGCGGGCGCCACGTGCAGTTCGCCAACCTGTTCCGCAGCCACCCGCCCACCGAGGAGCGCGTCTCGCGACTGCGCTCGATGTGACCCGCCGGCCGCGCTCGCCGGCACCCCGTCCCCCGGCTGCCCCGCCGGCGGCGCGCGGGCATCGAGAGGCCGAGTCCGGGGCGTATCGCGGCGTTCGCTACGGTGTGCCCGACCAGTCCACCTGGGCAGGGATCCCATCTTCGATCACGAACTCGTGAGCAGATGACCACCGCACCCCTCATCCGGGCGGCGATCGCCGCCGCGGCCGCCCTCGCAGTGCTGCTGGCAGCCGCCGTGCCCTCGGGCGCGGACCCCGTCGACGACATCTTCGGCTCCACCACGACCACCGAGTCCGACTCCGACGACACCTCGACCTCCTCGTCGACGACGTCGTCCACGAGCGTCCCCGAACCCGACGACACCACCACGACGACCGAGTCGTCGACCTCCTCGTCGACCTCGTCGACCTCGTCGTCCACGACCACCACCGCGCCCGGCACCTCCCGCAGCGGACCCGAGCCCGGCGGCGACGACCTGGTCGTCGAGCCCGACCCGGCACCGGTTCCCGGTGGCGACGGCTCGCCCGGCCTCGACGAGGCGGTCGACTCCGACCTCGAGATCCCCGAGTGGGCGGCCGAGGAGATCGCGGCGGTCGAGCGCAGCGCGCCCAACAGCACGGCCTCGGTGCTCGAGGCGCTCGGGGTCCTCGCGTCCTTCGGCTTCACGCCGCGCGAGATCGCGATGATCGGTCTCGGGAGCTTCCCGGTCCGCGGCGAGGCCACCTTCGTCGACGATTGGAAGTTCCCCCGGTTCACCCCCGACTTCCACCTCCACGAGGGCACCGACGTCTTCGCCGACTTCGGGACGCCGATCACGGCGCCGGTCGACGGCGTGCTGACGATGGGCAGCGGGTCCGTGGGCGGCAAGTACACGTACCTCACCCAGGATGACGGCACCTACTACTACTTCGCCCACCTCGACTCGCTCCCCGAGCCTCCCGACGACCGCCGCATCGCGGACCCGGCCGAAGCGGCCCGCTACCACTTCCGCGGAGGCGACCGGCCCGTCGCCTACCGGGTGGAGGCCGGCGACGTCATCGGAACCGTCGGCAACACCGGCAACGCGACGGGAGGGCCGGCGCACCTCCACATGGAGATCCACGACCCCGCGGGCGAGGCGGTCAACCCGAAACCGATCCTCGACGGGTGGCTGGCCGAGGCCGAGGCCCGGGTCGGCGAGGTGATCGACCTGTACGCGCGCCGCGGCCCGCGGGCGCTCGTCACCACCCAGCGCACCCGTGCCAGCGGCTCGGGACCGTTCTCGGCACCCACCCGTCCGTTCTCCGCCGAGATGCTCGGGATGTCGTCGGCCGGCGCGGGCGAGGGAGTCGAGATCGTCACCGAAGCGGTCACCCGCGCGGTGGCGCGCATCGACTGGGAGCGCCTGGGCTCGGGGATCGACCGGCCGCTCGAGGAGGTGGCGGCGGTGCTGGATCGTGCCCTGGCCGGCGAGCCGGAGGCCGACGGCTCGCCGAACCGGTAGCGGCGGCCGGCTCGCGCCTCCGGGCCGACTCGCCCACTGCGCTCGTACGGGTCTTCAGTCGCGGCGGTTGGTGAACTGGAGGGGGATCCCGAAGTCCTCCTCGCGCAGCGACTGCATGACCTGCTGGAGGTCGTCTCGCTTCTTGCCGCTGATGCGGAGCTGGTCACCCTGCACCGAAGCCTGGACCTTGAGCTTGTGGTCCTTGACGAACTTGACGATGGCCTTCGCCTTCTCCTGCGAGATGCCCTGGTTGAGCGTCAGGACCTGCCGGTACGAGCCCCCGGCGGCGTCCTCGACCTTGCCCTTGGTGACGGCCTTGAGCGGCACCTTGCGCTTCGCCAGACGTCCCTCGACGACGTCGACCGCGGCTTCGAGGCGGTGCTCGGTCGACGAGGTGACGGTGATCTCCTCGTCGCTCAGGCCGACCCTGGTGCCCGTGTCCTTGAAGTCGAACCGGTTGCCAATCTCGCGAGCTGCCTGGTCGACGGCGTTGCGGACCTCCTGCACGTCGACCTCGGAGACGACGTCGAAGCTCGGCATGGGTGCCTCCTCTGACGACTGCACGGACGACTGCGCGGACGACTGCGCGGGTCACCCTCCCACGCACGGCTCGGGGCGGTCGAGGCCGGCTTGGTATCGTACGCGCCACCTGGGTCGGTGTCCGAGTGGCCAAAGGAGGCGGTCTGTAAAACCGCTGCGGAAGCTTCGGAGGTTCGAATCCTCCCCGGCCCACTGTCTCCCCGGGGTCGCGCCTCCGCTTCGCTCCGGACGCTCCCCCTTCCCGGCAGGCCGCTCGACCGGTTGGTCGCACGGTGGAGCTCACCCCTCCACCTCGCCCCGCGTCACGTGCCCCAGTCTCGGAATCGCGGTCGTCCGTGGGGTCGCGCCTCCGCTTCGCTCCGGACGCTCCCCCTTCCCGGCAAGCCGCTCGACCGGTTGGACGCACTAGCGTCCGCTGTTCGATGGGCATCACCGTGCGGTTGACGGAGCGGCGCGACGCCGAGGCGATCCGCGCCATCTACAACGTCGAGATCACCGAGGACGTCAACACCTTCGACATCACGCCGCGGACGCTCGACGAGCAGATCGCCTGGATCGACGAGCACTCGAGCAGCCACCCGGCGGTGGTCGCCGTCGACGACGACGCGGGGGTGGTCGGGTTCGGCTCGCTCTCGGCCTTCCGGCCCCGTCCCGCGTACACGACGACGGTCGAGGACACCGTCTACGTGGCTCGGAGGGCGCGAGGCGCCGGGGTCGGCAAGGCGGTCCTGGGCGAGCTGGTGCGCCTGGCCCGCTCGCACGGGTTCCACTCGGTGATCGGCAGGATCGTCGGCCACAACGACGCCTCGATCGGTGTCCACCGGGCGTGCGGCTTCGAGCTGGTCGGGATCGAGCGGGAGGTCGGCCGGAAGTTCGGTCGTTGGCTCGACGTGGTCGAGATGCAGCTCCTCCTGTGACGACGTCGCCGTGCAGACACGGCTGATCACACCGCCGACCACACCGCCGACGGCGCTGCTTGCGGGCGTCGCCGCCGGCGGGAGGGGGTTGGTAGCCTGTCGAGCTGCTGCCCCCTTAGCTCAGTCGGTAGAGCACTTCCATGGTAAGGAAGGGGTCTGCGGTTCGAGTCCGCAAGGGGGCTCCAGATCCGGCCCGGCTCGCAGCGCGCGGTTCGCAGCGCGCGGGTCGTCCCCGCTGCCCCTCGGCGTCCCTTCCGGGTCCTTGACACCGGTCGCGGCGCTCCGAATACTCAGGGCACTGAATTTCCTCGAGGTGGCCGGAGGTCGCTCGTGCACCTGTCCCTCTCGAACGTGCGTCACCGGGCGCGCGCCGTCGTCGCCCTCCTGGCCGTGCTCGTGCTCGCGGCGAGCTGCGGCTCGTCGGGCGACGAGGGTGACGGAGGCGCCACGGCCCGCGGTGTCACGGGCGACACGATCAAGCTCGGGATCGCCATGCCCGACCTCGGAAGCCTCGCGACCCTCAGCAAGCAGTTCGACCTCGGCGACATCCAGCGGCAGATCAACGCCGTGGTCGAGGGTTGGCGCGGCGACGGCAGGGTGCCCGTGCACGGTCGTGACCTCGAGCTCGTGTTCCGGGGCTTCAACATCCTGAGCGCCGACGAGCAGATCGGGATCTGCAACGCCTTCACGCGCGACGACGACGTCTTCGCAGTGGTCGGGCTCCGGTTCTTCGACACGGGAGGCGAGTGCGTCGGCGCCGAGAAGCAGACACCGGTGATCACCCTGGAGGGAGCGTTCGACAGCGTCTACCAGCGGACCCACCCGTACCTGTTCACGGTCCGGTACTCGAACACCACCATGTTCCGGAACTGGGCCCACTGGGCGCACGAGCGCGGCGCCCTCGAGGGGCGGCGGATCGGCGTCTACTACGAGTCGGAGCTCGAGGACCAGGTCGAGGAGGTCCTCGAGCCGGAGCTGGCCGAGCTCGGGTACGAGCTCACCCAGAAGATCGACGCCGGCACCGGCGAGGGAGTGGGCGGCGGCTCGCAGGACGCCGTGGCCGTCCAGCGCTTCAAGTCGTCCGGCGTGGAGGTGCTCTTCTCGATGACGGGCGCCTCGCAGCTCACGAGCGTCATGGGCCAGGCGGACTCGCTCGACTACCACCCGACCTTCCTCTCGACGGAGTTCGGGGACCACACCTCGGATCCGGCCTCGATCATCTTCATCCCCGGCCAGTACGACGGGACGGAGGCGATGACGGGGCGGCGGGTCGGCCGGCGCGGCGAGGAGCCCCACCCACTCAAGGTCGAGTGCGTCGAGAACTACGAGCGCTACTCGGACCAGGACATCCCGCTCGAGATCCCCGAGAGCGCCAGGCTCGAGAACGTCCTCCTCGGTTGCGACGTCATGTCGGTGCTCCTCCTCGGGCTCGAGCACGCGGGCGAGGAGCTCACCAACGAGACGTTCATCGCCGGTCTCGAGGCCATCGAGGGCGCGGAGATGGCGGCCCACGGCAGCGTGAGCTACTCCTCCCGACGCCACGATGGCGCGACCGAGCAGAAGACCGCCGAGTGGAGCGCGGAGTGCAAGTGCTGGGAAGCGCTCACGGAGTTCCAGCCGCTCTGGACGGAGTGAGCGTCTCCGGGACGGATCGGCCTCGGGGCTCCGCGGGGCGAGCGGGGCGGTGCCGACCTCGCAGGCCCGAGGTCAGACCAGGAGATCCTCCTCGGGAGCGCTGATGCCGAGCGTCGCCAGCATCCGACCCACTCCGAGGAACGTGCCGCAGCAGAGGGTCAGGTCGGCGAGCTCGTCGTCGGTGAAGGCCGCACGGAGCCGCTCCCACAGGTCGTCGTTCATGGCTTGGTGGTCGAGTGTGAAGCGTTCGGCGAACTCGGCCGCGAGGCGCTCACGCTCGGTGAGCGACTCGCTCGCCCGCCAGTCGGCCACCTCGGCGTAGAAGCCGTCGTCGATGCCCGCGTCGCTTCCCCCGCGGGCCCGGGTGCCTTGGCAGACGGCGCAGTCGTTGATCAGGGCGATGACCCATCGCGCGGCCTCCCGCTCTCGCACCGGCAACCGGGTGTTCCCGTAGACGGCTTCGGAGAGGGCCCAGATCCCCTTGCTCATCTCGGGTCGCAGCATCCCCCAGTCGACGTGCTCGCCGTGGCCTCGGTCCGGAAATGCGATGCGTGCCATGGAGTGGATGGTAGGGGAGCGTCGGGCACCGTGCAGGTAGAAGAGGATACGGATACCGTGAACCCGTCCGAGGTGGCCCGGGGCGGACCCCGTGATCGTCGTGCCCGTCGCGGGCGCCGCGGGCGAGCCGCGCCGAAATTCTCTATGATCAATCCGAACAATTGCTTCCGAGTGGGGGACGATGGCGACGTCGGTCCGGTTCGGCATCACCTACGACTTCCGGAACCTGCGTCCCGACCGCCTCACGGACGTCGAGCTCTACGAGCGGGCCTTCGACCGGATCCGCGACGCCGAGGAGCTGGGCTTCGACTACTTCTGGCTGAGCGAGCACCACTTCGTGCCCGAGGGGCACTCGCCCGCCCCCCTCACGCTCGCGGCAGCCGTGGCCGCACGCACCGAGAGGATCCGGCTGGGAACCTGCGTGTACCTGCTCCCGCTCCACCATCCCCTCCAGGTGGCGGAGGAGGTCGCGACGCTCGACATCGTCTCCGGGGGCCGCTTCGAGCTCGGTGTCGGTCTCGGATACCGGCCGCACGAGTTCGCCGCGTTCGGGGTCGACCGCGGCGCACGAGCCTCCCGGATGGACGAGAGCTGCGAGATCCTCCGACGGGCGTGGACGCAGGACGGCTGGTCGTTCGAGGGACGGCACTTCTGCCTCGAGGACATCTCGATCCACCCCAGACCTGTCCAGGACCCGCACCCACCGCTGTGGATCAGCGCCCGCAACGAGCGGGCCGCCGCGCGCGCGGGGCGGTTCCGGTGCCCGTTGATGATCGCCCCAGCCCCGTTCAACGTCGGTGCGGCGACCGTGTACCGCGCCTACGCGGAGGCGCTCGAGGAGCAGGGCGAGGACCCGGCGCGGTACCCGGTCGCGGGGAGCTTCGGCGTGCGGGTGCTCGCGCCCGGCGAGGAGTCGGACGGCGCAGCGACGTCCTCGGCTCACGACGAGCGGATGCGCCAGTACGCGGAGTGGTACGCGGAGGCGGGGGACCTGCCCGACGACGCCACCCGCATCACCGATCCGCCCGAGGACCTCGCACGCCAGATCGGTGTGGTCGGCGGTCCCGACACCGTCGTCGCGGCGATCCGGGACCTCCTCGACGCGGTGCCCTTCACCCACCTCAGCGTGGGCACCATCTCTCCCCGGGCGATGGAGCGGTTCGCACGCGACGTCATGCCCCACTTCCGGGAACGATCCGCCCAGCGTTCCCCGCAGCGTTCTCCGCAGCGGTGACCACCGGCCCGCTACCCCCGTCCTCGGGAGCACGACCATGACGGTGTTCGACCTCGTCAGCGTGGACGACCACGTCATCGAGCCGCCGAACGTGTGGTGGGACCGGCTCCCAGCCCGACGGCGAGAGGTCGGCCCCAACGTCGTCGAGGCCGAGGGTCGGGAGTTCTGGGTGTTCGAGGGCAGGCGCTCCTCGACGATGGGACTCAACGCCGTGGCGGGCAAGGAGAACCAGGAGTTCGCTCCCGACCCCGTCCGCTCCCGCGAGAACGACGAGGAGGCGAGATGAGCACGAGCAAGGCCACCGGCGGCGGATGCCCCGTCGTGCACTTCGACCACCACTCGAGCGAGTTCGCCACCGACCCGTGGTCGGTCTACGCGGACCTCCGCGCCCGCGCGCCCGTCGCCTACAGCGACACCTACGGCGGCTTCTGGGTGGTGACCCGCTACGAGGACATCCGGAGGATCGCCCTCGACGACGAGACCTTCTCCTCCGCGGACAGCATCCTGATCCCGCCCAAGCTCTCCGGGCAGCGGTCCGTGCCCATCGAGGTGGACCCACCGATGTTCCACGAGTACCGCCGCGTGCTCCAGCCCTGGTTCTCCCCGGCGGCCGTGGACCGGCTCCATCCGGTGATCGAGTCGTACGTGCACGAGTGCATCGACGCCTTCGTCGGGCGCGGCGAGTGCGACCTGATCCACGACCTCGCCGACCCGCTCCCGGCGATGACGACGCTGCACCTCCTCGGACTGCCCGTCGAGGACTGGCCTCGGTACTCCGAGGCGATGCACTCGACCGTCTTCTTCCACGAGGACGACCCTCGTCGCATCGCCGCGCTCGAGGGCCTGAGGTGGATCCGTGAGGAGGTCTCCGAGACCATCCGCCGCCGTCGCGAGGACCCCGGCGACGACTTCGTCAGCGCGCTGGTGGGCTCCGAGGTGGCCGGTCGCCCCCTCGAGGACCAGGAGATCCTCGAGATGGTGCAGCTCGTCATCGGCGGGGGTCTCGACACGACCGGCTCGGCGATCTCCAACGCCCTCCTCCACCTCGACGAGCATCCCGAGGAGCGCGATCGCCTCCGCGCCCACAAGGACGAGCTGTTGCCGATCGCGATCGAGGAGTTCCTCCGCTACGAGGCGCCCCAGCAGGCGCTCGCACGCACCGCGACCGAGGACGTGGAGATCGGCGGGCAACGCATCGAGGCGGGTGACAAGCTGCTCCTCGTGTGGGCGTCGGGCAACCGGGACGAGGAGATGTTCGACGCGGCCGACGAGGTCGTCCTGGACCGCTTCCCGAACCGGCACATGACCTTCGGGCTCGGGGCGCACCGGTGCCTGGGCTCGAACCTCGCCCGGCGCCAGATCCACCTCGCCCTCGACGCCGTGCTCGACCGCCTCCCCGACTACCGCATCGATCGGGAGCGGGTCGAGCGTGCGCAGACGATCGGGATCGTGTACGGCTACTTCTCGATGCCGGCCACCTTCACACCGGCGGGGACGTGAGCGGGGACGTGAACGTGGTGGACTCGACGACGACGGCGGGGGTCGGGAGCGCGAACAGCGCGATCGGACTCCGGAGGGGAAGGCACGCGTGACACGACCACATCCGAAGTTGGCCGATCGCCTCGCCGCGAGGCTGCGCCGGAGGATCCTCCTGGAGCGGCTCGCTCCCGGCACCCGGCTCGGCACCCTGACCGAGATCATCGAGGAGCTGGACGTCAGCCGGGGGAGCGCCGTCGAGGCGGTGCGCCTGCTGGAGCACCAGGGCCTCGTGCGGGTCAAGCCCGGTCCCAACGGCGGTGTCTACGTCACCTCACCCGACACGGACACGGTCGTGAGGGCCGCCGCGAGCTACCTCCAGATGGCGGGGAGCGACCTCGCGACGTTGTTCTCCGCACGACTCGTGGTCGAGCCGCCGCTCGCCCGGCACGCGGCGGAGCGGGCCGTGGCGGACGGGAGCGTCGAGGAGCAGTTGCGCGACGCCCTGGAAGCCGAGGCCGGTCTCCTCGCCGCCCTGGCCGAGCAGGGCGGCAGGGCCGGGGTCGACGCGCTCAACGAGCAGAGCTTCGCGCTCCACCTCGAGATCGCGAAGCACGCCGGGAACGAGCCGCTGGCCCTGTGCTGCGAGGTGCTGCTCAACCTGGGGGAGATCGAGGGCGCGCGCTACAGCTACGACGACGAGCCGCTGCACGAGAACCACCGGGCACACGAGCAGATCGTGCAGGCGATCGTCGCCGGCCGGGGAGAGGTCGCCGAGCGTTCCATGCACCGGCACCTCACGGCGACCTTCGCCTGGGTGGAGAGCGAGGAGCGCGCCGCCCACTTCGCCGTCCGGGGCTGACCGCCTCGCCGCGTGGAGCTGCGATGGACCCGGACCGACACGAGGTGAGCGACGGGGAGCACCGCAGCGTCGCCGACGGCTCCCACGATGAGCCCGCCCGCCGGCACGGAGGTCCGTCGATCTCGACCGACCTCCACGTCCACTGCTTCGACCCGGCGCTCGTCCCCGACGAGGTGCACCGGGCCAAGGTGGAGGCGTTCCTGAGCCGCACCGGGAGGAACGGCGCGGTGCCCGACCTCGTGGAGCGGAGCAAGAGCAACATGGACGACCGATCCGGCGAGTTGCTCCGCCGCGAGTTGGAGGCCTCGGGGTTCGACCACGCGTTGCTCGTGGGCATCGACTGGGGCCTGGTCGGGGAGCCGGTCCCCGAGACCTCGCCGGAGCGCTGGCTCGAGTGGGCGGGCGAGGTGATCGACCGCCACCGGGGCTTCTTCTCGTTCGCCTTCTCCGTCGATCCCCGCCGTGACGGTGCGGGCGACCTCGCCCGGCACGCCCTCGAGCGTCCGTGGGTGCGGGGCCTCAAGCTGTACCCACCGGCCGGGTTCTCACCGGCCGACGAGGTGTGCTTTCCGCTCTACGAGGCGGCGCTCGACGCGGGGGCCTTCGTGGTGGCGCACACGGGAGGGCAGAGCTATCCGTTCGACCTCGCGGGCGGACGCCTGGAGCCCTACTCGACGGTCCAGCGTCGGTACCCCGGGCTCCGCTTGGTGCTCGCCCACGCCGGCTACCCGATGTGGGCGCGCCACGCCGTCGAGGTCGCCCGGGGTCATGCCGGCACCTCGCTCGAGGTCTCGGGCTGGCACCACGCGGTGGAGGAGGACCCCGACGGGCTCGAGCGGTTCCTTGCGAGCGCCTGGCGCGAGCTCGGGCCCGAGCGTGTGCTCTTCGGCAGCGACTTCCTCTCCGGCCCGCGAAGCGTGGGTACCGGGAGCACGAGGATCGGGGCGTGGCGCGACGTGTTCCGACAGCACGCCGAGCGCTGCGGGATCGACGTCGCTCGGAGCGAGGCCGCGGCCCGAGCGCTCCTCCGCCGCGACGGGTCGTGAGCGGGACACCCGACGGCGGTGCTCGGGGAACGATCACCGAGAACCTCCCGGTATGCTGTGTCTCCCGAGCTCCCGGTCGGCTCCGTGTCCGTCACGGGGACGAGGTGGCGAGGTGCTCGCCGGGACGGAGACGACGCGGGGCGGTGCCGACGGGGCGGGAACGAGGCGGAGTAGCTCAGTAGGTGAGAGCGCGCGGCTCATAATCGCGAGGTCGAGGGTTCGAGTCCCTCCTCCGCTACAGGAGCGACGCAGCAGTGCACGGCGCACAGCGCACGTCCGGTTCGGGTGCGTCGGGCGGACGTGACCGCGGCGACCCAGCTACGATCGTCCTGGCGGTGGCGGCTCGCCCGCCGCACCGCCGGCGATCGAGGGACGATCCAACGCAGACCGTGTGCGGGCGGCGTCAGGCCCGGGTCCGGTGACCCCGACGCTCCGCACGACCCGTCGACGGTCGCCCCGGCGACAGCATCCCGACGACAGTCACCCCAACCGTCACCAGGAGAGACGAGCGATGGCCAAGGAGAAGTTCGAGCGGACGAAGCCGCATTTGAACATCGGGACGATCG
>CAYTKN010000007.1:0-68823 GCA_964438505.1 uncultured Burkholderiales bacterium
CGGTGTCGCCGGTGTCGCCGGTGTCATCGTCATCCGTGTGGTGCCGCGGCTCCCTCGCGCGTGCGCTCCCGTTGCTCGCCACGGTGCCCCCTCGTCCGGGTCCGCCCTCAGCCGAGTCCTGCCCCTCGCCGCGTCTGGGCACGGATGAGCGGGAGGAGCCTTGACGGCCGTGCGGTCGGTGGTATTCTAACGAACGACCGATAGAGAGCTTCCACCGGCTCGGAACGAGGGGTACCGATGACGAGCTTTCCGCTGATCGTCTCGCCCGACGACCACGTCGTGGAGCCGCCGAACCTGTGGAGGGATCGCCTCCCGAGCAAGTACCGGGACGTGGGTCCACGGATCGTGCGCCAGCGGCTCGGCAACCTGACCATCAGGAGCGGCGAGCTCGACTACGACGTCACCGACGACGGCCAGCCCAGCGACGTGTGGGTCTACGAGGACCTGGAGTCGCCGTCGTGGCGACCCGCTGCGGCCGTGGGCTTCGATCTCGACGACGTCCGGATGGTGCCCATCACGTTCGACGAGATGCGCCCCGGTTGCTACGAGCCCGGCGCGCGCCTCGAGGACATGGACGTCGCGGGGATCGAGGCGTCGATGTGCTTCCCCAACATGTTCGTCCGCTTCTGCGGGCAGACGTTCCTCGACGCGAAGGACAAGGACCTCGCGCTCCTGTGCGTCCGCGCGTACAACGACTGGATGGTCGAGGAGTGGTGCGGGGCCTCCGACGGCAGGCTGGTCCCGCTGTGCATCGTCCCGTTGTGGGACCCGCAGCTCGCCGTCGAGGAGGTCCGGCGCAACGCCGCTCGGGGCGTTCCCGCGGTCAGCTTCTCGGAGATGCCGCCCAACCTCGAGCTGCCCTCGATCCACAGCGGCCACTGGGACGACTTCTTCCGCGCCTGCGAGGAGACCGGCACCCTGATCGCGATGCACATCGGGTCGGGATCGAAGATGGTCACGACCTCGCAGGACGCCCCGGGCGCGGTCGTCAACTCCCTCCTCCAGCTCAACGCGGCGCTGTCGCTGACGGACTGGTTGTTCTCGGGGAACCTGGCACGGTTCCCGGACCTGAAGCTCTACTTCGCCGAGTGCCAGATCGGTTGGGTCCCGTACATGCTCGAGCGGATGGACAAGGTCTGGGACCAGCACCGGGCCTGGAACGAGGTGCGCGACGGCACGGTGCCCGAGCCGCCGAGCCACTACTTCCGCACCAACGTGTACTGCAGCTTCTTCGACGACGAGCACGGCGTGGACTCGCTCGACGCGGTCGGTGTGGACAACGTCTGCTACGAGACGGACTACCCGCACGCCGACACCGTCTGGCCGGACTGTAAGGAGACCGCCCAGCGCCTGATGAAGGGGCTCGACGACGAGGTGGTCGAGAAGGTCGTCCGGGGGAACGCTCGGCGGATGCTGGGCCTCGGCGGCTGAGCCGATTCCGGTTTCGTGGACTTCTCGCTGCCCGGTGACGACGATCCCCGGAGGCTGGCGGTGCGGCGCTTCCTCGCCGAGCACCCGGAGCCGTCGGGTCGCGAGCTCGCCCGCGCCGGGTTGGTCGCCCCGCACTGGCCTCCGCCCTGGGGACTCGACGCCGACCCGCTCCACCAGCTCGTCATCGACGACGAGCTGCGTCGGGCGGGCGTGGCGCGGCCCAGCAATCCCATCGGGATCGGTTGGGCCGGGCCGACGATCCTGGTCGAGGGGACGGCCGAGCAGCGGGAGCGCTTCCTCTTCCCGTTGCTCTCCGGTGAGGAGATCTGGTGCCAGCTCTTCAGCGAGCCCGATGCCGGCTCGGACCTGGCGTCGCTGACCACGACGGCGGTGCGAAGCGGTGACGACTACGTCGTGACCGGCAGCAAGGTCTGGACGACGTTCGCGCACCAGGCGACCTTCGGCATCCTGCTCGCCCGGACACGGCGCAGCGCCGACCCACACGACGGCATCACCTACCTCGTCTGCCCGATGGACAGCCCCGGGGTGGAGGTGCGGCCGATCGTCGACATGACCGGCACCCACGAGTTCAACGAGGTGTTCCTCGACGAGGTGCGGATCCCGGTGGCCAACCGGGTGGGATCGGAGCACGGAGGTTGGGCGCTCGCCCGGGTGACGCTGGGGAACGAGCGCGTCTCGCTCTCCTCGGGTGGAGCGCTGTGGGGCACGGGCCCCGACGCCGGTGACCTCCTCGAGCTGGTCCGCGAGCACGGAGGAGTCGTCGATCCGGTGCTCCGCCAGCGCCTGGCGAACCTCCACATCCAGGGCGAGATCCTCCGGCTGATCCGGTTGCGGATGATCGCCACCCGGATCGACGGCCGGGCGCCGGGGCCCGAGTCGTCGGTCCGCAAGCTGCTCGGCGACCTCCACGGACAGGAGCTGATGGCGGTGGCCAAGGAGCTGGCCGGCGCGCACGCCGTGCTGACCCGTGTCGGCCCGTGCGGTGTTCCGACGCGGCGCTGGAACTTCGGCTTCCTGTTCTCGCCGGCGCTCACCATCGGTGGCGGCACCGCCGAGGTGCAGCGCAACATCCTGGCCGAGCGTGCGTTGGGCCTACCCCGGGAGGCTCGGTCGTGAGGGCGGTCGGCAGGGGGATCGCGAGGAACCCCTTGCATCGGGCGCAGGGATTCCCTAGGATCGCTAACGTACGATCGTTAGGGACATCGTTTGGGACACGTGGTGGGAACCACGAGGGGGGTCCGCGGTGGCACATGCGGTGGCTAACGTGCGCCTGTTCACCAGGCCGCCCGCCCCGAGGCTCGTCGGAGCCGTCCGAGGATCCTCGGTGGCCGACTCGGAGAGATGGACCACGATGAGCGAGACCGCGAGATCCCGGAGCGACGAGACCGCCGTCAAGACCACGCCTCGCAGAGAGGAGATCATGGCGACCGCCACCGATCTCTTCCACGCGCAGGGCTACGCCAACGTGGGCATGCGGGCGATCGCCGATGCCGTCGGCGTCCGCCCGGCGAGCCTCTACCACCACTTCGCCTCCAAGGAGGCGATCCTCTTCGCGCTCTCGTTGCGCGTCACCGAGCAGTTCGTGGAGGAGACCGTGCCGCTGCTGACGTCGAGCGGCGACCGGCGTGAGGCGCTCCGAACGGTGCTGGTGCACCAGATCGTCTTCTCCTGGGAGAACCGCGGCGCCATCGAGGTCACACGGCGGGAGATGCGGGAGCTGAGCCGCGACAACCTGGTCGAGGTCCTCTACCACCGGGCCCGCTACCGCCGGATGATCCAGGAGCACGTCGCGGCGGGCGTCGAGTCGGGAGAGTTCGTCGCCGAGCACCCGAAGCTCGCGGGCCTGGCGATCCTCAGCATGGTCAACGGGGTCAACGACTGGTTCCACGAGGACCACCGAGGGTTGCCGGGGGAGGAGCCCCAGCGCACCTTCCGGATCACGGACGTCGCGGACGCGTACGCGGACATGATCGTGGAGCATCTCCTGCAGTGACCGAGCGTCATGGCCGTCCATGTCGCCTCGCTCCGTACGAGGGCTCCCTGGATCTCGACCAAGGACGTCGGGAGGAGAAGGAGATGATGACATGACGGACAGGACGGGAAGCCGGCGACTCGGGCGACTGCTCGTGGTCGTCGTGGCCGTGATGGCGCTCGTCGCGTCGGCGTGCACAGGGGACGACGACGACACCACCGAGGCGGGAGCGGGCACCGATACGGGCACGGAGACGGGCACCGAGACGGGCGACGGGGACGATTTCACCGGCACCGTCAAGATCGGCTTCATCTCCGACCGGACGGGCGCGTTCTCGCAGTTCGGCGAGGCCTCCTACCAGGGGGCGACGCTCGCCGTGAAGCAGATCAACGACGCCGGAGGCGTGGAGATCGACGGCGAGCGCTACGAGTTGGAGCTCGTCGACTGCGAGACCCGCAGCGAGGAGGAGGGCGCGCAGTCCTGCGCGGTCGAGGTCGTCGAGGACGAGGGCGCCAACTTCGTCTTCGGTGGCATCGCACGGCTGGCGCCGATCATCATGCGCGTCACCGAGGCCAACGACGCCGTCTTCTTCACCTCCGCGTCGGCGGCCGCGGCGCACCTCGACGAGACCGAGCTCATGGTCACCACGCTGGGCAAGGCGCGCTGGCGCGCCCAGGCCTCGGTCCTGGCGGTCACCGAGTTCTTCCCCGACGCCGAGACGATCGGGATGGTCGCCGAGAACGACGCCACCCTCGAGCAGCTCGGACCGGCCTTCGAGCAGACCGCGGAGGACCTCGACCTCGAGCTCGTGACCGAGGCGGTGCCGGTCGGCACCACCGACTACACGAGCGCGCTCACCAACCTGAAGTCGAGCGACCCCGACAACATGATCATCATCGCCAACAGCCCCGAGATGCACTCGGCGGTGATCCGCGCCAACGAGGAGATCGACGCCGCACCCACCGTCTTCGCGTACTCGGCGAGCTGCCAGCAGGCGATCGACGACGGTGTCGACCGGCCGTTCGTCGGGCACCAGTTCGTCGGGGCGGACCTGAGCAACCCGAGGAACGAGCGGGTGGCCGAGTTCTCCGAGACGTTCCAGGAGTGGGTCGCGGACGAGGACCCGCCGCTCCTCTACTCGGTGCTCTGGAACTGGGACTTCTACTTCATGCTGGTGGAGGCCATGGAGCGGGCCGGCACCGTGGAGGACACCCAGGCCGTCTACGACGCGCTCTTCGAGATCGAGTACGAGGGCGTCGTCGGAGACGTCGAGTTCGGCGAGTCGAAGGAAGCGGTCTACGGGTTCGAGATGTGCTACACGGAGGGCGAGACCGTCGACGCCTCCGACGCGAAGTACATCGACCCCCGCGACTACGACCTGCCGGGTCTCCCCGGATCGGAGGCCTGAGCCCATGACGCGAGGGTGGGCCCTGCGCGACCGGACCGCGGTCGTGGGCATCGGCGAGACGGCGATGACGAAGCGCTCGGGACGCAGCGAGCTCGAGCTCGCGCTCGACGCCATCGAAGCCGCGCTCGCCGATGCCGGGCTCACCCCCGACGACGTCGACGGCATGGTGCGCTTCGGGCACTCCCAGGCGGGGTGCTCGGAGACCCTCGTCGCCCACAACCTCGGGATCGACAACCTCGTGTGGTGGAGCGGCGTCGACTACGGCGGCGGGGCGAGCGCGGCGCTGGTGGGACAGGCCGCAGCTGCCGTGGCGAGCGGGCTCGCGACCTGCGTCGTCGGCTACCGGGCGTTGAACGGAAGCTCCGGACTGCGCCCGGGGACGAACGAGACGACGCAGCTCCTCGCGGGCCAGGACCCCGGCTACGAGAACCACGTCGTCCCCCAGGGACTGACCTCGCCGGTGCAGTTCTTCGCCCTGCTGGCGAGACGGCACATGCACGAGTTCGGGACGACCTCCGAGCAGCTCGGGAGCTTCGCCGTGTCGACCCGTGCGTACGCCAACGCCAACGAGCGGGCCCAGATGCACGGGAGGCCCATGAGCCTGGACGACTACCTGGAGTCGCCGGTGATCTCGTCACCGTTGCGCCGCAACGACTGTTGCCTCCTCACCGACGGGGCCGGCGCGTTCGTCGTCACCAGCGCCGAGCGCGCCCGCGACCTGAAGCAGCCTCCGGTCCACGTCAAGGGAGCGATCCAGGGGACGATGCCGAAGCAGGAGGGCCCGCTCTACTCCGCGATCGCGCGCCACGGCCTCACCGAGACCCCCGCCGCGTACGTCGCCGAGGAGCTCTACGCCAGGGCCGGGCTCGGACCCGAGGACATCGACGTGGCGCAGATCTACGACTGCTTCACGATCACCGCCCTGCTCCAGCTCGAGGACTACGGGTTCTGCAAGAAGGGCGAAGCCGGGCCCTTCGTCGCCGACGGTGCCACGCGTCCCGACGGCGACCTCCCGACCAACACGGCCGGGGGAAACCTCTCGGAGGGGTACATCCACGGGGTGACCCACGTCCTCGAAGGAGTGCGCCAACTCCGCGGCACCTCGACCTCCCAGGTCGAGGGCGCCGAGACGTGCCTCGTCACGGGCGGGGCCCCGACACCGACCAGCGCCGTCGTGCTCGGCGCCGCCGGCTGAGCACCGGAGGGAGCACCATGAGCCTGCCCAGACGCCCGAGCGGATCCGAGTGGGACGGGCCCTACCGGGACGCGCTCGAGGCAGGGAGGTTGGTCGTCCAACGCTGCCGGAGCTGCGGGCGCGCTCGGGGGGTCCCGAGCCTGCGGTGCCCGACCTGCACGGCAGCGGAGCACGACTGGGTGGACGCTCCCGCCACGGGCACCGTCTTCACGTGGACGACCACGCACCGCCCGTTCCATCCCGAGTTCCAGGACGTGCCCTTCACCGTCGCCGTGGTCGAGCTCGACGGGGAGGAAGACGACGACATCCACCTCGTGGCCGCGATCGACGGCGCGGAGCCCGACGACCCGCGCCTCACCGTCGGTGCCCGCGTGGAGGTGCGGGTCCGAGAGGACGCCGCCGGCATCCGGCTCCCGGGCGCGAGCCTCGCCGGCGCGGGCGGAGGGGAGCAGCGGTGAAGGTCGGTGTCCAGTTCCCGCTGAACGCCCGGGAGCACGACCACGACGCGCTGCGGGTCTTCGTCGGGGAGGTGGAGAGGCTCGGGTTCGACTCGATCTGGCTCGGCGACCACATCGTGATCCCGGAGTCGATCGCGGACATGGACAGCTATCCCTACCGCTGGCGCTTCAGCGACGACCTCGACCACTTCTTCCCCGACAAGGCGTTCCTCGAGGCGGTCGCGGTGTGCGGGTTCATCGCCGGGGCGAGCACCCGGGTGGAGATCGGCGTCGGGGTGTTCGTGGTGCCGATGCGGAACCCCGTCGAGCTCGCCAAGCAGCTCGCCTCCATCGACGTCGTCTCGGGCGGTCGCCTGATCGCCGGTGTCGGCGCGGGATGGCTACGGGAGGAGTTCGACGCGCTCGGGATGCCCTACGAGCGGCGGGGCGCGCGCCTCGAGGAGTCGATCCAGCTCATGCGGGAGCTGTGGACCGGCGAGCCCGTCACCTTCGCGGGGGAGTTCTTCTCGGTGCGCGAGATCACGTGCCTGCCGCGGCCGGCGCGCCCGGAGGGGCCACCCGTCTGGTTGGGTGGGCACTCGAAAATCGCCTTCGACCGCTGCGTCCGGATGGGCTCGGGGTGGCACGCCATCGAGCTCCCTCCGGACGAGTTCGAGCACCACTCCCGCCGGCTGAGCGACCGGCTCGCCGAGGCGGGCCGCGGACCGGACGAGGTCGTGCGCAGCGTGGCGTGCCGTCTGCCCCTCTCGGGCCCCTCGCTCGACGAGGCCCGCAGGACGGTCGAGGCGTACCGGGAGGCGGGTTGCGACCATCTGGTCGTCTACGCGACGCCGACCCGCTCCGTCGTGGAGAACCTGGAACGATTCGGCCGGTTGAGCCAGGAGGTCGTCCCGGCCGCGGCCGGGTCGGGGTGACGGATGGACCTGACGAGCTTCGGCCAGCAGCTCTTCAACGGCGTCAGCGTGGGAAGCGTGTACGCCCTCGTGGCCGTCGGCATCACCATCGTCTTCGGCCTCACCCGCCTCGTGAACTTCGCCCACGGCGAGATCGTGGCGGTGGGTGCCTACACGGTCTTGGTCCTCGCCGCCGGCGGTGGGCCCATGTTCGCGGTCGGCCTCCTCGGCGCCGTGGTGGTCACCGGGCTGCTCAGCCTCGTCCTCGAGCGGGGCCTCTTCCGCTTCACCATCGACAAGCCGATCAACGGGTTCCTGATCTCGCTGGGCCTGATCCTGATCATCCAGAACGTGCTCACCGCCCAGTGGACGATCAACCCACAGCACGTGCAACCCGCGGTCTCGACGGTCTGGGAGTGGGGCGGCATCCGCTTCACCGCCCAGCGGGTCATGATCATCGTGGCGACGGCCGCGATCTTCGCCGGACTGGCGCTGGTGGTGACCAAGACGTGGTACGGGAGAGCGGCGCGGGCCGCGGCGATGGACCGTGAGATGCTGGCGCTCACCGGGGCCCCGGTCGAGCGGGTCATCATGGTGACCTTCGTCGTGGGTGGAGCGCTGGGCGGTGTGGCCGGTGCCTTCATCGCCACCCTCCACGCCATCACGCCGCTCATCGGGTTCCGCCTGATCCTCAAGGCGTTCGCCATCGCGATCGTGGGCGGGCTCGGCAGCGTGTCGGGGGCCGTCCTCATGGCCTTCCTCTTCGGGATCTTCGAGTCGCTGGCCATCGGTCTCGGCGTGGGGGCGTGGGTCGAGGCGATGCTGTTCGCGGTGCTCGTGCTCATGGTGCTCGTGCGGCCGCAGGGTCTGCTTCGCGGGACCGAGGGGGCGGTCGAGTGAGGTACCTGCGGTCCCTCCGCCCGACCTCGTCCGCGACCGCCGGGATGCTCGCGGGATGGAGCCTCCTCGGTCTCGCGTGGTTCGTGCTCCCGTTCACGGATCCGGCACCCAGCACGGTCAACCTGTTCGTGCTCGTCGGGATCCACGCGATCGTGGCCTACGGCGTCGCGTTCCTCTTCGGCGGCGGGGGACTGCTCTCGATCGCCCACGGAGGGCTGTGGGGTGTGGGCGCGTACACGGGGGCGCTGCTCAGCATCCACTTCGACTGGTCGATGTGGCCCAGCATCCCGGTCGCCATGGTCGTGGCGGGTGCGCTCGCCGCCGTCATGGGCTACCCGTCCCTGCGGGTCAAGGGGCACTACTTCGTCATCGTCACCTTCGCCTTCGCCGAGCTGGTGCGCGTCCTGGCCAGCAACTGGTCCGGGCTGACCCGCGGCGACGTCGGGATCTCGCTCGTGACCCTCGGGGAGTGGGGCGACCTCGTCAGCTTCGAGAGCCGGACCCAGTGGTACTACGGGGTGGGAGTGCTCGTCGCGATCGTGGTCGTCGCGGTCCACCTGTTGTACCGCAGCGACTTCGGGCAGCGTCTCGTGGCGCTGCGGGAGAACGAGGAGCTGGCCCAGTCGGTCGCCATCGACACCACCCGCGTGAAGGTGTGGGCCTTCGTGATCTCGGGGATGCTCGCGGGCCTCTCGGGCGTGCTGTGGGCGAACTACGTGCGCTTCGTGCACCCCGGTCAGTTCGGAGCGGAGCCCGGGCTCATCGTCGTGCTCATGGTGCTCCTCGGCGGTGCCCGCTCGCTGGCGGGCCCGATCCTCGGCGCGATGATCGTCGTCGTCCTCCCGGCGCGCCTCGGGTTCACGCCGGTCCAGAACCTCATGGCGCTCGGGTCCGTCCTCATCGCGGTGATCCTCCTGTTCCCCCAGGGCATCGTCCCGATCCTCCGTCAGCGTCTCGCAGGGCTCGTCGCCCGCGTCCGCCCCGCTGCCGGGGCCGACGAGGTGCCCGAGGTGCGCCCCGCCACCGAGGGGGTGCCGACCCTGGCGCCGTCGCCCAACGGTGGCGAGCGCTCCGACGACGAGGGTCCGCTCCTCGTCGCGACGGGCATCGAGAAGCGCTACGGCGGGGTCAGGGCCCTCGAGGGCGTCGACATCACCTTCGCTCGCCGGGAGGTCGTCGCGGTGGTGGGCCCGAACGGCTCGGGCAAGTCCACCCTCTTCAACGTGCTCTCCGGGTTCACCCGACCGGATGCCGGATCGGTCGAGTGGATGGGGCGCGACCTCGTCGGCGCCCGACCGTTCCGCGCCGTGCGCGAGGGACTGGTGCGGACCTTCCAGGAGCGGATGGTGTTCCCCGGCCTCACGGTGGAGCGGAACCTCGCCGCGGCGCTGATCGACGCCGGGCGGGATGCGACCCCGGAGACGATCGAAGCGCTCGCCCGCTACGTGCGGGTGGAGCACCGGCTGACCTCGGAGGCCGAGTCGCTGTCGTGGGGAGAGAGCCGGCTGCTGGGGATCGCGTTGGCGCTCGCGAACCAACCCCGGTTGCTGCTCCTCGACGAGCCGTTCGCCGGACTGTCGCCGATCGCCGCCCAGGACGTCACCGAGATCCTGGAGCGGCTCATCGCCGACGGGTTCTCGCTCGGGATCATCGACCACGAGATGGCCTACCTCCTCCCGCTGTGCGACCGCGTCGTCGTTCTCGACCACGGCGTGCAGATCTTCGAGGGGGAGCCGAGCGAGTTCCTCGAGGACGAGGCCGTGGCCGGCGCCTACCTGGGAGTGGTCGATGCTGCGCTGTGAATCGATCGAGGTGTCGTACGGGCGGGTCGACGTGCTGCGCGGCCTCGACCTCGCCGTCGGCGAGGCGGAGCTGGTGGCGGTGCTCGGTCCCAACGGAAGCGGCAAGAGCACCACGCTCAAGGCGATCGCCGGGATCGCTCCGGTCCGCGGCGGCGCGGTGATCTACGACGGCGACGACCTCACCAGCGTGCCCGTCGGCGAGCGGGTCCGCCGCGGCATCACGCTCGTCCCCCAGGGGAGGCGGCTCTTCGGGGGCATGACCGTCGACGAGAACCTCCGACTGGGAGCGTTCATGAAGCGCCACGACCCCGAGGCGGTCGAGGAGTCCGTGGAGCGGTGGTGCGAGTTCTTCCCGGTGCTCGGCGACCGGCGCTCGGCGCGCGCCTCCGAGCTCAGCGGCGGCGAGCAGCAGATGGTGGCGGTCGCACGGGGCCTGATGGCCCAGCCCCGCATGCTGCTCCTCGACGAGCCGTCGTTGGGCATCGCGCCGCTCCTGGCCAACGAGCTGGCCGCGATGCTGCCCAGGCTGCGCGACGAGTTCGGCCTTACCATCGTCCTCGTCGAGCAGAACGTCTCCCTCGCCCTCTCGGTGGCCGACCGCGTCGCGATCCTCAAGAACGGCCGGGTCGCGATCGAGGACGAGCCGGCGCGCTTCGAGGACCGGCGGGAGCTCGCCGAGGTGTTCTTCACGTGAGGGCGCGATCCGTGCCCGAGGGCTCGGCGAGGCCGGCCGCGGGCGACACGAGCCCGCAGGGCCGGGAGCGCAGCCCGTGGGATCCCGAGCGCTACGAGGCGCACCTGCGCAAGCTGATCCTCCGCAACGAGCTGCACGTGCCGACCGTGACCCTTCCCCGGAGCCGCCACGTCCTCCTCGGCGCGATGCGCCTCCACTACCTGGACTGGGGCGGCCCGTCCGGCCCGCCGATCGTGTTCCTCCACGGCGGCGGCCTCAACGCCCACACCTGGGACCTGGTGGCGCTCGCCCTGCGCCCCCGCGCCCGCTGCGTCGCCCTCGACCTGAGAGGCCACGGGGAGAGCGAGTGGTCGCGCTCGCTCGAGTACACCGTCGACACCCACTCCGAGGACGTGGTCCGCTTCCTGGACCACCTCGAGGCGGAGCAGGCGGTCCTGGTCGGCATGTCGCTCGGCGGGATCGTCGCGATGTCGGTGGCGCTCGGCCACCCGGAGCGCGTCGGCGGCCTCGCCCTCGTCGACGTCGGCCCCCCGCCCGACCCCGAGGGCGTCGAGCGGATCGAGGGCTTCATGCAGTCGATGTCGGAGTTCGACAGCATCGAGCACGCCGTCGAGACGGCGCTGCGCTTCAACCCGCGGCGCAACCGCGGCCACCTGACGTGGAGCCTGGAGCGGAACCTCATGCGGCTCCACGGAGGCTCCTACACCTGGAAGTACGACCGGCGGCACCGGATGACGCCCGACCACGTCCAGGAGATCGTCGAGGACAACCGGCGGTTGGCCGACGAGGTGGCGGAGCTCGCCTGCCCCATGGTGCTCGCGTTCGGCGAGCAGAGCGACGTCATCTCGGCCGACGCGGCCGAGGACTTCGTCGCGGACGTGCCCGGGGCGAGGGCCGTGAGCGTGAGCGGCGCGGGGCACACGGTCCAGGGGGACAACCCCGCCGCCCTGGTGAGCCTGCTCGAGGAGTTCCTCGACGAGGTCGGCCCACTGCCGGCGTCCCCTTCCGAGCACGGACCGACCAGCGAGCCCTGACCGCGCCACGAGAGGAGCATCGACGATGCCGCACGACACCGTCGCCCGACGAACGGTCCTCGCCGCGCTCGAGGACGACGCCCGGCGCATCCCCGACAAGACGTTCATCGAGTACCAGGACGAGGTGATCAGCTACGCGCGGTTCTGGTCCTACGTCGAGCGCATCGCGGACGGACTCGACCGACAGGGGCTCGCCACCGGGGACAAGGTGATGCTCTACCTCGAGAACTCCCCGGAGTACGTGGCGGCGTGGTTCGGGATCCAACGAGCGGGGTGCGTCGTCGTCCCGTGCTCCACGCTCTACAAGCTGGACGAGATCCGCTACCAGATCGAGCACTCGGACGCGACCGTCGTGATCGCCGACGTCGGGTCCGAGTCGATGATCCGCGAGGCGGTGGCCGCGGCGGAGGGGGACCAGACCGTCCTCCTCGCCGAGCCGGGTCGGCTGGCGGCGGGCTCGGCGGAGCTCAACGCGATGCTGGACGAGCCGGAGTCGGGCACGTCGCGCCCGCAGCCGTCACCGGACGAGCTCGCGATGATCATGTACACCTCCGGCACCACCGCGCGCCCCAAGGGCGTGATGCTGAACCACGGGAACCTGCTGCTCTACGCGCACAACTGGGCCGCGGCCTACCACTACACAAGGGACGACCGGGTCCTCCACTACTTCCCCATGTACCACTCGAACGGCGGGATCGCCCTGCTGCTCCCGGCGGTCCTGCGGGGGGCCACGATCGTCCTGCTGCCGAAGTTCAGCGTCAGCAACTTCGTGGAGGTGGTGATCACGCGGGACATCACCGTGACCGCGTTCAACGCCACCCACGTCAAGTACCTGCTCAGCACCGAGCCGACCGACCGCGACCGCGCGCACCGTCTCTACCGGGCCCACTTCGCGCTGGAGCTCGACGCCGAGCGACGCATCGCCTTCGAGGAGCGCTTCGGGATCCGCCTCGTGGAGCTCTACGGCCTCACCGAGGCCGGCATCGTGTGCTGCTCGCCGGTGGACGCCCTCTGGAAGGAGGGGAGCGGGCCGCCGGTGCCCGGCTACCAGATCAAGATCGTCGACGACGAGGACGACCGCGAGCTGGGGCCCGGCGAGGTGGGCGAGATCGTGGTCCGCTCGATCTCCCCCTACGGGCTCAGCCCCGGTTACTACAAGCAGGAGGGCGAGACCGCCGCCGTCCTGCGGGACGGGTGGCTCTACACCGGCGACATGGGCTACGTGGACGAGGACGGATACCTGTTCTTCGCCCAGCGCAAGAAGGACATGATCAAGCGCTCCGGCTACAACATCGGTGCCGCCGAGGTGGAGCGGGTCCTGATCGAGCATCCCTCCGTCAAGGACGCGGCGGTGGTCGGGATCCCCGACGACCTCAAGCAGGAGTCCATCGTCGCCTTCGTCGTCCTCGCCGAAGGCGCCCGGGCGTCGGACGACGAGCTGATCGGTCACTGCGAGGAGCTGCTGGCCCACTACAAGGTCCCCCAACACGTGGCCACCCTCGACGAGCTGCCCGAGACGTTCCTCGGCAAGATCGACAAGAAGGAGCTGCGGTCGACGGCGGTGGAGCGCTTCGCGCAGCGGGCGTCGGCTTGATGCGCTCCTGCCCCGCGTCCGAGGAGACCACGGCGTGAGCGCGCCGCGGACCCTCGTCGTGGGGGGCACGGGGCCGAGCGGGCCGCTCGTGGTCGAGGGGTTGCTCGAGCGCGGCCACGAGGTGGCCGTGTTGCACACCGGGCGCCACGAGGTGGAGTTCTCCCGGGACGTCGAGCACATCCACGTCGATCCGCACTTCCGGGAGCCCCTGGAAGCGGCGCTCGAGGACCGCACCTTCGACCTCTCGGTGTGCCTGTACGGGCGCATGCGCGTGGTGGCGGACGTGCTCCGGGGCCGCACCGAGCGGATCATGGCGGTCGGCGGTGTCTTCTACCCGGGCTGGGTCGACGGCAGGCTCCTGGTGCGAGACGGCGACGAGTCCGACGTCCCTCCCGTCGAGTATTCGCCGAGCTTACCGCCGGTCGACGAGGGCGTGCCCCTGGAGGTCAGCGGGAAGTTCGCGGAGCGCGCCGTCGAGAGCGAGCGCCTGCTCATGGAGTGGCACCACCGGGGAGAGTTCCGGGCGACGATGCTCCGCTACCCGCGCCTCTACGGGCCCCGGCAGTTGGCGCCGGTGGAGTGGAGCGTCGTCCGCCGCGCCCGCGACGGCCGCCGTCGGCTCCTGGTGCCCGACGGGGGTCTGCTCATGGAGACCCGCCTGTTCTCGGAGAACGCCGCGCGGATCCTCCTGGGCGCGGTCGACCATCCCGAGCGGTCGTCGGGCGAGATCTTCAACTGCGGTGACGGGGAAGCCCTGACGCTTCGCGAGTGGGCAGCCACGATCGCGGCCGCGGTCGGTCACGAGTTCGAGCTCGTCTCCGTGCCCTTCGATCTCGCCGCGCCGGCCTACGTCTACGCCCGGTACCCGTGGCGGATCGGCCACCGGATCCTCGACGTCGGCAAGGCGAGGCGGCTGCTGGGGTACCGACCCGTCCCCGCTCGGGTGGCGCTGGCGAGGACGGCTCGGTGGTACCTGGAGCATCCGCTCGGTCCGGGAGACGGCGGGGAGGCGCAGCTCGGCGACCCGTTCGACTACCGCGCCGAGGACGCGGTCGCGGACCGCCTGTCCGAGGTGGCCTCGGACGTCGAGGAGCTCCTCGGGGGCAGTCCCTCCTACCGGCATCCCTACGACCACCCCGTGGGTCGGACCTCGGGTGGGCCGAACGGGAGGCCGGACGCATGAGCCAGCCGGAGACGACCGACGCGAAGGAGTCGACATGAGCACCGTTCCGGGCATCGTCTCGCCGGACGACCACGTCGTCGAGCCCGCCACGCTGTGGACGGACCGACTGCCGTCCCGGTACCGCGACGTCGGTCCCCGGATCGTCCGTCAGGGCATCGGGAACCTGTCGATCGCGAGCGGCGAGCTCGAGTACGAGTTCACCGACGACGGCGAGCCGTGCGACGTGTGGTACTTCGAGGACCTGCGGTCGCCGCTGTTCCGACCGGCTGCGGCCGCCGGCGTCCCCCACCACGACGTCGAGATGGTGCCGATCACCTTCGACCAGATGCGGCCGGGCTGCTACGAGCCAAGCGCGCGCCTCGAGGACATGGACGTGGCGGGGATCGACGCCTCCATGTGCTTCCCCAACATGTTCGTGCGCTTCGCCGGCCAGACGTTCGTCGAAGCCCGGGACAAGGAGCTCGGTCTGGCCTGCATCCGGGCGTACAACGACTGGATGGTCGAGGAGTGGGCCGGGAGCTCGGGCGGCCGGCTCGTGCCGATGTGCATCCTGCCGCTGTGGGACGTCGACGCCTGCGTCGAGGAGCTGGCGCGCAACGTCGAGCGGGGCGTGCGCTCGATCACCTTCCCGGAGGTCCCGCCGTACCTGGGCCTGCCGTCGATCCACAGCGGCCACTGGGAGCCGCTCTTCGCGCTCTGCGAGGAGGCCGGCGTGGTGCTGTCCCTCCACATCGGTTCGGGATCCAAGCTGCCCACCACCTCGGCCGACGCGCCGGGCGCGGTCGTGAACACGGTGACCCAGCTCAACGCTGCGCTGGCGCTGAGCGACTGGCTGTTCTCGGGCATCCTCGTGCGCCACCCCGATCTGCGGATCTACCTGGGGGAGTCACAGATCGGTTGGATCCCGTTCGTCCTCGAGCGCGCCGACGCCGTGTGGGACATCCACCGGTCCTGGAACCAGGTGACGGGGAGCACGGTGCCCGAGCCCCCGAGCAGCTACTTCCGCAGCAACGTGTTCTGCAGCTTCTTCGACGATCCCCACGGGGTGCGCTCGCTGGAGGAGATCGGCGTGGACAACGTGATGTACGAGACGGACTATCCGCACGCCGACAGCACGTGGCCGGACTGCGCGGAGACGGCCGAGCGCTTGACGAAGGGGCTCGACGACGCGGTGATCGAGAAGGTCGTCCGGACCAACGCGCTCCGCATGCTCGGCCTCGACGACGACCTGAACCGCCTCGCGGGTCGGTGAGCCGCGAGGGATCTACAGGGAGGCGGGTGCGATCGATCCCGCGGTGGTGAGCTCCGCGGCCGCCTTGCGGCGGAGGAGCTCCCAGGTCTTCTCCAGGTAGTCGGTCCCGACCATGACCTGCCGGATGCGCTCGACGTCCTCGGCCGGCATGGGCTCGACGTCGGAGTCGCAGGTCAGGTCGAGGTGAGCGGCCTCCTCGAGGGTGGTGTGCATGGCGATCGTCTCGCCGAGCGAGGTCCCCACCGTGAGGCTGCCGTGGTACGGGATCAGCGCGTTGGAGGCGGTGCCGAGGCCCTCGGCGATGCGCTCGAGCGGGTCCGAGGTGACGACGAGGTCGCCCTCGAAGTAGACGCTCACCACGTTGACCATCCGCAGCGAGCGCCGGAGGGCGGCGAGCCGCGTCATCCAGGGGGAGTGGGTGTGGACGACGCTGGTCACCTCGGGGCGGCGCTCGTAGACGTCGGGGTGGAAGTAGACGCCGGGGCTCGGGTACCGCGAGCCGTGGAGCAGCTCGCCCGAGAAGCTCATCTTCACGATGTCGGCTTCACCGACCTCGGAGAACTCGAGGTCGTGCGGGTTGATCCAGTAGGCCCGCTCTCCGGGTGCTCGCACGCTGACGTGGCCGCCGATGCCTTTCATGCAGCCCTCGGCGTGCAGGGCGCGGCAGGCGAGCGCGATCTCACGGGGAACCTCCTCCGGGGAGAGGTCGAGGTTGGCGTGCCCGATCCGGGCGAGCCCGTAGGTCGCCGCGCCGCTGAGGACCGGATGTGGTGACGACACGTGGCTGCTGCTCGTCTGCATGCTTCCTCTTCCTGCTCGGTCGTCGCTGTGTTCGGGGTCGTGTTCTGGGCCCGTCGGCTGCCCGGACGGGTTCAGCGGGGGTGCGCGACCCGCGGGCCGCGCACCCCCGCCCCGGGGAGGTCAACCGACGGCTGCGAGGGGACGTCCCGGCACGCCCGCGAGGGCCTTGCGCCGCAGGAGCTCCCAGGTCAGCTCGAGCTTCTGGGTCCGCTCCATGAGCTCCCGGGTCCGGACGACGTCCTCGAGGGCCATCGGCTCGGCGCGGTCGCCGAGCCAGAGATCCAGGTAGGCGGCGTACTCGAAGACGATGTGCAGGGCCACCGCGCGGCCGAGGTCGCCGGCCACGCTGACGGCGCCGTGATGCGGGACGATCGCGTTGTTCGCCTTCCCGAGGCCTTCCGCGATGCCGTCGAGGGGGTCGTCGGTGACCGCGCAGTCCTCGTGGAAGAAGACGCTGTCGACGTTGAGCATGCGGGGCGGGCGCCGGAGCGCGGCGAGCTTGCTGAGCCACGGGGCGTGGGTGTGGATGATCGCGTGCACGTCCGGGCGCGAGGCGTAGATCTGCGGGTGGAAGTAGACGCCGGGGCTGGGCCCGGAGCCGCCTTCGATCACCTCGCCGGTCGGGCTCATCCGGACGACGAAGTCCTCGGTGATCTCGGAGAACTCCTTGTCCAGGCAGTTCACCCAGTAGGTGGTGCCGTCGTCCGCTCGCACGCTGACGTGACCGCCGATCCCGGTCATGCAGTGGGCGTCGTAGAGCGCCCGACACGCCAGCGCGATCTCCTGGCGCGGGGGCCCGGTTGCGTGGTCGGGTGTCGCGTCCATCTCCGCTCCTTCCGGTCCTTCCGGTGCGTCGCCCTGACCATAGCCTAACGATCGTTCGAGAGAATTGGAAGGGGGTCTCCGGTCCCCGGTGGGTCGCGTCGAGGTGCGCACGTCACGCCGACGCGTCGGAGCCGAGCCGCTGCGCCGCCAGGCGCTCCAGACCCGGGTAGTCGGGCTTGCCGGCAGCGGAGCGGGGGATCTCGTCGAGCACCAGATAGTGCTTGGGGCGCTTGTAGCCGGCCAGGAGGTCACGGGCGTAGGCATCGAGCTCGTGGTGGGACAGCGATGCTCCCTCGCGGGGCACCACGAGGGCGACGACCATCTGGCCCCACCGCTCGTGGGGGACACCGACCACCGCGCAATCGGCGACGCCGGGATGCTCGCGGAGCAGGAGCTCGACCTCCTCCGCGAACACCTTCTCGCCGCCCGTGTTGATGCAGGCCGAGCCCCGCCCGAGCAGCCGGATGCGGCCGTCGGCTTCGACGAGCGCGTGGTCGCCGGCCAAGGTGTAGCGCTTCCCGTCGATGGTCCGGAAGGTCACGTCGGTCTTCTCGGGATCGTTGTGGTACCCGATCGGGAGACGACCGCCGACGGCGAGCAGACCGACCTCCCCCGAACCGGGTCGCACGTCGTCGCCGGTCTCCTCGGAGATCACCCGGACGTCGCGGCGCGGCGCGAAGGTTCCCGCCGCGACCGCGTCGGGGTGCGACGCGTCCGTGACGGAGGACGTGATGACACCCTCGGTCGAGCCGAGCGTGTCGATGACCGCGGCGTCCGGCAGGTGCTCGAGCAGCTCGCGCTTGGCGTCGGCGCTGAGGAGGACCCCGGACGACATGACGGCCCGGAGGCTCGAGAGGTCCCAACGCTGCGGGTGGGCGGCCAGGCTCGTCAGCAACGGCCGAGCGTAGGCGTCACCGACGATGGTCAGGACCTCGACGCGGTGCGCTTCGACGCTGCTCCAGATCCGCTCGGGATCGAGCCCCGGCTCCTCGGCGAGGACCACCGTCCCGCCGCCGCTCAGCGTCGACAGGGTGATGAACAGCGCGGTTCCGTGCATGAGCGGCGAGGCCGGCAGCGACGTGGGTGCTCGCCCGCCGCCCGTGCACCACTCGACCGGGTCGGGGGGCTCGGTGCCGGGCCGGCGTACCTGCCAGAGGGCGACGTAGAGGTCGTCGTTGCGCCACATCACGCCCTTGGGCTTCCCCGTCGTACCTCCGGTGTAGATCACGATGAGGTCGTCCCCCGAGGGCGAGCGTCGTGGCTCCTCCCTCGGGCCCGCGGAGGCGAGCGCCGACTCGTAGGGGCGAGCGCTCCGGACCGGGGACCTGCCCGTTCCGTCGGGGACCTGGAGCACGAGCCGCGGCGCCGGCGCGGTCTCGAGGGCCGCCGCGACGACGGGAGCGAACTGCTCGTGGTGGACGAGCGCGGCGGCCTTCGAGTCCTCGAGCAGGTAGCCCAGCTCGTGGCCGACGTAGCGGTAGTTGACGTTCACCGGCGTGCAGCGGGCCTTGAGGGCGCCGAAGAAGGACTCCAGGTACTCGGGGCCGTTGACGAGGTCGATGGCGACCACGTCCCCGGGCTCGAGGCCCGCACCCTCGAGCAGGGCGGCCACGCGCTCGGCCCGCGCGTCGAGCTCGGCGAAGGTGAGGCGGCGGTGATCACCGACGATGGCCGTACGATCACCCACCGCGGCTGCGAGCCGTTCCCACACCCGGGCGTAGTTCCACGACACCGCGCCACCTCCTCGTTGTCGTCCTCATCCGACGTCCCACGCGCACGTTCCTCGCGCGGTGCCTGTTGAAGCGGTGGTCGCCTCGCCGATACACTAGCTGACGAACGTCCGTTAGACTACCCGTCGAGCACCGTCACCCGCCGGGGGCGGACTCGTCCGACGCAGGGGTGCGCCGTGCGCGAAACCCAGTCCGAGAGCCGCCTGCACGCGAGGAACCGCGGTCGACGGGGTCCATGATGCTCCCGCGTGTGGGAATCGCCCTGCCGGTCGACGAGGGCTACACCGTCGCCGAGCTGTCGAGGCTGGCGCGCGCCGGCGAGGACGCCGGCTTCGAGCTGGTCACGGTGGGCGAGGTCGCCGGCACCGAGCTGTTCGCGCTGCTCGCGACGCTCGCGCGCGACACGCGCAGCGCCGCGCTGGCCTCCGCCGTCCTCCCGGCCCTCACCCGTCCCCCGACCGTGGCCGCGATGGGGTTCGCGTCCGTGCGCTCGCTCGCGCAGCGCCCGGTCATCGCCGGCGTCGGGGCGAGCAGTCCCGTGGTCGCCGACTGGCACGGCATCGCGCACACGCGCCCCGTGCAGATGATGCGGGAGTACGTCGGGGTGCTCCGCAGCGCCCTGGCGGGTGAGGTGGTGCACCACGAGGGGCCGACCACGGCGATGCACGGGTTCCGGCTCGACCATCCACCGGCTGCGGTGCTCGTCTTCCTGGCCGCGGTGGGGCCGAAGATGCTGCGCCTGGCGGGTGAGATCGGCGACGGTGCCTTCCTGTCGCTGGTCCCACCCGCGTCGCTGCCGTCGCGGGCCGCGACGCTCGGCCGGGGCCTGGAGGCCGCCGGTCGGGACCGCTCGGACCTCCACGTCGTCGCCACGGCCATCCCGACCCACGTCGCGGAGGGCCGTGGCGAGGACGTGCGGGAGCGCTTCCGCCGGTACCTCCTGCCCTACGCGATGGTCTCGTCGCATCGTCCGGCCTTCGAAGGTCTCGTCCCGGGTCTGGACGAGGTCGTCGAGCTGTGGGGCGACGGTCGGCGGCGGGAGGCGCTCGCCGGCTTCGACGGGTCGGTGGTCGACCACTTCTGCGCGCTCGGGAGCGCAGGGGCCGTGGTGGAGCGTTGCGTCGAGTACCTGGACGCCGGTGCCGACACCGTCGTCCTCAACGTCACCGGCAGCGAGCGAGGCGACCTCGCCGGGGCGGAGGCGACGATCCGACGAGTCGGTGAAGAGGTGGAGCGACGGCTCGGAGACGGAGCGGGCCGGGCCGCCGTGGGGTGAGCGGACGCCGGTCGACGCGGTGGCGCGCACGGAGCGCGTCGACCGGAGACCATGGTCGAGACGGGAACAGAGAGGAGCGAGGGAGATGGCGAGTGCAGACCCGAGGGAGCAGGTCGCGATCGCGTGCCGGGCGCTGGACGCCAAGGGCCTCGGAGCGGGGATCGGAGGACACGTGAGCCTCCGGGCCGACGACGGAGGCTCGTACTGGGTGAACCGGGTGGACCGCGAGTTCGCGGAGATCGACGGGAGCGACGTGGTCGGCGTCGACATCGAGACCGGCGACGTGATCTCCGGGGAGAGCCTGCCCAGCCCCGGCGTGAGCTTCCACAACGCCATCTACCGGGCCCGTCCCGACGTCGGCGCGATCGTCCACAGCCACGCCGAGTGGATCACCACGCTCACCGCGCTGCGCCGGCCGCTGCGGATGTTGAACGTGAAGAGCACCTACTTCCTCGGTGACGACCTCGTCGTGAGCCGCGACGACGAGCTCGACAGCGTGGCACCCTCGCTGGGCGCCGCGTCGGCCCTCCTCATCCCGTACCACGGAGGCATCACCGTGGGTGCCGATCTCCCGCGCGCCGCCGCCCTCCACGTCACCCTCGAGGAGGCGGCCCGCGTGGACTGTCACCTCGAAGGCACGGGCGTCGAGCCGATGGCGGAGCAGGAGGCGAGGAAGATCCGCTCGATCATGGAGTCCGCCGACTACCTGGCGCTCACGTGGGACCTGCTCGAGCGTCTGGGATCCGATGGGCGCTGACGGCCACACCACCGCGCCGCCGCAGTCGGGCGAGGACCCCGGCGCCGACCCCACCGAGGAGACCCTGCTCGGGTACTTCGACGAGCTGTCGAACTGGGGTCGCTTCGGCGCCTCCGACGAGCAGGGGACGCTCAACCACCTGACCCCGGAGCGACGGGTGGACGCCGCACGCCTGGTTCGGGAGGGCCGCGTCGTGGGTTGCGGCCGCTCGATCACCGCGAAGTCCGACCGACCGGGGTCGCCGGTCCTGCACCTCATGATGTCGGACGGCGCGGACGCGCCCGACGACGGAGCTTCCTCGACGGTCGACTGGCTGGGGATCGGGTGGCACGGAGTCACCGTCACCCACCTCGACGCCCACTCGCACATGCTGTGGCGACGCCGGATGTACGGCGGTCGCGACGCATCGGCGGTCACCGCGCGCCACGGGGCCACAGCGGGCGGAGTCGACGCTGCCGGTGACGGCATCGCCGGGCGCGGCGTCCTCCTCGACGTGGCCGGACGACGGGGGCGACCGGTCGCGCCGGGTGAGTCGGTGGGCCCCGACGAGCTCGACCGCTGCGCCGAGGCGGCGGGAGTGCGCCTCGAGGCAGGAGATCTCGTCCTGGTCCGCTTCGGGCGCTCCGAGACCGGCACCGCTGCCAGCTTGGACGACGAGGCGGGCCTGCCCGGTCTGGGTGCGCGTTGCCTGCCGTGGTTGCACGAGCATCGGGTCGCCGTGCTCGGGACCGACTACGTCGCCGATGCGACGCCGTCGCCGTACGAGCGTCTCGGCCTCCCGGTGCACACGGTGGGGATCGTCGCGATGGGTCTGTGGATCGTGGACAACCTCGAGCTGGAGCGACTCGGTGCCGAGTGTCGCGAGGCGAGACGGTGGGAGTTCTTCTTCACGGTGTCGCCGCTGCGCATCGCGCGGGGCACGGGGTCACCGGTCAACCCGATGGCGGTGTTGTGATGAGCGGGCGTCGCAGCGCTGCCGCCGGCGAGAGGAGTGCGGTCGTGGAGACGGGAGTGGTGAGGGGCCGTGGCTGAGCACGAGGACCTCGTCGTCGAACGGCGGGGCCCGGACGGAAGCGTCGCGGTCGTCATCCTCGATCGCCCGCACCGCGCGAACTCCTACACGGTCCGGATGGTCGCGGAGCTGCACCGGGTGGTCGCCGACCTCGAAGCCGACGAGAGCGTGCGCGCCGCGATCTTCACCGGCACCGGACGCCACTTCTGCGCGGGAGGCGACCTCCGTGAGGAGGGTCGGGACGGGAGGTTCGTGGACAGCGTCCGCCGGTTGCTCGTGCGGATCGCGGAGCTGCCCCATCCGACGATCGCCGCGATCAACGGCGCCGCGATCGGGGGCGGATGCGAGCTCGCGATCTCGTGCGACTTCCGCTACATGGACGAGTCGGCGACGATCGGCCTGCCCGAGGTGAAGTTCGGGGCCGTCGCCTACGCCGGGGGCACCCAGCGCCTCACGCGCCTGCTGGGGGTCGCCAAGTCGCTCGAGCTGCATCTCCTCGGCGACTCCATCGACGCGCGGGAAGCGCTCCGGGTGGGCCTCGTCAACGGCGTCACGGCTCCCGGCTCCGTGCTCGACGACGCTCTGGAGACCGCGGTGGAGCTGGCTCGCAGACCACCCCAGGCCGTCCGGGTGGCGAAGCAGCTCGTGACCGCCGCACCGGACCTCGACCTGGCCACCGGGTTGCGGATCGAGGCGTCGATGGCGCGGGCCCTGCACCCCATGGTGGAGGCCGGTCTGGCCGACGCCGCGGAGCTCGACGAGACGTACGCGCGGATCCTCGGGGGACGAGACGACGTGTCGCCCGACGGGGACGCTCACGAGGAGGACGACGACCGGTGAGCGCTCCCGGCGCCTCAGTGGAAGCGGAAGTCGCCGTCGGCGTCGACGTGGGCCTCCACGCCCAGGACGTCCTCCGACTCGAGCACGGCGACGGTGTCGGGATCGCGGGTCGCGGCCCACGCACGCGCTCCGGCGGGGGTACGACACGCGACGCGGCCGACCTCGGGCGCCTCGTCGCGCGAGTACCTGACCGTGTACGACTCCACGACGGCCGGACCGGTGTGCTCCCGGTCGAGGCGGAGCGACGGGAGCGCGTCGATCCGGTCCTGGGGGTTCGAGTAGCGAAAGTTGTCGTGAGGCGGCGTTCCCGAGTACACGCCGAAGGCGTGGACGGTGCAGAACCAGCCGATCGCCGTGCAGAGGGCCGTCGCGTCGGGACGCTCCCTCAGGAGCTCGACGGTCGAGGCGATCGAGTGGCTCACGTAGTTGTTCGCCGGTCCGCCGGCGAACGACAGACCGCCGGTGACGGTGAGGTCGCGCTCGAGGGACAACCCCAGCTCGTGGGCGGCGATCTGGACGGCCGAGGGGAAGCAGGAGTAGAGGTCGACGTAGTCGAGCTCGTCCGCGGCGATGCCGGCGAGCTCGAGCGCCGTGCGCCCGCCGATCCGGATCGCGGGGGAGGCACCGAGGTCGGGACGCTCGGAGACGTACCAGTGGTCGTGGACGTCGACACCGCTGTGGGGGAAGACCCAGCGGTCGCGGGGGACCCCGAGGTCGTCGGCGACGGCGGCCGGGCACACCACGAGCGCAGCCGCCTGGTCGGTGTCGATGTTCGCGGTCATCAGCTTGCGGTAGGGGAGCGCGACGAGACGGTTCCCGTCCTCGGCGGAGAGGAGCTCCCGGGTGGAGAAGCTGCGCCTGGACCACGCGTGGGGGTTCGCCGCCGCGACCTCGCTGAAGCGGGACCACAGGCGGGCGATCGCCGCGAGGTGATCCTCGCTGGTCGCCCCTCGGCGGGCGCGCAGCGCCTGCTCGAACAGCGGGTAGTAGTCGAGGGGGATGTCGAACCCCCGATCGGTCTCCGCCGGATGCCGTGCGTCGCGGGGGTCGCCGAGCACCAACGGGTCCGGGTCGGCGCGGCGCTCGCTCCACGGCAAGCGGACCCCCTGGCGCCGAGCGCGGCGTCTCGTGTGGACGGCCTCGGCTCCGGCGATCAAGGTCAGGCCCAACTCGCCCCGCCGGATCCCCTCGGCCGTGGCGTTCAGCAACATCTGGGGGCTGTTGCCGCCGCTGGTGGTCGTGACCGTCTCCCGGGGACGTGCGCCCGCCCGCTCGGCCACCGCCGCCGCGGGGTCGGGGCCGTAGCGCCAGGAGACGCACTCGACGACGCGGACCGAGTCCGCACGCGCCAGCAGGCCGGGCGCCGAGGCGTCGAGCTCGGCGCGCCGGAGCGCCTCGACCATCATCTCGGCGGGCTCGTCGGCTTCCTCGAGGCGATCCGCCCGCCGGCTGAACTGGGCGACCCCCACGATGACCGGGGTTCGCGGGTCGACGGGCATCGGCGTTCCTCCATCTCGGCGGCGACCGACGTCGGTCGATCGGCTTCGGTCTGCAATGTCCCGTGGAACAATAGCGTATGAGTGGGGATCGATCAATGGAAAATGACTGGAAAACTGCGTCCGGCATTCCGGTTAAAGCGTGGTACACCGGCAAGGACGTGGATCCCGGACGCGAGGAGCAACTCGGGGCCGGTCCGGGCGTGCCGCCGTTCGTCCGTGGAGCCTACGAGGGCATGTACCGCACCCGGCCGTGGCGCATCTTCCAACTCTCGGGCTTCGGGAACCCCGAGGACGAGGGCCGCAGGATCAAGTTCCTCCTCGATCAGGGCGAGACCGGTTTCATCATGGAGCACGACCGGAACACCGCCGACCACCTCTACGACGTCGACCACCCCGAGGTCGCGGCACGCCGTGAGGACGTGGGTCTCATGGGTGCGGTGATCCTGAGCGTGCGCGACTACGAGACGGTCCTCGACGGCATCGACCTCGGACGCGTCTACGCGCATCCCGGCGGGGGAGTGGTCCAGCACGGCCCGTTCACCCTCGCCGCCTACTGGACCGTCGCGCAGCGTCGCGGCATCCCGCTCGAGTCCCTGTACGGCACGGGGCAGAGCGACTTCTTCCTCACGTATCTCGGGTGCATCACCAAGCAGCAGATCCCGCCGAGCGCCGGTTTGCGGCTGAATTGCGACATCATCGAGTTCTGCATTCGTGAGCTCCCGCACTGGGTGCCGGTCTCCATTGCCGGATACAACGGCGCCGAGTCAGGGCTCAACGCGCACCAGGAGCTCGGTGCGGTCCTGGCGAACGCCATCGAGTACCTCGACGGAGTCCAGCGCCGGGGTCGTCACACCCCGGACGAGTTCGCAGCGGGTGTCGGGGGCATCAACCTGCGGACGGGGATGGACCTGTTCGAGGACGTCGCGAAGCTGCGCGCCGCGCGGCGCATGTGGCACGACCTCCTGCGCCACCGTTACGGAGTCACCAACGAGCGGGCTCTCAGGCTCCGGATCCACTCGCTCACCGCGGGCTCGGCGATGACCTACCAGCAGCCCCTCAACAACATCGCCAGGGGCGCGGTCATGGGTCTCGCCGGGGTGCTCGGGGGGACGCAGTCGCTCGGCGTCTCGGGCTACGACGAGGCGATCGGGGTGCCCTCCGAGCACGCCCACCAGACGTCGGTCAGGATCCAGCAGATCCTCCAGCACGAGTCGAACCTGACCGCGGTCGCCGACCCGCTCGGGGGTTCGTACTACGTCGAGGCGCTCACCGACGAGGTCGAGGCACGGGCGTGGGAGTTCCTCGAGGAGATCGAGGCGCAGGGCGGGTTCGTCGCTGCTCTCGACAGCGGCTGGCTCCACCGGACGGCCGAGGAGAGCCAGTGGGAGGAGCTGCGCGGCGGGGGGCCGCAGCGGACCGTGGTCGGAGTCCACGAAGGCGTCGACGACGTCTCTCCTTTCCACGTGGAGGGCTTCGGGGGAGTGAGCGACGCCTTCGACCGCGGCGTGGAACGCCTCCAGCGGGTCCGAGGTGAGCGGGACAGCCGAGCCGCCTCGGCGTCGCTGAAGGCGCTGGAGCGGGCGTGCCGCAGCGACGACAACGTCATGCCCGCCCTGCTCGAGGCGGTCGGCTCGGAGGTGACCATCGGCGAGATCGGCGAGGTGTTCCGGGACGTGTTCGGCGACTGGAAGATCCCGATCGAGTTCTGATCCCCGTGGGATCCCGAAAGGACGCGACGATGTCGGAGGAGACAGCACGGGAGGCGGGTCGGCCCAAGGTCGTGGTCGCCAAGACCGGCCTCGACGGACACTGGAGGGGCGTGCGAGCTGTCGCCCGAGCGATGCGGGAGGCCGGGTTCGAGGTGGTGCTCCTCGGGATGGCGAACGCCGACCAGATCGTCGCCGCCGTGAGCCAGGAGGACCCGGCGCTCCTCGGCCTCAACGTGGGCGGACGCGTCGAGGTGGTCGAGCGGATCCTCGACGAGCTCGACGAGGCCCTCGCGGGCGACGAGATCCCGGTGCTCGCGGGAGGGACGATCCCGCCGTGGGCGTCGGAACGCCTGGAGGGCCGGGGCGTCCACTGCTTCCCGCCGGGCTCGTCGCTGGACGACATCGTCGGCCTGGCCCGTCGACTCGTGGAGGAGCGACGTGGCAACGGGTCTTGACGGCCGGGTGGTCGTCGTGACAGGGGCCGGTCGGGGGATCGGGCGCGAGGAAGCCCTCGCGCTCGCCCGCCTCGGGGCGCGGGTCGTGGTCAACGACGTCGCCGGCCCGGAGGACGACCGACAGGGCGGTGGTCCCGCCCGCGAGGTGGTGTCCGAGATCGAGGCCGACGGGGGCGCCGCGGTCGTGAGCGAGCACGACGTGGCGGACTTCCACGAGGCGCGCCGAGTGGTGGCGACGGCCGTGGACACGTTCGGCCGCTTGGACGGGGTCGTGAACAACGCCGGGATCCTGCGGGACCGCACCGTCTTCACCATGCGTCCGTACGAGTGGGACGCGGTGGTGCGCGTGAACCTCCGGGGTCACTTCTGTGTCACGAGGTGGGCGACGGCGTACTGGCGGGACGAGTCCAAGCGGCTCGGCGGCCCGGTGGACGGACGCCTCGTGCACACCTCCTCGGAGTCCGGTCTCTACGGCGCGCCGGGACAGTCGAACTACGACGCGTCCAAGTCCGCCATCCCCGGGTTCTCCCTCGCCGTCGCCCGCGAGTGTCGACGCTACGGGGTGACCTCCAACGTGGTGTGCCCCCGGGCGTACACGCGCCTGACGGCGGCGAACTTCGAGTCGGCCGGCGACGACGGCGCCTGGGAGTCGTTGCACCCCCGCCTCGTCGCCCCGTGGATCACGTACCTGGTCGGCCCCGACGCCCGCGAGGTCACGGGCCAGTGCTTCGTCGTCGGCGGTGGCGTCGTCCGTCTGGTCGAGCCGTGGCCGGTGGTCGGCGAGGAGGCGTTGCCGGAGACGGCGTCGGCCGACGGGATCGCCTCGGTCGCGCGGCGGCTCTTGGGATCTCGCGGGGCCGAGCCCGTCACCTTCCCGCAGGTGGTCCCGGGCGTGGGTTGGTGAGTCGGACCCGCCGCGAGCGGGACTTGCCGCTCAGGCGGAGGGGTCGAAACCCCGGTTGATCCCCGCTTGGCGCAGGACATCGGCGGGAACGCCGACCTCGCGCCACGCGGCGTAGGTGATGCCCTTCGACTGGCTGTACTTCTTCGCCGACTTGATGAAGCGCTGCTTCGACTCTTCGAGGTCGGAGCGCTGCTCGAGCTGCTCCAGCTCGTTCTCGAGGTCGATGCGGTCCTGGGCCAACTGGACCTTCTGGATCCCGTTCGCGTCCTTCAATTCGGACTCGATCGTCGCCAGCTTCTTCCTGATGCCCTCCGGACTCTTCTTGCGTCCGCGCCGAGGCTTGTGCGCTTCCAGGGCGTTCAGGTAGGCGTTGACGTCTGCGGCGAGGCGACGCCCTTCGGCCAGGGCCTGCTTGTGCGCCTCGGTCATCTTCGTCTTGGGCATCGGTGGTCTCCTCTGTGCGGTGGGTCAATCGATCAACTGATCAGGTCAGCATAGCGGTCAACTGACCGGGTCAGCATAGGGCACAATAATGAATCACGGCTATCGGGATGGACACCCTCGGGATCGAGCACCCTCGGCGACGAATGTCACGGGCGTGGTGGCCTCCCCGTGCCGGGCCGGGAATGGTGAATCTCCACGCCCGGACGGGTGTCGTGCCGTGTGACGCGTGCCGCCCGGTCGTGCAATGGGTGACGCAGATGCCCGTCGTGGAGACGTCCATCGCGGCGGTGTTCGCCGAGGAGGAGGCGTCGAAGGCCGACGTGCTCTCACGCCTCGAGGACACGTCCCGGCTGCCAGGACTGCTGCGCGCTGCCCGGCTCGGTGCCCGGCTCGGTGCCCGGCTCGCTGCCGGAGGAGGGATGGTCAGGAGGGCTCGAACTCGCGGGCCCGGGGGCGGGCCCGCGCCACGAGCCCGTCGTCGAGGGGCTCCGCGACGAGCTCGTAGCGCCGGTCGAACTGCTCACGGAGAGCCTCGGCTGCCGTGTCGAAGCCGACCGGGCCCACCTCGTCGGCGATGCTGCCGGTGACCTCCGGGCGCCACTCGAAGCGCATCGGCTCGTAGACGGACACGAGCACGTCCCGGATCCGCCGCGATCCGTCGACCACGACGACGCCGCCGACGTGGCCCGCGGCGCGCACGACGCGCTGGCCCACGCCCATGATCTTGCGAGCGCCCCGCGCGTTGACGCTGAACTCCCCGGGGCAGTACTCGCCGGGCACCTCCCCGACGCGGGCGTCGACGCCGAGCGCGCCCAGCGCGTCGACGACGATCGCGGCGACGAGCTCGAAGCGCTCGCGGATCCGCTCCCGCGCCGAGGGGTCGGGGACCGCCCAGGCGAGGGCGATCGTGTCCTCGTGGAACACGGCGGCGCGGCCACCCGCCAGGCGCTCGACCGCCTCGAAGCCGTGGTCGCGCGCCGCGGCGACGGCCTCCGGATAGCCGGCGGCGACCGCGTCCTGGCGGCCGAACGCCACGTGCGGCTGGGGACGGTACAGGCGCAGCGTCTCGGGAGCCTCCCCGGCGCCGACCTCCTCGAGGACCACCCGTGACACGGCGGTGTCGAGGGAGGGGTTCCCGGCGGTCCCGGTGAGGAGGCGGATGCGGCGCGCCATGGTGGCCGGCAGTGTCCCACGGCGCCCCACGGCGTCGCACGGCGCAGCGCGGCGTGCACGGACGCGGGGTGTGTGGGACGGCGCCGGGAGGGGTACGGAGCCGCAGCGGGACCCGATGCGGCGGGGGAAGGGCCCCCGTTTGACACGGGCGTTCCCGGAGGACACAAATAGGCACGCACCGCCGCGGAGCGACGGGTGCAGGGAATGCTTGACGACGACCTCGACAACCTGGTGCTCGGACGAGCCTTGGCGAAGCGCGCCGAGACGCACCGGAACGAGACGTTCCTGAAGCTCCGCGAAGGCGAGCTGAGCTTCGGCGACGTCGAGGCCGCAGCGCGCCGCCTCGGCGCCGGCCTCGCCGCACACGGGGTGGAGGCCGGCCAGCACGTCGCCGTGATGCTGCCGAACTCTGCCGACTTCCTCCTCGTCCTCTTCGCGCTCGCCCGCATCGGCGCCGTGGCGGTCCCGATCAACACCGCCTACAAGGGGGACCTGCTGCGCCACGTGCTCGACAGCTCCGACTCCTCGGTGCTCGTGGTCGACGGCCCCTACGCCGAGCGCGTCGCCGAGGTCGGGAGCCGCGTCCCCGGCCTGCGCCTCGTCGTGGTCCGCACCGACGGCACCGAGAGCGCGAGCAGCATCGGCAGCACGGTCGGCGCCCGCGGCGATCGGGGGCTGCGCCTCGAGCAGTTCGGCTGCCCCGCCGTGCGCTTCTCGGCGCTCCTCGACCACGGCGACGACGCCCCCAAGGCCGGCGTCGAGTTCTCCGACATCCAGGCGATCATGTACACCTCGGGCACGACCGGTCGGGCGAAGGGGGCGGTCGTGCCGCACGCGCTGCCGCTGGTCTGCGCCCTCGACTCGCGCCGGTTCGTGAGCGGCGGCAGCAGCACCATCTACTGCCCGCTCCCGCTGTTCCACGCCGCGGGACTCTGGGACGGCGCGCTCGCCGCGCTCGTCTCGGGAACCAGCGTCGCCGTCGTGGAGCGCTTCAGCGCCACGCGGTTCTGGGACGACGTCCGCCACTTCGACGCGCAGACCGCCATGGGCGTCTTCTCGATGATCCCGATCCTGCTCAACCAGCCCGAGCGCCCCGACGACCGCGACAACCCGCTCGAGACCTTCTACATGGGCAAGTCCTCGCTGGACGCTCCGTTCTACGAGCGCTTCGGTGCCCACACGGTCGAGACCTACACGAGCACCGAGGCGGGGATCGCCACCGCCAGCCCCTACGGCGACTGGCGCGTCGGCTCGATGGGGCAGGCGCACGAGGAGCGCTTCGACGTGGCGGTCGTCGACGAGCACGACCGGCTCGTCGGTCCGGGCCAGCCGGGCGAGCTCGTGCTGCGTCCCAAGCAGCCGTACGTGATCATCACCGGCTACTACGGGCGCGACGACGCCACGGCCGAGTGCTTCCGGAACCTCTGGTTCCACACGGGCGACCGCGTGCACTACGACGAGGACGGGTACTTCTACTTCTTGGACCGGATGAAGGACGCCATCCGCCGCCGGGGCGAGAACATCTCCGCGTTCGACCTGGAGTGCGAGGTCAACCTGCACCCGGCGGTGCTCGAGTGCGCCGCCATCGGCGTACCCTCCGAGCTGGAGGAGGAGGAGGTCAAGGTCGTGGTCGTGCCGCAGCCGGGCTCCGAGGTCGACGAGGCCGAGCTGGCCGCGTACTGCGAGCAGCGCCTGCCGGGGTTCATGGTGCCCCGGTTCATCGAGATCGTCGACGAGCTCCCCCGCACGCCCAACGACAAGGTCGCCAAGCACCGCCTCCGCGAGATGGGCGACGACGGCCTCACGGTCTCCACCTGGGACCGCGAGGCGCAGCGCGGCGCCGGTCGCGACCCCGGCGTCGCTCCCCGCGAGCGGGCGAGCTGACGAGAGTCGGACGGCGCGACCGCGCACGCCCCCGCACGCGGGCAGCCGGACAGTCGGACGGTCGGAGGGTCGGGCGGCCCGAGAGCAGCGAGAGCAGCGAGCGAAGGAACCCATGGACTGGAAGGACACCCCCGAGCAGGAGAGGTTCCGCACCGAGGTGCGCGACTTCATCCGAGCACGCTTCCCGGAGGGCTACGAGCCCGACACCGAGGGGGAGCAGAGCCTCGAGCCCGAGGACGTGTGGGGCTACAACTGGACCGTGGACGCCCGCTCGGGCGATCCGGACCGCCGGAAGGCCGCCACCGAGTGGGCCGCGGCGCTCGCGGAGCGCGGGTGGGCGGCACCCCACTGGCCGGAGGAGTACGGGGGCGCGGGGCTGAGCCCCGTCGAGGAGCTCATCCTCCAGGAGGAGATGATGCGCGCCCGTGTGCCGACCGTGAACGGCATCGGCGTGTTCCTCCTCGGCCCGACGCTCCTCGAGCACGGCACCGACGAGCAGAAGGCCGAGCACCTCCCCAAGACCGCCCGGGGGGAGCGCACCTGGGCGCAGGGCTTCTCCGAGCCCGGCTCCGGCTCCGACCTGGCGTCGCTGCGCACCCGGGCGGTGCGCGAGGGCGACGAGTACGTGGTGAACGGGCAGAAGGTGTGGACGTCGCTCGCCCAGTACGCCGACTGGCTGTTCGTGCTCGTGCGCACCGATCCCGAGGCCCGCAAGCACCGCGGGATCACGTTGCTGCTGATCGACGCCTCGTCGCCCGGCGTCACGATCAACCCCATCGAGGACATCCGGGGGGCGGCCCCCTTCGGGGAGGTGTTCCTCGAAGACGTCCGGGTGCCCGTCGAGAACCGGGTCGGCGAGGAGAACCGCGGCTGGTACGCCGCGATGACCACGCTCACCTTCGAGCGTGCGGGGATCGGCGCCACGATCAAGTACGAGCAGGCGCTCTCGGAGCTGGTCGACTTCGTGGGCAGCGACGAGGGCGGGCGCTACCTGCGCCGCGACTGGGGGGACTCGCTGCGCCACGAGATCGCCCGGCGCCACACCGAGATCCGGGTCCTCGCCAACCTGGCCCGCTACACGGTCTCGAAGCAGGCGGCCGGTGAGGTGCCCGAGTACGAGGCGTCGATCAACCAGCTCTTCAGCGCCGAGCTGCACCAGCGCCTCGCCCGCACCGGAGCCAAGGCCTTCGGGCCCTACGCGGGGCTGTGGCAGCGTCGGGGCGCGCCGCTCGGAGGAGCGTTCACGCACCTGTGCTTCGACTCGGTCGCGGCGACCTTCCTCGCCGGCACCTCGGAGATCCAGCGCAACGTCATCGCCACCCGAGGTCTCGGCCTGCCCCGCAAGTGAGGTAACAACGGGGGAGCCCCGACACGAGAAGCCCCGACACGAGAAGGCCCGACACGAGAAGCCACTGGGAGGACGAGAACATGTCGTACGAGACCCTCGACGTGAAGATCGAGGAGAACGTCGCCCGGCTGACCCTGAACCGGCCGGACAAGCTCAACGCCCTCAACCCGACGATGATGCACGAGCTCCGTGAGGCCTTCACGGACCTCGACGAGCGCGACGACGTCCGCGTCGTGCTGCTCCGCGGCGAGGGCCGCGCCTTCTGCGCGGGCATGGACCTGAAGTGGTCGGAGGAGCTCACCGACGCGGACCGCGTGGAGCAGGGCCGCCTCGGCGAGAAGACCTTCGCCATGATGGAGCGCATGGAGGTGCCCGTGGTTGCCGCGGTGCACGGCCACGCGGTGGGCGGAGGCCTCGAGTTCGCGCTCGGCGCCGACTTCATCGTCGCCTCCGAGAACGCCAACATGGGCCTCGTCGAGATCACCCTGTCGGCAGACCCACCCTACCGGCCCAAGATGACCGAGGACGGCGACCCCGACCAGCCCACCTACGGCGGCGCGGCCCCCGGCTGGGGCGGCGTCAAGCGCCTCCCCCAGCGCATCGGCAAGGCTCGGGCGAAGCAGCTCCTCTTCACCGGCGCCACCGTCGACGGGCAGAAGGCCTACGAGCTGGGCCTGGCGAACGAGGTCTACCCGGCCGACGACTTCGACGAGCACGTCTGGGAGCTGGTGCACCGCATCGGCGCGATGAACCGCTACAACCTGCGGCTCGTCAAGGAGCTGGTCAACGGCGGCTACGACTGGGTCGAGCCCCACGTCGGCTGAGCCCCGAGCCGCACCCGTCCGCCGACGACACGCACGCACACGAGCGGAGATGACCATGGAGATCTACCGGACCGACCACATCGCCCAGGTCGTACCCGACCTGGAACCCCAGGTGGAGCTGCTCGAGGGCCTCTTCGGCTTCCGGACGCTCCAGCGGTGGGAGCACGACGCGGAGTCCTCCGCCGGGGCGCGCCTGGCGATCCCCGGCACGTGGGGTCACCACTGGGAGGTGCTGGCCCCCACGAGCGACGACTCGCCGTTCCAGGCGTTCCTCGACGAGAAGGGCGGGCGTCCCGGCCTGCACCACGTCGCCTTCGAGGTGCCCGACATCGGGGCCGTCGCCGCCGAGCTCGAGCAGCGGGGCATCAAGCCGACGGCCGGCTCGACCGGCGAGTGGATCGAGGCGTCGCTCTCGCCCCCCGACGAGGGCCCCGGATTCCTGTTCCGCATCCGCGGGACCGGCGCCGGCACCATGTGCGGCGACGACGGCAAGGTGTCGGGCGAGGGCACCCGGAGCACCGACGCGCCGTCCCTCGGGATCGTCGGCATCGACCACGTCTGCCAGGCGTTCCGCGACCGCGACGAGCTGGCGCGCTGGTACGAGGACCTCGCCGGCTTCGTGCAGGTGTGGCGCACGCCCGAGGACGAGCATCCCGACATGGCCGACCTCGTGATGAACGTGCCCGGCTCCAGCATCTGCTGGGAGATCATCACCTCCCGGGGCGAGGAGTCGTTCATCGACCGGTTCCTCGAGAAGAACGGTCCGGCGGTGCACCACGTCACCTTCGAGGTGGGCGACTGGGACGCCGCCATGCGGGCGTGCGAGCACCACGAGATCGAGACGTTCGACCCCAACGACGGGACCACGGACGGCGCCGCGTGGCGCGACGCGTTCATCCACCCGAAGCTCACCGGCGGGGTGCTGGTGCAGCTCTTCTGGGAGGAGCGCCCCGGCGTGTGGGTGCGCTCCGACAAGATCCCCCCGCAGCGCTGAGACGGGGGAGCCGCCGGCCATGGACCTCACCCTCACCGACGACCAGGAGCTGATCGCCACCACGGCGGGCGAGTTCCTCGAGTCCCGCAGCCCCATGTCGCACGTGCGCGAGATGCGCCACGACGAGCTCGGGTACTCGCCCGAGGTGTGGAAGGAGATGGTGGAGCTCGGCTGGACCGGCCTCGTGGTCCCCGAGGAGCACGACGGCGCCGGCGCCGGCTTCGTCGACCTCTGCCTCGTCGTCGAGCAGATGGGCCGGTTCCTGCTGCCGAGCCCCTTCCTGCCCACGGTCGTGCTCTGCGGCCTCGCCGTCGCCCGGCACGGCAGCGAGGAGCAGCGGGCGTCGTACCTCGGCGGCATCGCGCGGGGCGAGCTCGTCATGAGCTACGCGCGGGCCGCCCCCGGTGGGGGGTGGGGCTCCTCGGGCTCCGACGTCGTCGCCCGACGCGACGGCGACGGCTGGGTGCTCGACGGCGAGGCGATGTTCGTGCCCTACGCGCACGCGGCCGACGAGCTGGTGGTGGTGGCCCGTGACGAGGCGGGAGGGCCCGACGACCTGACGGCGCTCGTCGTCGACACGAGCACGGCGGGCCTGACCACCGAGGTGCTCGAGACCGTCGGCGCGGACCACCAGCGCAGGGTGCAGCTCGAGGGTGTCGAGGTGCCCGCGGGCGCGGTCCTCGGCGAGGTCGGCGGCGGCCGCGAGGTCGTCGAGACGGTCGCCGCCCACGGCGCCGCGGCCACCTGCGCCGAGATGGTCGGCGGGGCCCAGGCGGTGCTGGACATGACCGTCGGGTACGCGTCGGAGCGCCAGCAGTTCGACACCCCGATCGGGGCGTTCCAGGCGGTGCAGCACCACTGCGCGGACATGGGCGTCGACGTGCTCACCTCGCGCTTCATCGCCTTCGAGGCGATCTGGCGCCTCGCCGAGGGCCTGGAGGCCGCCGAGGAGGTCTCGATGGCCAAGGCCTGGGTGAGCGAGGCGTACCGGCGGGTCTGCGCGTCGGGCCACCAGGTCTACGGCGCGATCGGCTTCACCGCGGAGCACGACCTGCACCACTACCTGCGCCACGCCGTGGCCTCCGAGCTGGCCTTCGGCGACGGCGACCACCACTGGGAGCAGGTCGCCCGCCACCTCGGCCTCCCCGGCGGTTGATCCCGGCCTCTCCCGGCGTCGAGAACGGAGGGGAAGGACGGAGGGGAAGGACGGAGGGGCACTGTGAGGATCGTGGGGTGAGCGGCGAACCGGACGTCGGGCTCTCCGGCGAGCGCTACGCGGCGCTGCGCTCCGACATCCGGCACCTCGGCGAGCTGCTGGGGGAGACGATCGTCCGCCAGGAGGGCTCCGACCTCCTCGATCTCGTGGAGCGGACCCGGAGGCTGGCGCGCTCGGCGCGGGCGGGCGACGCGGGGGCAGGCGTCGAGCTCGAGGGCCTCCTCGGCGAGATCGACCTCGTCTCCGCGATCCGCGTCGTGCGGGCGTTCACCACCTTCTTCCACCTCGCCAACACCGCCGAGCAGGTCCACCGGGTGATCGACCTGCGCGAGCAGCGCCCCGACGGGCGCGGGTGGCTGGAGGAGGCCTTCGAGCGCATCGAGCGCGAGGACGTCGATCGTGACGCCCTCGCCGGGATCCTCGCCCGGGTGGAGCTCTGCCCGGTGCTCACCGCGCACCCCACCGAGGCGGCGCGTCGGACGATCCTCACCAAGCTGCACCACGTGGCGGCGCTCCTCGAGGACCGCCACGGCCCCGACTCGGTGCAGACCCGGCGGACCGACCGGCGCCTCGCCGAGCTGATCGACCTCGTGTGGCAGACCGACGAGCTGCGCCGCGCCCGGCCGACCCCCACCGACGAGGCGGCGTCGGTCGTCTACCACCTCGGCCAGCTCGTCGAGGTGGTCCCCGACGTCGTCGACGAGCTCGTCTCCCGGCTCGCCCGCGCCGGCGTCGACCTGCCGGTGCGCAGCCGTCCGTTGCGCTTCGGCACCTGGGTGGGAGGCGACCGCGACGGCAACCCGGCGGTGACCCCCGAGGTGACGCTCCGGGTGCTCCGCCACCAGCACGAGCACGGGATCCGGCTCGTGCTCGGCGCCGTCGAGGCGCTCGTCGCCGACCTGTCGAGCTCGGATCGGATCGTGCCGGTCTCCGACGAGCTGAGGGAGAGCCTGGAGCGCGACCGGGAGGTGTTCCCCGACATCCACGAGCGGTTCCGGCGCCTCGACGCCGAGGAGCCCTACCGGCTCAAGTGCACCTACGTGCGCCGGCGCGTCGCGGAGACCGGCGAGCGGATCGCGGCGGGTCGACCGCACGTGCCGGGCCGCGACTACCTGGGCACCGCGGAGCTGCTCGACGACCTCGCCGTGGTGCACCGCTCGCTGCTCGCCAACCGGGGCGGCCTCGTCGCCCGCGGCACCGTGGCGCGCCGGCTCCACACCATCGGGGCGTTCGGCATGCACCTGGCGACGATGGACGTGCGGGTGCACGCCGAGGCGATCCACGAGCTCGTCGGGGAGCTGTTCGACCGCACCGGCGAGCTGAGCCGCCCCTACGGCGCGCTCGAGCGCGCCGATCGGGCGGCCGTCCTGGCGCGCGAGCTCGAGGGCCGCCGCCCCCTGGCGGCGCCCACCACCCGCCTCGGCGAGGACGCCGCCTCGACCCGCGCGCTGCTCTCGACGATGCGCCGAGCGGTCGACGAGCTCGGTCCGGACAGCCTGCGGAGCTTCGTCCTGTCGATGAGCCGCGGCGCCGACGACGTGCTCGCCGCCGTGGTCGCCGCGCGCGAGGCGGGCCTCGCGGACCCGCACGGGCCGGCCTCGCGCGTCGACTTCGTCCCGCTGTTCGAGACCGTCGACGAGCTGGCGCGGGCCGGGTCGATCCTCGACGAGCTGCTCGCGGTCGACGCCTACCGGTCGCTGGTGCGCGCCCGCGGGGACGTGCAGGAGGTGATGGTCGGCTACTCCGACTCCAACAAGGACGCCGGCATCACGACCTCGCAGTGGGAGATCCACCGGGCGCTGCGGGCGCTGCGCGACACGGCGCGCCGGCACGGGGTCGTGCTGCGGATGTTCCACGGCCGCGGCGGCACGGTCAGCCGCGGCGGGGGACCGACCCACGACGCGCTCCTCGCGCACCCCTCGGGCGTCGTCGACGGTCCCGTCAAGCTCACCGAGCAGGGCGAGGTGATCGCCGACAAGTACGGGATCCCCGCCCTGGCGCGCCACAACCTCGAGCTGGCGCTCGCCGCGACCGTCGAGGCGGCCGTGCTCCACCGGGAGCCGCGCATGGACGAGGCGACCCTCGGGCGCTGGGACGCCACCATGAGCGAGGTCTCGCAGGCCGCGCGCCACGCCTACCGGCGGTTCGTGGAGTCACCGCGGCTCGCCGACTACTTCGCGGCGTCGACCCCGGTCGAGGAGCTGGGGCGGCTCAACATCGGCTCGCGCCCGGCCAGGCGGCCCGGCGCCGCCTCGGGCATCGAGGACATGCGCGCCATCCCGTGGGTGTTCGGCTGGACGCAGTCACGCCAGATCGTGCCCGGGTGGTTCGGCGTCGGCAGCGGGCTGGCCGCGGCCCGCGAGGCCGGGCACGGGGAGGTGCTCGAGGAGATGCTGCGCTCCTGGCACTTCTTCCAGACCTTCCTCTCCAACGTCGAGATGACCCTGGCCAAGACCGACCTGCGGACCGCCCGCCGCTACGTGGAGCGCCTCGTCGACCCGTCGCTGCACCACCTCTTCGCTGCGGTCGAGGAGGAGCACGAGCGCAGCGTCGGGGAGATCCTCCGCCTCACCGGGGAGGACGGTCTCCTCGACGACCAGCCGGTGCTGCGCCACACGCTCGCCGTGCGCGACCGCTACCTCGACCCGCTCCACCACCTCCAGGTGGCGCTCCTCGAGCGCCTCCGCGCGGGCGAGCAGCCCGAGCACCGGGTTCGGCGGGCCCTGTTGCTCACCGTCAACGGCATCGCCGCGGGCCTCCGCAACACCGGCTGAGTAGGGCGTCGGTCAGTCGCGGTCGCGCAACCCCGGGGGGCCGCGCTCGTCCGGACCCCCCTCGTTCTTCTCGTCATCGTCGTCCCCGTCGCCGTCGGAGACGACCAGGTCGACCGCGGTGTCGGCCTCGGCGGTCGCGGCGGCCTCGGGATCCTGGGTGACGACGACGTCCTCGGGGAAGTCGGACTCGGAGCGCGTCACCTCGCCCACCGTCAGGCCCGCCTTAGCGAGGACCGTCTCGGCGTCCTCGGCGTCGAGGCCCACGACGCCCGGCACCGTGCAGCAGGGTGGTGTCCCCGACGACACCTCCAGGGTGAGCGTCGATCCCGAGGCGACCCGTGTGCCCGGTGCCACGTCCTGAGCGACCACCGTCCCCTCGGGAGCGTCGCTGGGCACCTCGTCGGCCTCGACCGCGAGGCCCTGTTGCTCGGCGCGGGCGGTGGCCTCGGCGACGGGCGCACCCGTGTGGTCGGAGACGCTGGCGAGCTCGGCACCGTCTCCGCGGAGCGCCACGGCGAGGGCGAAGCCGAGCAGGAACACGGCCGCGCCGGCCGCGAGGGCGAGCCAGGTGCTCGCGCGCCGGGCGGTGGCCGTCGCGGGGGTGCTCGGGCCAGTCCGGGCTGTCTCGGCGCCTGACGCCGCGGCGGGTGCCGGGAGCGGCTGGGTGGAGGTCGCGGAGACTCCGGCCGCCTCGGGGTGGCCCGCCGCCAGGGTCGTCGCGTCGGTCTCGAGGGTCGTATCGGCAGCGCCGACAGCGCCGACAGCGCCGGCAGTGTCGGCGGTGTCGGTCGGCTGGGTGGTGTCGGGGGCGGTGGCATGGCCCGTCGCGCTCCGGATGGCGCCCCGCATCTCGCCGACGGAGGGATGGCGCTTCGCCGGGTCCGGCTCGAGGCCGCGCAGGACGGTGCCGGCGAGGACGGCCGGGATCTCCGGGCGGTGCTCACGGGGGTCGGGGGGCACGCGCTCGAGCCGGGCCAGCGCGGTGGAGGCCATGGTGTCGCCCCGGAAGGGTGGGGATCCGGTCAGCGCCTCGTACGCGACGGCCGCGGCCGCGTACTGGTCGCTCTCGGGGGTGGCGTGCTCGCCGCGGACCTGCTCGGGTGACAGATACGCGGCGGTGCCGAGCACGGTGCCGGGGTCGGTGAGGCGGGTCGCGGTGTCCCCGACGGCCGCGGCGATGCCGAAGTCGGTGACCTTGACCCGGCCGTCGGAGGCGAGCATCACGTTGCCGGGGGTGACGTCGCGGTGCACGACGCCGGCGGAGTGGGCGGCAGCGAGCGCCGCGAGCAACCCGTCGAGGACCGGGACGGCGGTCTCGATCGGGAGCGGCCCGTCGCGGCGGACGCGGTCGCGGAGGGTCTCGCCCTCCACGAGCTCCATGACCAGCGCCGGCTCGCCGTCGTCCTCGACGAGGTCGAGGACCGCGGCGATGTTGGGGTGGAGGAGCGACGCGGCCGTGTACGCCTCGCGCCGGAAGCGCCGCATCGCGGTCGGGTCCTCGGCGAGGCCGGGACGCATGAGCTTGAGCGCGACGGGGCGCCGGAGGTGCTCGTCGTCGGCTCGCCACACCTGCCCCATCCCCCCGGTGGCGATGCGCTCGCGGAGCCGGTAGCGGCCGGCGATCGCGCGCGTGTCGGGTCTCGTGCTCACCGCCCCTCCAGGATCGACGGGGTGGATACCCGTGACGGAGCGGGCGAAACCCCGGTGGCGAGCATCCGATCAGGTCCCGGCGCTGTCCCAGATCATGGCGCTCCGGTGCCGGCCCCCGTCGCCATCGTCTGCGTCGCCAGCGTCGCCACCGTCGGAGCTGTCGAGCAGGTCGGCCGGGCTGCGCTTGTCGATGTGGCCGATGAGACCCTGGTAGATGCCGTACCCGACGAGCTCCTGGAGCCGGCGGGGGAAGCGGCGCACCAGCTCCCGGGGGATCCCGAGCTGCTGGTTCTCCTGCTGGCGGACGTAGCCCGCGCAGTAGTTCATGGCGACGCCGTAGCGGCGCTCGTCGGTGCGGTTGGCCCCGCCCCCGTGCCAGAGGCTGCCGTGCCACACGAGCACGCTGCCGCGGGGCATCTCGGCGGCGACCGTCTCGTGGTCGGTCGACAGGTCGGGGTTCGTGTCGCTGCGGTGCGAGCCGGGGACGAGGCGGGTGGCGCCGTTCGCCTCCGTGAAGTCGGTGAGCGCCCACATGGTGTTGCACACGGTGGGCGGGTGCGGCTTGGGGATCGGGATGAGCTGGTCGTCCGCGTGGATGGGCTGGGGGGTCTCGCCCGGGCCGATCGCGATGGACGACAACGAGGAGACGAGGCATCCCCGGTCGAGCACCCCTTCGACGATCGGCAGGACGGTGGGGTGCACGGGGATCCGCTCGTAGAGCGCTCCGTGGACGAGGAGGTTGTAGATCCGCACCGTGGCGGTGCCCTCGAAGGCGTTCTCCGCCGGCACCACCGAGAGCTCCGCCTCGAGCCGGTCGAGGTCGTGCCGGATCTCGTCGGCCAGCGCCGCGTCGAACGCCTCCTCGACGATCGTGTAGCCGCGCTCGGCGATCTCGTCGACGTGGGCCGCGACGTCTGCGTCGGTCAGGGTCCTCATCGATGGGTCCTCATCGATCGCCTGTGATCGGTCCGCGGGCCTCGGTTCTCGGGTGCCGGGAATCGATCATCTCGGTGCCATTCGTACCATGTCGGGCGGTGCCGGTGTCGGACGTCGTCCGGGCGGCCGCGCGCCTCCGCCTTGCATGACCCCCCGGTGGTGCGGGTACACCGATGCGGGTACAGCGAAGCGTGGAGCACAGTCGAGCCGAGGGAGAGGCACGTGGGAACAACCGAGGTCGGTCACGAGGACGTCATCGACGAGCACTACGAGCGCATGGCGGACAACTACGACAGCCACCTGTCGTACTCCGGCGACTTCGTGCACACGCTGAGCCGTTCCATGGTCGAGAAGCTGCGCCTGAGCGAGGATGACCGCTTCGTCGACCTCGGTGGTGGCACCGGCCTGTACACCGCGGCGATCCTCGAGCTCGTGGCGCTCCGGCACCCGCCGCTGCTGGTGGACCCCGTCGCTGCCATGCTCGACCAGGCGCCCGAGGATCTGGGCGCGCGGAAGGTCGCCCAGGGCGCCGTCGCCTGGGCCACCGACGCGGCTGCGCAGGGCGAGACCTACGACAAGGTGCTCATGAAGGAGAGCATCCACCACATCGAGGCGCGGGCGAAGCTGCTGGGGCACCTCCACGACTGCCTCGCGCCCGGCGGCGCCCTCCTGCTCGTGCACATCCCGCCGCAGATCGAGTACCCGCTGTTCACGGCCGCCCTCGAGCGGTCCCTCGAGTGGCACGCCGATCCCGACGAGCTGGAGCTCCTCGTGAAGGAGGCCGGCTTCGAGGTGGAGCGCGAGACCTTCGAGTACCGGCACCGCATCCCCCGCGAGCAGTACGTGCAGATGGTGAGCGACCAGTACATGTCGGTGCTCTCGACGTTCTCGGAGCCCGAGATCGAGGCCGGCGTGGCGGAGATCGAGGAGCGCTACTCGGACACCGACGTGCTCGAGTACACCGACCGCTTCGAGTGCATCACCGGCCGCAAGGCCACCTGAGCACCACCCGCCGCCGGGCGTCCGGGCGGCACGCTCGAGCCGGACCCGCGCGCGGGTCCGGCTCGGGTGATCCACCAGGAACCGGGCAACCTTCGCACGGGCGTGCGGGCCCGGCGCAGGAACGGGTCGGGCCTGCGTCGAAATCGTGACCAACCCGGATCGACGTCCACCCCCGGGGGGTCCCCGTCCCGGGGGTCCCCACCCCGGGCGTCCGAGGAGGTCCACAGGCCATGGAGTCCACCCGTCGCACCACGGTGTCCACCCGGCGGCGGCTGCTCGCGCCCGTGCTCGGCGCGCTCCTGGTGGTGCCGCTGCTCGCGGCTGCTCCGCGGGCGCACGCGCTCTGCGAGGCCGGAGGCCCCGAGGATCCCACCGGCGGCGCGGTGCCCTGCGACGACGACCAGGTGCGCGAGGCGCTCGAGGAGGCCGTCGCGGAGAGCGGCGCCGGCCCGCGGATCTGGATCGAGGACGGCGGGGCGGCCGAGGGCGACTCGGGTACGAGGACCCTGGAGCTGACCGTGTGCCGTGAGGACGGGCCCGAGGCCTCCCCGGACCTGCCGGCCCCGGTCCTCGTCTCGTACTCGACCGCGGAGCTCGACGGCGACGGAGCGGCCGAGGCCGGCAGCGACTACACGACGACCTCCGGGGAGGTCGAGGTGCCGCCCGGCTGCGAGGCGACGATCGGCGTCGAGATCAGCGGCGACGGCGTCCACGAGGTCCACGATCGTGACTGGGGCGGTGAGATCTTCGAGGTCCGCATCCACGACCCGGTCCCGGGCGACGGCGGCGATGACGGCGACGTCGACCCGCTGATCGCGGACGGGAGCGACGGCAAGGACGGCGTCGGCGTCGCTGCGATCCTGGAGGACGACCCGTCCCCGGCCCTCACGATCGGCGACGCGACCGTCGAGGAGGGTCCCCCCGGCGCGCGCACCCGCGTCGACTTCCCCGTCACGCTCTCCGGACCCGCGAACCGCGAGATCACCGCCAGGTACGCCACCGTCGACTTCTCCGCCTCGGTCGACGGTGGCGACTACCTGGCCACCAGCGGCACCCTCCGCTTCCCGGCGGGGACCTCGGGCACCGTGGACGTCGGGGTGATCGTCAACGGCGACGACGAGCGCGAGGGGTCCGAGGCCTTCGTCGTCGCCTTCACGAAGGTGACCGGGCCGGTGGACGGCGCCCGCAGCGACACGGCCGCGGTGGGGATCATCCGGGACGACGACGCCCCCGGCGGCTCCGGCGAGGGCGGCAAAGCCGACGGCGGCTCGGGGTCGGCCTCGGGGACCGTCGCGGGCGGGGCGCCGCCGCGGCGGGCGACCACCCCCGACGACCGGGGCTACTGGGTGCTCGGGCCGAGCGGTCGCGTGGAGGGCTTCGGCACGGCCCGGGACCGGATCGCCTCCGTGGAGGTGGCAGGTGACGCCACGGTCGTCGCGCTCGCCTCCGACCAGAGCACCGCCGGGCTGTGGCTGCTCGACGAGACCGGTGGGGTGTTCAGCGTGGGCACCGCAGGGTTCCACGGGTCGGTTCCGGCGCTTCGCGCCGAGGGGATCGCGGTGGGTGGCGCCCGGTCGGTCGACATCGCCTCGACCCCGAGCGGCGACGGCTACTGGATCCTCGACCGCACCGGAGGCATCCACGCCTTCGGCGACGCCGGGTACTTCGGGTCGCTGCCCGGCCGGCGGGCCGCGGGGGCCGACATCCCCCACGTGCCGGCCGTGAGCATCGCCTCGAACCCGGGTGGCGACGGCTACTGGATCCTCGACGAGGACGGCGGGGTCCACTCCTTCGGTGCCGCCCGCTACCGCGGGTCGGTGCCGGAGCTGCGCTCGCAGGGGACCGCGGTGGGCGCCACCCGGTTCACGTCGCTGACGCCGGCCCCCGGCGGCGACGGCTACTGGATCCTCGACGAGGACGGCGGGGTCCACTCCTTCGGGTCGGTCCCGTACCACGGGTCGATCCCCGGCCTGCGCGCGGCGGGCCACACCATCGGGGCGGCTCCGACGTCCGCGCTCGAGGCGACGGCCGACGGTGGCGGCTACTGGATCTTCGACGAGACCGGTGGCGTGTTCACCTTCGGGGACGCCCGCTTCCACGGGTCGATCCCCGGCGGTCCGGCCTGAGCCGTCGCGACCCTCAGCGGCGCCGCGGGTGGGAGGGATGGCCGCTGCGCAGGGCGGCGAGGGTCGGCGAGCACGCCCCGAAGAGGGGATCGCCGACGGGCGGCTCGAGCGGGTCCTCGATCACGTGGGCGCTGGCCGGGTCGAGACCCTCGGCGAGCACGAGGCGGTGCGCCACCGAGCGCTGCACCACGGACGGGAGGCTCAGGCTGAGGTCGTCGGCGTCGCCCACCACGACGTTGACGACGGTCGTGGAGGGGAGGCGGAGCAGCGCTCCGGGGCCCGGTCCGGCGAGTCGGTCCCGACCGGAGAGGTAGTTGATCCAGTGCACCGGCATCGGTCGGTGGGCGGTGCGCCGGAGCAGCGCCACGAGACCGGAGCCGGGGCGGAGCTGGCCGCCGGCGTAGCCGAGGTCGGAGGAGCGGACGCCGTGGTGGGGTGTCCCGAGGGTGACCACGGTGTCGACGCCCTCGTCGGCCCCGCGGAGCACCTGGAGGTAGTAGCGCACCACGATCCCGCCGACGTTGTGGCCGACGAGGTGTATGCGTGCGATCCCGGAGGCCGCTCGGAGCACGGCCACCTGGGCGCGGAGGTGGTCGGCCTGGACGGCGATGTCGGTCGTGGGCGGGAGGTCGGCGACGAGGCTGACGTGCTCGAAGCCCTCGCGCACCATCATCCGGCGCAGGACGGCGCGGGTCCGGTCGTCGTGGCCGAAGCCCGGCACGAGGACGACCGCGGCGTTCCCCCGGTCACGTTCGACGGCGGGGATCGAGTCCCACTCGTGGTTCGTGCTCGGATCCATGACACCTCCAGGTCCTCCGCGTACGGCGAGGCTCGGCCTGCGCGCCTCCCTGGTCTGCGCCGCCTGTGTGGCGTGCGTCGCCGTCAGCGGTCCGTGCGCAGCCAGGAGCGCCGGCCGACCCAGGAGGCGCCGAGCAGCGCCGCGGCGCCCAGCATCAGGCCGGTCTGCCCGAGGCCCGTCTTGGGCAGCTCGGGCGACGGCTCGCGCTGGCCCTCCGGGGACTCGGGGGAGCCCGTCGGAGCCGGCGAGGGGTCGTCGGGGGAGTCCGGTGTCCCCTGCGGGGGAGTCGGGGCGAAGGTCGCCGAGTTCACCAGGGAGAGGACGGTGAGCTCGGTGGCGCCGGCCGACGCCAGCGCGGCCGCGGAGGCGTCCGTGGCGGTGGTCTCCTCGAAGGTCTGCATCTCGGTGCCCACCTCGGGCACGGTGCCGCCCAGCGACTGGATCTGCGCGCCGAGGCCGGTGACGGAGCCGAGGCCGTCGACGAGGTCGTCGAGGTCCGCCGGCGGGTCGACCGAGACCTTCAACAGGGTCAGCTCGGAGGTGGAGGTCACCCGGCCGCCGCTCTCCGAGATGTCGCTGGAGCGCTCGCCGAGGAGGTCGACGTCGACGAGCTCCGAGAGCGACGCGTCCACCGCTCCGAGGATGCCGCCGACCGAGCCGTTCAGGTCCGACTCGACGTCGGAGATCGCCGCGGTGGCGACGTCGTCGAGGGCGACGCCCGGGAGGTCGTCGGGGCCGACCGAGAAGGAGCCGACCGAAGCGCTGATCTCGGCGATCGAGGTGTCCACGCTGTCGGTCGCCTTGTTGGTGACGCTCACCCTGGCGTCGGAGGCCGACAGCAGCGTGACGCCGGCGAGGGTGTCGATCACGTCGCCGAGGACGCCGCCGAGGGTGTCCTGGAGCGTCGTGTCGAGCGCGTCGATCTGGTCGGCCAGCTCGCTGAGCGTGGTGCAGGCGATCGACTCCGAGCCGAGGTCGGCGAGCTCGTCGTTGGCGGTGTCGATCGAGGAGGCGAGCGCCGTGATCGCGGCGGCGAGGTCCGAGTCCACGCTCTCGATCGTCGAGGTGTCGACGTCGAGGAGGTCGCAGGCGTCGTCGATCGTCTGGTCGAGGACGAGGGTGTCCAGGGTGGCGAGCAGCGTCTCGAGGTCGTCGATGCTCTGGATGTCCGCGACGTCCTCCGCGGTCGCCTCGAGGGCGGGGACGGCGCCGTCGTCCGCGTCGGTCACCTCGGTGATCGCGCCGGTCAGGGACGCGGCGTCGCTCAGCGGCGCGGTGGCGTCGAAGGCGTCGCCGCCGACGGGGATCGACCCCTCGACCGCTTCGAGCAGGTCGCCGACCGTGGAGGCCGAGAGGGCGGAGAGCGGGAGGTCGAGGCTCTCGAGCAGGTCGGCGAGGTCGAGCATGTCGAGGTTCGGGACGACGGCGTTGCGGGTGCTGATGGCGTGGCTCGGCGCGGCGTTGGTGCTCAACCCGACGTTGGCGATGTCGGGGAGGCCGAGGAGACCGCCGACGAGGGTGAGGTCGGTGACCTCGCCCACGATGCTGCTCTGCGGGCCGTCGTCGCCGATCAGCGCCTCGAGGTGGACGGGGAGGATCGTGCCGCTGACGACGCCGTCGAGGGCGTCGTCGTCGATGGTGAAGCCGGCGCTGTCGACGTCCTTCTCGCCCGAGGAGTGCGCCTGGGCTCCGTTGCCGGTCACGTTGAGGGCGTCCAGGGTCTCCGAGGTGACCGCGAACGGGGCGAACGCGGTGGACGCCTCCACGTCGCCGGCGTCGGTGTCGCTGTTCGAGGCCCCGCTGTCGGCGCCGAGGTCGACCGCGACGAGCGGTGTGTCGCCCCCGACGCGGGCCTCGAGCAGTGTCAGGTCCCCCGACGCGCTTCCGACCCCTTCCGCAGCCGATGCGGTCGGCGTCACGAAGGTGAAGGCGAGTGCGACTGTCATGGCGATCGCGAGCAATCGGAAGGTGCGCATGGTTCCTCGTTTGTCGGCCTCGAGTTCCGACTCGCACGGTAGGGGTGACCTGCGAGGTTGAACATGGCCCGACCGGGCTAGTCGCGAACGGCTTGCCCGACATAGGTGGATTTGTAGCTCTGCTGCTGTGACGCGCCACCGGGCGCGCACACAACATGTGGGGGTGTGTGCCAAGCTCGTCGCAGCGATCCCGGGCGTGGGAAGTGAACGTCGGGGACGACACGAGCGCGTCGGGGAGACGGGAAGCGAGGTGTGGCGACCATGCAGGACGATCTCGGCGCGGACGTGCCGGCCGACCTCGCGGAGGTCGCCGCGGCGGTGGCCGCGGGCAGGGATCACGACCGGGCGGCGCTCGAGGAGCTGGTGCGCATCCCCTCGGTCAGCGCCGCCGGCCACGACCCGGCAGCGGTCCGGGAGAGCGCCGAGGCCACCGCGTCGCTCCTGGCGCGATCCGGGTTCGAGGACGTGCGCCTCCTCGAGGTGCCCGGCACCCATCCCTCCGTGCACGGAGCCCGCCTCGACGCGGGCGAGGCCGCGCCCACCGTGTTGCTCTACGCCCACCACGACGTGCAGCCGGTCCCGACTCCGCAGCGCTGGCGCTCCGAGCCCTTCGAGCCCACCGAGCGGGGTGGCCGCCTCTACGGGCGGGGAGCAGCCGACGACAAGGCGGGCATCCTCGTCCACGTCGCCGCCGTGCGCGCCTGGCTGGAGGCTCGCGGCGGCGTGCCCCTCAACGTCAAGGTCGTCGTCGAGGGTGAGGAGGAGATCGGCTCGCCCCACCTCGGGGAGCTCCTCGAGCGCTACGGGGACCTGCTGCGGGCCGACGTCATCGTCCTCACCGACGTCAGCAACTGGCAGGTCGGCTGGCCGGGCCTCACCTACGCGCTGCGCGGCATCGCGCTTCTCGACGTCCGCCTCGAGGCCCTCGAGCAGCCGCTGCACTCGGGGATGTGGGGCGGGCCGGTACCCGACGCGCTCACCGGCATGGCGCGGCTGCTGGCGAGCCTCCACGACGACGACGGAGCACCCGCGGTGGCGGGGTTCCTCGACGACGTGCGCGAACCCACCCCCGAGGAGCGGGCGCGCCTCGAGGCGCTCGCCGACGGCACCGGGGCCGGAGAGCTCGCCCGCGAGGCGCGGCTGCTCGACGGTGTCGAGTGGGTCGGCGAGCGCGACCGCGGCATCCTCGAGCGGCTGTGGATGCGGCCCACGATTACTCCCATCGGCGTCGACGTGCCGTCGGTCGCGGAGGCCGCCCCGCAGCTCCTCGCTGAGGCGACGGCCCGGATCTCGCTGCGCCTCGCGCCCGGCCAGGACGCCGAGCGCGCCGTCGCCGCGCACCTCGAGGAGCACGCCCCGTGGGGGATGCGGGTGCGGGTGGAGCCGGGGATCGCGGTCCCGGCGTGGGTCACCGAGCCGACGGGCCCCGCCCACGAGGCGGCGCGCGCCGCGATGGCCGCGGCGTACGGGCGAGAGCCGGCCTTGATGGGTTGCGGCGCGACGATCCCGTTCGTCGCGCCGTTCAGCGAGGCCTTCGACGACGCGCCGTGCCTGCTGACCGGGATCGAGGACCCGGCGACCAACGCCCACGGGGAGGACGAGTCGCTGCACCTCGGCGACTTCGAGCGCGCCTGTCTCGCCGAGGCGCTCCTGCTCGGGTACCTCGCGCAGCGCCTCTCGTGAGCACGCGGGGCCTCGCGTGAGCGCGCGGGCCGCGGCGACCCGTCGTGACCTGCGCTGCGCTCGGGGCCCACGAGCAGGGCGAGGGGGCGCCCGCGGTCAGGACGTCGCCCAGCGGTCCCCGAGCTCTGCCTTGAGGTCGCGCTTGAGGATCTTGCCCTGGGGGTTGCGGGGGAGCGCTTCGGTGCGGAGCTCGACGCGCTCGGGGACGTTGAAGGCGGCGAGGCGGGCGGCGACGTGGTCGCGCAGCTCCTCCTCGCTCACCGGCGAGCCCTCGCGCACCGTGACGACCGCCCCCACCCGCTCGCCGAGGACTCGGTCGGGGATCCCGACCACCGCGGCGTCGACCACCTCGGGATGGTCGTAGAGCACCGACTCGACCTCGACGCAGTAGACGTTCTCGCCGCCGCGGATCACGACGTCCTTGGCGCGGTCCACCACGAAGAGGAACCCCTCCTCGTCGACGCGCGCGACGTCGCCGGTGCGGAGCCACCCGCCGGCGAACGACTCGGCCGTGGCCTCGGGACGGTTCCAGTACCCCTCCACCACGTTGGGTCCCTTGATCCGGAGCTCGCCGACCTCGCCGGTCGGCAGCTCGCGGCCGGCGTCGTCGACGACGGCCACCTCGCACACCGGCACCGGCACGCCCACCGAGTCGGGCTTGCGCACGTAGTCGGCGCCGGAGTTGAGGGCCGTGACCGAGGAGGTCTCGGTGAGCCCGTACCCGTTGCCCGGCGACACGCCGGGGAACCGCTCCCGGATGCGGCGGACGAGCTCGGGCGCGGCCGGAGCGCCGCCGTAGCTCACCGAGCGCACGCTCGAGGTGTCGGAGCGCTCGAACTCCGGGTGCTCCACGACCTGCCACGCCATGGCGGGCACCCCGCCGAAGATCGTGACGCGCTCGCGCTCGATGAGCTCGAGCGCACGGGTGGCGTCCCACTTGTGCATCATCACGAGCTTGCCGCCGACGGCGGTGTTGGTGACCAGCACCGAGTGGCACCCGGTGGCGTGGAACAGCGGCACCGAGAGGAGGTAGGAGTTCTGCCCGTCCCCGCCGGAGCCGCCACCGGAGCCCGGCGGCTCCTCGCCGGCGCGGGCCGACTGGCGGGAGGCGACGAAGAACAGGTTCATCAGGTTGGTGCAGATGTTGCGGTGCGTGCCGAGGGCTCCCTTCGGCTTCCCCGTGGTTCCCGACGTGTAGAAGATCGTGGCGTGGTCGTCGGGGCCGAGGGACACCTCCGGCAGTTCCACGTCGTCTCCGGTGTTCCCGAGCAGCGTCTCGAACGGCTCCCAGCCGCCGGCCGCCGGCCCCTCGGAGCGCGCGACGAACCGGTACTCCACGGCCGCCTCGTCGAGGTGGCCTGCCAGGCGCTCGGCGCGCTCGGCGTCGGCGACGAGGACCCGCGCGCCCGAGTCCGAGAGGCCGTACTCGAGCTCCTCGCCGGTCCACCACGCGTTGAGCGGCACGACGATCGCTCCCGCCGCCGCCGCGCCCCAGAACGCCACGACCCACTCGGGGAGGTTCCGCATGGCGATCGCGACCCGGTCGCCCTTGCGGACACCCAGCTCGACGAGCGACCGGGCCGTGGAGGCGGCACGGCGGAAGTGCTCCTCGAAGCTCACGCGCTCGCCCTCGTAGACGAGGAAGTCGGCGTCTCCGTGCGAGCGGCTCCGCCCGAGGACGCTCCGCAACGAGCTCGGAGCACGCTTCCAGACCCGCGTGGTCACCCCACGGATCTCGGTCTCCTCGATCTCGAACATCCGGCCGGGGGCGGTGAGCTCGGCGTCGACCTCTCGGACGGTCGGGCACATGGGTCCATCCTCCCACCGGCTCCGGCCACCGGCCCAAGCGGCCGCGCTCCTCCTCGGGCTCCTCCTCGGGCTCCTCGTCGGGTTCCCCGACCGGGGGTTCCCCGACCAGGGGTTCGCTGACCGGGGGTTCCCTGACCGGCGCGTCGACAGGCGCTAACTTGATGGCCACTCCCGGGAGGGCGCTCCGTGCCCCGTCGGCACCGCTCCGAAGGCGGTCCGAGCGGTCGGCCGTGGCTCGGCCGGGAGTCCGGGGTGCATCCCGGACGGAGCAGCGGCCAGGCGACGGGCCGACAGGGGAGGGCGTTCCATGCGCACCGGGATCTTCGAGGGCAGGTTGCTCCGTCTCGTCGTGTTGGCCGTCGTGGCGGCGCTGGTGGGCGCGGCGTGCGGGTCGGACGGGGACGGCGGCGGAGACGACTCCGATGGCGGCTCCGACGGGACCTCCGGCGACGGGTCGGGCCGGCGGGCCGGCAGCTCGGAGTGCGAGTTCGACGACCCCGCGCACGGCGGCACGATCATCTACGGGCTCGAGTCGGACACCGGGAACCCCTGGACCCCGGCGAACGCGCAGATGGCGATCGCCGGCCACACCGTCGCCAAGACCGTGTTCGACACGCTGACCCTCCTCGACGAGGACGGCGAGCCGGTGCCGAACCTCGCCACCGAGTGGACCCACGACGAGGACTTCACCGAGTGGACGTTCACCATCCGCGAGGGCGTGCGGTTCCACGACGGGACGGAGCTCGACGGCGAGGCCGTCGCCGAGAACCTGCGCCGCCACATGGCGAGTTTCCTCACCGGGAAGCTCGTGCGGGACTTCGACAGCGTGAGCGCGCAGGGCCAGACCGTCACCGTCACCCTCGAGCGGCCGTTCGCGCAGCTCGCCAAGATCTTCTCCACCCAGATCGGCTACGTCGCGTCCCCGGCGTGGCTCGAAGAGGTCTCCGAGGACTCCTCGAAGGCGAGCGAGCCGGTGGGCACCGGCCCGTTCCGTTTCGAGAGCTACACGCCGGGCAACGGCAACAGCTTCGTGGCCGAGTGCAACCCCGACTACTGGCGCGAGGGCTTCCCCCGCGTCGACGAGGTCGAGCTGCGGGTGCTCGAGGACAGCCAGAGCCGCTCCAACGCGCTGATCTCCGGTGAGATCGACGCCATGCACACCGCCAACGCCGACGAGATCGCCAGGTTCAGGGAGCGCGGGGACGAGTTCCGCAACCTCGAGCTCGACGAGCTCCACGAGACCACCTACGTGCTGTTGAACCACACGCCGGAGGTCAAGCCCGCGCCGGGCGCGGACACGGTCGACAACCCGCTCGCCGACGAGACGGTGCGGCGGGCCCTCGCCATGGCCACCGACCGCGCCACGCTGATCGACGCCCGCTACGCCGGGATCCTCGAGGCCGCCAACGGGCCGTTCCCACCCGGCTACGCGGGCCACCTCGACGACACCGGATACCCGGCCTTCGACCTGGAGGAGGCGAGGCGCCTCATCTCCGAGTGGGAGGCCGAGCACGGCGACCTCGAGATCAACTACGCCACCACGAGCGACCCGTTCAACCGCGTGACCGCCGAGCTGATGCAGGAGATGTGGGAGGAGGCCGGTGCCACGGTCTCCATCGACACCGTCGAGCAGACCCAGTTCATCGGCATCGCGCTCTCCGGCAACTTCCAGGCCTTCCTGTGGCGCAACCACGGCCGCCCCGACGCGGTGTTCGAGGACATCTGGTGGAGCTCGGAGACGGCGATCCCGCCGCCGGGCATCTCGCTCAACTTCGGGAGGATCTCCGACGAGGTCGTCGACGAGAACCTCGCGGTCCTCCGGGAGAGCGACGACCCCGAGGCCCGCCGCGAGGCGGCCGAGGCCATCACCCGCCGCTTCGGCGAGGGCGCCTTCAACCTCTGGCTGGTGTGGACGCTGTGGTCGACCGTGGCCAAGCCGGGTCTGGAGGACCTGGTGACCGGGTACACGGCACCGGACGGCACCCCGATCCTCCAACGGGGCCAGGGCTTCGTGGGCGCCCACCACCTCGCCCAGGCCCACTGGGGGTCGTAGGAGATCGGGGGTCGTCGGGCGGTGACCTGCCGGGGCGCCACGCGAGCGGTGGCGCGGTGAGACAGCTCCGGCGGAAGCTCCTCCACCTCGCCGGCGTGCTCGTCGTCGTCTCCTTCCTCACCTTCCTGCTCATCAGCCTGCTGCCCGGGGGCCCCGAGGACGCCATCCTCGGGGTCAACGCCACCGAGGAGGCCAAGGCCGAGCTCCGGGAGGACCTCGACCTGGACGACCCGTTGCCGGTCCGCTACGCACGCTGGATCGGCGACGCCGTCGGCGGAGACCTGGGCGACTCGTTCGTCCAGCAGACGCCCGTCACGACCCTGCTCGGCGAGCGGCTGCCGGTGTCGTTGCTCCTGATGCTCGACGCGCAGGTGCTGGCGCTGGCGATCGCCGTGCCGCTCGGCATCGTCTCCGCGCACCGGGAAGGCGGTTGGTTCGACCGGCTGGCCAACACGGCGGCCTTCGGCCTGCTGTCCCTGCCCAACTTCATCCTCGCCGTGCTGCTCGTGTTCTTCTTCGCCCTGGGGGGTGTCACCGTCGCCGGCCTGCACGTCGGCACCGACCTCTTCCCCGCGACCGGGTACACGCCCCTGGGGGAGTCGGTCTCCGGACACCTCGAGTCGATGGTGCTCCCCGCCGTCTCGCTGGCGGCGGGGCAGATCGCCATCTACATGCGGCTCCTGCGCACCGACATGATCGCGACCCTCCAGGAGGACTTCGTCGGCGTCGCCCGCTCGAAGGGGATGCCCACCCGCCGCGTCCTGCTGCGCCACGCGCTCAAACCCTCGAGCTTCTCGCTCCTCACCGTCGCCGGCATCAACGTGGGCACCCTGATCGGCGGTGCCGTGATCATCGAGAACATCTTCGTGATCGGAGGCGTGGGCGACCTCCTCGTCCGCTCGATCTTCACCCGCGACTACCTGGTCATCCAGAGCACGGTGTTGGTGATCGCGGTGGGGTTCGTCCTCGTCAACTTCGTCGTCGACCTCCTCTACACGTTCCTGGACCCGAGGATCCGCCATGCCGAAGCCGCGGCCGCGTAGACGCGTCGCCGGGGATCCGCCGGGGCTCCCCCGGCCTCCCGCGTCGTCGTCGGGCGGCCGTGGTCCCTGGCGGCGCTGGTTCGGCGCCCGCGGCTGGCCGGCCGGCGGGGGACCGTTCGCGCGCGCCGCCGGCTCGGCCGTGGCCGAGCGCGGGGCGGTGGGCGCGGCGCGTCGAGAGCCGCCGGGTCGCGGCGCGGCCGAGCTCGGGCCCGCGGAGGCCGAGACCAGATCCGCTCCCGAGCGCCCGGGACTCGGCTTCTGGGTCGCGCTCGGCTGGCTCGTCGTGGTCGTCGGCGCGTCGGCGCTCGCCCCCTACCTCCCCTTCGTGGACGATCCCGGCGCCCTCGATCCCGGCGCGATCCGCGAGGGGCCGACCGCCGAGCACTGGTTCGGAGGCGACGACGGGGGACGCGACGTCCTGGCTCGCGTGCTCCACGGGGGCCGGATCTCGCTGTTCATCGGCGTGGTCTCCGTCGGCATCGGGATGCTCGTCGGGGGCTCCGTCGGGATCACGGCGGGCTACTTCCGCGGGCGCTACGAGCGGATCGCCATGTCGGCCATGGACGTGATGCTGGCGTTCCCGGCGCTGGTGCTGGCCCTGGCGCTGGTGACCTTCCTCTCGGACCCGGGGAGGCAGGGCGGCTCGGTGACGACGGTGACGCTCGCGCTCGCCGTGCTGGCGGTGCCCGCGCTCGCCCGCATCGCCCGGGCGAGCACCCTCACCTTCTCGCAGCGCGAGTTCGTGGTCGCAGCGCGGGCGATGGGGGCCGGGCACCGGCGCATCCTGCGGCGGGAGATCCTCCCCAACGTGGTGCCGCCGATGGCGTCGTTCGCCCTCCTGGCGGTCGCCGTCGTGATCGTCGCCGAGGGGGCGCTGTCGTTCCTCGGGCTCTCGGTGCAGGCGCCGCAGCCCACCTGGGGCAACCTCATCGCCCAGGGCCGCTCGCAGCTCGAGCAGGCGGCCCACATCGCCCTGTTCCCGAGCGGCGTCATGTTCACCACGCTGCTGGCCCTCAACCTCCTCGGTGACACGCTGCGGAAGCGCTTCGACGTCCGCGAGGGCCTGCTGTGACGGCCCCGGAGGATGTGACGGATCCGGAGGGAGTGACGGATCCGGAGGACGTGACGGCTCCGCCGTCGGATCCGCCGCTGCTCGTCGTCGAGGACCTCGCGACGCACTTCCTGACCCCTGCGGGGCGGGTGCGCGCCGTCGACGGCGTCTCCTTCACCCTGGACACCGCCCGGACCCTCGGGATCGTGGGGGAGTCGGGCTCGGGCAAGACGGTGCTGTCGCGCTCGATCATGAACCTGGTGGGCGGCCGGAACGTGCGCCGGGCCGGCCGGGTGCTCTTCGAGGGGCGCGACCTCGCGGAGCTGACACCCCGCGAGATGGCCCGCCTCTGGGGCGCCGAGATGGCGATGGTCTTCCAGGACCCGATGAGCTCGCTCAACCCGGTGATGCGCGTCGGGCGCCAGATCACCGAGTCGCTCCGGCACCACCTCGGGATGTCGAAGGGGGACGCCGCCGACGCGGCGATCGAGCTGTTGCGCTCGGTGAACATCCCCGAACCGCAGCGGCGGATGCGCGAGTACCCCGGCCAGCTCTCCGGAGGGATGCGTCAGCGGGTGGTCATCGCCATCGCGCTCGCCTGCTCCCCGAAGCTGCTCTTCGCCGACGAGCCCACCACCGCGCTCGACGTGACGGTCCAGGCGCAGATCCTCGACCTGCTGGCCGACCAGCAGGAGCGTCTGGCGATGGCGATGATCCTCGTCACCCACGACCTCGGGGTGGTGGCGGGCCGCGCCGACGAGATCGCCGTGATGTACGCGGGTCAGATCGTGGAGCACGCTCCGACGCCGGCGTTGTTCGCCGAGATGCGCATGCCCTACACCGAGGCGCTGCTCCACTCGATCCCCCGCCTGGAGCAGGCGAGCCACACGCGCCAGCAGGTGATCCCCGGTCGCCCACCGGACCCGCTCGACTTCCCGCCGGGCTGTCGCTTCGCGCCCCGCTGCCCGTACGTCCGGGAGCGGTGCCGGGAGGAGGCGCCGCCGTTGCGGGAGGGCACGCCGGGTCACCGCTTCGCCTGCTGGTTCCCGGTCGGTTCCCCCGAGGGGAGGGAGGCGCTGGAGCGCAACGTCGCGGAGGGCCTGCCCCACGCCCTGGCGCTGGTGGAGGCGCGGCGTGCCCGGGGTGCCCGGCGCGAGCGGGACGAGCGAGGCGAGCAGGGCGGGCAGCGAGGCGAGCAGGGCGGGCAGCGAGCCGATGGCGGGTAGCGGCCGGGCGCACCTCCGGGAAGGGTCGCTGCCGCTGCTGGCGGTGGAGGGCCTGCACGTCGAGTTCCCCTCCGCCCACGGGGGCACGGTCCACGCCGTGAGCGGCGTCAGCTTCGACGTCGTGGCGGGCGAGACGCTGGGCCTCGTGGGCGAGTCGGGTTGCGGGAAGTCGACGACCGGTCGGGCGGTCATGCAGCTCGTCCGGCCGACCGCGGGATCGGTGCGGCTCAGCGGCGTCGAGCTCACCGAGGCGAGTGGCGACCGGCTCCGGCGGCTGCGCTCACGGATGCAGATGATCTTCCAGGACCCGATCTCCTCCCTGAACCCGCGGCGGCGGATCGGTGACATCGTCGCCGAGCCCCTCGAGATCTGGCGGCACGGCACGGAGGCGGAGCGCCGAGCGAAGGTCGACGAGCTCCTCGACGCGGTGGGCCTCGACCCGCGCACGGCGCGCGACAAGCGCCCGCACGAGTTCTCGGGTGGCCAGTGCCAGCGGATCTGCGTGGCGAGAGCGCTGGTCCTCGACCCGGCGCTGCTGATCTGCGACGAGCCGGTCTCGTCGCTCGACGTGTCGGTCCAGGCCCAGATCCTGAACCTCCTCGAGGACATGAAGGAGCGCTACGGGCTGACGATCCTCTTCATCGCCCACGACCTCGCGGTGGTGAAGAACGTGAGCGACCGGGTGGTGGTGATGTACCTGGGGAAGCTCTGCGAGGTCGGGCAGCCGGACCGGCTCTACTCGCGACCCGCCCACCCGTACACGGCCGCGCTGCTGCGCTCCGTCCCGGTGCCCGACCCGGCGGTTCGACCGGCGCGCGACGCGCTCGGCGGCGAGCTCCCCTCGCCGGTGGACCCGCCGAGCGGGTGCCGGTTCCGGACCCGGTGCCCGCGGGCGGCGGAGCGCTGCGCGCGGGAGGAGCCGGAGCTGCGCGAGGTCGGGGAGGGCCAGTTCGTCGCCTGCCACTTCCCGCTGGCCGACGAGTCGACCCCCTGACGCTGCCGGTTCCTCCTCTCCGAGCGGCCCGGGGGCCGTCGGAGAGAAGGAACGAAGGAAGGGACCGCTCAGTGGCGGGCCGGTTCCTCCCTCGACGCCTCGGAGCGCTGCTCGCGCTCGCTGCGGTCGCCGTCGAACAGCTCGCCCTTGTGCCACGGCGTCCCCAGGGCGGGGAGCACCTTGCGGTCGAGGCCGTACCAACCGGCGTTGCGCCAGGCGAGCACGATCAGGAAGCTCACCAGGATCATCGCCGGGTTGACGCCCGCGGAGCCCGCGAAGGCGAAGGTGAAGTTCAGCAGCGCGCCCAGCACCGCGGCGATGCCGGTGAACAGCCCGAGGACGAGGGCCGCACCGATCAGCAGCTCGCCGACCGCCACCATGGGCCCGACCACCGGGTGGGCGGTGTCGCGGATCCACTCGAGGAAGTCCACGTACCAGGAGTACGCCACGTCGGGGTGCGGTCCCTCGGACGACGCGATCGCGCCCTGGGCGAAGCCGGCGACGCTGTCGCCGACGCCGCGGGCCTGCTCGGCGCCGTCCGCGCCGACCACCGTGCCGCTGCGGACCCAGCCGATGTTGGCGTCACCCGTGATGCTGTAGGCGGCGTCGCCCCAGTTCCAGAACTTCCAGGTGATGTTGCCGCCGAACACCTTGCCCCAGCCGGCCTGGAACCACTCCCAGCCGAGCCACAAGCGCAGGACCAGCCACAGCGCCGCCGCCTGGCTCGATGCGAAGAGCCACCTCGCGAGCCTCGGCTCCTCGATCTGGTACAGGTCCGTCTTCGCAGCCATCGTGTTGCCTCCTCGGAACGAGCTCCTGACGTCGTTCCCGCGTGTCCATGTTCGCGAACTCCGCGCTCGGCAGCGAGGGGCATCGGGCACACCCTGCGGTGACAGAGGTCCCGGATCGGGGTGACCTCCGGCGAGCCGTGCGTGGACTCCACCCGCTCAGCGCCGCAGCCGGTCGGCGCCGCCCTCGACGGTGCCGCCCTCGATCAGCGAAGGCGGCGGATCCGCGGCTCGGGAACCTCCGGCGGGGCGAGACGGATCTTCACGTCGACGGCGCGGGCTCCGTCGGTGCCGACCATCACCGGGTTCAGGTCCATCTCGGCGAGCTCGGGGACCTCGTCGGCGAGGCGGCCGACGCGCACGACGAGGGCCTCGAGCGCCACGACGTCGGCCTCCGGTGTGCCCCGGTAGCCGAACAGCAGCGGGGCGCCCCGGATCGAGCGGACGAGCGCGGCCGCGTCGACGTCGGTGATGGGCAGGATGCGGAACGAGCGGTCGGCCAGCAGCTCGGTGGTCACCCCTCCGAGGCCGAACATGACGAGCGGGCCGAACGAGGCGTCCTGGGTGACGCCGACGATGGTCTCGACGCCGCCGACCATGGGCTGGACCACCGCACCTGCCATCGAGTCCCCGAGGGCGAGGTCGAGCTCCGCGTACGCGCGGCGGACCCCCGCGGCGTCGCCCAGGTCGAGATGGACGCCGCCGACGTCGCTCTTGTGCACCAGGCGGGTGCCCGCCGCCTTGAGCGCGACCGGATGACCGAGGCGCTCCGCCGCCGCCACGGCTTCCTCGTCGTCCTCGACCCAAGCGGTCTCGACCGCAGGGATGCCGAACGCCTCCAGGAGGGCGCTCGAGGTGTCGGGATCCACCCAGCCGCCGTCGGGGTGGTCCGCGAGCCACGCCGCGGCGGTCGTGCGCGCCGCCTCGGGATGGAGGTCGGGTAGATCCGGGATCTCCCCTCGGGCTTGCCGTCGCCACTCCGCGTACCCGACCGCCTTGGCGACGGCGTGCACCGCGTCCTCGGGGGTGTGGAACACCGGCACCTCGCCCCCGGGATCCGCCCGCGTGGGCTCGGGGACCTCCTCGGTGGCCAGGAACACCGCGGCGACCGGCTTGTCCGAGTCTCGGGCGGCCTCGACCACGGCAGCCGCGACGTCGTCGGCCGAGGTCACCATCGGCGGTGTGAACTGGACCACGACGGCGTCCACCGATTCGTCGGCGAGCACCGCGGCGAGGGTGGCACGGTAGTGGTCCGCGCCGGCCGACGCGACCATGTCGACGGGATTGCCGATCGCGGCGCCGGAGTGGAGCTGACCGGCCAGCTCGGCGCGGGTCGCGTCCCCGAGCTCGGGGACCTCCAGGCCGGCCTGCTCGCAGGCGTCCGCGGCGAGGATGCCCGGACCCCCGCCGTTGCTGACGATCGCGACCCGGCGCCCCCGGGGGAGTGGCTGGTACGCGAGGAGTTGGGCGACGTCGAACATGGCGCCCACGGTGTCGACGCGGACGACGCCCGCCTGGTGGAACAGGGCGTCGACGGCGACGTCGGGCGAGGCGGCCGCGGCGGTGTGCGACTCCGCGGCGCGGGTCCCGGCTCTCGTCCGGCCGCCCTTGACGGCGACGATCGGCTTGGTGGCCGAGACCCGTCGGGCGATCCGGGCGAACTTCCGGGGGTTCCCGAACGACTCGAGGTACAGGAGGACGACCCTCGTCGCGTCGTCGCTCTCCCAGTACTGGAGGAGGTCGTTGCCGGACACGTCGGCCTTGTTGCCGACGGAGACGAACGTCGACACCCCGAGGTGGAGGCGGTTGGCCCACTCGAGCAGCGCGATCCCGAAGGCTCCGGACTGCGACAGGAAGCCGATGGGGCCGGGCCGGGGGCTGTGCGGCGAGAAGGTGGCGTCGAGGCGCACCTCGGGGTCGGTGTTCACGACGCCCATGCAGTTGGGCCCGATCATGCGCATCCCGTTGGCGCGTGCGAGGCGCACGAGCCGGCGCTCGGCCTCACGGCCCTCGGCACCGCGCTCCGAGAAGCCGGCGCTGATCACCACGAGCCCCTTGACGTGGGCGGCGGCGCACTGCTCGACGACCGTGGCGACGTCCCCGGCGGGGACGGCGACCACGGCCAGGTCGACCGGCCCGGGGACCTCCGGGAGCGAGGGGTGAGCGGGGACGCCGGCGATCTCCGAGGCGCTCGGGTTGACCGGGTACACGGGGCCGGTGAAGTCGCCGCGGAGCACGTTGAGGAGGAGCTGGTGGCCGATGGTCCCCGGTGTCCGGCTGGCCCCCACCACCGCCACCGAGCCGGGGTGGAGCAGACGAGCCACCGACGCCGCCTCGGCGACGCGCTCGCGCTCGTACATGGCTTCGGTGGAGCGCGGCGTCTCCTCGATCGGGAAGGAGAGCGAGAACACGCCGGCGTCGAGGTGCTTCTCGACCTCCCAACCGGCGTCGTGGAACACCCCCAGCATCCGACGGTTCTCGCCGAGGGTGTCCGCGGTGAACCGGCGGATCCCCTGCTCGCGCCCGATGGCGGCGAGGTGCTCGAGGAGGACGGTCCCGATGCCGCGCCCCTGATGGGCGTCGTCGACGGCGAAGGCCACCTCGGCTTCCTCGGAGCGTTCGCCTGCCCGGTCGTAGCGGGCGACGGCGACGATGTCGTCGCCGAGCGTGGCGACCAGCGCCATGCGGGCGTCGTAGTCGACGTGGGTGAAGTGACGGATCCGCTCCGCGGTCAGCCGGGGCGCGGGGGAGAGGAAGCGGTAGTAGAGCGAGCGCGGCGACATCCGCTCGGCGAGGTCGGCGAGGCGATCGTCGTCGTCGGGTTGGATGGGCCGGACGTGCACGGTCCCACCGTCGGTGAGGACCACGTCGCTCTCGTGGCGCTGCGGGTAGTCGGTCACGGCTCCGCGCTCCGCGTGTCCGCGCTCCCCGTGCCCTCCCACGTCTCGCGGGCGTGCCGGTCGGGGTCGAGCGCGAGGTGCGACGGCGTGTCGAGGAGCATCGTGGCCCGCTCCGGCGGTGCGTAGGTCCGCCATTCGGGCAGACCGGGGGCGCGGGGCTCGCCGGTTCGCGCGAACGTCGTCCAGGCGTCGGCCATGTCGCGGGCGAGGGCGCGCGTCTCGTCGGTGGGTGGACCGGTGAGCATCGCGGCCCCGGGCGCGTCGAGGTTGTCGAACCCGAAGACGAGGTCGAGGGCGTGGCACGCCCCGAGCGCGCCGCCGAGGCCGCCGTCGGGGGCGTGCTCGAAGCGGTAGGCGTAGGTGGCGCGCTGGTGGCGGGAGTGCTCGTCGAGGAGCGCCATCGCCGGGAGGCGGAACACGCGGTCGGTGAGGACCGCCGACCACAGGTCCCGGGCGCGGACGTCTCCGAGCCGGGCGCCGTAGCGCTCGAGGAGGTGACCGACGTCGACGTGGTCGCCGAGCGCCTCGGCGGCGCGCCGCGCGATCTGCTCGTCGGAGAGCGCGTCGATCTCGGGATCGAGGTGGGTGAAGAGGTTCATCTCGTCGCGCGTGGTGCCGGCGAGCAGCGGAACCCCGTCCACCGCGCCCATCTCCACGGCCTCGAGCGGGTCGACGTGCAGGGAGGCGTGGTCGACGACCGGCTGGAACGGGAGCGACAGCGTGCCCGCGCCCCAGTGCCTCGCGACCGTGGCGGCCTGCGCGTCGAGGATGCGCTCGATCGGCAGGTCGCGCAGCTCGCCGGCCCGGGCCGGGGCGAGGCCGACCGCTTCGAGGAGCTCGGCGCCGACGCGCTCGGCCTCCGCTCGGCCGTGGACGTGCGCGGTCGCCCCGGACTGGGTGATCGCCCGGTGGTAGAGGCCCCGCGAGCGGCGGAGCCCGAAGTGGGTGGCGATGCTCATCGCGCCGGCCGACTCGCCGAAGACGGTGACGTTGCCGGGATCGCCGCCGAAGGAGGCGACGTTGTCGTGCACCCACTCGAGCACGGCGGCCTGGTCGAGGAGCCCGCAGTTGCCCGACCCGAGGAAGGTCTCGTCCCCCAGGTCCCCGAGGTGGAGGAAGCCGAAGGCGCCGAGGCGGTAGTTGCAGGTGACGATCACGACGTCTCGCTCGCGGGCGAGGTGCACGCCGTCGTACCACGGGGTCCTGCCGTCCCCGATGAGGAAGGAGCCGCCGTGGAACCAGACCATGGTCGGGCGCTGAGCGCCGTCGCAGGCGGGTGTCCACACGTTGAGGGTCAGGCACGCCGCCTCGTCCTGCTCCGGCAGGTCGGCGGCGCCGAAGGCCCGCATGGTCCCCGAGACGCTCTGGGGGCAGACCGGGCCGAACTCGTGGGCGGCGAAGGTCCCCGTCCAGGCCGTGGGGGGCTCGGGTGGGCGGAAGCGCAGGTCGCCCACCGGGGCCGCCGCGTAGGGGATCCCCCGGAACTGGCGCACACCCCGCTTGTCGAATCCCTCGACCTTCCCGTGCGAGGTCTCGACCGTGCTCACGAGGGCCAGGCTACGGGCTCTCCGGATCGCGCGCTGCCGGCGCGTCGGCCGCGTGGGGGGCGTCGGGGTTTGCCGACGGTCGCGCGCGGGTAGGAGACAGCCGACGGATCGGCGATCCGGCGCTGCGCGACCGGCCGGGTGCCGTGTCCGACACGCGAGTTCGCCCGAGGGAGGATCGATGGACGATCGAGCACGGTTCGAGCGGCTGCTTCCCGGTGCGGACGTCCGCGTGCGCTCGCGGTTCGACGACCGCTGGGTGGGCGGCTTCCGCGTGTCCGGCTCCGTGCCCACCGACGACGGCGCGGCGGTCAGCTACCGGCTCCGCCGCACCAGCGACGGCGTGGAGTTGCCGGCCACCTTCGCACCCGGCGACCTCGAGCCCCGCCACGGCCAGGGGCAGGGCCTGCGGGCGAGCTTCTGGCCCGGTCTGCCGATCTGATCCCCGCCGAGGCGCTCCCTCGGGGTATCGCCTCCAGCGCGTAGGGTCGCCGCGATGCGCGCGACCGCCTTCACGGGCCTCGTCGACTGCCGGGTGCCCGTCCAGCTCGCGGGGATGCCGGGGGTGTGCACACCCGAGCTGGTCGCCGCGGTGGCCGGTGCCGGCGGCCTGGGGATGGCAGCGTGGGCCGCGGTGGGCGCGGAGCAGGTCGCCGCCGACCTCGACGCCATCGCGGACCTCGACGACGGCGTCGTCGGCGCCAACTTCCTCGTCCCCTTCCTCGACCCGGCCTGTCTCGAGGCTGCGGCGTCACGGGTGCGGGTGGTCGAGTTCTTCTACGGCGACCCCGACGAGGACCTCGTGGCCCGCGGTCACGACGGCGGGGCGCTGGTGTCGTGGCAGGTCGGGTCCGTGTGGGAGGCCGAAGCGGCCGTCGACGCCGGCTGCGACCTGGTGGTCGCCCAGGGGGTCGGCGCCGGCGGCCACGTGCGCGGCGGCGCCGAGCTGGCGCCGCTGCTCGACGGCGTCCTCGCCGCGGTGGAGGTGCCGGTCGTCGCGGCGGGTGGGATCGGCTCGGCACGCGACGTGGCGGCGGCCCTGGAGGCCGGAGCCGACGGGGTCCGCGTGGGCACGCGCTTCGCGGCGTCCGCCGAGTCGGGCGCGCACCCGCGGTACCGGGACGCGCTGGTGGCCGCCTTCCCCGACGACACCGAGGTGACCGAGGCGTTCTGGGTGACCTGGCCGGGAGCACCGCACCGAGTGCTGCGCTCGTGCGTCGAGGCGGTGGAGGCGTTCCTCCATCCGGTGGTCGGGGAGTCGACCCTCGGCGGGCCGGCGCGCGTCCCGCTGCCGACGCGCTCGCCGTTCCCGCCGACGCGGGAGACGAGCGGCGAGATCGAGGCCATGGCGCTCTACGCCGGCCGCTCGGTGGGTGACGTCACGGGTGTGGTGCCCGCCGCCGAGATCGTCGAGGAGCTCACCGCGGAGCTCTGAGCACCCGGGCCGGTCGGCGGGACGGGGAGGCGCTCGGCCGGGGGCGGTCGCGTCGCCGCGTGCGAACGGTTGTTCGCACGCGGCGCGGGCGGTAGCATCGGAGCCTTGCGGAGCGAAGCGCTGCACACCCGGGTGAACGGCCCAGCGGAGGCCGGTGGCGCGGGCGACGCGGGCGCGGCGGAGGAGGCGACCGGCGGCCTCGACGACCTCCACCCGGCGGTGCGGACGTGGTTCGAGCGAACCTTCCCCCGGGGGCCGACCCCCGCGCAGGCACGGGGGTGGCCGGCGATCCGCCGGGGTGAGCACACCCTCGTCGCCGCGCCGACGGGCTCGGGCAAGACGCTCGCCGGGTTCCTCACCGCCATCGACGCGCTCTACCGGCGCCACGAGGCCGGTGCCTCGATCGCGGGCGCCACCCAGGTCGTGTACGTGTCGCCCCTCAAAGCGCTGGCGGTCGACGTGGCGTGCAACCTCGACGCGCCCCTCGCGGGCATCGCGGAGGTGGCCGAGGAGCTCGGGTTCGAGCCGGCGCCGATCACCACGGCGGTGCGCTCCGGCGACACGCCCTCGTCGCGCCGCCAGGCGATGGTGCGCGAACCGCCGAACCTGCTGATCACCACCCCCGAGTCGCTGTACCTCTACCTGACCGCCGCGAAGAGCCGGGCGACGCTGCGCCACGTCGAGACCGTCGTCGTCGACGAGATCCACGCCATGGCACGCGACAAGCGCGGCGCGCACCTCGCCCTGAGCCTCGAGCGCCTCGAGCACGTCGCGGAGCGGGCCCCGGCGCGGATCGGGCTCTCCGCCACGCAGCGCCCCGTCGAGACGATCGCGCGCCTGCTCACCGGCGCGTGCCGCTGCGCGAGGCCCGGGAGCGCCGGGAGCGCCGGGAGCGCCCACACGTGCGCCACCGTCGTCGACGCCGGTCACCGGCGGGACTCCGAGGTGTCGCTCGAGCTGCCCGACGGGGAGCTCGAGGCGGCCTTGAGCGGCGACCAGCGGGGCGAGATCCTGGACCGGATCGCGGCGCACGTGGCACGGCGGCGGACCACCCTCGTGTTCGTCAACACCCGGCGCCTCTCCGAGCGGGTGGCCCACGAGCTCGGCGAGCGCCTCGGCGCGGACCGGGTGGCGGCCCACCACGGGTCGCTCTCCAAGGACCGCCGGGCGCGGGTCGAGGCGCGGTTGCGCGACGGCGACCTCGACGCGCTCGTGGCCACCGCGTCGCTGGAGCTCGGCATCGACGTCGGCCCCGTCGAGCTCGTGTGCCAGATCGGCTCGCCGCGCAACATCGCCACGCTCGTCCAACGGGTCGGGCGCGCCAACCACCACCGTGACGGGGTCGCCGAGGGGATCCTCTATCCGACGACGCGCGACGAGCTGGTCGAGTCGGCAGCGCTGCTCGCGGCGGTCCGCGCCGGCCGCCTCGACGCGGTCGAGCCGCCGGAGGCCCCCCTCGACGTGCTGGCGCAGCAGGTGGTGGCCGAGGTGGCCGCGGCGGGCGACGACGGCTGGTCCGAGGACGCCCTGTTCGACCTCGTCGCCCGCTCCGCCCACTACGAGGCCCTCGCGCGCGAGGACTTCGACGAGGTCGTGACGCTCCTCTCGGAGGGCATCGAGACGGGTCGGGGCCGCCGCATGGCGTACCTGCATCGCGACCGGGTGCACGGCCACCTGCGCCCACGGCGGGGGGCCCGCCTCGCCGCGCTGACCTCCGGCGGGGCGATCCCCGAGACGGGCGACTACCGGGTGCTCATGGACCCCGGCGACGTGTTCGTGGGAACCGTCAACGAGGACTTCGCCATCGAGTCGATGGCCGGCGACGTGTTCCTCCTCGGCACGCACCCGTGGCAGATCGTGCAGGTCCACAACGGCGTGATGCGGGTCCGCGACGCCACCGGGCGCCACCCGACGGTGCCGTTCTGGCTCGGGGAGGCGCCGGGCCGCACCCTCGAGCTCTCCGAGGAGGTCTCCGAGCTGCGGCGCCTCGTCGGCGAGGCCCTCGCGGGCGACGAGGCGGAGCGCACCGGCGACCTCGAGGCGGGGGCGCGCGCCGCGGTGGAGATGCTCGTCGAGCGCTGCGCGCTGGACGGCGGGCACGGCCGTGCGGCCGCCGAGATGATCGTCCGCTACCTGGCGGCGTCGCGGACCGCGCTCGGCGGGGTGCTGCCCACCCACGACGACGTGGTGTTCGAGCGGTTCTTCGACGAGACCGGCGGCATGCAGCTCGTCGTGCACGCCCCCTTCGGCGCCCGCCACAACCGGGCGCTCGGCCTCGCGCTGCGGAAGCGCTTCTGCGTCACCTTCGACTTCGAGCTCCAGGCCGCGGCCACCGACGACGCCGTGCTCCTCTCGCTCGGGCCCCAGCACAGCTTCCCGCTGGAGCGCGTGCCGTCGTTCCTGCGCTCGCACGGCGTCGAGGAGGCGGTCGTCCAGGCGGTCCTGCCCTCCCCGATGTTCCGGGCCCGCTGGCGCTGGAACCTGAACCGCTCGCTGGCGGTGCTCCGCCGCCGGGGCGGCAGGCTCAACCCGTTCAACATCCAGCGGATGGAGGCCGACGACCTCATGGCGGCGGTGTTCCCGTCGCTGGCGCAGTGCCAGGACAACGCCCCCACCGGGCCCATCGAGGTGCCCGACCACGTCCTCGTCCGCGAGACCCTGCGGGACTGCCTCCACGAGGCGATGGACGTGGAGGCCCTGCGCGAGCTCGTCGCCCGCTTCGAGAGCGACTCGGTGCGGTTGCACTTCGTCGACACGACCGAGCCGAGTCCCCTGGCGCACGAGATCCTCGACGGCGCGCCCTACACCTATCTCGACGACGACGACGAGATCGGCGAGCGGCGTTCCCGGGCGGTCACCCTGCCCAGGGGTCTCCCGGTGGACGCCGGGGAGCTGGGCCGCCTCGACGCCGACGCGGTGGCACGGGTCCGGGAGCAGGCCGCCCCCGAGGTCCGCGGGCCCGACGAGCTGCACGACGTGCTGTTGTCGCTGGTCGCGCTCGCCCCGGTCGACGGGTGGACCGAGCACATGCACGTCCTGGCCGCCGCGGGCCGGGCCTCCGAGGTGGCGCTGCGCTCCGGTGCCTCCCGGTGGGTCGCCACGGAGCGGCGGCGCCACGCGGAGGCGCTCTTTCCCGACCGCGTGGAGGTGCGCCCCGACCACCCGGTGCCCGCGGGCCTGGACCGGCCGGTGGCGCGCGAGGAGGCCGCGGTCGCGGCCGTCCGCGGGCACCTGGACGTGTCGGGTCCCGTCACCACCGCGGAGCTGGCGCGGGCGGTCGGGATCGGCGAGCCGACCGTGCGCGGCGCGTGCGAGGCGCTGCGCCACGAGGGCTTCGCCATCGCGGGGCGCTTCGACGCCGGCGTGGAGGGTGAGCAGTGGTGCGCCCGGCGCCTCCTCGGCCGCATCCACGCGTTCACCCGCGACCGCCGCCGGGCGGAGGTGCGCCCGGTGAGCCCGGAGGAGTGGATGGGCTTCCTGGAGCGCTGGTGGCACACCGCCCCGGGCTCGGAGCGCGAGGGCCGCAGCGGCCTCCTCGAGGTGATCGAGCAGCTCCAGGGGTTCGAGTGGCCGGCCGGGGAATGGGAGTCGGTCCTGCGCGAGCGGGTCGCGGCGTACCGGCCGGAGTGGCTCGACGACCTGTGCCTCTCGGGCGAGGTGGCGTGGGGACGGCTGTCGTTGCGGCGGGGAGAGGATCCCGACGACCCGCCCCGGCGCGGCCGCTCGACACCGAACCGCAACACGCCGATCACGTTCGTGCTCCGAGAGGACCTCCCGTGGCTCCTCCAGGCGGTGCGCGGCGACCGCCAGCCGGTGGAGCCCGTCTCGGGCGCGGCGCGCGACGTCATCGACGCGCTCCGGGCTCGGGGCGCGCTGTTCCACTCGGAGCTCCGCGCCGAGACCGGACGGCTTCCCACCGAGGTGGAGGAGGGCCTGTGGGACGGCGTCGCCCGCGGCGTGGTGACGGCGGACGGCTTCCAGGCGGTCCGCTCCCTCCTCGACGCGCGCTCGCGCCTCGCACGGCGGCGCCGGGGCCGACCGAGGCCCGGGTCGAGGGGTCGGCGGGGCTCGTGGCGCCGCGGCGTGGAGGGTCGCTGGACGCTCCTCCCGAGGGGGTCCCCGGTCGAGGATCCCGAGGAGCTGGCGGAGGTGGTGGCCGAGCAGCTCCTGGCGCGCTGGGGTGTGGTGTTCCGCGACGTGTACCTGAAGGAGCGCCTCTCGGTGCCGTGGCGCGACGTCCTCTGGGCGCTGCGTCGCCTCGAGGCCCGCGGGCAGATCCGGGGCGGGCGGTTCGTCACGGGTGTGACCGGTGAGCAGTACGCGCTGGAGGAGGCGATGGCCGCGCTCGCGCGGTCGCGCGGGGCTGTCGCTGCGCCCGTCGCGAGCTGAGGAGGGGGGAGCCGGAGCCCGTGCGGGTCAGGCCGGGCAGGCCGCGGTGCGTCCGACGCGGCGCAGACCGCGCCGGTCCCCGTCCTCGAACTCGACGCGCACGAAGTCCTCGATCTCGTCGGCCTTGTCACCCGCCGTCATGACCTGGTCGGCTGCCGGCGCGTGGCCGAGGCCGACCGCGTGGCCGAGCTCGTGCATGAGCGTCGACTCGACGATGCGGGTGTCGAACTCGTCGTCCTCGTCCCGGAAGTCGAAGCTCTGCCCGTCGAGGTTGATGCCGATCTGGCCGGTCAGGATCACGCCCAGCCTGCCGGTGGGCCGCGCGATGCCGAGGATCGTGCCCTCCTCGTCGAAGGGGTTGTTGCTGTCCGGCTCCTCGAAGCTGACGAGGACGGGGGCGACCCGCTCGCCGTATCGGCCCTCCTGGACGAGGGGACGATCGTCGGAGAGGCGCTCGTCGGTGAAGCCGTCGAGGACGAGCGGGATCCCGGTGCCGGCGGTCACCTTGCGCGCGGCGCGTTGGAGGAGCTCGAGGACGGGCTCGGGCGTCCCGGGGTCGCGCTGGACCACGTAGCGGATCGGGGCGCACGGCGGCCACCGCCCGAGCGTGTCGTCGCCGAGGGGGAGGAGCTCGTAGCCGCCGTCGGGATCGGGGTACGGCGGAGGTTGGCCGGAGCCGGGGATGGAGGCGGCGCCGTGGGGCTCGGCCGAGCCGAACGCCAGCAAGGTACCGGTCGCGTCGACCATCCAGTACCCGTCGCCGTCGGGGCGAGCGGCGACCGCGGTGGGCTCGAAGCCCACGCCGCGTCCGGGGGCCGAGCCGAAGAAGCGCGTGGTGCCGAACGAGAAGATGCCGCCGACGGAGTCGAGGATCCAGTAGCCCTGCGCGTCCGTGGCAGGGACGAGGTCGAGGGAGGCGGCGTCGCCGATGCTCTGGCCCTGTCGACGCAGGCCGGGCACCGATCCGAAGAAGTCCGCGGAGCCGAAGGCGAAGATGCCGCCGACCGAGTCGAGGACCCAGTAGCCGTCGCCGTCCGCGGTCGCTGTGAACCCGACGCCGCGGGCGTCGCCGATGCTCTGGCCCTGTCGACGCAGGCCGGGCACCGATCCGAAGAAG
>CAYTKN010000007.1:68923-108568 GCA_964438505.1 uncultured Burkholderiales bacterium
ACCGATCCGAAGAAGTCCGCGGAGCCGAAGGCGAAGATGCCGCCGACCGAGTCGACGATCCAGTAGCCGTCGCCGTCCGGGGTCGGCGCCGCGTCGATGACGGGAGCGAACCCGACGGTGGGATCGGCGGCCCGTCGCTCGGGGACGGAGCCGTGGTAGGAGGCGGAGCCGAAGGCGAAGACGCCTCCGGCGCGGTCCACGATCCAGTAGCCCTCGTCGTCGGGTGCGGGCAGCAGGCGCACCGCCACGGTGCCCTCCGGGGCCCGGCCGGCAGCGACGAGCTCGGCGAGGGATCCGTGGTACGAGGTGTCGCCGAAGGTGTGGACGCCGCCCGCTCGGTCGAGGAGCCAGAAGCCCTCGCCGCTGGAGCTGGAGGCCACGTCGACGACCTGGGAGTCCGACGGGAAGTAGAAGGGGGCCGGCTCGACGAGCGCCTCGGCGGGGCTCGCCGGCAGCAGCGTGACGAGGAGGGCGAGAGGAAGCGCGCGAGCCACGAGAGCCGGGAGCGGGCGGCGGCGCCGGATCGTCGGTCGGGGGTTTCCCGCCGCCTGGCGCGCGTGCCGGATGGATCGCACGGAACGGATCATATTCGGGACGTTCGGCCCTCATGAAATGACCTCCGCGCGCCGATACTGGGAGGGACCGAGGAGACGAGCGTTCGGAGCCGTGTCGGCCATGACAGGAGATGCCCACACCGGAGAGCACGTCGTCCTCGACGCCACACGGTTCGGTCAGCCCCGCCGGTCCGGTCGGGTCCTCCGCACGGAGCAGCGCACGGGACAGGGAGAGCCGCGTATCCGGTACGCGAAGGTCCGCTGGGAGACCGGACTCGTCACCGAGGTGGTCCTCGACGACCCCGAGGTGCGCGCCGAGGACGAGGCGGACCCGGCGACGCCCTAGCCCCGCCGCGTCGGACCCCCGGAGCGCAGCGTGGCGCGAGGAGCGCGCGCTCGGTGGCGTCCTGGTGCGCGTCGCGCAGCCTCGCTGGGGCGTGGCGCCGGATGCGGGCGCGGCGCGCGATGATGAACCGGCATGTCGCCTCCCCCGTCCCAGTCCTCTCCGTCGCCTCGGTCCTCGTCGAGCGCCGCGTCCGGGGCCCCGTCCCCTTCCGGCCGTGTGGTCTCGACGGCGCAGAGCCGTGGGCCGGGCGACGCGCGCCCGCGGCCTGCCGGGGCCGACCTCGGCGTGCCGCTCGGCTCGAACGGGATCCTCGCCGGCCAGCACCTCGCCCGTGCGATCGCGGTGGGAGCGATCGACGCGGGAGACCGGCCCGTGCCCGACGAGCACGTGCAGCCGGCCAGCCTCGACCTGCGTCTGGGCGACGTGGCGTACCGGATCCGGTGCAGCTTCCTGCCCGGGTCCGAGACGGTCGAGACCAAGATGAAGGACCTCGTGATCGACGAGCACGACCTCGGAGGGGAGGGTGCCGTCCTCGAGACCGGGCTGCCGTACCTGGTCCCCCTCGTCGAGTCGCTCGACCTGCCGGCGGGCGTGCGGGGCAAGACGAACCCGAAGAGCTCGACCGGACGCCTCGACGTGTTCACGCGCGTGATCACCGACCACGGCTTCCGCTTCGACGAGATCGTCGAGGGCTACCGGGGCGCGTTGTGGCTCGAGGTGGTCCCGCTCTCGTTCCCGGTGCGCGTCCGCAGCGGCCTGTCGCTCAACCAGCTCCGCCTCGCGGTCGGCCGGACCGCGCTCGACGACGACGAGGTCCGCGCCACGCACCGCAGCGAGCCGCTGCTCTACGAGGACGGCGAGGCGGTCCCCGACGAGCGGCTCGTCGTCGCCAACGGCCTCTTCGTGAGCCTCGACCTGCGCGGGAACAGGGACGGCCGGGTCGGGTACCGGGCGCGGCGCAACGTCCTGCCCGTCGACATGAGCAGGACGCGCGCGCACCAGAGCTGGACCTACTGGGAGCAGATCGTGCGAGAGCCCGGTGAGCGGATCGTGCTCGAGCCCGAGGGCTTCTACCTGCTCCTCTCCCGCCAGACGGTGCGCATCCCTCCGTCGTTCGCCGCGGAGATGACCGCGTTCGACCCGACCAGCGGGGAGCTGCGGACCCACTACGCGGGCTTCTTCGACCCGGGCTTCGGTTACGACCCCGAGGACCGCCTCAAGGGCTCGCGCGCGGCCCTGGAGGTGCGGGCGCACGACGTGCCCTTCATGATCGAGCACCACCAGCGGGTGTGCCGGCTGACCTTCGAGCGGATGGTCGAGGAGCCGACGTCGCTCTACGGCAGTGACGTCGGCTCCAACTACCAGGCGCAGACCGAGACGCTGAGCAAGCACTTCATCCCGGAGGGCCCGCAACGCCCGCCCGTGCCCGCCGACCAGCACCGCCTCTTCGAGGGGGACGATCGCTAGTCGGGGTCCTCGGCCTCGCGCGCGGCCGCCGGGAGCAGGCCGCCGGGGCCTCGCCCCGGGGGACCTTGGGTGGCGGACCCCGGGTTTCCCCCTGTCCCTCCCTTCCGTCCGGAGCCATCCATGCCTGCGCGCGCCGACCTCCGCAACGTCGCCATCGTGGCGCACGTCGACCACGGCAAGACCACCCTCGTCGACGCCATGCTGTGGCAGTCGGGGGCGTTCCGCAGCGGCCAGGACGTCGACGAGCGCGTGATGGACTCCCTCGACCTCGAGCGCGAGAAGGGCATCACCATCCTCGCCAAGAACACCGCGGTGCGCTGGGACGGCGTCAAGGTGAACATCGTCGACACGCCCGGCCACGCCGACTTCGGTGGGGAGGTGGAGCGCTCCCTCGCCATGGTCGACGGCGTGGTGCTCCTCGTGGACGCCGGCGAGGGGCCGTTGCCGCAGACCCGCTTCGTCCTCCGCAAGACGCTCGAGGCCGACCTGCCGGTCGTCCTGGTCGTCAACAAGGTCGACCGGGCGGACGCCCGGGTCGCCGAGGTGGTCGACGAGGTCTACGAGCTGTTCCTCGACCTGGACGCGCGCGACCACCAGATCGAGTTCCCCATCGTCTACTGCGACGCCCGCAAGGGCTTGGCCTCGCGGGATCCCGAGACGCCGGGGATCGACCTCGGCGTCCTCTTCGAGGCGATCTTCGAGCACGTCCCCGCACCCGTGTCCGACGACGACCACCCCCTCCAGGTCCAGGTCACCAACCTCGCCGCGTCGCCCTACGTCGGTCGTCTCGCCCTCTGCCGGGTCCGCCACGGGACCCTGCGACGCGGCCACGACGTCGCCTGGTGCCGCCGGGACGGCAGCGTCCGCAGCGTGCGGATCACCGAGCTGTACGTGACGGAGAACCTGGACCGCGTCGACGCGGAGGAGGCCGGTCCCGGCGAGATCGCCGCCGTCGCCGGGATCGCGGACGTGACGATCGGGGAGACCCTCGCGGCCCCCGACGATCCGCGGCCCCTGCCGGTGATGGCCGTCGACGAGCCCAGCCTGTCGATGACGGTGGGGATCAACACGTCGCCGTTGGCCGGGAAGGACGGCGACAAGCTGACGGCCCGGCTCATCCAGAGCCGCCTCGAGGCCGAGGTGCTCGGCAACGTGTCGGTCCGGGTCCACGACACGGAGGTTCCCGACACCTGGGAGGTGCAGGGCCGGGGCGAGCTCCAGCTCGCGGTCCTCGTCGAGACGATGCGACGCGAGGGCTTCGAGCTGACCGTCGGCAAGCCCCGCGCGCTGACCCGGCGCGGCGCCGAGGGGGTCGAGGAGCCGGTCGAGCGCGTCTCGGTCGACGTGCCCGAGGAGTACGTGGGGGTGGTCACCCAGCTCCTCGCGCTGCGGAAGGGCCGGATGGAGACCGTCGTCAACCACGGGTCGGGCTGGGTGCGCCAGGAGCACCTCGTCCCCGCCCGGGGACTGATCGGGTTCCGCACCGAGTTCCTCACCGAGACGCGGGGCACCGGCCAGCTCCACCACGTGTTCGACCGCTGGGAGCCGTGGCACGGCGACCTGCGGACCCGCCGGGGCGGCAACCTCGTCGCGGACCGCCGCGGCACGACGACCTCGTACGCCCTCTCCAACCTCCAAGAGCGCGGCACGCTCTTCGTCGGGCCCGGCGCCGAGGTCTACGAGGGGATGATCGTGGGGGAGAGCGCCCGTCCCGACGACATGGACGTCAACCCCACCAAGGACAAGAAGCTCACCAACATGCGAGCCTCCTCCGCGGACGAGCTCGTGCGTCTCGCGCCCCCGCAGCCCGTGTCGCTCGAGCAGGCCCTCGAGCTGATCGGGGAGGACGAGTGCGTCGAGGTGACGCCGTCCTCCGTGCGCCTCCGCAAGCGCGTCCTGTCGCAGGGCGAGCGCGCACGGTCCGCCTCGCGCAAGAAGCGGGAGGCCGCGCGCGCTCAGGGGTGAGGCCGGCGCGGGGCCGGTGGGGATGCCGACCGGGACGCCGGGCGCCGCGGGAGGGCGGAGCGCTGCTCAGGTGGCGAGGTGACGCTCGAAGAACTCGAGGGTGCGCGCCCACGCGTCCTTCGCGGAGGTCTCGTGGTACACGTCGCGGCCGTCGCAGTGGAAGCCGTGGCCGGCCTCGGGGTAGCGCACGATCTGGGTCGTGACCGGCGCGTCCTCGAGGGCGCGCTCGAGCGTCTCGACGTCCTCGAGCGGGATGCTGGGGTCGCGCTCGCCGAACAGGCCGAGCCAGGGCGTCCTCAACCGGTCCGACTCGCCCACCAGCGGGGGGAAGCGCGTCGAGTCGCCGCTCACGATCCCCCCGCCGTAGAAGCCGACCGCCGCGCCGAGGTCGCGTCGCGCCGCCAGCAGGAACGTGGCGCGGCCGCCGAAGCAGAAGCCGACCGCGCCGAGCGCGCCGGTCGTGAAGCCATGCTCGGCGGTGAGGTACTCGATCGCTGCATCCGCGTCGCGGAGGACGCCGTCGTCGTCGAGGCCCTCGATGAGCTCCCGGACGCGGTCGAAGTCGCCGTAGGGGGCCGTCGCGGCGCCGGTGCGGTGGAAGAAGTGGGGAGCGAGCGCGTGGTAGCCGGCCTCGGCGAAGCGGCGGGTGACGTCCTGGATGTGCTCGTTGACGCCGAACGCCTCCTGGATCACGAGGACCGCTCGCGACGCGGAGCCGTCGGGTCGCGCCTCGTAGACCGGCATCGGGCCGTCCGCCGTGTCGAGCTCGAAGGTTCGGGTCTGCATCCGCTGCGCTCCCGGGTCGGGGTCTTCCCGCGATGGTCGCCGACCCGACCGGTGCCGGGCAACGCGGCGGGTCAGGGTGCGGTGTCGGCCTCGGTGGGGCCGCGACCGTCGGGAGGCCAGCGCTCGAGGCCGTCGTCGAGGGGCACCTCGAGGCTCTGGAGGACGGAGGCGACCATCCGCCAGCCGGTGACGACGAGCGTCACCTCGACGAGCTTGGCCTCGTCGAGGTGCGCGCAGAGCTCGGCCCAGGCGGGCGCTCCGATGGCGCCGTGGAGCACCACGTCGTCCGCTGCGGCGAGCACGGCCCGCTCCGGGGCGGTGAACCCGTCGTGGGAGCGCCAGTCCCGTACGCCGACGACGTCGGCCTCGGGGATGCCGAGGTGGGTGGCGAGGGCCCAGTGCTGCGCCCACTCGTACTCGCAGGCGGTCAGCCAGGAGACGCGGAGCACGGCGAGCTCGCGGAGACGGGGATCGACGCGGTGGTTGTAGACGAGGTCGTAGAGGTGGCGGACGAGGTTGCGGGTGGCGCGGGGGTGGTGGAGCAGCGCCCGGTTGAGGTTGAGGGAGCTGGCGTACGCGGGGATGTCGACGTCGTCGCAGATCTCCTTGGCCTCGTCGACGGGGAGCAGGGAGATGCGGGATCCGCTCACGGCGCCTCCTCGGCTCGGGGCAGGGACCAGGCTGCGCGACCCCGAGCGGCGCGTCAACTCTGCTCGTCGGGCTCGTCGGGCTCGTCGTCGGGGCTGTGCGCCCTGATCGAGGCGGCGCGCTGGCGGCGGAGCAGCTCGACGACCAGTGGGGCGACGACGAGCACCACGGCGGTGACGACGGGAGCGCGGGTGAAGCCGAGGACGAGGACGAAGGTCACGCCGCCGAGCGCCCCGAGGGTCACGAGCAGGGCGAGCAGACACACGCTCGCACGATACCCACGGGCGCCCGGTGGGCCGTGCCCCGGTGGGCCGTGCGCCGGTGGGCAGGCCGTGGAGCGGACGGTACAGTGCGCCCGACGTGCCGTGGCCCGGTGCTCGTGGCCGGCTGCGCGTGCGTGTGGGCGCGTGCGCGAGGACACCAGAGGGATCCGTGAAGGAACCGGGAGGGATCGACGAGGACCATGGGGGACGTCCGGATCGCAGCGCCCGAGGGGATGCTCGACGCGTACGCCGCCGAGCCTGCGGGTGACGGGCCCTTCCCCGGTGTGGTCGTGCTCCACGAGGCCTTCGGGCTCACCGACGACATCCGGGAGCACACCGACCGGTTGGCGTCCGAGGGGTACCTGGCGGTCGCTCCCGACCTGTACTCGTGGGGTCTCACGCCGCGCTGCCTGGTCGCGACGATGCGTGCGTCGATGCGAGGCGAGGGACGGGCGTTCGGCGACGTCGAAGCGAGCCGATCCTGGCTGGCGCGCCATGGCGACTGCACCGGGAAGGTGGGAGTGGTGGGCTTCTGCATGGGCGGGGGCCTGGCGCTCGCCGCGGCGCCCCGCGGCATCTTCGATGCCGCCGCGCCCAACTACGGGGAGGTGCCCGACGACGCGGACGAGGCCCTCGCCGGGGCGTGCCCGGTCGTCGCCAGCTACGGGGGGAGGGACCGCATGATGAGGGGCCGCCCCGAGCGGCTCGCCGCCGCGCTCGAGGCGTTGGGCGTCCCCCACGACGTGAAGGTGTACCCGGAGGCCTCGCACGGGTTCCTGAACCGCCACACCGGGATCCCGGCGGCGCTGGATCGCGTCACCGGGTTCGGCTTCCGGCCCGAGGAGTCCGACGACGCCTGGCGGCGCATCCTCGGCTTCTTCGAGGAGCACCTGCGGTCCTGAAGCCGGTCTCCGGGACCGTGGCGCGGGGCTCGGATGTCGGTGGGGACGACGCCGAGGAGCCCGACGACGCGGTCCCGGCCGGTCAGGAGCTGGTGACGACGTAGTCGTCGACGTCGTCGTCCCACGAGAGGTCGACGATCCCGCGGGTGGCGGCCGCCTTGGCGAACTGGAGGAACCCCCCGTACCCGAAGCGCTTCTCGGTGAAGTCCTTCTCGTGACGGCGGATCTGGTCCTTGAGGCCGGAGAGGACCACGGGGCCGTCACGGCCCTCGAGGTCGGCGACGACCGAGCGCAGCAGCTCGAAGGCCTGGTCCTCCCCGCCGCGCTGCTCGGTCGGGAAGTCGACCTCCGGGTCCCCCCGCGAGGGGCCCTCGCTCAGCTCGATGACGCTCTGGTCGGCGAGGTGGCGGAGCAGCTCCTGGAAGCCGCGGAAGCCGTAGTCGGCTTCGGTGAAGGTGGGGTCCTTGCGCAGGATCGCACGCTTGAGGTTGGAGGCGCTGACGGTGTCGCCGCCGGTGCGCTTGATGCCGGCGAGGGTCTGGGAGACCAGCACGTCGAGCTCGGGTCGCTGCTCCTCGCCCTCCTCGTCGTCCTCCTCGTCGCCGGCGGCGGGGGCCGGAGGGGCCTCGGCGGGGGCCTCCGGCTTCTTCTTGCGGCCTCGGCTGCGGCGCCTGCCCGAGGAGCGCGGCTCGACGCCCTCGAGGTGGTCGTAGAAGAGGAACTCGTCGCAGGCGGGTGGGAGCAGCTTGGAGGTCCCGTTCTTGATGCCGATGCCGATGACCCGCTTGTTGAGGGCCCGGAGCTTGTGGACCAGCGGCGTGAAGTCGCTGTCCCCGGTCCCGAGGACGAAGGTGGTGACGTAGTCGCGCTCGAAGCTGAGCTCGATCGCGTCCACGGCCATCTTGATGTCGGCGGCGTTCTTGCGGGACGTGCGCATCCGCTGGGGGATCTCGATCAGCTCGATGTGGTGGCGGGTGAGCTTGCGGCGGTCGTCGCTGAAGTAGGACCAGTCGGCGTACGCCCGTCGCACGACGACCCGTCCGCGCTCGGCGAGGGCGTCGGAGACCGGCTTGATGTCGAACTCCATACCCCCCAGGTACTCCCGCGCCGAGATGGCGAGGTTCTCGTAGTCGAGGAACAGGGCGATGCGCTCTTCGTCGTCAGCCATGGTCGAAGCGTAACGGTGTCGGGCGGTGTCGCCGTCGGATGCTCCGCCTGCGATGTGCCGACGGCGCCGTGGTGGAAGACATTGTCTGTTTTTTATGTGGTTCGTGTGGTTATCGTGGTTGCCGTGATCGGAACGGCGAAGGTCTCGGGTCTGGTCCTCGGCGCCCTGCTCCTCGCTCCCGCGGGCGCCCTCGCGCTCACCGTCCCCGACAGCAGCCCCGCGGGTGCGCACCAAGGAGGCGCGCAGGAAGGCGGCGGCGCCTACGAGGTGGGTCGCGGCGACACCCTCTGGAAGCTCGCCCGGCGTCTCTCCACCACGGTGTCGCGCCTGGCCGAGCGCAACGACCTCGAGGATCCCGACCGCATCGTCGTGGGCCAGGAGCTCGAGGTGCCCGGCGGCACCGACCTGAGCGGTGCACGGACCATCGGCGACGTGGAGCCCGGGACACCCGAGGAGACCGGGTCCGACGAGCGCGGGTCCGACGAGCGCGAGGTCCACGTCGTGGCGCCGGGGGAGACGCTCTCGGAGATCGCCGCCCGCCACGGGGTGTCGGTGGAGGACCTCGCGGCGGCGAACGGGATCACGGACCGCGACACCGTGTGGGTGGGCTCCAGGCTGTGGGTGACCGCCGAGGCTCCGGCCCTGCCGGAGCCGTCCGCGCAGGCCCGGTACCGGGTGCGCCGCGGCGATACCCTCTCGGGGATCGCCGCGCGCGTCGACACCAGCGTCGCGGAGCTCGTGGAGGCCAACGGGCTCGCCGATCCCGACCGGGTGGTGGCGGGGACGGTGCTCTCCGTGCCCGGCGCCTGGCGGTGCCCCGTGCCGGAGGTGACGCGGATGATCGACGACTTCGGTGCTCCCCGCCCGGGGGACCGGTTCCACGAGGGCATCGACCTCTTCGCGGAGCGGGGAGCGCCGGTGCGCGCTCCGGTGTCCGGAGCAGCGCGCGCCGTCGAGGGCGAGCGCGGGGGCCTCCAGATCACCCTGGAGGGCGACGACGGCTCCACGTACGTCGCGAGCCACCTCGAGGCCTTCGGGGAGACCGGGCGTGTCGAGGCCGGCGCCGTGGTGGGCCGGGTGGGCTCCAGCGGCAACGCCGCGGGCAGCGACCCCCACGTCCACTTCGAGGTCCACCCCGACGACGGCGTCGCCGTCAACCCCTTCCCCCTGCTCGAGCGGGCGTGCGGCACCGGCTGAGCGCGGCGGTCCTCTTCGTCGAGCTCCAGGAACCGGGCTGTGCTGGCCGCTGACGACGGCGCCGCGGAGCCGGTAGCGTGGGCCCATGGCATCGGACGCGTCCCGAATCGATCCCGACGCTCGCGCGAGCGGTGACCCCGCGACCGGCACACGCACGAGCGAGGACGAGCCGGTCGGGGACGGCGCTGCGGGTCGGGACGCCGTCGAGGACGCCGACGAGCGGGTCGTGCGCGAGCGGATCGACGAGCTGCTCGAGCGGCATCCGCCCGGGGAGACGGATCCGCAGGAGTTCTGGGGGGCCCAGTTCGACCTCGGGTTGGCCTGGGTGCACTTCCCCGAGGGGAAGGGTGGCCTCGGCCTCGGGCCGAAGCTCGACCACCTCGTGCGCCGCGAGCTGCGCTCCGCTCGCGCGCCCGACAACACGCCGCGCAACGTCATCGGCCTCGGCATGGGCGCGCCGGTCGTGCTCGCCCACGGCACCGAGGAGCAGCAGGAGCGCTGGCTCCGACCGCTGTTCACCTGCGAGGAGATCTGGTGCCAGCTCTTCTCCGAGCCCGGAGCCGGCTCCGACATCGCCGGTCTCGCGACGCGGGCCGAGCGCGACGGCGACGAGTGGGTGGTGAACGGCCAGAAGGTCTGGACGACCCTCGCCCACACCGCGAAGCGGGGCATGCTCGTGGCGCGCACCGATCCCGACGTCCCGAAGCACCGCGGGCTGACCTACTTCGTGGTCGACATGGAGGCCGAGGGGGTCGAGGTGCGCCCGCTCCGCCAGATCACCGGCGAGGCGGAGTTCAACGAGGTGTACTTCACCGACGTCCGGGTGCCGGAGCGGGACCGGCTCGGAGGCGTGGGCGACGGGTGGAACGTCGCCGTCACGACCCTGATGAACGAGCGCACCGCCCTCGGCGGCGACGGCTCGGTCCGGCGGGGCAGCGGACCGATCGGCAAGGCCGTCGCCCTCTACCGGGAGCGCGGCGGCGACCCGGTCGTGCGCGACGCGCTCATGCGGCGGTGGGTGGAGGCCGAGGTCTTGCGCCTCACCCAGATCCGAGCGGGCCAGAAGCGCAGAGCCGGCACACCTGGGCCCGAGGGGTCGACGACGAAGCTGGCCTTCGCCGAGCTCAACCAGCGCATCGGCGAGCTGACCATGACGATCCTGGGCGCGGACGCGCTCCTCTACCCGGAGGGTGGCTACGAGATGCGGCGGCCCGAGGAGGCCTCGTACGACCCGACCGGCGACCTGCGCAAGGCGTTCCTCCGCGCCCGGGCGAACACGATCGAGGGGGGCACCTCGGAGATCATGCGCAACATCCTGGGCGAGCGGGTGCTCGGCCTCCCCGGTGAGCCCCGCGCCGACAAGGACCGGCCCTGGTCGGAGGTGCCGAGGAGCTGAGCGCCCCGCACGGGGTTGTCGTCGGAGCCGGATGGGAGGCTCGCGACCGACGGCTCGGAGCACGCCAGAAGGGCTCTTCCAGACGATCCGCGCCGCCTGCAGGCGGCCGACCAGGAGGAGCACCGATGGAGACGAGCGTTCCCGAGCTGTGGTACCCGCACGACCTGCCGGAGCGGCCCCTCGAGTGGGGAGCCGAGCTCTGCGAGTGCGCGACGTGCGCCCGCGCGCTCGACAGCGCCGCGCGCCGCGATCCGGAGCTGCCGATCGGCGTGAAGTTCGGCCTTGCCCCGCGCCTCGTTGTCGACGTCGGGATCCTCGTGGCGGACGGGAGCTCGGAGGCCGACCTGGTGCGGCGCTTTGGTGACCCGGGCGACTGGGTGCGGGAGGTGTGGGTGGCGCGCAGCGCCGACGACGCGATGAGCGCCGGTGAGGCGCGCTTCCTCGAGGTGCTCCGCGAGCACCGGATCCCCGAGCCCGCGTGGAACGTCGCCGTCGACGAGGCCACCGGCGAGGTCCGAGAGGGGGACGTGCGCCGTCTCTCGGGCTCCTGAGCGAGGCTCTTCAGGCTCGTGAGCCACGGGGCGCCGGAGGCGGGCCGCGGCGCAGCAGACGCTCGAGGTCCTCGACGGCGAGGAGGCCGACGACCTCGTCGTCCTCGACCACGGGGAGCGCTGGGCTGTCCGACCGGGTCGCGACGGGAAGGGCGTCGCCCTCGAGCTCCTGGTCGGGCGCCAGGACCGGGACGCCGGCGTCCGCGACGTCGCCCGCGAGGCGCGTCCGTGGCTCCGCGAGGGTCGCTTCGGGGATCATCCCCACGTACCGGCCGCCGTCCACCACGGGGAAGGAGCGCTGGAAGGTGTGCCGGGCCTCCACGGAGACCTGCCACAGCGGGGTCGACGCCTCCACCACGATCGGCTCGGCCACCATGACGTCGCGGACCCGCAGGCCTGCGAGGCGCGCGTGCACGACGGTGCCGGCCTCCTCCGCCGAGGCGCCGAAGTAGACGAAGATCCCGATCACCAGCAGCCAGGGGTCGAAGAACACCCCGACCGCCGCCATCGCCACCGCCAGCGAGCGGCCCCCGCGGGCCGCCAGGCGCGTCGCGCGCTCGAGGTCGTAGCGGCGCTCGAGCAGCGCGCGCAGCACGCGGCCGCCGTCGAGGGGGAACGCGGGGAGGAGGTTGAACAGCCCGACCAGCACGTTGAACCAGGCGAGCCGGGGGAGCAGCGCCCCGCCGGCGAGGTCGGGAGGGACGAGCGCCGCGCCGGTGGCGAGCGCGGCGAGCGCCGCCCCGGCGGCGAGGGCGATGCTGGCGAGTGGGCCGACGACGGCGACGGCGAACTCGTCGGCGGGGTCCTCGGGGAGGTCCTCCATCTCGCTGACGCCGCCGATGGGCAGCAGGACGATGCCGGCCACGCCGATGCCGCGCGAGCGGGCCACGACGCTGTGGGAGAGCTCGTGGACCGTGACCGAGGCGAAGATCAACACCAGCCACAACATGCCCGAAGCGAGGCCGAGGCCTCCCGGCGCGGTGGATCCGGCCCAGAACAGCACGACGATGAGGAGGAACGTGACGTGCACGCGCAGGGGGATCCCGAGCACACGCCCGATCGGGAACGACCAGCGTCGCCGTCGGGCGCCTCCCTCCTGTGGGCCTGTGCCCGCTCCGGTGGTGGCCATCGCGTCGCTCGCTCTCCTCGTGATCGCCGCGCTCGGGCGGCTCGTGGCACGGGACCCCCGCACGGGACCCCCCAGGGAGCCGCGCCGTGGCCGGCGTGCCTCGCTCGGGGACGTCGCGGACGATCTGTCCACGACAACGCGCGCCGCGGGGGTTTCCTTCCCGTTCCGGGGCCGGGCCGAAACCGGCCGGTCCGTGTGGATCAGCCGCTGGGAGCGCTGCGGGGTCGAGGCCGCGGTCGGCGAGGGGAGGTGTCGGTGCCCAGCTCGGGGGGTGGTGCGCCGAAGCGCCCCCGCGCGAAGTCGAGGACGGCCCGGAGTCGGGCGCGGGAATCGAACCCGGCCGGGCGCCGGGCGGGCCGCCAGAGCTGAGCCGCGGTGGCGAACGCCGCGAAGCAGAGCCGGATGAAGGTGCGGTAGCGGCCGTAGTGGTCCCGCAGGAGCAGGAGGGAGTTGCGCAGCTTCAGGTACTCGACGATCGCGAGGTCGGTGGACAGGTCGGGATTGTGGACGATGGCACCCCAGACGATGCCGACCTCCCAGGCGTCGCGCCGCGCGCGGACGGCGAGGTCGGCCTCTTCGCAGTAGGCGAAGTAGCGCTCGTCGAACAGGCCGACCTCCTCCAGGCACGAGCGCCGGGCGATGAGCAGCGAGCCGTGGGGGTGTCCGGCGTCCTCCCAGCCGCGGCCGCGCTCGGCGGGCACCTGGATCGCACCGAAGTAGGGGTCGACGACCGGGCGGAGATCCTCACCGAACTCGGCGCTGGCGAGACCCGCGCGGGGCCGGGACGCCGTCGCCTCGAGCATCCGCGCCAGGCAGTCCGGCTCGGGCAGGGCGTCGTGGGGAGCGATCGCGACCCACTCGCCGGACCCGCCGGCGAGCCAGCGCGACAGGCCGACGTTGGCGGCGGGACCGAAGCCGCGGTTCTCGTCGAGCTCGACGATCTGCGCCCGGGGCAGCGAGGCGCGCAGCCGGGAGCGAGCTTCGGCCGACGAGGCGTTGTCGACCACCAGCAGCTCGACGTCGACGTCGTGCTGGGCGAGGAACGCCGCGGCGCTGCGTGCGCAGCGCTCCGGCCGCTCGCGGTGCACGAGGACGACCGTCACCGGGATCGGGGGCGTGGGGACGTCCAAGGAGGATCACGGTAGCGGCCTCGGAGGGAGGATCCCCACCGCGGTGCCCGCGGGTTGGGTACCGTCGTGTCGATGCGCACCGCTCTCCGGCTCGGGGTGGTTCTCCGGCGTGCGCTGCTCGTCCTGTCGGTCGGTCTCCTCACCGCCGTGGGCGGTTGCGGCACCGACGCGGAGGAGGCGGCGCGCGTCGAGCGAAGCGCGGCCGTCTACGCGGACATCGTCCGAGACGCGCTCGGGGACGACGCGTTCGAAGGTCTCGACGATCCCGAGGACCTCGTCGTCCAGCTCTACCCGCTCGGCGGCGACGAGACCATCGCCCTGGACGTCCAGGTCGAGGTGCTGGAGCGCCTCTCGGGCTTCGCCACGGTGCGCTTCGTGGACGAGTTCGAGGAGGCGGTGCGCGAGGACGAGCCCGGCGTCCCGGTGATCGGTGACGGGATCGCGCTGGGCCTCGGGACCGTCGACGCCGCGGGGTCGCAGGTGGACGTCGTCCGCTACCGGGGCGAGGAGGCCGTCACGGGGCTGACCTACGTGGCGCGCCGCGGGGACGACGTGTGGACGGCGGAGCGCACCGGCACCTACGACCCCGCCTCCCCCTCGGCGGCCTCGTCGTCGCCCTCCGCCTGAGCGACCGGATCGACGCCGTCGGGCACGTCGGGCACGTCGGGAACCTCCTGGGCGCCCGGCTCGGCACGGAGTCCGGCGAGCGCGGCGGCGCAGACGCGGATCGCCGTGGCGGAGGTCTCGACCCCGACGGCCTCGTCGCTCTCGACCGCTGAGCGCCGGAGGCGGCGCAGGGTGCGGCGCGCCCGCACGAGCGCGGGGTCGTCGGGCTCGGCGCGGACCGCCGCGGCTCGAAGTCGGTCGCGCTCGACCTCGAGGGCCGTGAAGGCTTCGAGGACCGCACGGCGGTGGGCGCCACGGTCGTGGAGCGACCGTGCGAACACGAGCGTCTCGTCGGCGAGGGCCGACGGGAGGACCTCCGCCGGCTCGTCGAGCACGCGACGCCGGAGCGAGCGGAGCTGCTCGTCGAAGCGCGCGGCGGGTGCGGCGGCGACCACGTAGCCGACGGAGGCCGCTGCGAGGAGGGAGCCGAGCAGCGCGAGGCCCAGGCGGTCGTCGAGGCTGGCGACGACGGGCACGATCGCGCCGGCGACCCACGCGAGCTGGAAGCGGGTCTCGAAGCGGGCGAAGGTGCGACCGCGGTCGGCGTCGGGGGCGGCCCGCTGGACGAGGGAATCGAATGCCTGACGGGCTGCGCTCGCGCCCAGACCGAGCGCGACGGCGGCGAGGAGCAGCCCGGGAAGGGTGAAGCGCAGCGCGACGAGCAGGGCCACCAGCGCGGGCGCGCTGAGCGCGAGGGCGACGATCCGCTCCTCGAGCACGCGGCGGCGCAGGCGCGTGGCGACGAGGGTCCCGGCGAAGCCGCCCGCGCCGCTGGCCACGAGGACGAGGCCGTAGACCCACGCGGCCTCCCCCTCGCGGCGGAGCGCGAAGCCGAGGAGGAAGATGGTGAAGCCGATGGCGCCCCGCAGCACGACCATCGCCCAGGAGGCGAGGCTGACCGTGGGGGTCTTGAGCTCCTCGTACTCGAGCGCCCGAGGCACGAAGCGCCGCGGCGTCACGCGGGGGATCCGCACGCTGGCCGCGGCGCCCGCCGCGTAGACCACGGCTCCGGCGCGCAGGACCCAGGGGGCTCCGGTGAGCGCGAGGAGCGCCGCGGCGAGGGCGCCGCCGGCGGCGCCGGAGAGCACGCCGGTCGCGGTGAGGCGGGAGTTGGCCGAGACGAGATCCTCGTCGTCGGGGACCAGGGCGGGCACGAGGGCGCTCTTGGCGACCGAGTAGGTCTTCCCGAGGATCAGGATGGTGAACGCTTCCGGGTAGAAGAGGATCCGCTGGAGGTCGCCCGCCATGAGGAGGCACACCGCCGCCCGCGCGCCCAGGGAGACCGCGATCACGGCTCGCTGGCCGCCCCGGAACCGGTCGATGACGGGACCGATGATCGGCGCGACCACCGCGAAGGGGGCCATGGTGGCCGCCAGGTAGAGGACGACCTGGGGTCGTGCGGCGTCGAGGGACACCGAGAAGAACAGCGAGCCGGCGAGCGACACGGCGAAGAAGGCGTCGCCGCCGGTCGAGAACAGGTGGGTGACGACCTGGCGGGCGAACGGCTCGGGCCCGAGCGCTCGCGCGACCCGCGACCGTGGAGTCGGCGAAGCGTTCATCGCGTCATTGTCCCACCGCCGCTGTGGCAGGACTGCGACGCCGCGCGGGTGCTCCGGGTCAGCCGGGAGCCCGCTCGTCCTCGGGGAGGCGTTCGAGCTCGGAGAGCGTGTTCCAGTAGGAGCGCATCAGACGCTGGCGGGTGGCGGCGCCGAGGGCCTGGCCGTTGACGTCGACGACCGGGAGCACCTCGAGGTCACGGGGCGCGATCTTCCTGAGGGCGGAGTCGAGGGAGTCGCGGACGGTCCCGGTCGGGACGTCGCGACGGAGGCACGCCTCGATCGAGGCGTCGGCCTCCTCGCTCTCGAGGTCGTCGTTGAACACGACCCCCTCGTAGCGCCCGTCCTCGGTGGTCACGAGGACGGCTTCGCCGTTGGTGTGCTGGAGCTCCGCCATCGCGTCGCGCACGGTCGCGGTCGTCGCGATCCGGGGGTGCTCGCGGTCGACCGCTCGCATCACCGAGGTGGCCTCGAGGAGGTGGCGCTCGCGGCCCTGGACGAGCTCGATGCCGCGGCGCGCCAGCTTGACGGTGTACACGGAGCCGCGCTTGAAGGTGCGGTACACGAACGCGCTCGTGACGCAGGCGAGCATCAGGGGGAGCATGATCAGGTAGTCGTTGGTCATCTCGAAGACGATGAGGATGGCGGTGATCGGCGCCTGGGCGGCGGCGGCGAAGACCGCAGCCATGCCGACCATCGAGTAGGCGCCGACGGGCCCGGCGAGGCCGCCGAGGACGGAGTGGACGCCGTTGCCGAAGGAGGCGCCGAGCATGGCGCCGAGGAACAGCGAGGGCGAGAACACGCCACCCGAGGCCCCCGACCCGAGGGTGAACGAGGTGGCCACGAGCTTGCCCCCCAGCAGCAGGAGCATGACCTCCCATCCGATCTCGCCGGCGAGGGCGTCGTTGATCCCCTCGAGGCCCGTCCCGAGGAGCGAGGTCGACCCCACACCGAGGAGGCCGACGGCGACCGCGCCCACCGCGGGCTTGAGGTCGGGGACGATCCGCAACCGGTCGAAGGTGACCTCGAGCGCGTCGAGGACGGAGACGAACGCGATGGCGACGATCGCCGCGACGACGCCGAGGAGGAAGTACAGGCCGAGCTCCGCGCCGTGCTCGAGGCCGAAGAGGGGGACGTGGAGGACCGGCTCGTTGCCGTTGAAGGCCCGCCAGATGGCCGAGGCGGTGACCGCCGAGAGGACCACGGTGGCGAACCCTCGGGTGCTGAAGCGCTGGAGCACGACCTCGAGGGCGAAGAAGACGCCGGCGAGGGGCGCGTTGAACACGGCCGCGATCCCCGCCGCCGAGCCGGACGCCACGAGGAGTCGCATGCGGCGCGGCGAGCTGCGGGAGACCTTGGCGATCGACGAGCCGAGGGCGGCTCCGATCTGGACGACCGGGCCCTCGCGGCCGGCGGAGCCCCCGGAGCCGATGGTGAGCGCGGAGGCCAGCGACTTGACGCCGGCGACGCGGGGCCGGATGCGGCCGCTGCGGATCGCGACGGCCTCCATCACCTCGGGGACCCCGTGGCCTCTGGCCTCGCGCGCGAGACGGAAGATCAGGGGACCGGCGAGGAGCGCGCCGGCGACCGGCGCTACGGCGACGCGGAAGCGGCCGAGGAACGCGAACCAGTCGGTGAACGAGCCCCGGAAGAAGGTCGAGAGCGCGTCGATGAGCTCCTGGAAGCCGACGGCGGCGAGGCCGACCGCGACGCCGGTGATCAGGGCGAGCAGGGCGAGGGCGTTGGACTCGACCTCGGCGAGGCGGCGATCCGGGCGGCGGGTCCGTCTCCACCAGGCGCGGATCCGGGACGACAGCGCTCGACGCGGGGTGTCCTCTCGTGGCCGTCCGCCGGGGTCGGGCCGTCCTCCGGGGCTGGTTGGAGCATCTGGGTCGGCGACGGACACGGTGCTCGGTGGTCGACGTCCTCTCCGGGTCGAGCATAGAGGGCCGGCTTCCTCCGAGAAGAATCGGCGGAAATGACCGATATCTGGCGCACGTGATGACCAATGGCCCTACGGATTGTGCCGTTCGTGGACCCGAGCCGGCCACGGGTCGTGGCAGAGTCGCATCGAGGCGGGTTCCCGGGACACCGGAGGGGCCCCTCACGGAGCAGGAGGCACCGATGCGGCTGCTGTTGGAGGACGTGGGGCGGTTCCCGCTCCTCACCGCCGAGGAGGAGATCGAGCTCGCCAAGCGGGCGGAGGAGGGCGACGCGGAGGCGGCCGAGCGCCTGGTGACCTCGAACCTCCGCCTGGTCGTGTGGGTCGCCAAGGGCTACCAGCGTGACGGGGTGATGCTCGCCGACCTCGTGCAGGAGGGCGTCTTCGGGCTCATGCGAGCGGTCGAGGGGTACGACTGGCGACGGGGCAACCGCTTCGCCACGTACGCGACCCATTGGGTCCGCCAGCGCATCCGGCGTGCCGTGGCGAACCAGTCGCGCACGATCCGCTTCCCCGGTCACGTCGCACAACGGGAGCAGACCATCGAGCGGGCCGAGGCGGAGCTCCTCGTCGAGCTCGGGCGCCGGCCCACCGAAGCCGAGTTGGCCGACGCGGCCCGGGTGTCGCTGTCCGAGCTCCACCAGATCCGGGAGGCCGCCCGCGCGGTGACGAGCCTCGACGGCGCGGTGGGCGACGGGGACGACTCCCTGGGCGACATCGTGGCGATCTCCTCCGACGACATCCAGCGCGACGTCGAGGACCACGACTCGGCGCGGACGCTGCGGCGCGTCGTCGCGTCGCTGCCGGCCCGCCAGCGCGAGGTGCTCGAGCTGCGCTACGGCCTGGGCTCCGGAGAGCCCATGACGCTCTCGCAGGTCGGTCACCGGATCGGTCTCAGCCGCGAGCGCGTGCGACAACTCGAGCAGCGGGCGCTCCAGAGCCTCTCCCGGCAGGAAGCGCTCAGCTCGCTGCACGCGGCCGGCTGAGGGGGATCCCCGCCGGTTCCCGCAGGAGCCCGCTCCGTGTCCGACTCGCAGCCACACGGGGAGGCGGCCACACGGGGAGGCGGCCACACGGGGAGGCGGCCACACGGGGAGGCGGGCGTGGGGGAGGCCGATCCCCCGAGATGCACGCGCGGAGTTGGCGTGCATGGCGAAGTACGCGAGGATGGCAGGGCGGTCGTCCTGACCGCAGCAGCGGGCGGACGAGGCGTCCGACGCAGGAACCATGCATGCGGGCAGCCCTCGTCGGGCATATATTCAACGACAAGCCGCGTGAACGGACGCGGGCGCTTGTGACCGAGGGCACAAGCTCGGGGGGAACATCGTCGCCCATCAGCCCGTTCCCACCAACGTACACCTCCACGTGCCACGCGCGTGGACGAACGAGCGTAGAGAGGCCATGTCCTTCGACACCGAAACCCGACAGCGCGATGTGAGCGCGTCCGACGTCGTCGAGCCGGAGCACGACGACCGCGACCTGGCGCGCGAGCGGGCACAGGAGCTCAGCGAGGACAGCGTCCGCGCGCTCCTGAACGAGATCGGGCGCTACGAGCTCCTCAACGCCGAGCAGGAGGTGGAGCTCGCCAAGCGCATCGAGAGCGGAGACGCCACCGCCAAGGAGCAGATGGTCAACGCCAACCTCCGGCTGGTGGTGTTCGTTGCCAAGAAGTACCAGGGCAAGGGCCTCACGCTGCTCGACCTGTTCCAGGAGGGCGTCTTCGGCCTCGTGCGAGCCGTCGAGAAGTTCGACTGGCGCAAGGGCTTCAAGTTCTCCACGTACGCCACGTGGTGGATCCGCCAGGCCATCCAGCGCGGTCTCCACAACCACGCCCGCACCATCCGCCTGCCGGTCCAGCTCGCGGATCTCGAGCCCCGCGTGCAGCGGGTCGAGCGCGAGCTCGCCGAGGACCTGGGTCGCAAGCCCACCGTCGAAGAGGTGGCCGAGTGGTCGGGCACCACGGTGGCCACCATCGAGCGCCTCACCGAGGCGGCACGCTCGGTGGCCAGCCTCGACAAGCCGGTCGGCGAGGAGGAGGAGACCACGCTCGGAGACCTCGTCGGCGGTTACGACCCCGAGTTCGAGGACGACGTGGAGGGCGAGGTGAACCGCTCCGCGCTGCGGGGGATCGTCGGTCGCCTCCCCGAGGACGAGCGCAACGTCCTCGTCCTGCGCTACGGCCTGGGGACCGGGGAGCCGATGGCGGTCTCGACGGTGGCCCGGCACCTCCACATGAGCCCCAAGACGGTCCGCCGCCACGAGTCGGACGCGCTCGAGAAGCTGGCTCGCCTCTCCGAGGTGGAGGAGCTGCGCGAGGCGAGCTGAGACCGCGGGTGGGGCCGCTGCGGCCCCACGTCGCGCTCCGGACGGCCCGTCGGGCCCGGAGCTTCAGCTCCGGGCCTTCGACTTGGCCTTCGAGCCGGACTTTGCCTTGGCCTTGGCCTGGATCTCGGTGTCCGGCCCGGGGGTGAAGAGCGTCTCGTGGCCGTCGGTCCAGCGCACCTGGAAGGGCGGCTCACCCTGGGGGCCCGTGTCGCGGACCTCGCCGAGACGGTCGGGCGCGCCGACGGTGTTGGAACGGCAGATGACCTGGTCGCCCACCTTGGCCTTCATGGTGGTTCCTCCTCATCGTCGCGTGCTCTCCTGCGTGTCGTCGCCCCGACGCTACCGTGCGGAGATGCCCGAGCCGTCCGAGCGAGGCCATCGCGGGGTGCCGCACACCGCGGACCTGATCGTGGAGGCGTGGGGCCCGACCCTGGGTGACTGCCTCGAGGAGGCGGTGCGGGGGATGGTCGAGCAGTTCGCCGACACCTCGCGGGTGCCGGCCTCGGAGACGTTGCCGGTCACCCTGGAGCGAGCGTCGCCGACCGACCTGCTCCTGGCGCTGCTCGAGGAGGTCGTGTATCTGCTCGACGTCCTGGGAGTGGTGCCGGTCGCGGCCGCGGTCGACGAGCTGGAGGACGGAGGCGTGGCCGGTGCGTTCGAGGTGGCGCCGCTCCGGGTCGTCGAGGTGGTCGGCGCCGCTCCCAAGGCCGTGGCCCGCTCAGGACTGCACGTGGCCGAGGAGGACGGCGTCTGGACGGCGCGAGCGACGATCGACGTGTGAGCCATCAGCCCTTGATCACGCCGAGGGGAGCGAGGCGCGCCACCCGTCGAGCCAGGCCGGCTCGCTCGCAGGTCGCCACGACCTCGTCGACCTCCTTGTACGAGAACGGCGCTTCCTCGGCGAGGCCCTTCAGCGAGCCGGCGCGGACGTGGACGCCCCGGGCCTCGAGCTGCGCGGCGAGGTCGCGCCCGTGGATCCGCTTGCGCGCCGCGCTGCGGCTCATGGTGCGCCCGGCACCGTGGCAGGCCGAGTGGAAGGCGCCGCCACCGGCGACCCCTGCGAGGACGTAGGAGCCCGTCCCCATCGAACCCGGCACCAGGACCGGCTGCCCGGCGGGCGCGAGATCGGCGGGCAGCTCCGAGTGGTGTGGCGGGAGCGCTCGCGTCGCACCCTTGCGGTGCACGCACAGGAGCCGCTCCTCGCTGCCCGCGGTGGTGCCGGCGGTGCTGCCGAGTCGGTGGGTCTCGAGCTTGGCCAGGTTGTGGGAGACGTCGTAGAGGAGGCGGAGCTCGCGGGTCCCGATCACTTCGGCGAAGGCGTCGCGGGTCGCCTCGGTGAGGAGTTGGCGGTTGGCGCGCCCGTAGTTGGCGGCCGCCGCCATGGCGCCGAGGTAGGCCTCGCCCTCGGCGGAGCGCACCGGCGCGCAGGCGAGCTGAGGATCCGGGACCGAGATGCCGTGGCGGGCCATGGCCTCTTCCATCGCCGTCACGTGGTCGGAGCAGATCTGGTGGCCGAGGCCCCGGGAGCCGCAGTGGATCATCACGCAGACGGCGCCTTCGCGGAGGCCGAACGCCTCGGCGAGGCCGTCCTCGTCGATCCGCTCGACGGCCTGGACCTCGAGGAAGTGGTTGCCGGAGCCGAGGCTGCCGAGCTGGAGTCGGCCCCGCTCGCGAGCGCGGGGCGTGACGTGCTCGGGGAGGGCACCGGCGACGGCCCCGTGGTCCTCGCAGTGGTCGAGGTCCTCGGGCACCCCGAAGCCGCGCTCGACGGCGTGTCGCGAGCCTCCCGTGAGGATGTCGTCGAGCTCGGAGTCGGCCGGTCGCCACACGCCGCCCGGGCCCAGGCCGTGGGGGACGGCCGCGTCGAGGGCGTCCATCAGCGCGTCGAGGTGTCCCTCGACCTCGTGGCGCTCGAGGGGTGCGACGAGCATGCGGACGCCGCAGGAGATGTCGAAGCCCACACCCCCGGGCGAGACGACGCCTCCCGAGGCGACGTCGGTGGCGGCCACCCCGCCGATGGGGAACCCGTAGCCCCAGTGGATGTCGGGCATGGCGTAGGCCGCCTCGACGATCCCGGGGAGGGTCGCGACGTCGACGAGCTGGTCGAGGGCCGGGTCCCCGGCGATGTCGGCCAGGAGCGCCTCCGACGCGTACACGACCGCCGGGACCGCCGAGTCGGCGGTCGGGTCGATGCGCCAGCGCCGGGCGCCGTCGGCTCGCAGGCCGACGTGGCGGTCGGTCGGACCGCTCGCGTGGGCGCTCGTGTCGCTCATGGCCTCCGAAGCCGTCTCCTCGGGCTCACGGCATCGTCGGGTCCGGCGTGGCGGCGCCGGCGTGGCGTCACTGGGCTCGACCCGTCGGACAGCTTCATGTCGTCGGGAGCGCTCGCAGCACCTCGGCCTCCTCGCGGCTGGCTCCGGGCCCGTAGGCCGCCACGAGGGTGCCCCGCGCCCCGCAGGCCGGGCAGGTCAGCGCGACGACGATCGCCTCGTCGTCGGGATCGCTGGCGCCCTCCTCCCGGAGGACGTGGTCGACCTCCACGGCGCCGACGGGGTGGGTGCCCGCGCACGCGTCGCAGCGGAGGCCTCCCTCGGCGATCGAGAACGACGTGACGTAGCCGCTCCGTCGGAGCGCCTCGACGGCGGTGCTCTCGGTCAGCCCGCCGGTGGGTGCGTCGGGTGCCACGTCCACGACCTCACCATACCCGGGAGGCGGACATCCCGAACCGGCCGCGGCGCGCCGGCGCCGGCCCGCTAACGTTCCCGACGGCATCCGAGGGGAGGGATCATGAGGTTCGGGATGATGTTCGCGAACGTCGGCCCGGCGAGCGACGGCGCGTACGCCGGCGAGCTGGGCCGGATCGCCGAGGCGGCGGGCATCGAGTCGCTGTGGGCGGTCGAGCACGTGGTGGTGCCGAGCGGGTACGAGTCGCGGTACCCGTACAGCAGCTCGGGGAGGATGCCCGGAGGCGAGGACTTCCCGATCCCCGATCCGCTGGTGTGGTCGAGCTGGGTGGCCGCGTCGACCGACACGCTGAAGCTGGCCACCGGTGTGCTCATCCTCCCGCAGCGCCATCCCCTGGTGACCGCGAAGGAGGTCGCCACCCTCGATCGCCTCTCGGGCGGGCGCACGATGCTCGGTGTGGGGGTGGGATGGCTCCGCGAGGAGTTCGAGGCCCTGGGGGTACCGTTCGAGCGCCGCGGCCGGCGGGTCGACGAGTACGTCGACGTGATCCGGCGGCTGTGGGAGGAGGACGAGACCGCGTACGACGGCGAGTTCGTCTCGTTCCCCCCGGTGAAGTCGTTCCCCAAGCCGGTGCAACCCCGCGTGCCGGTCGTCGTCGGTGGCCACTCCGACGCGGCGGCGCGCCGCGCCGGGCGGCTCGGTGACGGCTTCTTCCCGGCCCGCGGCAGCCCGGAGCGCCTCGAGGAGCTCTTCGGGATCGCACGGGCCGCCGCGGCGGACGCCGGCCGCGATCCGGACGCCATCGAGCTCACGGCGGGGGGCGCCACCGATCCGGAGGCGATCCGTCGCCTCGAGGACCTGGGGGTCGACCGCGTGGTGATCTCGCCGCCCGGCTTCGACCTCGACGGCCTGCGCGACGAGCTGGACCGGTTCGCGGACGACGTGGTGGCCCGGTACGCCTGACGCAGCCGGCGGCGTCGGCGGGTCCGGCACGGCGGTCAGCCCATCTCGTGAGGCGCAACGCCTCGGGAGCCACGACGGCAGAAGCCTGCCTACCATGGCGCGCGGCGGGCGCGGCGGGCTCGGCAAGCACGGAGGCCGAGATGGGCGAGCGAGCGCCCAGGAGCGCGCACCGAGGAGCGAGCAGAGAGCAGAGAGCGCTGGACGGAGCAGGGTCCGACCGAGGGGGAAGTGCGATGCCCGAAGACGTCCGTGAGATCAGCGACGAGGAGTGGCAGGCGCGGTTGACGCCCGAGCAGTACCGGGTCACGCGGCGGGCGGCGACGGAGCCCCCGTTCTCGGGCGAGCTGTGGGACCACAAGGAGCAGGGCACCTACCGCTGCGTGTGCTGCGGCGCGGAGCTGTTCTCCTCGGAGACCAAGTTCGAGTCCGGAACCGGCTGGCCCAGCTTCTGGGAGCCGCTCGAGGAGGGCGGCGTCCGCGACGAGGTCGACCGGAGCCACGGGATGGTCCGCACCGAGGTGGTCTGCGACCGCTGCGACGCGCACCTCGGCCACGTGTTCCCCGACGGGCCGGAGCCCACCGGCCAGCGTTACTGCATCAACTCCGCGGCCCTCGAGTTCGAACCGGAGTGAGCAGGACCACCGTGGGCTCGTCGGTGCTCACGGGGCGGTGCAACGGAGTGGTCCGGCGACGGCCTCCCGCTCGAAGGTGCGGCGCTCGATGTCGAAGCTCCCCCCGATCCCGTCGAGGGTGATGGCGTCGACGGCGCTCAGGCACCCGTCGACGAAGCGCAGGAGCTGGGCTTCGAAGGGGATCTGGTCGTCGGTCGCGAAGGAGCCGAGCCCCGTCGCCCCGGTGGAGCCGACCACGAGCTCGATCGTGCCGTCGTGCTCGGAGACGGACCGCCGGTGGCGGTGGCCGGCGGCGATCACGGGAACCACACCGTGGGACTCGGAGGCGAGGCGGGGGTCGTGCACCGCCAGGACGTGAGGTCGGTGCGCCCGAGCGAGGCGCTCGACCCGGTCGGCGTGTTGGAGCCGGATCTGGGCCGCCCGGTCCGCGGAGATGCTGTTGTCCGCGGTGAAGGTCGGGTCCGCGATGCCGAGGATGGTCACGCCGCGCACGTTGACCTCGTCGCCGTCGAGGAGCTCGACGTTGGAGACCTCGTCGAGCGCGGCGCGCACCTCGGCGGAGTCGTGGTTGCCGGGAACGAACAGGTAGCGGCCGGGCACCGCCGCGATCGCGGAGCCGATCCGCGACTCGAGCGGGTGACTGAACGAGGTCACGTCGCCGGTGTCGAGGACCGCGTCGACCGCGAAGCTGGTCGCGAGGCGGCGGGTCACCTCGACGCCGAGCGGGTTGCTGTGGATGTCGCTGACGTGGAGCACCCGCACCTCGTCGGGATCGCGCGCCACGCTGCCGTCGTTCGCCAGGGCGTAGAGCTCGCTCACCTGGGCGGCGAGGATCGCGATGCGCTCGCGCACCAGGTCGATGTCGGCCATGTGCTCGCGGGCGACCTCGACGACCTCGGGCGCGCGCTCCAACGGGCCGTGGTAGGTGGGTTGCGCGAACGCCTCGGCGTCGAAGTCCTGCCAGGTCATGCCGAGCAGGACGCCCACGCCCAGGAGGCCGCCGAGGGCACCCGCGAGGACGTGGCGGATCCGCAGCCGCGACACGAACCCGCCGACGAAGGCGCCGACCACGGCGGCGGCGGCGAGGGACCGCCAGGCGAAGGTTCGCAGCAGCGAGCGCAGGTCGGACTCGGCCTCGGCGTAGAGCGCCTCGGTGGATCCGCCGTCGCGCAGGATCTGCTCGAGCCGGTCGACGTCGAGCTCGGCGACGCCCGCTTCGAGGTCCACGGGGGTGACGTGGGTGCGGGCGGTGACGGCGCCGAGCGGCGGGACGTGCAGCTTGGTCCGGCCGTCGAGGTCCCACTCGGCGCGCAGCTCCACCGTGCCGGGGCCGACCTCGCCCCGCGTCGGTGGCCCGAAGCCCAGCGCGAGCAGCGCTGCGGCACCGCCGAGCGCGAACACCACCACGAGGAGGGCGCCACGCAGGACCGGTCGACTCCGCCCGGAGTCGTGGTCGGCCCGTCGGCGGAGGCGGCGCAGGCGCTCGCGGACGGGCATGTCCTCACGGTAGGCACACTCGCGAGGGGGTGTGGGTCCGCGACGCCCGGAACGCCGACTGCGGGACGGTTCGTACCCGCCGGCGGACGGGGTCGACCGAGACCCCGCTGGTTCCTCAGGCGGGTTCGAAGGTGCCTTCGAGGTGCCAGACGCCGGTGAACTGGTCGAAGGGCCCGCCCACGATGAGGCTGCTCCACTCCAGCGTCATGGCGCCCGTGTCCGCGTCGTAGGTCCCGGTGACCGGCCGGGTGAGGCCGGGTGTGGTGCCGTCGGGCTTGGGTGATCCCTGGTTGAAGTGCTGGTCGTTCCACGACGCGGCGAACGCCGAGAGGTCACCGCTGAGGGTGCCGTCCTCGTGCACCCGGAGCGTCGGAGCGGGCACCTCCGTCTCGGTCTGGGGGTCCGTGGGATCGGTGGCGAGACCGAAGTCGACGGCGAAGAAGGTCTGCGGCTGGACGATCGCGGCGGCGAGCGAGTTGCCGTCCTCGTCGAAGACGGGATCGGGGTTCGGCTGGTGGTCGCCGATCCGCAGGCCCCCGGCCTCCCCCGGCCTCAGGGGCGTCCAGGTGGTGTCGCCGCACGGCGAGTCGCCGTTCTCGACGTACGGACCGCCGTCGATGGTGGCGTCCTCGTCGGAGGTGACCATCCGGAAGGACGAGCCGGTGGCCACGCCCGCGTCGTCGCACTCGCCGGAGTCGAGCCGGAGCAGGCCGGTGAGCGAGCGGCCGGCTTCGACGGAGGTCTCCCCGCCGTCGTCTCCGCAGGCGGTCGCCACGAGCGACAGGGCGGCGAGCGCGGCGACGGCGGTGAGCAGTGGAGAGCGGCGCATCACGGACTCCTCGTGGACTCGGGTTCAGGTTCGGGCAGGGTCCCGGTGGGCTCGGGGGCCTCGCGGCCGCCGGCGAGGGGCACGGCCCGGCGCGCCCACAGCGCCAGCGCGGCGGCGAGGACTCCGGGCGCGACGAAGAACCACGGGAACAGCGAGAACGGCGGGAGCGCGTCGACGGCCGCGAAGTTGTCGAGGTTGTCGGCCATCGCCCCGAGCATCGGCGCCATCTCGTTGGAGATCGTCGGCCACTCCTCGACCCACGCCTCGGCCTCGGGAGCGGCCACGTCGGTGTCGGCGAGCGCGGGCAGCACCCGGCGGCGCAACTCGCCCTCGGCGGTCCCCATGGTCAGGAAGTGGCCCTGGACGGAGGTGACCTTCTCGCGGGTCATGAGGGGACGGAAGGTGTCGATCATCTCCTTGCCGTCCGGAGCCCGGGTGAACATCTGGAACACGGCGGGCGCGGCGATGAGGCCGATCCCGACGACGGCGACCGCGGCGAGGGCACGGCGAGGCCGGGCCACCCGGAGCACGGCGACCCCGAGCGCGGCGAGGACGGCCCCCGGGAGCACGAAGAACCACGGGAACAGCGAGAACGGCGGGAGCGCGTCGACGGCGGCGAAGTTGCCGAGGCTCGCCTCCATGTCGTCGAGCATGTCCAGCATCTCGGCCTCGACGTCGGGCCACTCGCGCTCGAGCCGGTCGAGCGCGCTCAGCTCGGAGGGGTCGAGCTCGGTCTCCGCGGCGAGCGCCGGTCGCACGCTGGTGTCGTACTCCTCGACCGCGGCGCCGATCTGGAGCATCCATCCCTGGAACTCGCCGATGGTGGCCTCGTCCATGTAGGGGCGGAACTCGTCGAGCATGTCGCCGCCCTCGGGGGCGCGGTCGAACATCTGGAACGCGACGGGGGCGAGGACGAGGCCGACGCCGAGCACGACGACGGCGATGGCGGCGCGGCGGACTCGTGGAGCGGGCATCGGCGGAGTCGCTCAGGCGCCTCGGGAGCTGCCCTGGGGCCCGCCGCGGGCACCGCTGCGGCCGCGCCGGTCGGGTCCCGCGGTGCTCAGGCGCAGGCCGAACGCGCCGGCTGCCGCGGCGAGGCCGCCGAGCAGGCCGGGGAGCGGACCGCCGGTGCGGGGCAGGGCCGAGTCGGCGGCGGTCCGGGCCTCGGGTGCGCCGCCGGCGGTGCCGGTGGCGGCGTGCCCGCTCGTGGTGGCCGCTGTCGTGTCATCGCCGGCCCCACTGCCCGTGCCACCTCCCGGGCCGGTCGTGGACCTGGTGGAGGAGCCGCCACCGGCGCCGGTCGAGCTCGTCGAGCCCTCGAAGGTGCCCTCGAGGTGCCAGACGCCGGTGAAGCCGTCGAAGGGTCCGCCCTCGATGAGGCTCTTCCACTCGAGGGTGTAGGCGCCGCTCGCCGCGTCGTAGGTGCCCGAGGGCAGCTCGGTCTGGCCGGGCGTCTCGCCGCTGGGCTTGGGGGCGCCTTGGTTGAAGAACTGGCCGTTCCACGCCGCGTTCCACGCGGAGAGGTCGCCGGAGAGCGTCCCGCCGCCGTCGTCGACGACCGACGGCACGGGGACCTCGTCGCCGGTCTGGGCGTCGACCTCCTCGGTGGCGACCGAGAAGTCGGTGCCGTGGAAGGCCTGCGGCTGCATGATCTTGGAGGCCTGGGCGTCGCCCGTGGAGCCCCCGCTGAAAGGCGGGTCCGGGTGCGGCTGGTAGCCCTCGGTCGAGAACCCTCCGTCGGTGCCGGGGGAGAGGGGCGTCCAGGTGCCGTCGTCGCAGGGCGAGCTGGAGTTGTCGACGTAGCTCTCGCCGTCCGGGGTGAGCATCCGGAAGGAGCTGCCGGCGGTGACGCCCTCGCCGTCGCCGCACTGGCCGGCGTCGAGGCCGAAGCTGCCGACGAGCTCGTCGCCCGCCGCGCGTGGACGCGGCGAGGTCCTGTCCGAGCCGGTGGCGGCGGTTCCGGTGGGGTCGGAGGCATCCGCCGGGTCGTCGACGACCTCGACGTCCTGACCCGCGGCGGAGGTGTCGGGGGTGGCGAGTCCGGTCGCCGCGGCGGGCGCGGCGGCGAGCCCGGCGAGCGCGAAGATGGCGGAGATCACGGCGGTGCGTCGCATGGAGGTCCAAAAGTTGAGCAAAACGGTCAAGTACAAATCTGACTGATCCACTCGACTTTCGTCAAGCCGGGGCGGAAATCCTGCCTCGGCGATCGTGTTCCGCCCCTCGAACAGGGAATCCCGCACGCCAGGAGGCACCGCGCATGGCGCTCACGATCGGAACCGCTCCGTTCGGCACGGATCCCGGAGGTGTGCTCAACGCCACCGTGGAGGGCCCCGAACGGGTGATCTGGTGGGAGGACCATCCGCGCCGGGTGCGGGTCACCGTCGGCGGGGAGGTCGTCGCCGAGAGCAGCCGGATGAAGCTGCTCCACGAGACCGGGGAGCTCCCCGTCTACTACTTCCCCGACGAGGACGTGCGAAGCGAGCTCCTCGAGCCCAGCGACCACCACACGTGGTGTCCGTACAAGGGCCGGGCCTCGTACCGCTCGGTCCGGGTCGGTGACCGCCTCGCCGAGGACGCCGCGTGGCGCTACCCCGAACCGATCGAGGGCGCACCGCCGCTCGCCGGGTACACGGCCTTCTTCTGGCACCGCATGGACCGGTGGTACGAGGAGGACGAGGAGGTCTTCGTGCACGCGCCCGATCCGTACCACCGCATCGACTGCCGCCGGAGCTCGCGCCACGTGCGGGTCGCGCTCGACGGCGTCGTCCTCGCCGAGAGCGACCGCCCGACCGTCCTCTTCGAGACCGGTCTGCCGCCCCGGTTCTACCTGTCACCCGCGGACGTGCGAAGCGAGCTCCTCGAGCCCAGCGACGCCCACACGGAGTGCCCGTACAAGGGCCGGGCCTCGTACCGGTCGGTCCGCGTCCGCGGCGCCCTCCACGAGGACCTGGTGTGGTGCTACCCGCAGGCGTTGCCCGAGGCGACCAAGGTGCAGGGCTTGCTGTGCTTCTACAACGAGCGCGTGGACCTGGAGGTCGACGGGGAGGCATGGGATCGGCCGGTCACGAAGTTCTCGTGAGCCGAGGGGAGCCACGAGCCGGGGCGTGGCAGCGGCCCGCGACGTCGTAGCCTGACGTGGCGTGACGACTTGGAGGTTCCCGCGGGGACCGGCCGTCGTCCTGGCAGGGGTCGCGCTGCTCGCGGCCGGCGCCTGGTGGGGCATCGTGCGCGGCAGCGACGACAGCGCCTCCCGCGACGCTCCCGCGGACGCCGAGGCGTCCGTGATGGACCTGCACGACGCGCTCGACCTGGTCCCGGGCTGCCGCCGTGACGTCTGCCACGTCGAGGCCCGCCGCAGCGGCTTCCGCTTCGACGGTGATCCCGCGACCCTCGTGGTGGTGAGCAAGGCGGGGGAGTGCGGCGGGCTCTCGCGCTCCAGCGTCCATCTGGTCGGCCCGGAGGGGATCGTCTGGTCGGGACCGGGCGACGTGGTCTGCGGCGACCCGATCGGCGGCATCGAGACCGACCGCACCGGGCACGCCTTCCTCGCCTTCCCCTCCGGGGCCGACAGCGCCCGGCTGATCGTCCTCGACGTCGACGACGGCCGCGTGGCGGACTTCGGGTCGTTCGACGGGCGCTTCACCGGCGAGGGCGTCGTGGCCCGCGACGTCGACGGGGACCGTGTCAAGGAGCTGGTGGTCTCGCGAGACGAGTGCGAGCCCGACTGCGCCACCGGCACCGAGACGGAGGTCGTCTACCGCTGGACGGGCACGCGCTACGTGGAGTCGGGGCCGTGAGCGACGCCGGGAGGGGCGACGAGCACCACAGGGACGGTCTCCGGGTCAACCGGAGCCTGTGGATCCCCGAAGCGGAGCTGCGATGGCAGTTCACGCGCAGCGGCGGACCCGGCGGCCAGCACGCCAACACCTCGGCCACGCGAGCCGAGGTCCGCTTCGACGTGGCCGGCTCGCCCTCCCTCGGATCGAGGCAGCGCCGGCGGCTCCTCGAGCGCCTCGGCTCCGAGGTCCGCGCCGCCGCGGAGGACGAGCGCTCCCAGGCCCGCAACCGGTCGCTGGCCAGGGAGCGGCTGCGCTCCAAGCTCGCGGAGGCGCTGCGGGTCCGGAAGCGCCGCAAGCCCACCCGGCCCTCGAAGGCAGCGAAGCGACGGCGGGTGGAGGCCAAGCGCCGGCGCGGGAGGATCAAGCGCCAGCGGGGCCGGCCCGCGCCGGACGACTGAGCGGCCGGACCCTCCGACCCGCGGTCAGGACTGGTGGTCCGGCTCGTTGCCGGGCTTCCACTTGATGTTGCAGCCCATCGAGGGGGCCTGCTCCGCGGGAGCCGGCCGGCCGTCGAGGCCGGCCCGGACCGCAGCGGCGAGGTCGTCGCCGGTGACCGGCCGGTCGTTGCCCGGGCGGCTGTCGTCGAACTGCCCCCGGTAGACGAGCCGCCGGTCCGCGTCGAAGACGAAGAAGTCGGGCGTGCAGGCCGCCTGGTAGGCCTTGGCGACCTCCTGGGTGGCGTCGAAGAGGTACGGGAACGTGTAGCCCACCTCACGGGCTTCCACGGCCATCTGCTCCGGGGCGTCGTCGGGGTACGCCTCCGGGTCGTTGCTGTTGATGGCCACCACGGCCGCTCCCTCGGACTGGAGCTCGGAGGCGAGCTCGGCGAGGCGAGCGCGGATGTGGCGCACGTAGGGGCAGTGGTTGCAGATGAACGCCACCACCAGCGCGGGCGCCTCGGTGAAGTCGTCGAGCGAGCGCACCTCGCCGTCGGTGTCGGGCAGCGAGAAGTCCGGTGCGGGGCTGCCCAGGGGGAGCATGGTGGATTCGGTCGCGGCCACGGATCACCTCTCGGATCGTCGTTCGGCACCTCGGAGGCTACCGCTCGTCTCGCGGCGACCGACCCGCCCGCCGTGGCGGTCGATCCGGCGGCTCGCGCGACAGACTCGTGTGACAGATCTGCCGCCTTGCGCGACGAATCTCAGGAATTCCTTCAGTTCGCGCACTTCGGTGCCGATGTGGAGGACGCAAGGGTACGATCCCTCGCTGGGAGAGCCATGGATCCGTCGGGTGCGCGCCGCAGTGACGACACCTCCGACACGGCCGCCACCACCAGCACGGCAGGCGCCGAGCAACGGGAGGCCGCTTCGCGCGCCTCCGGCCGCGACGACCGCGTGCAGCAGGTCGTCGGGACCTGGTACGGGACCTCCGCCCCCGCCCGCGAGCGCGGCTACGCGACGTGGACGGACCCGAGCGCCCAACGCCTCGTTCGCGCGCTCCTCCGCGGCGACAGCACGCGGAGCGCGGCGCTCGAGCTGGGGGCGGCCCGGCGAACTGCCGGGTTCACCCGCGCGGAGGTCACCGCCGACTGGATCGGCCTCCAGCGCGTGCTTCCGGCGGGGATCCGGCGGCAGGTGGACGAGCGGGCCCTCCACCGACATCTGCTCGCCGGGTGGGCACGGGCGGTGGCGCCCACGGAGCCGTCGGAGCGCCGCTTCGGCACCGCGGAAGCGCTCGACGAGCGGCTCGCCGAGGCGTACCGCTGGGCGACCGTGGAGGGCACGCATCCCGGCGACGGGTTTGTCCTCCTCGTCGCCGATGTCGAGGTCGACGGCGGGGACCGTGCGGCGTGGGGGTCGACCGTGCACCGTCTGGCCCGCGAGCTGAGCGAGCGGTTCGACCGGATCGAGCGGGTCGTCGAGCTGGCAGCGGGCCGCTTCGGTGTCCTCGTGCGCCGCCATCCGGGCCTGGCGGTCACAGTCGAGGCGCTCGAGCTGCGGATCGCGGCGTCGGTCGAGCTCGCCGGGGCAGCCACACTGTGGGTGGTGCCGTTGCCACGCGAGGGGGACGCCGTCCCGGGCCTACGGGCCCGGGTGTCCGACCGCGCCACGCCGCTGTGGGCGCTCGGCCACCTGGTGACCGGCCGGCGCGAGGTGCTGGCGGGCCTGATGGAGGACAGCAGGCGCTGGCTCATGCCGGTGTCGACGCTCCGGCGGAGCGCCGCGCAGCGGGCGGGCGACGTGTGGAACGGCGGACTGCGCCTGATCGCCGCCGCGGCCGGTGTGCTGGTCATGACCGCCGGCCTGGTCCAGGCGGTCGAGCGTGACGGGCCCGAAGGAGCCGCGCCGGCAGCACCCGGATCGGCCTCGTCGCTCGCCCAGCCGTGGGGCTCGGCGGCGGACGGCACGTTGTCCCTGGAGAGGGGAGGGTTCCACGGGGTGGGCGGGACGACACCGACGACCGCTGCGGCTCTTGACCCACCGCCGGCTCCGTCGCCCGAGCCGGACACCAGCGACGCGGAGCGCCGACCGACCGAGGCGGAAGAGCCGGATGGACAGCCGAGCGGCGGGGCCACGCCGGACCGGGACGCCCGATCCGACCCGTCGGCGCCACCCGGCCAACCAGCCCCGGGAGCAGGCTCGACGGACGACCGCTCCGGCGGCGGGAGCGGCGAGGGGGACGGGGACTCGCGATTCGCGCGCGGTGCGGCCCCCGGCGCGCGGGTCGCGCACGCAGGCGGTCCACCGGAGGGCCGGGAAGGCTCGGGCGACGACCGCCCCGACCGTGGTGGCGGCAAGGACCGCGACCAGGGTGGCAAGGACGGCGACAACGACCGCGGCAACGACCGCGGTCGGGGCGCCGGCGGGGGATGAGCCCAGGGCGGCCGGACTCGGGGAAGTGTGACCCGGAGAAGGGCCCGGAGAACGACTGGGAGAAGCCTGGCTCAGAGCAACTCCGGGGGCACGGGACAGTCGGCCTGCGCGAGCGCGTCCCGGAAGGGCACGAGACCCTCCGGTGTGACCACCAGGGAAAGGGCGTCCGCAGGGACGAGCGCGGCCGGTGAGCGGGCGCCGAGGCGCTCCACCCGTTCGAGGGCCGCGTGCCAGAGCGGGGCGGGGAGCGAGCGGCCGACGCCCGAGACCACCCAGACACTCGGCTCGGCCTCCGGGGTCTCCGCGGAGGTGAGGATCCCGGTCTCGCCCAGCGCCCACGCCTCGAGGAGCGGATGGCCGGGGTTCTCCCCGAGCGCCGCGTCGAGGTGCACCGCTGTGGGGTCCCGCTCGAGCTCGTCCATGAGCTCGAGCAGGCGGCGTTCGGGCTCGGTCGCGACCGACGCGTGGGCGGCGACCCACCAGATGGGCCCGCAGGCCGGCTGGCGGTCGAGGAGGCGGCGGCAGGCGACGACGAGGTCGGCGGGGTCGGCGCAGGAGAGCAGCGCCGCCGCGGTCTCGCGCGCGAGCAGGGCCGGGTGCTCGGGGCCGATCCGCGCCACGTGACGGAGCCGCTCGATCGGGTGCACGACCCCACCGTACCGCCGGGCACGACGTTCCACGCCGCCACCCACCGACCCAGCCACCCAGCCACCCAGCCACGCTGGCACGCCGTCCGGAGGTGTGGTTAATGTGTGAGTGTGGTGCAGTCAATACGACTGCACCACACTCACACATTCGTGGGGTGCGAGCGTCCCTCGTGGTCCTTGCGGGTGGGCCGGACCTTCCGGGCGATTTGCCGATTGACGCAAGATGTCGTGGCCGGATGTCGAAGTGAAGGGGGATGCCGTCCCCGCTTCCTCGTTCGCCGCTGCGCCCGGCGATCGCCCTCCTCGGTGTGCTCGTGCTCGGCAGCGCCGCGGCGTCCGAGACGGCGGGACAGCGGGAGTCGACCGTGGCCTCGGAGCCGAGGCCGATCGTGGCGTCCCACCCGGTCGCCCTCGGGAACCCCGCCGGCGGGGCCGCGGTCACGGCCACGAGCGCGCCGGCGACCACGACGACCGTGCCCACGGTACCGTCCACCACGGCGCCGTCCACCACGGTGGCGACCGCTCCGCCGAGGAGCGCGACGACCCTGCCGGCGTTCGACCGCGACGACCGGGAGCCCGGGTGGGAGCAGCGGCGGGGTGAGGCGGCCCTGGCCCGAGTCGACTTCGACCCCGCGCGCATCGGGTACGAGATCCGCTACCTCCCTGCCCGCTCCGAGTACTACGGGATGACCTACCCGCAGGAGCACCGCATCGACGTGTGGGTCCGGCCGGACCAGAGCCTCGAGCTGCTCACGCACGTGACCGCCCACGAGCTCGGCCACGCCGTCGACCTGGTCTGGAACGACGGTGCCCGCCGGGACGAGTACCTCGAGGCGCGGGGTCTCGGCTCGCGCGACTGGTTCACCTGCGACGGGTGCACCGACTTCTCCACCCCGGCTGGCGACTTCGCGGAGGTGTTCGCACGCTGGGCGGTGGGTGCCACCGACTTCCGCAGCACGCTCGCTCCGGCTCCGACCTCCGAGCAGTACGAGCGCCTCGAGCGGTTCTTCGAGCCCCCGGCCTGAGGTCGGATCCGCCTCAGGCGGGCTCCTCGGTGAGCGCGCTCGTCGAGGGCCGCGTGCCCGGCCCGGTGCGCTCCAGGATCCACGAGCCGGCCGAGGTGACCACCGAGGAGCAGACGGCCGCCCACAGGAAGGCCCCGAAGTCCGGCACCGCTCCGGGGAGGGTCAGGAGCTCGAAGCCGTCCGTGACGGCACCGCCCTGGCTCCAGCCGAGTCCGACGACGGCGAGCAGGCCGGCGATCGATCCGGCGACGACCGCCGGCGCCCTGGTGCGAGCGCGCAGGCCCAGGAACACCGGAACGACGGTGGCCGCGGCGAGCAGGTCGGCGATCAGGAAGAGCCGCAGCACCGAGAGGCCCTGGGCGGCGATGACGACGGCGGGAACGGTGAGCAGCACCGTGAGGAGGCGCGCCGCGCGCAGCGGGAGCCGGCCGCCGGCCACGTCGGCCGAGACGAGCGCGACGAGGCCGTTCTGGAGCGTGTCCGTGCTGGAGGCGACCAGCGCGATCCCCAGCGCCACGACGAGCCACAGGACCCAGGGCGTGAGGTCCTGGAGCAGCGCGAAGAACGCGAGCGAGGGGACCTCGAGATCACCCCGTCCCGCCGCGAGCGACCCCAGCGCCGCGAGGAAGCCGACGACGGGAACGGACGCCAGCCCGCCGATCCAGGCGCCCCGCCTGAGGGATCGGTCGTCCGCCGCCGACCAGATGCGCTGCCAGTAGCCCTGATGGAAGAGGTTGGCGGCGGTGACCGCGATGGCAAGGACGACGAAGGTCTCGAGGCCCGGGCGGGTGAGGTCGGTCAGGCCGCCGTCCGCGGCGGCTCCGAGTGGGTCCGACTCGTGGATCAGGATCGCGGAGATCCCGACGGCGACCAGGGCGACCACGATCCAGCCCTGCCAGCGGTCGGTGCGCAGTGACGCGGGCAGGCCTCCGTAGGCGGTGTAGCCGGCGGTCGCGCCCGCGACCGCCACGACCGAGACCCACCGGTCCACGTCGCCGAGGAGCGACAGCACGCCGCCGACGGCGGTCAGCTCCGCGGTCACGAACATGAACATGTAGAACACCGAGATCAGCGCCACGTACGCCTGGGTCGTGCGCCCGAAGCGCATGCGGACGTAGTCGGTGAGCGTGACCCCCGCCGGGAGCCGGCTCCGGATCCGCGGTCCGAGGAAGGCGAACGCGACGAACGGCAGCCCGGCGGCGACCCCGTAGCCGACGACGCCGAGCAGACCCGCGAAGGTGCCCACCTCCGGGGGCGCGAAGAGGACCCACGCGCCCAGGCCCGAGGCGAAGAAGCTGATGGCCAACCCGGGTGCCTGTTGGGAGCCTCGCGCCGTGAGGTAGCGGTCGCGGTCGCGCTCACCGCCGGCTCGCGTCCCGATCCAGACGAACAGCGCGAGGGTGGCGACGAGGACGCCGATCGCCGCGCTCGTGTCGATCACGTGGCGCTCTCCGTGGGCGCGCCGCCGGCGGAGATCGTGGTTCGTACCGGGAGGTGACGGGACACGCTCGCCAGCCTGACATCCCGATCCGCGCTGGTGCACAGTCCGGGCGGGGACGGGTGGAGCAGCGCGCTCGGGGTCAGCGAGCCGGCGGCCTCGCCTCCTACGACGAGGACTCGAAGATGCTCACGGTTGTCGCTTCACAGGTGGGTCTCCGCCGACGCCTCGCGCGAGCTCATCTGGACTCCTCTCCGCCGAGGCGGTCCTCGGTCTCTCGCGGCGCCGGCCCATCTTGCGGTGACCGCAGCCGGGCGAGCGTGCAGCCCTCGCAGCGCAGCGCCCACCAATGGCCCGAAGGCTCGCCGCACTCCACGCATCGGGGCGAGCGTGGAGTGCTCGTGGGAGCCTGGGCCCCGCGGGCGCTGGCGGCGCGACTCGAGCCGCGTCGTGTCGGGACGGGTCTGCCGCCGGTGACGCCACTCCGGGCGTCTGCGTGCGCTTCGGAGCCGGATCGGGGAGCCGCTGCGGGGGTCCGGTCCGCAAGGGCGTCGGCGATGGTCGGATGGATGGTCACGCGGTGATCCGAGGCGAGCCAGCGCTTGAGGAGGGTCCTGGCCGTGAGGCGATGGGCGACGAGCCTGACCGGTCGGCCATGCGTCGAGGCGGCGAGACGCTCGACGAACAGCGTGATCGTCGAGCGATCGAGGAGCGTCAGGTCGCTGAGATCGACGACGTCGACCGCGTGGTCCAAGTTCCCGGCGGTCTCGAGATGCTCCGGAGCGGTCTGCAGCATGGACAGGTCGGTTCCGCTTCCGACCGAGACGACTCGAGCGTGGCGGTCGAGGTCCACGTGGACGTCGAGCATCGGCGAGCACCTCCGCTGGCGAGAGTGTTGGCGCCGTTTCGAGGATGCTCACGATGCCCGAGCGGCGACAGTGCCCCCTGCCCCGAGTGGTACAGCCGAAGGTCCCAGATCCCTCGAAGCTCGGCAAAGCCGACCAACGGTCGTTTCCCCTGCACCCCTCGATCCCGGTGGCCTCGTTTGCCGGCACCGGGGCGCGGTGCTCGATGCCCTCGGGCCGTCGAGGCGGCGAGGCTGCACGGCAGCCGCGGTGGCATCGGCCCCTGCCGTCGACATCCCCGTGCGGCTCGGAGCAGGCCGAAGGTCCCGACGATCGGTGACACGCGCCCGGGGCGTATCGCACGCCACGCCCGTACGCTCCGGGTATGCGATTCATCGACGATCACACCGCCCTCGAGCACATCCCCCGGGAGGAGTGCCTGGGGCTCCTCGGCGCGCAGTACCTGGGACGGATCGCGGTGACCGTCGCGGGTCGCCCGCTCATCATGCCGGTCAACTACGTGGTGGACGACGGCTCGATCGTGTTCCGCAGCGACGAGGGGACGAAGTTCCACGCCGCGGTCCGCGGCGAGTTCGTGGGGTTCGAGATCGACGACGCCGACCCCGAGGACCACAGCGGATGGAGCGTGCTCGTCACCGGCGTGGCCGAAGAGATCGTCGATCCCGTGGAACGGCGCCGGGCGGAGCGCCTGCCGCTCCGATCGTGGGCACCCGGCGAGAAGGCCCACTTCCTCCGGATCACGCCCGTGACCGTGAGTGGCCGACGGATCGTCATGGCGGCCTGACCCGCCCGGACCGGTCAGGACGTCAGCGGCACCCGCCAGCGCACGCTGGTCCCCTCCCCGGGAGCCGTGTCGAGCTCGAGCGCGCCACCGAGGGCGACGGCGCGATCCTCGAGGTTCCTGAGGCCGAGGCCACCGTCGCGTCGGGCGGTCGCGTCGAACCCGACCCCGTCGTCGGCCACCTCGAGCACCAGGCCGTCCTCGACGTCGAGGAGGATGTCGACGCGCGAGGCTCGCGCGTGTCGGGTGACGTTCGAGAGCGCCTCCCGCAGCGCTGCGACCACCTGCTCGGCGAGGGCATCGGAGACCGACGCGTCGATCGGACCGTGGAAGCGGACGTGGGGAGCGAAACCGAGGGACCCGCCCCAGTCCTGCGCCTCGTCGAGCACCCGTGCGCGAAGGCCGCGCTGGCGGTCGGCGGATTCGAGGGCGAAGATCGTGTCGCGGATCTCGACGATCACCTCGTCCAGGTCGTCGACCGCTCCGAGCACACGCTGGGGCAGGTCCGAGCCGTCGGCCCCGGCAGCGGCCTGGAGCCCCATGCCGGTCGCGAAGAGACGTTGGATGATCGTGTCGTGGAGCTCACGGGCGATCCGCTCCCGGTCCTCGAGCACCGACAGGCGCTGCACCTCCTCCCGTGTGCGTGCGTACTCCAGCGCGACGGCGGCCTGGGCGGCGAACGTCTCCTCCTCGTCGACGTCGGCGCTCTCGAACGCTCGGTTCCCCGGGTCCCGAGCCACGAGCAGGCAGCCGAAGGGCTCGCCACGCACCCAGAGGGGAACGGCGACCGCCGAGCCGAGTGGTCCGAGGTGGCGGCTCTCGGGTCTCCAGCGCGGATCGGACGACGCGTCCGGGGTCTCCTCGGCCGAGCCGGTCTCCAGCACCTCCCCGGCGATGCCGGTGGTGGTGTAGAGGCTGCCGCGGACCTCGCCGGCTCGGGTGCCGTGCGCGGCCCGCACCTCGAGGCCGTCGTCGAGGGGGAGGACGACGACGGCCTGGTCGGCGTCGACGAGGCGCGCCGCGCTGCTGGCCACCTGGTGGAGGAGGGCGTCGGAGGCGACCCCGGCGAGGATGGCCTGGGCGACCTCGTTGAGGGACCGCAGCCGGCGCTCGGCCCGACGGCGCACGGAGATGTCACGGACCGACGCGAGCACGAGCAACCTCCCGTCGACCTCCACCCGGCTCAGCGCGATGTCGACCGGGAGGAGCGAGCCGTCCGGGCGCTCGAGCTTGATGTCGAGACCCGCGCCCATGGGTCGCACCGGGAAGCCGGCCGCGGAGTACTCGCTGCGGTGGGTCTCGTGCATCGAGCGGAGGGGCCCGGGCACGAGCGTCTCGACCGGTCGCGCGACGAGATCCTCGGCGCGGTAGCCGGAGAGCAGCTCGAAGAGCCCATTGACGTGCAGGATCATGCCGTGCCGGTCGGTCACCACCACGCCGTCGGGGATCGCCTCGAGCACGCTCTCGTACTGCTTCGGCACCCCGGCCACGTCCCCACGCTATCGAGCGGGTGGGGTCGGGCAGGCTCGGCTGCGGGGTGGCGGCACCCGATCGACCAGATTTTCTCTCGCGCGACTTGACATCCGAACACCAGTTCGCTATGGTGTGGTGGATCGCTCGTGAGCCGGCGACAACGGCT
>CAYTKN010000008.1:0-44575 GCA_964438505.1 uncultured Burkholderiales bacterium
GCGCGGCCCGCGACGACAACGCGGACAACGTCGGCAACGACGGCGACGCCGGCGACGCCGGCGACGCCGACGGCCAGGGTCGGGGCAAGCGGCGGCGGCGCCGGCGGCGGGGCGGCCGCGGCCGCAGCTCCAAGGGGCGCCCTACCGGCCGCTACCTGATGTGCGTCCACGTCAAGGACGGCGTGGCCACCCACGTCGCGCTCCTCGAGGGCCGTCAGCTCGTCGAGCACTACGTGAGCCGCCCCCAGGACCAGACCACCCAGATCCACGGGAACATCTACTGGGGGAAGGTCCAGAACGTGCTCCCCGGGATGGAGGCCGCGTTCGTCGACATCGGCACCCCCAAGAACGGCGTGCTGTACCGCGGTGACGTCACCTACGACCCGAGCGAGTTCGAGGGTGGCCGCCCCAAGATCGAGCGGATGCTGAAGAACGGTCAGATGGTCGTCGTGCAGGTGACCAAGAACCCGATCGGCAGCAAGGGGGCACGCCTCTCGCAGGAGGTGAGCCTGGCGGGCCGCTTCGTGGTCATGGTGCCCGAGCAGGCCGACACCTACGGCATCTCCAAGCGCCTCCCCGACAGCGAGCGCAAGCGCTTGCGGGGGATCCTCGATGAGGTCCGGCCCAAGGACGCCGGGATCATCGTGCGCACCGCGGCCGAGGGCGCGAGCGCCGAGGACCTCGAGTGGGACCTCCACCGGCTGAAGTCGCAGTGGGGAGAGATCAAGTCGAAGGCCAAGGGGAAGTCGCCGCAGTTCCTGTACCAGGAGCCGGACCTGGCCATCCGGCTCATCCGGGAGGAGTTCAACAAGGAGTACCGGGGGATCGTCATCGACGACCACGACCTGTACCAGCAGGTCCGCTCCTACGTGGAGGACGTGTCGCCCGAGCTCGTCGACCGAGTCGAGTACTACGAGGAGGCCGAGGAGGGGCTCCCCCTCTTCGAGCGGTTCCACGTCGAGGAGCAGCTCCAGAAGGCGCTCGACCGGAAGGTGTGGTTGCCCTCCGGGGGCTCGCTCGTGATCGAGCAGACCGAGGCGCTCACGGTGATCGACGTGAACACCGCGAAGAACGTCGGGAAGTCCAACCTCGAGCAGACGGTGTACGAGAACAACCTCGAGGCGGCCGAGGAGATCGCCCGCCAGCTCCGCCTCCGCGACATCGGCGGGATCATCGTCGTCGACTTCATCGACATGGAGATCGAGAAGAACCGCGACGAGGTGCTCCGGATGTTCCGTGACGCCCTGGCGCGCGACAAGACGCGGACCCAGGTCTACGAGATCTCCGAGCTCGGCCTCGTCGAGATGACGCGCAAGCGGGTGGCCGAGGACCTGGTGGAGTCGTTCAGCCAGACGTGCCCCACGTGCAACGGCCGCGGCCTCGTCCTCGACGAGGACCTGCTCTAGGACGGGGAACCCGGGGTCCCCGGGGTGGTCGCGGAGGCGGCGCTCGCAGTACGCTGGAGGCGACTTCAGCACCTCGCGTTCGGGGGTTCCACGCGCATGTACGCCGTGATCGAGACCGGCGGGAAGCAGTACCGGGTCGAGGAGGGTGACGTGATCGAGGTCGAGCGCCTCGACGGCACGGAGCACGCCCTCCGGCCGGTGCTCCTCGTCGACGGAGACGACGTGCGGTCGACACCCGCCGAGCTCGAGGGTGCTTCGGTCGACGTGAAGGTGCTCGACGAGGTCAAGGGCCCCAAGATCCGGGGGATGACCTACAAGGCGAGCACCAGGAACCGCCGCCGCTGGGGTCACCGCCAGCGCTACAGCCGCGTCGAGATCGTCGGCATCGGCGCCGGCGGAGCCCGCAAGCAGCAGCCGTCGGGCGAGGAGAGCGCCGCGGCGGCACCGTCCGAGGAGTCCTGAGATGTCGAAGAAGAAGGGCGCTGCGTCCTCGAAGAACGGCCGCGACTCCGAGTCGAAACGGCTGGGGGTGAAGGCCTTCGGCGGCCAGAGCGTGACCGCCGGGTCCATCATCGTCCGCCAGCGGGGCACGAAGTTCCACCCCGGCGGCAACGTGGGACGTGGCGGCGACGACACGCTGTTCGCGAAGATCGACGGCACCGTCCGCTTCAGCAGGCGTCGGGGCCGCCGCTTGGTCGAGGTCGTCGACGACTGACCGACCGTCCGCGCCGCTGCCACCCGCGGCGCGCCCGCACGAGCCGGGCGGAGAGGGCCCGTATCCTGAGCCCGTGAGCGAGTTCGTCGATCTGGTCCGGCTCAACGTCCGTGGCGGCGACGGTGGTGCCGGCGTCGTCTCGTTCCGCCGGGAAGCCCACGTGCCCCGCGGCGGCCCCGACGGGGGCAACGGGGGCCGGGGCGGCGACGTGTACCTCGAGGCCGACCACAACGTCTCGTCGCTGCTGGCGTTCCGCGACCATCCCCACCGCCGTGGGGAGTCCGGCACCCACGGGAGGGGCAACAAGCGTCACGGGGCGGCGGGGCACGACCTGACGGTGGCGGTGCCGGTGGGCACCGTCGTCAAGGACGACGAGGGCGCCGTCGTCGCCGACCTCGTGAGCCACGGCGACTGCTACCTCGCCGCGGAGGGCGGCCGCGGGGGTCGGGGCAACGCCTCGTTCGCCTCGCACCGCCGCCGGGCTCCCGACTTCGCCGAGCAGGGCGAGTACGGAGCGCAGCGGTGGCTCACCCTCGAGCTCAAGCTCATGGCGGACGTCGCGTTGGTCGGGTTCCCCAACGCCGGCAAGTCGACGCTCATCTCGGTCGTCTCCGCCGCGAAGCCGAAGATCGCCGAGTATCCGTTCACCACCCTCGTGCCGAACCTGGGGGTGGTGCGGTTCCACGAGCACGAGTTCGTCGTGGCGGACATCCCGGGGCTGATCGAGGGTGCCTCGGAGGGCCGCGGTCTCGGCCACCGGTTCCTGCGGCACGTGGAGCGGGCACGGGTGCTCGTGGTGATGCTCGACCTGGCAGACGTGGAGGGGCGGACTCCCGAGGAGCAGGAGCGGATCCTGGTGCGCGAGCTCGAGCGGTACCGCCCGGAGCTGCTCGATCGCCCGCGGATCGTGGTGGGCTCCAAGGCGGACGTGGCCGACGCGGAGGCCACGTCCGGGTACCGGGGACTCCGGGTCTCCGCGGTGACCCGCCGGGGTCTCGACGAGCTGCTCGGCGCCGCCGCCGCCGCGGTCGAGGAGGCCCGCGAGGCCGAGGCTCCGCCCCGCTCGTTCGTCGTGCACCGCCCGGAGGGGGAGGGCTTCGACGTCCGTCGCGACGACGATGGCTGCTGGCGCGTGGTCGGCCAGGCGGCGGAGCGTGCGGTGGCCATGGCCGACCTGACCAACGAGGCGGCGACCGCCTATGTCCAGGACCGGCTGCGCCGGATGGGGGTGGATCGGGCGCTGGCGCGCGCCGGGGTGCGCGCCGGGGAGGTCGTGCGGATCGGCGACCACGAGATGGAGTACGTTCCCGACGGCCTCGCGGAGGGCGGGGAGCAGCCGGGTCCGGGTGCCTCGAGGGAGGGGGACGGGGGTTGATCGCGGTCGTCAAGATCGGGACGTCGTCGATCACCGACGAGCGAGGCGAGATCGACGACGCCGCGCTCGTGAAGGTGTGCGCCGAGCTGACCTCGGCCCGGCAGGCCGGGCACCAGGTGGTGCTGGTCACCTCCGGGGCGATCGCCGCCGGTCTGCCGGCTCTCGGCCTCTCCGAGCGCCCCGACGATCTCGGGACGCTCCAGGCGGTCGCCGCCGTCGGCCAGCCGCTGCTGATGGAGCGCTACGCGGGGATCCTCTCGGCCTCGGGAACGGTCGCCGCCCAGGTGCTGCTCACCCCCTACGACTTCATCCACCGCTCGCAGTACCTCCACGCCCGCGACACGCTCGAGCACCTCCTCGCCCTCGGCGTCGTGCCGGTCGTCAACGAGAACGACACCGTCGCGGACGACGAGATCCGCTACGGCGACAACGACCGCCTCGCGGCGCTCGTCGCCCACCTGGTGGGAGCCGACGTGCTCGTCCTCCTCACCGACATCCCCGGCCTCCACACCGCCGACCCGCGCCTCGACGAGGAGGCCTCCCTCATCGAGGAGATCGTCGAGGTCGACGAGGCCCTCGAACGGGTCGCCGGCGGCGCGGGCACGAGCCGCGGGAGCGGGGGGATGGCCAGCAAGCTGGCCGCGGCGAAGATCGCCGCCTGGTCGGGAGTGCGGACCGTGATCGCCTCGGCCTCCGAGCCCGAGGTGCTGGCCCGCGTGGCGCGAGGCGAGGCGGTGGGCACCGCCGTGCGCGCCCGCGAGCGGCGGCTCGCCAGCCGCAAGCTGTGGATCGCCTTCGCGCAGGCTGCCGCCGGACGGGTGGTCGTCGACGACGGCGCCAGGCACGCGCTGGTCGACGGCGGCCGTTCGCTCCTCGCCGCCGGCGTCACCGGAGTGGAGGGGGAGTTCGACGCCGAGTCGGCCGTCGAGGTGGTCGCGGGCGGCCGGGCCTTCGCCAAGGGCCTCGTGCGGTACTCGGCCTCCGACCTCCGCCGCAGCGCCGGTCGGCGCACCGACGAGATCGCCAACGGACTCCCGCGCGAGGTCATCCACCGCGACGACCTCGTGATCATCCCCTGAGCAGAGAGCGTCCGCCCATGGCCCTCCCCCCGTTGATCCCGCGCGAGGTGCTCTTCGGCAACCCCGAGCGGGTCGCGCCCCGGATCAGCCCCGGCGGCACCCGCCTCGCCCACCTGGCGCCCCGCGACGGGGTCCTCAACGTGTGGGTGGGGCCCCTCGGTGGCCCGGCCGAGCCGGTCACCCGCGACCGCGACCGCGGGATCCGTGCCTACGACTGGGCGCACGACGGCCGGCACCTGCTCTACGTGCAGGACGAGGGAGGCGACGAGGACTGGCACCTCCACGTCGTGGACCCCGAGACGGGTGACGACCGCGACGTCACGCCCTTCGAGGGCGTGCAGGCACGCCTGGTCGCCGCCGACAAGCGGTTCCCCCACGAGCTGCTGGTGGGTCTCAACCGTGACGATCCCGAGCTCCACGACGTGTTCCACCTGGACCTGCGCACCCTCGAGCTGACCAAGCGCGTGGACAACCCGGGCGTCGTCGGCTGGCTCACCGACGCCGCGCTGGCGGTGCGCGGCGGGATCCGACCGCGCCCCGACGGGGGCGAGGACCTCCTGTTCGGCGAGCCCGACGACCCGGCGACCTGGCGCACCCTCGTGGCGTTCGAGCGCGACGACACGATGGCGAGCTACCCGGTGGGCCTCGACCTGGAGGGGACGTCGCTGTTCCTCGTCAGCTCGAAGCACTCGAACGCCGGGCGGCTCGAGCGCCTCGACGTCGCGACGGGGGAGGTCGAGGTGCTCGCGGAGGATCCGACCTACGACGTCGGATCCGTCGTCCGGGACCCGGACACCTGGGAGGTGCAGCTCGTCGGCTTCGAGCGGGAGCGCCTCGACCTCGTGGTGCTCGACGAGGGCGTGCGCGCCGACGTCGACGCGCTGGCCCGGGTCCACCCCGGCGAGCTGTCGATCGTCGACCGGGACCACGCGGACGGGCTGTGGTTGGTCGCCTATACGGTCGACGACGGCCCGGTGACCTACTACTCGTGGGACCGCGCCCTGCGCGAGGCGACCTTCCTCTTCGAGCATCGCCCGGAGCTGGCCCGGTACCCGTTGGCGCCGATGGAGCCGTTCTCGTTCACCGCGCGCGACGGCCTCACGATCCACGGCTACCTGTCGTTCCCGGTGGGTGTCGAGCGGTCGCGGCTCCCGGCGGTGCTCGACGTGCACGGGGGGCCGTGGACCCGCGACGTCTGGGGCTTCGATCCGGAGGCGCAGTGGTTCGCCAACCGCGGCTACCTGTGCGTGCAGGTCAACTACCGGGGCTCGACCGGCTACGGCAAGGACTTCGTGAACGCCGGCGACAAGCAATGGGGAGCCGCGATGCACGACGACCTGGTCGACGCGGTCGAGTGGGTGGTCGCGGAGGGCTACGCGGATCCGGGTCGGGTCGCCGTCTACGGGGGCTCCTACGGCGGCTACGCCGCGCTCGTCGGCGCCACGTTCACACCCTCGGTGTTCCGCTGCGCGGTCGATCTGGTGGGTCCCTCCAACCTGAAGACGCTGATCGAGTCGGTGCCGGCCTACTGGGCGCCGATGATCGCCCAGTTCCACGAGCGGGTCGGCGACCCCGAGACCGAGGAGGAGCTCCTCTGGTCGCGCTCGCCGCTCTCGCGGGTCGACGACGTGGAGATCCCGATCCTGGTCGCCCAGGGCGCGAACGACCCCCGCGTCAAGCAGGCGGAGGCCGAGCAGATCGTGGCGGCCATGCGCGACAAGGGCATCGACCACGAGTACCTGCTGTTCCCCGACGAGGGTCACGGGTTCGCGAAGCCCGAGAACCGGATGCGGTTCTACGCGGCCGTCGAGGCGTTCCTCGCCCGCCACCTCGGTGGGCGGGCCGAGGACTGACCGCCGCCCCTCGCGGGCCGGCGAGGAGGGCCGGGCGCCAGGATCCGAGGGCCGCACCGGAGAGCCGCCGACGGGTGGCGGGGCGCCCGATCCCTTGGAGTCGGCCACCGGGTCGAGCAGTACACTCGGTTCGATGGCGGGAACCCCGACGAGCGAGCTGGGACGGCGTGCCAAGGAGGCCTCGCGCCTCCTCGCGACCGCCACCACCCACGAGAAGGACGCCGCGTTGGCGGCCGCCGCCGACCTGCTCGAGGAGCGGGTGGGTGACGTCCTGGCGGCCAACGCCGAGGACGTCGCCGCCGCCGAGGCCGAGGGCATGGAGGCCGGCCCCCTCGAGCGGCTGCGCCTCGACGAGGGGCGCGTGTCGTCGATGGCGGCGGGCCTCCGGCAGGTGGCCGGCCTGCCCGACCCCGTCGGCGAGGAGCTCGAGCGCTTCGCCCGACCCAACGGCCTCGAGATCCGCAAGGTCCGCGTGCCGCTCGGGGTGATCGCGATCATCTACGAGAACCGGCCCAACGTCACCAGCGACGCCGCGGCGCTCTGCCTCAAGTCGGGCAACGCCACCGTCCTGCGCGGCTCGCGCACCGCCATCCGCTCCAACGTGGCCGTGGCCGGTGTCCTGCGCGAGGCGATCGCCAAGGAGGGCCTCCCCGAGGACGCCGTCGTGCTCGTGGAGGACACGGCCCACGAGACCGCCGTCGAGGTGATGCAGCTCACCGGATCGGTCGACTGCCTGATCCCCCGCGGCGGCCCCTCGCTCATCCGCTCGATCCTCGAGAACGCCCGGGTGCCCTACGTGATCGACGGCGACGGCAACTGCCACGTGTACGTCGACGCCGCCGCGGAGCCCGAGCAGGCGCTCGGGATCCTCGTCAACGCCAAGACCCAGCGCACCAGCGTGTGCAACGCCGCCGAGTCGCTCGTCGTCCACGAGTCGATCGCCGACAGCTTCCTGCCCCGCGCCGCGGCCGCGCTGATCGAGCGGGGCGTCGAGCTGGTCGGCGACGACGGCGCCCGCTCCCGGGTGGCCGAGATCGGGCCCGCTACCGACGACGACTTCGGGACCGAGTTCCTCGCCCCGAAGATGTCCGTCGCGGTCGTTCCCGACCTCGAGGCGGCGATCGCCCACGTCAACCGCTACGGCACCGGCCACACCGAGGCGATCCTCACCACCGATCGTGCCGCGGCCGACCGGTTCGCGGCGGCCGTCGACTCCGGCACGATCGTCGTCAACGCCTCCACCCGCTTCACCGACGGGGAGCAGTTCGGGTTCGGAGCCGAGATCGGCATCTCCACCCAGAAGCTCCACGCCCGCGGGCCCATGGCGCTGCGGGAGCTCACGACCTACAAGTACGTCGTGGCCGGCGACGGCCAGATCCGGGAGTAGCCGTGGCCGAGCGGTTCGAGTCGGTCGACGAGGTCGCCGAGCGGCTCCGGGCGGTCGACTACCTGCCCAGCGCCAAGATCTCGAGCGTCGTCTACCTGGCCGACCGGCTCGAGAAGCCGATCCTCGTCGAGGGGCCCGCCGGTGTCGGCAAGACGGAGTTGGCCAAGGCGCTGGGCGCCACCACCGGGGCGAGGTTGATCCGCCTCCAGTGCTACGAGGGCCTCGACGAGTCGAAGGCCCTCTACGAGTGGAACTACAAGAAGCAGCTCCTCCGCATCCAGGCGGACCGGGAGCACGAGGAGTCCTGGTCGGACATCGAGGCGGACATCTTCTCCGAGCAGTTCCTGCTGACCCGCCCGCTCCTGGAGGCGATCCGCGCCGACGAGCCGGTCGTGCTGCTCATCGACGAGGTCGACCGGGTGGAGATCGAGACCGAGGCGCTGCTCCTCGAGATCCTCTCCGACTTCCAGGTCTCGATCCCCGAGCTGGGCACGATCGTGGGCACCCAGCGCCCGCTGGTGCTGCTGACCTCCAACAACACCAGGGAGCTCTCCGAGGCCCTCAAGCGCAGGTGCCTCTACCTGCACGTCGACTACCCGGACCTCGAGCGCGAGCAGGAGATCGTGCGGGTGAGGGTGCCCGAGATCGACGAGACGCTCGCCGAGCAGATCGCCCGCGTCGTGCGCAGCGTGCGGGAGCTCGAGCTGAAGAAGGCGCCCTCGATCTCCGAGACCATCGACTGGGCGCGCACGCTCCTCGAGCTCGGCAAGAAGACCCTCGATCCCGACACGGTCGCCGAGACGCTGCACGTGCTGCTCAAGTACCAGTCGGACATCGACAAGGCCCACAAGGAGCTCGCCGCCGACGCGGCCGGCGCGGCGGGCGCGTCGGGGTCCGGTGCGGCGCCGCGTGCCGCGTCCCGCTGACCCGGGATGGCGAACCTCCGCCACGACGACGTCGCCCGAGGGCTCGAAGCGCTGGGTCGCGAGGGGCGCACCGCTCGGGAGACGGCCGAGGCCGGCGATATGCTCGACGTGCTCCAGGGGTTCGTGCACGAGCTGCGAGCCGCCGGCCTGCCGGTGTCGATGACCGAGAACCTCGACGCCATGCGGGCGGTCGAGCACGTCCCGATGACCGACCGGGAGTCCTTCAAGGCGGCGCTGGGCGCCAGCCTCGTGAAGCACCACGGGCACTGGCCGGCCTTCGAGACCGTCTTCGACGTCTACTTCTCGCTGCGGGGGCCGGGCATCGGCGGCGCAGGCTCCGACGCCGCGACGTCGGAGGGCGAGGAGTCAGACGCCGGGGCGGCCGACGGCGAGGGCGAGGCGGCGGCGGGTGCGGGAGGGATGAGCGAGCTCGCTCCCGAGCAGCTCGCCGAGATGCTGCTCCAGGCGATGATGGACCAGGACCGGGAGATGCTCCGGCGCCTCGCCTCGGGAGCCGTCGACCGCTACGCGGGCATGGAGCCTGGACGCCCGGTCGGCGGGACCTACTACCTCTACCGGACGCTCCGGCAGCTCGACTTCGACGGGATGCTCGACCGGCTCGTGGAGCGGGCGGACCGGGACGCGCCGCCGGCCGACGCGCTCGACGAGCGGCTCCGGCGCGACGAGATGCGCGACCGCCTCCAGGCGCTCAAGGCCGAGGTGGAGGCGGAGATCCGTCGCCGGCTCGTCGGCGACCGTGGCGTCGAGGCGATGGCGCGCACGCTCCGCAAGCCGCTGCCCGAGGAGGTCGACTTCATGCACGCCTCCCGCGTCGAGATGCAGCAGCTCCAGCGCTCCATCCACCCGCTGACCCGCGCCCTCCAGGCCCGCCTCGCCCAGCGCCGCAAGCGGAGGAACCGGGGGCAGCTCGACTTCCGCCGCACCGTGCGGGCCTCGCTGTCCTACGGAGGTGTCCCCGCGGAGCCGAAGTTCCGCCACCCGCACCCGTCGAAGCCGGAGATCATGGTGGTCGCCGACATCTCCGGGTCGGTGGCCAGCTTCGCCCGCTTCACGCTCATGTTCGTCTACGCCATGGCCAGCCAGTTCTCGAAGGTCCGCTCGTGGGTGTTCATCGACGGCATCGACGAGGTGACGCGCTTCTTCGACGAGGCGGACGACGTCGGCGAGGCCGTGTACCGCGTGAACACCGAGGCCGACGTGGTGTGGGTGGACGGCCACTCGGACTACGGGCACGCGCTGGAGGTGTTCTACGAGCGGCACTGGCGCGAGGTAACCCCCAAGACGTCGCTCATCGTCCTGGGCGACGCCCGGAACAACTACCACGCCTCGCAGGCGTGGGTGCTCGACGAGCTGGGGAAGCGGGGCCGGCACGTGTACTGGCTGAACCCGGAGCCCCGCGGCTACTGGGACACCGGGGACTCGATCATGGGCGAGTACGCCCGGTTCTGCGACGGGGTCCACGAGTGTCGCAACCTGCGCCAGCTCGAGTCGTTCGTCACCAACGTCGTCGAGCACCGCTGAGGCCCGCACCACCGGCACGGACGGCCCCGGCGCCGGGCGGCGCGCACGTCACGGCGGGAGGTCGTCCCGGACCCCGACGGCTTCTTCGAGGGCCTGGTCGGGTGGGCCCGGGGCGTCCGCGACGTGGACGATCGCGTCTCCCTGGTTGACGAGCGGCTTGCGGCTGTGCCCGATCACGATCCCGTCCGCGCGGGCTCGTACCCGGGAGAGCACGGTCCCGAACGCGTCGGTGATCGTGCCGAGCAGGTCGCGGCGCGCCACCGCGGCGCCGAGGCGGACGTCGAGGCGGAGGATGCCGCCCCGGCGCGCCCGCAGCCAGTGGGTGCTGCCCGAGGCCATCGCCGTCGGGGAGTCGTCGACGCCCTCGCCGTCCCACATGCGGAGGTACCGGAGCACGCGGAGCACACCGTCGACCCCCGCGTCGATCGCCCAGTCGTCGAAGCGGTGCGCCTCGCCGGCCTCGTAGAGCAGCACGTGGCAGCCGTCCGCGGTGGCGGCCTGCCGGAGCGACCCGTCGCGCTGGCGGGAGTGGAGCATGATCGGGGCTCCGAACGCCTCGGCGCAGCGTCGGGTCTCCGGATCGCGCAGGTCGGCCCGCACCTGGGGCAGGTTGGTGCGGTGCCACGACGCCGTGTGGAGGTCGATGCCGTAGCTGCACCGCGCGACCACCTCGGTCATGAACAGGCGCGCCATGCGTGACGCCAGGGGCCCTCTCGGCGAGCCGGGGAAGCTGCGGTTGAGGTCGCGGCGGTCGGGGAGGTACCGGGACTCGTTGACGAACCCGAACACGTTGACGATCGGGACGGCGATGACGGTTCCGGCGAGCGTGCGGGGGTCGAGGTGCCGGACGACGCGCTGGACGATCGGCACGCCGTTGAGCTCGTCGCCGTGCACCGCCGCGCTGAGGAACAGGGACGGCCCGGGACGGCGGCCGTGCACGACCACGACCGGCATCTCGAGCCACGTGTCGGTCGGCAGCCGGGCGACCGGGATGTCGAAGGTCTCCTGTCTCCCCGGTCGGACGATCGTCCCGGCGATCTCGAGGGGAGCCCGTGACGGCTCGCGCTCAGCCGCTCGCGCGGTCACGGGTCTTCCCGGGCGCGGCGTGCTTCTCGAGGAACTCGACGACCTTGCCGGAGACGTCGACCCCCGTCGCGGTCTCGATGCCCTCGAGGCCCGGCGACGAGTTCACCTCGAGCACCACCGGCCCGTGGCTCGAGCGCAGCAGGTCGACGCCGGCGACGTTGAGCCCCATCGTGCGCGCGGCGCGCACCGCGGTGGCGCGCTCCTCGGAGGTCAGCTTGATCTTGGAGGCGGTCCCCCCGCGGTGCAGGTTCGAGCGGAAGTCGCCCTCGGGGCCCTGGCGCTTCATGGCGGCGACCACCTTGCGGCCGACGACGAAGGCGCGGATGTCGCTGCCGCCCGCCTCCTTGATGAACTCCTGGACGAGCATGTTCCCCTCGAACTGCTGGAACGCCATCATGACCGACTCGGCCGCCTTGCGGGTCTCCCCGAGGACGACGCCCACCCCCTGGGTGCCCTCGATGAGTTTCACGATGACCGGGGGACCGCCCACGATCTCGAGGATGCCGTCGATGTCCTTGGTGGAGCGCGCCACGCCGGTGATCGGCATGCCGATCCCGGCGCGGGCGAGGAGCTGCATCGAGCGCAGCTTGTCCCTCGACCGGGTGATCGCGGTCGACTCGTTGACCGAGAACACGCCGCTGACCTCGAACTGGCGGACCACGGCGGTGCCGTAGAAGGTGACCGAGGCGCCGATGCGGGGGATGACGGCGTCGTAGCCGGTGAGCTCCTCGCCCTGGTAGAGGACCGTCGGCCGGTGGGCGGTGATGTTCATGTAGCAGCGCAGGTAGTCGATGACCCGCACCTCGTGACCGCGCTGCTCGGCCGCGCTCTTGAGGCTGGCGGTCGAGTACAGGGAGGACTTGCGGGAGAGGATCCCGATCTTCACGGGCGACCCCCTTCGTCGTCGGGCGAGCGAGCGCCGGCGCGGCCGGCGAGGAAGGAGCGGCCCGGGTCGACCACGAACCGGCGTCGCACCGCCTGGCGTCCGAGGAGCATCCGGAACCCCATCTCGTCGCGGTTGGTCAACGTCAACTCGATCGGCCACCGCCGGCCCAGGAGGGAGGCGGTGGTCACGACCACGGGTCTGAGCTGCTGCTTGCCTCCCGAGTTGCGGACCCAGCGCCGTTCGCGCAGCAGCGCCTCGGAGTGGACCGTGGCGCGCGAGTCGCGCTGGATCGGGTGGACCCGGAAGCGGACCCATGTCGCTCCGCAGCGCTCGATCGTCTCGAGGTCGAACGCGTGGAGCGAGGACGAGCGCGCCCCGGTGTCGACCTTCGCCTTCACGGCTCGGATGCCGAGGTCGGGAAGGGAGACCCACTCGCGCCATCCGATCGTCGGGCGGTCTCGTTCGCGTGCTGGCAAGTCGGTCAACCGTCCCTGGTGCGCGCCGGCGGGAGGTCACGGAGCGGATCCGGCCCCGAGAAGCGCTCCCGATCGTAGTGGTCGGCGGACGCTGCGACGCGATGTGCCGGCGGCCCGTGGGCCGGCAGCCCGCGCGTCGTGGCCACGCGGGGAGGCGTGGTCGTGCCGGGTAGCCTGCGCCCGATGGGGACACCGGAGCGGCGAGGCGCGAGCGAGCGGTTGGGTGTGCTCGGGGGGACGTTCGACCCGCCCCACGTCGGCCACGCGGCGCTCGCCGAGGCGGCGCGCGACGCGTTCGATCTGGACCGGGTGCTGCTCGTGGTCGCCGGCGACCCGTGGCAGAAGCGCGGTGAGGTGGAGGCGTCCGCCGGTGACCGTCTCGCGATGGCCGAGGTGCTCGCCGAGGGACTCGAGCGCGTCGAGGTCTCCGATGTCGAGGTCCGCCGCGAGGGTCCCACCTACACCGCGGACACCCTCGAGGAGCTCGAGCGCCCCGGGCGCCTCCTGTTCCTCGTCGTGGGGGAGGACGTGGCGACCGGCTTCTCGACGTGGCACGACGCCGAGCGGGTCCGCGAGCGGGCGACGGTCCTCGTCGCCGCCCGCGCCGGGCGCTCGGCGGAGCTCCGGGACGGCCTGGACCGGCTGCGTCGGGAGGGTTGGGAGTGCGAGACGATCCCGATGCCGCCGGTGCCGGTGTCGTCGACCGCGGTGCGGGAGCGGTTGGCGGAGGGTCGCCCCGTCGACGGCCTGGTGCCGCCCGAGGTGGTGCGCGTCGTCGAAGAGCGGAGTCTCTACACTCGCCACGGATGACCGAGACGAGCCGGACCGCCGCTCCCGAGGCTCCGGCTCGCCCGCGCCCCCCGGTTCCGGGAGGGGCGCCCCGACGAAGCTCTCGGGTCCGAAGGGCCGCACGCGCGCGAGCGCGCCGTCGCCGGCGGCTGGCAGCGCTGGGTCTGCTGGTGGCGGTCGCGCTGGCCGGGGTGGCGACCGGGGTCGGGCCGAAGCTCGTGGCCGACGGGTACCGGCAGATCGTGCCGCCGGGGTCCGGCGCGTCGCCGCTCGAGGAGCCCGCGAGCCTCGTGGTGGCGTGGCCGGGAGCGCAGGGCGGTTCGGTGGTGGCGGTGTTCGGGGTCGACCCGGACGAGCAGCGGGGAGCGGGTCTCCTCGTGCCGGCCGGCACCCAGGTGGAGGTCCCGTCGCTGGGACCGCAGACCGTCGGTCGCGCGCTGCGCCTCGGTGGGCCCGACCTGCTGGGGTTGACCCTCGAGAACGCCCTGGCGATCGAGGTCGGCCAGGTCCTGGAGCTCGACGAGGGCTCGCTGAGGGAGGTGCTGGCGCCCGCGGCGCCCCTGGAGGTGAGGCTGCGTCGCTCGATCGTGGTGGACGGCCGCTCGTACCGGGCGGGGGACCACACGCTGAGCGCCGGGGAGGCGGTCGCGCTGGTGACGATGCCGGCGCAGGAGTCGAGCGACCTCGACCACCTCGTGGTGGCGCACGCCGTGCTGGAAGCGTGGTTGGGAGGCCTCGACGGGGACGTGCTGGGCCTCACCGAGGAGCGGCTGCGCGAGGTCGGCGGGATGTCGGCGGGCGACGCCGCCCTCGGGACCACGGTGCTCGACGCCCTGGCGCGCTCCTCGGTGACCTTCGAGACGCTTCCCGTCGAGTCGCTGGGTGTCCCGGGGGAGGAGCGCTACCGGATCGACGAGGAGGAGCTCACGTCGGTGCGCAGCTCCCGGTTCTCCACGCTGGTGTCCGGCGCCGGCGCGGAGCGGCCGCGGGTGGAGATCCGCAACGGCACCGGGGAGGCCGGACTCGCGCAGCGGGTCGCCGGGGTCCTGGTCCCGGAGGGCTACGAGGTGGTGCTGACCGGCAACGCCGCGAGGTTGGACGTCGAGGAGACGTTCGTGGTGGTCCACGACGATTCGGCCCGTGAGGAGGCGGAGCGCCTGGTCGAGATGTTGGGAGCTGGGTCGGTCCGGGCGGCGAGGAATCCCGTCGGCGTGGTCGACATCTCGGTGGTCGTGGGCTCCGATCTGGACCTGGGGGGTGGATGAGGACGCGGACAGAGGCCAACATCGTGGCAGTGGACAAGGACGACATCCGACGTCAGGCCCTGGTGGCCGCCGAGGCGGCGGCCGAGAAGAAGGGCGAGGACCTCCTCGTGCTCGACGTGGGGGAGATCATCGCGATCACCGACTTCTTCGTGATCGTGAGCGCGGTCAACGACCGCCAGGTGAAGACCGTGGTGGAGGAGGTCGAGGCCCGGCTCCGGGACAGCGAGGCGTTGTCGCCGCTGGGGACCGAGGGTCTCGAGGAGTGCCGGTGGGTCCTGATGGACTACGGGGACTTCTGGGTGCACGTCTTCCACGCCGAGGCGCGGGGCTTCTACGAGCTCGAGCGGTTGTGGGCCGACGCGCCCCGCGTCGACGTCGAGGGCTCGGACGCCGCCACCGGCTGAGCCCCGGGGTCACCCGGCGCCGGAGGAGCTCCCTCGTGTTGTGCCCCTACCTACCCGTCGGTAGGCTGGGGCTGATGGCCGACGCGAGCGTCCTGGTTCCCTCGCCCCCCGATCGTGGGCTGCGCCGCGACGACGAGCGGGTCAACCGCCGATCGTCGATCCCGTTCGCGCTCGTGCACCTCGTCCCGCTCGCCGCGCTGTTCACGGGGATCGATCGGACCGCCGTCGTGCTGCTGGTGGTGCTGTTCTGGGGCCGGCTCTTCTTCATCACGGCCGGATACCACCGGTACTTCGCGCACCGCAGCTACCGGATGGGTCGCGTCGCGCAGGCCGTCATGGCCTTCGGGGGCACGACCGCCGCCCAGAAGGGGCCGCTGTGGTGGGCGTCCATGCACCGCAACCACCACCGCTACGCGGACGGCGACCGCGATCCGCACTCGCCCCAGAAGGGCTTCTGGTGGAGCCACGTCGGCTGGATCCTCTGCGACAAGTTCAGCGAGCCCGACCTCGAGATCATCGACGACTTCGCCCGCTACCCGGAGATCCGCTTTGTCGACCGCCACGACGCGCTGGGTCCGTGGGCGGTGGCGGTCGCGAGCTTCCTCGTCGGCGGTTGGAGCGGCCTGGTCGTCGGGTTCTTCGCCTCGACGGTGCTGCTGTGGCACACCACGTTCCTGGTCAACTCGGCTGCGCACACCTTCGGCCGCCGCCGCTTCGCCACCGCCGACACCAGCCGCAACTCGCTCGTGATCGCGCTCCTCACCGCGGGGGAGGGGTGGCACAACAACCACCACCACTACCCGCCGTCGGCCCGGCAGGGCTTCTACTGGTGGGAGGTCGACCCCACGTGGTACGGCCTGCGGCTCCTGTCGCTGCTCGGGATCGTGCGGGGCCTGCGCAAGCCGTCACCCAAGGTGCTCGCCAGCCGCCGCCTCTGACGCCGCTGGCGGGAGGTCGATGTGAAGCAGTCCTCGGCGGCGACGAATCCGGCGAGGAACGTCGCGAGGTCGTCGGTGCTCGCTTCAGTATCCGGTCGCACGGTAGTAGTGCTTCCGGCACAGGCCGCGCCCGCGGACGAAGTCCTCACATCCGGGCTCGGAACAGATCGATCGCGGTCGGCGCGTTCGCCGCTCCGCGTAGGTGTCGAGAGCTCGCCGCCACCGCTCGAACTGCGCACGCTTGTGGGTGAACGCGGGGAGGAACCTCATCGAGAAGGGGATCGTTGCTGCACGGTGGGCCTTCATCGAGGTGATCGTCAGTGAGCTCGTGGGCTGCCAGTGCGAGGCACGTGGGGGTCGATCGTTGATCGCGCCCCAACCACCCAAGAAGTTGCGCAAGGCCTCCAGGAGTGGTCGGTCCCTGAGAGCCACGTCCATCGTGAAGATGAACACCAATTTCGGTGATCCGTCATGCGCGAGACGGCCACGCTCGCGGATCCAGAAACTGCCTTCACCGGCGACGAACCCGCCGAGGGAGCAGCCGATCCGTGCCCAAGGAATTGGACAAATAGGAAAAAGTGGAGGTGATGGGACTCGAACCCATGATCCTCCTGCATGCCATGCAGGCGCTCTACCAGACTGAGCTACACCCCCGTGCGAGTCCTTCACGATATCAGCAGGCCCGGGCCGCGCAGTAGCTCCGGAACGGGCCTCGTACTCCTCGCACACCGTGCACACGACCTGGAGCGTACGCAGCGCCTCCGACAGGAACCCGGAGCCCTCCGACAGCGAGCCCGGACGTCCTGAGCAACGCGCCGACAGGCACGCGTCCCGCGCGGACGTCAGGAGGCACTGCCACCGCGTCGTCGGTCGAGCCGTGGTGGTGGCGATCCCTACGAGCAGCAGGTGCTCACGTGCTCGAGGACCTCGGCGTCGGCGCGCTTGACGTACCACTCCCAACGATGACCGGTGGGGCCCTCGATCCAGGTCTCGGTCTTCTCGGCGAAGCAGCAGGTGGCGTCCTCGACACCGGAGGTCACCAGCCCGGCCGCTGCCACCCGGGCCTCGGCCGCCACCACCTCCTCGGCGCTCTCGGTCTCGACTCCCAGGTGGTTGAGCGAACCCGGCTCGGCGTCGGGATGCTCGAACACCACGAGCTTCAGCGCCGGGTCGTCGATCTCCCAGTTCGCATAGCCGGGCTTGACCTTGGCCGGCTCGGTGGCGAAGAGCTTCGTGTAGAAGTCGACCGCATCGTCGAGGTCGGTGACGTTGAGGGCGAGTTGCAGTCGCATGGAGGCGCCTTCAGTTGATATCGATACTTGTCGATACGAGTAGCTTGTCGGACACATCGACAAATGTCAATATCTTGTCGTGTCCGATGACCTGCAAGTCTGTTGTGTGCTCGAGGCCCCACTCGAGGAGGCCAACGCGCTCGATCTCGCCGACCGCCTGAAGGCCCTGGCCGACCCGGTCCGGATCCGCATGGTCTCGATGGTGGCCAACGCGCCCGTCGGTGAGGTCTGTGCCTGCGAGTTCCCGGAGATCCTCGACCGCTCCCAGCCCACGATCAGCCACCACCTCACCAAGCTCGTCGAGGCTGGCGTGCTGACCCGCGAGCAACGCGGCAAGTGGGCCTGGTTCCGCCTCGCCGATGACGCACTCGCCGCGATCCGCGCCGCGCTGGGTGAAGGAGCCGAGCACCGACACGTCGACAAGCCGGCGGTGCTGTTCCTCTGCGTGCACAACGCGGGCCGCTCACAGATGGCGGCCGGCTTCCTGCGCCGTCTCGCCGGCGAGCGCATCGACGTCTACTCGGCCGGATCCGAGCCCGCCGACGCGGTGAACCCGGTCGCCGTGGAAGCCATGGCCGAGCGAGGCATCGACATCACTGCCAACACCCCCCAGCGGTGGACCGATGACCTGGTCCGCGCGGCCGACGTCATCGTGTCGATGGGCTGCGGCGACGACTGCCCGGTGTTTCCCGGCACCCGCCGCGTCGACTGGGACCTCGCCGATCCCGCTGGCCAGGACCTCGACTTCGTCCGTACCGTCCGCGACGAGATCGAGGCCCGGGTCCGCGGACTCGTCGACGAGCTGACGCCCACCTGCTGCGCCTGAACGTGGACCTCTCGTTGCTGCTCGGGCTGACCGGGGAGTCCGTCGGCACACCGTTCCTGCTCGCCGCGGTCATGGGTTCGGGGATCATGACCGAGCAGCGCGCGACCGACGTCGGGCTCCAGGTGCTCCAGAACGCCTTCGCCACCGCCGTCGTGAGCGGCGTTCCTCACTCCAGAGCGCTTCCCGGCGAGCGCGTCGGGCGTCGGTACACTCCGGCGCATGGCCGACGCCTACGACTTCCACGCCGTCGAGAGCAAGTGGCAGGCCCACTGGGAGGAGCACGGGACCTACGAGGTCGACGAGGACGACCCGCGCCCGCCCTTCTACGACCTGTGCATGTACCCGTACCCCTCGGGGCCCATCCACATGGGGCACGTGCGCAACTACACGCTCGGCGACGTGATCTGCCGGTTCCGCACCATGAACGGCTACAAGGTGCTCTCCCCGATGGGGTGGGACTCCTTCGGCCTCCCCGCCGAGAACGCGGCGATCAAGGACGGGGTCCACCCCGGTGTCATCACGCGTGAGCGCATCGGGGTGATGAAGGAGCAGATCAAGCGCCTCGGCGCCGTCTACGACTGGCGCCGGGAGGTCTCCTCCTGCGAGCCCGACTACTACCGCTGGACCCAGCACCTCTTCCTGAAGCTGTACGAGGCCGGCCTCGCCTACCGCGCGGAGGCGCCGGTCAACTGGTGCCCGTCGTGCCGGACCACCCTCGCCAACGAGCAGGCCGAGGGCGGTCGCTGCGAGCGCTGCGACACGCCGGTCGAGCGGCGCGACCTCGAGCAGTGGTTCTTCAAGATCACCGAGTACGCCGACCAGCTCCTCGAGGACGTCGACGAGCTCGACTGGCCCGAGCGGGTCAAGACGATGCAGCGCAACTGGATCGGGCGCTCCGAGGGCGTGGAGTTCGACATCCCCCTGCACGGGCGCGACGACCTGGCACCCATCCGCGCCTTCACCACCCGCATCGACACCGTGTTCGGCATGACCTACGTGGTCCTCGCGCCCGAGCACGACCTCGTGCCCGAGCTCGTGCGCGGCACCGAGACGGAGGCCGAGGTGCTCGAGTTCGTCGAGCGGGTCGGCCAGGAAGCCGAGGTCGATCGCCTCTCGGCCGAGGGCGCTCTCGACAAGCGGGGTATCGACACCGGCGCCAAGGCCGTCAACCCGTTCACCGGCGAGCCGGTGCCGATCTACCTGGCCGACTACGTCCTGGCGTCGTACGGCACCGGCGCCATCATGGCCGTCCCCGGCGAGGACGAGCGCGACCACGAGTTCGCGGTGGTCCACGAGCTGCCGATCGTCAAGACCACCGAGCGCCCCGAGGGCTGGAGCGAGCCCGTCTACGCGGGTGACGGCAGGAAGCAGAACAGCGGGTTCCTCGACGGGATGACCGTCGACGAGGCCAAGTCCGCCGCCACCGACTGGCTCGCCGAGCGGGACCTCGGCGTCCCGACCGTCAACTACCGGCTGCGGGACTGGTTGGTCTCCCGCCAGCGCTACTGGGGATGCCCGATCCCGATCGTCTACTGCGACGACTGCGGGACCGTCCCCGTGCCCGACGACCGCTTGCCCGTCGAGCTGCCCGAGGACGTCGAGTTCCAGCCCTCCGGCGAGTCGCCGCTGCGCACCCACGAGGGCTTCCTGCGGACCGAGTGCCCCGAGTGCGGCGCGCCCGCCACCCGCGAGACCGACACCATGGACACCTTCGTCGACTCCTCGTGGTACTACCTCCGCTTCTGCGACGCCGCCAACGACGACGCGCCCTTCGACCCCGACCGGTTGGCCCACTGGATGCCGGTCGAGCAGTACACGGGCGGCATCGAGCACGCCATCCTGCACCTGATGTACGCCCGCTTCTTCATGAAGGCGCTCGCCGACCTCGACCTCGCACCCTCCGGGATGCGCGAGCCGTTCTCGCGCCTGTTCACCCAGGGCATGATCCGGATGGGTGGCGCCAAGATGTCGAAGTCGAAGGGCAACCTGGTCGGTCCCGCCGAGTTCTTCGAGTCGCACGGTGCCGACGCGCTCCGCCTCTTCCACCTCTTCGTCGGCCCGCCCACCGAGGACGTCGACTGGTCGGACGCCGGCGTCGACGGCGCCTCCCGATACCTCAACCGGCTGTGGCGGCTCGCCGAAGGCGAGGTGGGCGAGGTCGTCGACCGCGCCGAGACCGACGACGACCGGGCCATCACCCGCGGGCGCCACGCTCTCGTCAAGAAGGTCACCGAGGACTTCGACCGGTGGGCCTACAACACCGCCATCGCCGCGTGCATGGAGTTCACCAACGACCTGTACCAGTACGTGCAGAGCGAGCAGGGAGCGCGCCGCGAGACGCTCGACGACGCGCTCGACGCGCTGGTGCTCGTCCTGGCACCCATGGCGCCGCACCTCAGCGCCGAGCTCTGGGAGCGCCGCCACGGCGACCACGTCCACGAGCAGGAGTGGCCGACCTTCGACTCGGAGATCGCGAGGGCCGACACCGTCACGATGGTGATCCAGGTCAACGGCAAGGTCCGCGACCGCGTCGAGGTCGACGCGTCGATCTCGGAGGACGACATGGAGCGTCTCGCCATGGATTCGGCGAGGGTGCGCGAGCACCTCGACGGCGAGCCCCGGAAGGTGGTCAAGGTCCCGCCCAAGCTCGTGAACGTCGTCGTCTGAGCGACCCGGGCCCGCGGCGACCGTGGCGAACGCCCGCCGAGCGGCCGGAGGGGGCCGGCAGCCCGTCGAGGGGGTGAGCCGGGTCGATCTCGAGGCGGCCCGGATCGTGCCGGTCCCGTTCCTCGTCCCCGGTGTCGCGGCGATGACCCTCGGGCGCCGCGTCCTGGTGCGCCGCGACCGCCTCGACGACGTCGGCTTCCTCCACCACGAGCTCGTGCACGTCCGCCAGTGGCGCGAGCAGGGGCCGGTTCGCTTCCCGGTCTCCTACCTCGTCGCCTACGCGAGGGGGCGCCTACGCGGCCTCGGGCACCACGAGGCATACCGGGCCGTCCCCGCGGAGGTGGAGGCGCGGGCGCTCGCTGGGCGCTGACGGCCCGTCCGTCGGTCCGCGGGCACGCCGGTCCCGCCGGTCCCGTTCGGGGTCCCCCGGGCGCGTAGCGCACGGGGAGTCGCCACCGAGGCCCGGGAGGCGCCGTGTCCGAGTCCACCCGCCGCGAAGCCCAGCCGCCGCGCGAGGCCCGCACACCCCGGGAAGCGCACGTCGACTCGTTCGTCGACTACGCGCGCGCTGCCGCCGCGGAGCAGACCGTCGCCGCGGCCGACGATTCCGGCGAGGGGGCCGGCGAGGGAGCCGGTGACGACTGCGACGACGAGCTCGTCGACGGGGCCGAGCCGATCGGCGCGGCCCGGTCGCGTGGGGTCGTCCGCCCCGCGAGCGCCTCCGGCCGCTCCCTCGGCGCTCCCGTGGCGGGTGCATTGGCGGGTCCATTGGCGGGGCTGCGAGAGCGCTTCGAGGCGCTGCGCGACGACCCACGGGTCGCAGCGGGGGCCCTGGTCGTCATGGCGCTCGTCTCGGGACTCCTCTGGTACCGCTCAGCCCTCGATGCTGGGCCGAGCGCCGGCGAGCAGCCCGGCTCGGAGCCGGCGCCGGTCGCCACGGCGCAGGACACGACCTCCACGGCCGCCTCGGTGGTCGTCCACGTGTCCGGCGCGGTCGCCGAGCCCGGCCTCCACCGGCTCGCTCCGGGCGCCCGGGTGGCCGACGCCCTCGCGGCCGCCGGCGGTCCCTCGGGCGAGGCGGAGGTGGAGCGCCTCAACCTCGCCGCCCCGGTCGCCGACGGCCGGCGCGTGCACGTCCCCCGACCGGGCGAAGCGCTGCCCGAGGGAGCGGTGGCGTCGGGCTCGCCGGGCTCGCCGGGAGGTGCGACGCTCGTCGACGTCAACACCGCGAGCCTCGCCGGCCTCGAGTCGCTTCCCGGGATCGGCCCGACCATCGCCGCCGCCATCGTCGAGGAGCGGGACCGCCGGGGTGGGTTCCGGTCCGTCGAGGACCTCCTCGCCGTGCGGGGCATCGGGGAGGCGAAGCTCGCGGACCTCCGCGAGCTCGTCACCGTCTGACGCGGCGGAGGCCGCAGCCCGATGGGCGCGTCGCGCGAGGCCACCGGGCCGATCCTCTGCGCCGCGGTCACCGCCGCGGGCGCGCTCGCAGCCGGCACCCTCCCGGCCGGTCCCGGCCACGCCGCGCTCGCGGTCGCCGCGCTCGCGGCGGCCGCCGGCGCGATCGTGCGGGTCGGGCGATCCGCGCTGCTCCTGGTGGCGCTGGGCGCGCTCGCGCTCGCGGCCGGGCTGCGCGCGCACCACGGCGTCGAGAGCAACCGCTTCACGGCCGATCTCGACGGCCGGGTGGTGGTCGCGGACGCCCAGCTCGTCTCCGAGCCCACCTGGTTCTCACGCAGCGCCGCGGCGGTGGTGCGCGTCGGGAGGGTCGTGATCCCCGACCGGGGCCGGTGGGAGGCGGTCGGGGACCGACACCTGCACGCCGTCGCGCAGGGCAGCGACGCGTCGGCGCTGCTGGTGCTCGAGGCGGGCGACCGCGTCGTGGTCCGGGGCCTCGTCGGCCCCCTCGACGACCACACCCGCGCCAGGCGCGACCTCCACGTCGTGGCCCGCCTCGAGGTGGTGGACGTGCTCGACGCGCGCGGGCCGAGCGCGGCCGTCTTCGCCGTCGCCAACCGCGTCCGGCGTCTCGTGCTCGCGGGCAACGACCGGTTGCCCCCCGAGGAGCGGGCGCTGCTGGCCGGCTTCCTCGTCGGGGACACCCGGGGCCTGAGCGACGAGACCACCGACGCCTTCCGAGCCGCCGGCCTCGGTCACCTCCTCGCGGTCTCCGGCGCCAACGTGGTGTTCGTGCTCGCCCTGTTCTCGCCGGTGAGCCGCCGCCTGGGCCTGAGGGGCCGCCTCGTCGCGGGCGTCGCCGTGCTGGGCGTCTTCGCCGTGATGACGCGCCTCGAGCCCTCGGTGCTGCGCGCCGTGACGATGGCGGGCATCGGGATGACGGCCTCCTACCTCGGCCGGCCCGCCCCGGGCCTGCGGGTGCTCGGCATCGCCGTCACCACGCTGCTGCTCGTGGACCCGTTCCTCGTCCACAGCGTCGCCTTCCGGCTCTCGTGCGGTGCCAGCGCGGGGATCCTGCTGTGGTCGGCGCCGCTGCGGGCGCGTTGCCCCGGTCCGGCGTGGCTGCGGGAGGTCGGCTCCACGACCCTCGCGGCGCAGCTCGGTGTCGCGCCCGTACTCCTCCCGACGTTCGGTTCGATGCCCCTCGTGGCGCTGCCCGCCAACCTCGTCGCCGCGCCACTCGCCGCCCCGCTCACCGTGTGGGGTCTCGGCGCGGGTGCCGTGGGCGGCCTCGCGGCGCCGTGGGTCCCGGAGCTCGCCCTGCTCCTCCACGTGCCCTCGCTCGTCCTACTGCGCGGCATCTCGTGGGTGGCCGCGGCGGCGGCGACGGTGCCCGTCGCCCTCGACCCGGCCGCGGCGTGGATGCTGCTGGCCGTGGCGACCTCCGGCATGGCGGTCCGGCGGTGGGCCACCGGTAGGCTCGGCGCCCGATGGCGCCGTCGCTCCGCCTCGGGAACCGCACCCACGACCTCACCCGGCGTGCGCTGGTGATGGGGATCCTCAACCGCACCCCCGACTCGTTCTACGACCGGGGCGAGACCTGGGAGCTCGACCACCTGCTCGCCAAGGCGGAGCGCCTCGTCGACGAGGGTGCCGACATCCTGGACGTCGGCGGCGTGAAGGCCGGTCCGGGCGAGGAGGTGAGCGAGGCGGAGGAGCTCGACCGGGTGGTCCCCGCCGTGGAGGCGCTCGTGGGCCGCTTCGACGTCCCGATCTCGGCCGACACGTGGCGGGCGTCGGTGCTCGCCGAGGCGTGCGCCGCCGGAGCGGTGGTCGGCAACGACATCAGCGGGTTCGCCGACCCGGAGTACCTGGCGGTGGCAGCGGCCGCGGGGGCCACGGTGGTGGCCACCCACATCCGGCTCCGCCCCCGGGTCCCCGACCCCGAGCCCCGCTACGACGACCTGGTCGCCGAGGTGCGCGACTTCCTCTCGACGTGCGTCCGCCGGGCGGAGGAGGCCGGCGTCCCCGGGGAGGCGATCGTCGTCGACGCCGGCCTCGACCTCGGCAAGACCCCGGCGCAGAGCGCGGTGCTGCTGCGCGAGAGCGAGCAGCTCGCGGCGCTCGGCCACCCACTGCTGCTCTCCGCCTCGAACAAGCGGTTCCTCGGCGAGCTGCTGGACCTCGCGATCGACGACCGCCGGGAGGTGTCGCTCAGCGCCGCCGCCTACGGCGTGGCCCGAGGCTGTCGGATCGTCCGGGCGCACGACGTCGCCGGATCGGTGCGCGTGGTCCGGATGGTCGAGGCGTTGCTCGAGTCGGAGGCGACGAGCCGGTGACGGAGGCCGCGGTCGTCGTCGTGAAGGGGAGCGACCACTCGCTGCGCGCGCGGGCGCTCGACGAGGTGACGGCGCGCCTCCTCGGCGACGACGACCCCACCCTCGCGCTCGCCGAGGCCCCCCTGCCGCCGGCTCGCGGTCGCGACGCCGGCGACGGCGGCGCGGAGGCGCGTCACCAGGCGCTCGTCGCGGCGCTCGACGGCGCGCGCACGCCACCGTTCGGGACGCGACGCCGCGTCGTGGTGATCCGCAGCGACGAGGCGCTCGGCGCCGGCGAGGCCGAGCTCGTCGCCCGCTACGTCGATGAGCCCGAGCCGACGACGGCGCTGGTGCTCGAGCTCCCGGGCCGCGTGCCGGCCGTGTTGGCGAAGTCCCTGAAGAGCGTCGGCGCCGAGGAGGTGGTCGCCGGCGGCGGGCGCTCGCCCACGGCAGGCGTCCTCGCCGAGCGCCTCGACTCGGCGGGCCTCCGGCTCGACGAGGCGGCCCGGAGCCTGGTCGTCGACCGGATCGGCGAGGACGCCGCGCGGGTGCCCGCGCTGGTCGACCTGTTGGTCTCGACCTTCGGTGACGGCGCCTCGCTCGGCGCCGACGACGTCGCCCCCTACCTGGGCGCGAGCGGCTCGGTGCCCGTGTTCGAGCTCACCAAGGCGATCGACGCGGGTGACGTCGCGGGCTCCCTGGCGGTGCTCCAGCGGCTCGCCACCTCGGGAGGGATGCACCCGCTCCAGGTGATGGCGGTCCTCCACAACCACTACCGGCGCATCCTGCGCCTGGACGACCCGGCGGTGCGCAGCGGCGACGCCGCGGTGGACGTGGTGGGGGGCCATCCGTACCCGGCCAAGCTCGCCTGGGAGCGGGCGCGGAGGCTCGGCACCGAGGGGATCGCCAGAGCGTACGACCTCCTCGCCCGCGCCGATGCCGACGTCAGGGGAGGGTCGGGAGCACCCGATCGGGCCGTGCTGGAGGTGCTGGTGACGCGCCTGGCGATGCTGAGCCGTCGATCCGCCGGAAGCCGGCGCTGACGGTCGCCCTACTCGGAGGCGGTGGCGTCGGAGCCCGAGTCCGTGCCGGCGTCGCCGCTCGCGCCGGCCTCGGCTCCGGCCCCGCGGGCCCGCCTCACCGCCGCTTCGAGGCGCGACTTGCGTCGGGCGGCCTGGCGCTGGTGGATGGCACCCTTCGCGGCGGCCATGTCGATCCGCTTCTGTGCCACCTGCACCAGCTCGTCGGTGTCCTCCGCGCCGGCGGCGGCGGCTTCGACCGCGCGCCTCACCCGTGACTTGACCTCGCTGCGCAACGAGAGGTTGCGCGTCCGCGCCTTCTCGTTCTGGCGGTTCCGCTTGATCTGGGACTTGATGTTGGCCATGGGTGGGATGCCCTCGCAGCACGCGATGCGGGTCGTCGAGCGCCCGCCGCTGGGATCGTCCGGAGACGCCACACGGTACCAGAGCGGGGTGCGTGGCCCCGACTCGCTCGTCGGTACCCTCGCATCTCGTGATCCCTCTCGAAGCCCAGCGGGCGATCTCGATCATCTCGCACATCGACCACGGCAAGACGACGCTCTCGGACCGGCTGCTCCAGATCTGCCACGCGGTCGACGAGCGGGACATGCGGGAGCAGTTCCTCGACTCGATGGACCTCGAGCGCGAGCGCGGCATCACCATCAAGGCCCAGAACGTGCGGCTCCGCTACGGCGACCACCACCTCCACCTCATCGACACGCCGGGCCACGTGGACTTCTCCTACGAGGTGTCGAGGAGCCTCGCCGCGTGCGAGGGCGTGATCCTGCTCGTCGACGCCTCGCAGGGGATCGAGGCGCAGACCCTGGCGAACTGCTACCTGGCGCTCGAGCACGACCTCGCGATCGTGGCGGCGCTCAACAAGATCGACCTGCCCGCCGCCGAGCCCGACCGCGTGGCCGAGGAGATCGAGGCGGTCCTCGGCATCCCCGCGGAGGAGTGCCTCCAGATCTCCGCGAAGACGGGCCAGGGCGTGCCCGAGCTGCTCGACGAGGTGATCGAGCGCGTCCCGCCGCCGTCGGGCTCCTCGGAGGCGCCCCTCCAGGCGCTGATCTTCGACTCCGCGTACGACACGTACCGCGGCGTGATCTCGTCGATCCGCGTGATGAACGGGACGTTGGTGAGCGGCGCGCGGCTCCGCTTCCTCCAGGCCGGGCAGAGCCACGACGCCGAGGAGATCGGCGTGCGCGCGCCCAAGCCGACGCCGGTGGCCGAGATGGGGCCGGGCGAGGTCGGGTACCTGATCGCCGGCATCAAGGACGTCGCCGGTGCCCGGGTGGGCGAGACCGTCACCGACGAGGCCGCACCCGCCCCGCCGCTGTCCGGGTACCAGGATCCCGTGCCCGTGGTCTTCTGCGGCCTCTACCCCGTGGTGGGCGACGACTTCGCGGACCTGCGCGACGCGCTCGAGAAGCTGCGCCTCAACGACGCCTCGTTCACCTACGAGCCCGAGACCTCCGGGGCGCTGGGGTTCGGCTTCCGCTGCGGGTTCCTCGGGCTGCTCCACATGGAGATCGTCCGGGAGCGCCTCGAGCGGGAGTACGACCTGGAGTTGGTGACCACGGCTCCGAACGTGTCCTACGAGGCGCACCTCGACGGCGGGAGCGTGCAGGTCGTCGACAACCCCTCGGAGATGCCGGACCCGGGGAGCATGGAGCGCATCGAGGAGCCGTTCGTGCGGGTGACGCTGCTCACGCCCGCGTCGTACCTCGGGTCCCTCATCGAGCTGTGCGAGGAGCGCCGCGGCGTCCAGAAGAACATCGTGTACCTGTCGCAGGAGCGGGTGGAGCTCGTCTACGAGGTCCCGCTCGCCGAGATCGTCCTCGACTTCTACGACCAGCTCAAGTCGCGCACCCGGGGCTACGCGAGCCTCGACTACGAGCCGATCGGGTTGCGTCCCTCCGATCTGCTCAAGGTGGACGTGTTGCTCAACGGCCAGCCGGTCGACGCCTTCTCCACCGTCGTGCACCGCGACCAGTCCTACGCCTACGGCAAGCGGATGGTGGAGCGCCTCCGCGAGCTGATCCCGCGGCAGCTCTTCGACGTCCCGATCCAGGCGGCGATCGGGGGTCGGATCATCGCCCGCGAGACCGTGAAGGCGAAGCGCAAGGACGTGGTGGCGAAGTGCTACGGGGGCGACGTGACCCGCAAGCGCAAGCTCCTGGAGCGCCAGAAGGAGGGCAAGAAGCGGATGAAGCAGGTGGGGGCGGTCGAGGTCCCCCAGGACGCCTTCATCGAGGCGCTCCGCCTCGAGAGCTGACCCCCGGACGACGGGAGCGGCGGCTCAGGCGAGGGTGAGGCCGGCGGCGACCGACGCGCCGAGCTCCCAGCAGGCGTCGAGGTCGTCGCGGCCCGGTTGGCCGACGACGCTGACGGGCTCCTGGGCACGCTCCCACTCGAGGCCGGTGGTGATGGTCTCGATCGCCTTGAGCGCGCCGTCGGTGTCGCTGTTGCCGTGCACGTAGACGCCGAACGGGCGGCGCTTCGTGGACTCGAGGCACGGGTAGTAGACGGTGTCGAAGAAGTGCTTCATCGCCCCGGACATGTACCCGAGGTTGGCGGGCGTTCCGAGCACGTAGCCGTCGGCGTCGGCGACGTCGGCGACGCTCGCGACGAGAGCGGGCCGCTCGACCACGTCGACCCCCTCGATCCGCTCGTCGGTGGCCCCGGAGACCACGGCGTCGAACATCGAGTGCAGCGAGGGCGAGGGCGTGTGGTGCACGATCAGCAGCGTGGCCATCGGCAGCGGGGCGTCAGTCGAGGACGATGTCGCCGCGGCGCAGCGGCACGCCGGAGTCGCCCCCGTCGGCCCGGACCCCGAGCGTCTGGTGCACCTGCGTCTTGCCGAGCTCGAAGTTGCGGGCCGACGCCGCCATGTACAGGCGCCACACCCGGTAGCGGCCTTCGCCCGCGTGCTCGACCGCCTCGTCGCGACCGGCCTCCAGGTTGGCCACCCAGTTGCGGAGCGTGAGCGCGTAGTGCTCGCGGAGGCTCTCGAGGTCGCGGACCTCGAAGCCCTGCTCCTGCATGGCGCTGACCACCGAGCCGACCTCGTGGAGCTCGCCGTCCGGGAAGACGTAGCGGTCGATGAAGCTGCGCCGGGCGAAGCGCGAGCGCAACGGACCCCCGCCCTCCGTGGGTGGCCGGCCGATGGCGTGGTTGAGGAGTCGACCCTGCGGGCGGAGCAGCGAGTGGAGGTGCGCGAAGTACTCCTCGAGGCGTGCCCGCCCGACGTGCTCGAACATCCCGATGCTGGCGACGGCGTCGTAGGGGCCGTCGCCGACGTCGCGCTCGTCCTGGAGGCGGATCTCGACCCGGTCGGCGAGGCCCTCCTCGACGACCCGCTTCTGTGCGTACTCGACCTGCCGCTCCGAGAGGGTGACGCCGACCACCCGGGCCCCGTGGTGGCGGGCAGCGTGGAGGGCGAAGGTGCCCCAGCCGCAGCCCACGTCGAGGACGCGCTCGCCCTCGCGCAGGCGGAGCTTCCGGCACACCAGCTCGTTCTTGTCGCGCTGGGCGTCCTCCAGGGGCTGGTCGGGGGAGGAGAAGTACGCGCACGAGTACGTCATCGCCGGGCCCAGGACGATCTCGTAGAACTCGTTGGACACGTCGTAGTGGTGGGCGATGGCGGCGGCGTCCCGGGCCCGCGAGTGTCGCCGACCGCGGAGGTGGACCTCCTCGGGGGGCGGTTCGAGGCGCTCGAGCTTGAGGATCCCGAGCTTGCGGGCCGCACGCAGCAGCTCGACCACCTCGCTCGGGGAGAAGTGGGCGTCCCAGTCGCTCGCGCCCAGCTCGAGCGCCGACCACAGGTCCCCCTCGAGGTCGAGCTCGCCGGCGACGTAGGCGCGGCCGAGGCCCAGCTCGCCGGGAGAGGTGAGGAGCCGCCGGATCGCGTCCGGTGTGTGCACCACGAGCGCGGCGGGAGCGTCGGCGGAGCCGTACGTGCTCCCGTCCCAGAACCGGACCTCGACCCCTCGTGCGTCGCCGACGAGACCGTCGAGCACCGGGCGCAGTGCGGTGGCTGCGTCCATGTCCACACAATGTACCTGAGAGACTGGACGCCATGGAGGCATCAGGGGTCGAGCAGCCGCCGGGGGTCGGGGAGCGGCCCGGGGCGGGGGAGCGGCCCGAGGTCGGGGAGCCGGAGGCCCCGCGACCGTTCGGTGTCTACGTGCACATCCCGTTCTGCGAGCGTCGGTGCGACTACTGCGACTTCGCGACCTGGACCGACCGGGAGCACCTGGTCGAGGAGTACGTGGACGCGTGCGTCGCTGAGGTGGAGGCCCGCTACCGGGACGGAGCCCACCCGCCGGCGAGCAGCGTGTTCTTCGGAGGCGGCACCCCCTCCCTGCTGGAGGCCGGGTTGCTCGTGCGGATCCTCGACGCCGTGCCGAGGGCGCCGGATGCCGAGGTCACCGTGGAGTGCAATCCCGATTCGGTGGACGAGGAGAAGCTCCGCACCTACCGCCGCCACGGTGTCGACCGGATCTCGCTCGGTGTCCAGTCGCTCGCCGAGCACGTGCTCCGGGCGCTCGGCCGGAGCCACGATCCCGACAACGTGGCGCGCGCGGTGGACGCGATCCGTGCGGTCGGCTTCGACAGCTTCAACGTCGACCTGGTCTACGGCGCGGCGGGCGAGAGCGTCGCCGACTGGAGGGCGACCGTCGAGGGGGTCCTGGCGCTCGGCGCCCCGCACGTGAGCGCCTACGGGCTGACCGTCGAGCCCGGAACCCCGCTGGAGCGCCGGATCGAGGCCGGGGAGACCGCAGCGCCCCGAGACGACGACCAGGCCGACAAGTACGCGATCGCCGACGAGCTGCTCACCGGGGCGGGGCTGGAGTGGTACGAGATCTCGAACTGGGCCGCGCCCGGTCACGAGTGCGACCACAACCGGCTCTACTGGGGCGCGGGCGACTACCTCGGCGTGGGATGCGCCGCGCACGGCGCGACCGGCGGCCGGCGGTGGTGGAACGTGCGCACCCCCGAGCGGTACGTGGCCGCGATCGGGCGGGGTGAGCTGCCCGAGGCGGCGGGGGAGCGCCTCGACGGGGCCGCGGCGGCCGACGAGGCGTTGATGCTGGAGCTGCGCACCCGCGAGGGCGTGGCGGCGACGCCGCGCCTCGAGGCTCGGGCCGAGGAGCTCGTCGCCAGCGGGCTCCTCGAGCGCAGCGACGGCCGTCTCGTGCTCACCCGCGCCGGCCGGTTGCTCGCGACGGAGGTCACGCTGGCGCTCTCGGGGCCGTGACGGGGCGAGCGTCCCGCTCTCCCCGGCACTCGGTACACTCGGCTCCCCATGATCGAGGAGCTCGACGAGCGCAGGGAGCAGGTCCTCCGCGCCGTCGTCGAGGAGTACATCGCGACGGCGGAGCCGGTGGGCTCCGCGCGTGTCGCCGGCGGTCACGTGGGCGTCTCGAGCGCGACGGTGCGCAACGAGATGGCCGCGCTGGAGCGCGACGGCTACCTCGACCAGCCCTACACGTCCGCCGGCCGGGTGCCGACCGACAAGGGCTACCGGTACTTCGTCGACCATCTCGGGCGCGTCGAGGCGCTGGGTGCGCCGTACGCGGCGAAGGTCACCGACTTCTTCGCCCGAGCCCAGACGGCGCTCGAGGACATGCTCCACCAGACCACCCGCCTGCTCGCCGGCATCACCGAGCAGGCGGCCCTGGTCGTGGGCCCGCAGGCCGACGACGCGCGGATCATGAGCTCCCAGCTCGTGACGCTCCAGCCCGACGTGGTGCTGGTCGTGACGGTGCTGTCGAACGGCGCGGTCGAGAAGGCCGCGATCCGTCTCGAGAAGGACGTCGAGGAGGAGACCGTCGAGCGCGCCGGCTCGGCGGTGGCGGCGGCGACGAGCGGTTCGACGCTCGCGGGCGTCGTCGATCCCGAGCCGACCGGCGAACCCGGTGCCGACCGGCTGGCCTCCCTCGCCGTCGAGCGGATCCGCGAGGCCGCCGGCGAGGAGACGACCGAACCGGTCTACGTGGGCGGGACCTCGAACATCGCGGCGGAGGCCGCCGACTTCTCGGCCTCCGAGACCGTCTCGCGGCTCCTCGAGATGCTCGAGGAGCAGTTCCTCGTGGTCACGCTCGCGCGCAACCTGATCGACTCCGGGGTCACCGTGCGGATCGGGGAGGAGAACGAGCGGGTCGAGTTGCGCGAGTGCGCGGTGATCATGGCGCCGGTGATCCTCGGCGACGGCACGGCCGGCACCGTCGGTGTGCTCGGGCCCACGCGCATGGACTACGCGCGCGCCATGGCGGCCGTGACCACCGTGTCCGAGCGCCTGGCCCGACACCTCACCGCGTGACCTGGGACGAGTGATGAGCGACGACTACTACGACCTGCTCGGGGTCTCCCGCGACGCGAGCGCCGCAGAGATCAAGCGGGCGTTCCGCAAGCTGGCGCGCGAGTACCACCCCGACGTGGCCGGCGACGACCCCGAGTCGGAGGCGCGGTTCAAGGAGATCGCCCGCGCCTACGAGACGCTGAGCGACCCCGAGAAGCGGGCCCGCTACGACCGCTTCGGACCCGAGGGCGTCGCGGCCGGAGCGGGCGGCGACCCGTTCGCGGGCGCGGGGTTGAGCGACCTGTTCGAGGCCTTCTTCGGCGGCGACCCCTTCGGCTTCGGAGGAGGAGGGGGCCGCGGGGGCCCGGCGCGCGGTCCCGACACCGAGTTCAGGATGGAGCTCGACTTCGAGGAGGCCGTCTTCGGGACCGAGAAGACGCTCGAGGTCCGGCTCCCGGTGGGGTGCGAGACGTGTGACTCCACCGGAGCCGCGCCCGGCACGCAGCCCGAGCCCTGCACCCAGTGCGGGGGCGCGGGCGAGGTCCGGGAGGTGCGGCGCTCGCTCCTCGGGCAGATGGTCACCGCCCGGCCGTGTCCCCGGTGCCGCGGCGTCGGCGAGCTCATCGCCACCCCGTGCGAGGACTGCGGGGGCGAGGGCCGGGTCACCCGGCTGCGCCGCCTCGACGTGGACGTCCCGGCGGGCATCGACCAGGGCCAGCGCCTGCGCCTCGGCGGCCGCGGGCCCGTCGGTGCCCGAGGGGCGCCGCCCGGCGACCTCTACGTCGACGTCGTCGTGCGCGAGCACCCCGACTTCGAGCGTCGTGGCCACGACCTGGTGCGCGTGCTCCGGGTGCCGTTCACACAGGCGGCGCTGGGCGCGCGCTTCACGATCGAGACCCTCGACGGCGAGGAGGAGCTGGTCATCCCCCCGGGCACCCAGCACGGTCAGGTGTTCCGACTCCGCGGGCGGGGCGTGCCACGGCTCCAGCGCAGCGGTCGCGGCGACCTGTTCGTGCCGGTCGAGGTCGAGGTGCCCACGGAGCTCTCCGACGAGGAGGAGACGCTGCTGCGCGAGCTCGCGGCGCTGCGGGGAGACGACGTGGCACCGCGGGACCGGGGCTTCTTCGAGCGGGTCCGCTCCGCGTTCCAGGACGTCGGCTCCGGACGGTGACGACCGGGTCTCGCCGGTGCCACACCGCGGTGCCACCACCGCGCGGAAGCTTCCGGAAGGGCGTAGATGTCCTGTTCGCAACCGCGCTCCGCGCGCGCGTGGTACTCTCTGGGTGTTCGAGAAGAGGCGGGTCCCGCCTGGCGCCTCGCGGTCGTGTCCGCGGCGGCGGTGGGTGACCCCGGGAGCCGACGCGAGGTGCCAACCGTGGAGCACAGTGCCGAGGAGCACGTCCCGGACGGGATCGGAGAGCGACTGCGTGCGATCCGGCGTCAGAAGCGCTTGTCCCTCCAAGAGGTCGAGGCGCTCTCCGAGCAGGAGTTCAAGGCCTCGGTGCTCGGCGCCTACGAGCGCGGGGAACGGGCCATCTCGGTGCCCCGGTTGGTCCGCCTCGCCCAGGTGTACGGGGTCCCCGCCGAGCAGCTCCTCCCGCGCGAGGAGTCGATCGACCTCACCGAGGAGCGCTCCCTCGACCTCGCCGGTGGGTTCAGCGTCGACCTCCTGCGCCTCCACGGGATCGACGCGCCGGAGGCGCAGATCCTCCGCCGCTACGCCGAGCGGGTCCAGGTCCACCGCCAGGACTTCAACGGTCGGGTGCTCACGATCCGCAGCGACGACGTGCGCGTGATGGCCTGGGCGCTCGGCCTCACACCCGACGAGCTGGGCGAGCGTCTCGAGGAGATGGGTGTGCGGGCGGGCACGCCGGCGCCGGCGCCTCGCGCCGAGCCTCGGGTGCCGTAGCACCTCGGGAGCTGCCCGGTCTCCGGGCGCTCCGTGGACCGGTCGCGCACCCCCGCTACTAACCTCGGTGGTCGTGGCTGACTGTCCCTTCTGCAGCATCGTCGCCGGCGAGATCCCCTCGGACGAGGTGGTCTCCGACGAGCTCACCTACGCGTTCCGCGACCTGAACCCCGTCGCGCCGGTGCACGTGCTCGTCGTGCCGAGAGAGCACCTCGAATCGCTCCCGTCGGTCGGGCCCGAGCACGCGGAGCTGCTCTCGGCCATGGTCCAGACCGTCCAGGCGGTCGCCGAGGCGGACGGCATCGCCGGAGACGGCTACCGGGTGGTCAGCAACGTCGGTCGGCACGGCGGCATGACCGTCCCGCACCTCCACTTCCACGTGATCGGCGGCCGGCCCCTGCGGTGGCCCCCGGAGTGAGGTCCGCTCGAGCGCACGTGGGTGAGGGCAGGTCGTCGTGGACCGGTGGCTCGCGGTGGTGTGTGGGCGAGGATCGCGGAGCGCAGCGGAGCGTCCGAGCCCGGGGTGTACTGCCGGCCCCTGCGGTGGCCCCCGGAGTGAGGTCCGCTCGAGCGCACGTGGGTGAGGGCAGGTCGTCGTGGACCGGTGGCTCGCGGTGGTGTGTGGGCGAGGATCGCGGAGCGCAGCGGAGCGTCCGAGCCCGGGGTGTACTGCCGGCCCCTGCGGTGGCCCCCGGAGTGAGGTCCGCCCGAGCGCACGTGGGGCCCGTTCCCGTCGGTGCCGACCGGACGGTATCCTGAGGGCAACTTGGACAGCGCTTCACCCCTCCACGTCGAGCACACCCCGCTCAAGATCCTCGTGCCGGGGAACCACCTCATGGTGGCGTTGCTCGGCCAGCACGACGAGCTCCTGCGGCTCGTCGAGACCTCGTTCCCGGTCGGGATCCACGTGCGGGGCAACGAGATCACGATCTCGGGCGAGCCCCGAGACACCGAGGTGGTCGGGCGGCTCTTCGAGGAGCTCGTGGAGCTCCTCGAGCGGGGGCACCGCCTGGACCCGGAAGGTGTCCAGCGCATGGTCGACATGGTGAAGGCCGACGTGCGCCCCACCGAGGTCGTCGACACCACGGTGCTCGAGGGGCGCAGCACGACGGTGCGACCCAAGACGTCGGGGCAGAAGCGCTACGTCGACGCCATCGAGCACCACACCATCACCTTCGCCATCGGGCCGGCGGGAACCGGGAAGACGTACCTCGCGATGGCCCTCGCGGTGCAGGCCCTCCAGGAGGGCGACGTCCGCCGCATCATCCTGACCCGCCCGGCCGTGGAGGCGGGCGAGCGCCTCGGCTTCCTCCCGGGCGACATGGCGGCCAAGGTCGACCCGTACCTCCGGCCGCTCTACGACGCGCTCTACGACATGCTCGAGCCCGAGGCGACCCAACGCCTCCTCGACCGCGGGACGATCGAGGTCGCGCCGCTCGCCTACATGCGCGGGCGGACCCTCAACGACTCGTTCATCATCCTCGACGAGGCGCAGAACACGACGCCCGAGCAGATGAAGATGTTCCTCACGCGGCTCGGCTTCCACTCGAAGGCCGTCGTCACCGGCGACGTCACCCAGATCGACCTCGTGGAGGGCCGCGACCGCTCGGGGTTGCTGGCCGTGCGCGAGATCCTCGCGGGCATCGACGACCTCACGTTCGTCGAGTTGAGCGGGGGCGACGTGGTGCGCCACACGATCGTGCAGGACATCGTCGACGCCTACGACCGCCACGAGGACGACGCGGGCTCGCGCGCCGCAGGGGACTCGTGAGCTCGACCGACCACCCTCCACGTGCTCCGGCGCCCGGCATCGGCGACGCCCACGACGTCTTCCTCGTCGACGAGCAGGCCGACGTCGCCGTCGACGTGCAGCGCTGCTCGGCGCTCGCCCGGCTCGTGCTCGCTGAGGAGGAGGTCCGCACCAGCGCCGAGCTGTCGGTGACCTTCGTCGACGAGCTCACGATGCAGGAGCTCCACGAGCGGTTCCTCGGCCTGGAGGGCGCCACGGACGTGCTGGCGTTCCCGATGGACGAGGAGTTGGTGGAGACGGGTCGGCAGCCCGACCAGGGCGGTCGCGGTCCGGGGACGCCGTCCGAGCCCACCGAGCTCCCCTTCGTCGTGGGCGACGTGGTCGTCTGCCCGGTGGTCGCGCGCCGCCAGGCCGACGAGCGCGGGATCGACTGGCGTCGTGAGGTGGAGCTCCTGGTCGTCCACGGGGTCCTCCACCTCCTCGGCTACGACCACGAGGACGACGAGCGTGCGGCCGAGCGGATGCGGCGGCGTGAGCGGGAGCTGCTGGAGCTCTTCGACGCCGGCGCTCCGCCGGCCGGCTGAGCCATGGAGAGCGGCGACCGCCTCGTCCTCGTCGTCTCGGGCCTGCTGGTCCTCCTCTCGGGTGTGGTGGTGATGGCCGAGAGCGCGCTGGTCAGCGTGAGTCGGGTCCGGGCCCTCGCCTGGGCGGACGAGGAGCGGCGGGGTGCCGCCCCCCTCGCCCGGCTCCTCGAGGCGCCCGAGCGGCCCCTGGCGGTGGTGGCCCTCCTCCGGATGGCGGCGCGGGTCGCCGCGGCGACGATGGTCGGGATCGTCGGATGGCGCCAGGGGGGCGGCCTGGGCGCGCTCCTGGCGGTCACCGGGCTGCTCACCCTCGTGCTGCTCGTCGGCGAGCTGGCTCCCCGTCGCCTGTCGAGGCGCTTCGGCGACGTCCTCGCCCGCCGCAGCGCGGGGACGATGCTGGCCCTGGTCCGGCTGGGGCCGATCGCCGCGCTGGCGTCGCTCGTGGTGTCGCCGCCGACGGGCTCGCGCGCCCGCAACGGCAACGGCGCATCCGAGGAGACCGCTCCGATCGAGTCCGAGGACGAGGACGAGCTCGACCGCGAGGAGGAGCAGCTCATCCACTCGATCTTCGAGTTCGGCGACACCGTCGTCAGGGAGGTGATGGTGCCCCGGACCGACATGGTGGCCGTGCCCTCCGACGCCACCGTCGACGACGCGCTCGACGTGGCCATCCCCGCCGGGTACTCGAGGCTCCCCGTCTACCGGGACCACCTCGACGACCTGATCGGCCTGGTCTTCGTGAAGGACTTGATCCGCGCCACGCGCCGCGGGCGCGGCGACGCCTCGCTGTCCGAGGTGCTGCGCAAGGCCGTGTTCGTCCCGGAGCAGAAGCGGGCGGCCGAGCTGCTGCGCGAGATGCAGACGCGGAAGTTCCACATGGCGATCGCCGTGGACGAGTACGGGGGCACCGCCGGGCTCGTCACCCTCGAGGACGTGCTCGAGGAGATCGTGGGGGAGATCGTCGACGAGTACGACGTCGAGGAGCCGACGGTCGAGGAGATCGGCGACGGCCTGCTCCGGGTCGCCGGCCGGACACCCATCGCCGAGGTGTCGTCGCTGCTGGGTGTGGACCTCCCCGACGAGGAGTGGGACACCGTCGGTGGCCTCATGTTCGACCTGGTCGGCCACGTTCCCTCCGAGGGCGAGTCGGTGAGCTTCCAGGGGATCGACTTCGTGGCCGAGCGGGTGCAGGGCCGGCGGATCGTCAGCGTGACGATCCGCGGCGAGGGCGACGAGCACCGACGTGTCGACGCCGGAGCGTGAGGTCGGGCCCGTGGCGGGCCGGGAGGGCTTCCGCTCCGGCTTCGTCGCGCTCGTCGGGCGGCCCAACGTCGGGAAGTCGACGCTGCTGAACCGGATGCTCGACACCAAGGTTTCGATCGTCTCGGACAAGCCCCAGACGACCCGCAACCGGATCCGGGGCGTGCACACCGGCCCGGGCGCGCAGGTCGTATTCCTCGACACGCCGGGCATCCACAAGCCGCGGACACCGCTGGGCGAGCGGCTCAACCGCAACGCCCTCGACTCCCTCGCCGAGGTCGACGCGGTGTGCTTCGTGGTCGAGGCCAGCGCCCCGATCGGGAGCGGCGACCGGTTCGTCGCCGGCCACGTGGATGCCGTCGAGACGCCCGTCGTGCTGGTGTCGAACAAGGTCGACCTGGTCTCGCCCGAGCGGATCGCCGAGCACCTGGAGTCGGCCTCGGGCCTCGGCGACTTCGACGCCTACGTCCCCGTCTCGGCCCGCACCGGCGACGGGGTGCCGGAGCTGCTCGACGAGATCGTCGGGTACCTGCCTCCCGGCCCCCGCTACTACCCGGAGGGTGTGGTCACCGACCAGCCCGAAGCGTTCCTCGCCGCCGAGATCGTGCGGGAGCAGCTCCTGGCGGTGACGAGGGACGAGCTCCCGCACTCGATCGTGGTGACGGTCGAGGAGATCGAGGAGCGCGCCAACGGCGTGCTGGCCGTCCCGGCGGTGATCCTCGTGGAGCGGGAGAGCCAGAAGGGGATCGTGATCGGCAAGGGCGGGGAGGTGATCAAGCGGGTCGGCACGGCGGCGCGCCGGGAGCTCGAGGCGCTCCTCGGCACCCAGGTCTTCCTGGACACCCGCGTGAAGGTCGAGCGCGACTGGCAGCGGCGGGAGCGGTCGCTCGACCGGCTGGGGTTCTGAGGTGCGACGCACCGCCCGGAGGGCTGAGGTCCGAAGCACCGCCTGGGGCACTGCGGTGCGACGCCTGGTCGTGTGCGCCGCGCTGGTGCTGGGCGCCGCCTGCACGGGGGGCGGCGCCGCCGGCGGGGGCGAGGAGACGGCCACCACGTCACCCGCCGCTGCGTCTCCGTCGGCCGGCGTCGAGGCGTGCGAGCTGCTGGAGCGATCCGAGGTGGAGACCCTGGTCGGCGAGCCGGTGCGGGACGGCCGCGAGAGCAGCGTGGCGGCGGCCGCCGCGACGAGCACCTGCCTGTGGGGCGACGCGGATCCGGCCGCCCCCGGCCACATCCTCACGCTGCGCCTCCGCCCGGACGACACGGTCGACGAGTCGAGCCCCGGCGTCGACGACCAGGTGTACGAGCTCGAGCAGCTCGGGGAGCGGGCGTTCGGGGTGCAGCGCGCCGGCGGCGGAGTCGGGGTGGTGTTCTCCGCAGGCGGGTCCCGCGTGCAGCTCGACTACGACGTGCTCCCCACCTCGGAGGCCGAGGACCACGCCATCGACCGGCTCGTCCGCCTCGCCTCCGTCGTGCGGAGCCGCCTCGCCGCCGGTTGAGCGGACGCGGCCCGGGGGCCAGTGGGTGCCCGAAGGGCGCTCGGTGAGGCGCCGGGAGGGCGCTCGGGGAGGGTTTGCCGAACGCCGCGGCGCCTTCGGTAGAGTGCTCCACGCTCTCTCACAGGCACGACCGCATGCGTCGCGCGTTCGGTGGGCGTGACCGACGGACCGGCGACGAGTGGACCAACGGGACGGGTGACGAGGTGAACGAAGCTCACAGCCGGCGTTCGAGGTGGTTCCGCGGCGCCCGGCTGGCACTCCCCCTCCTGCTCCTCTCGGCGTGCGCCGACTCGCCCCAGGACTCCCTCGAGCCGGCGGGGGACTGGGCCCGCAAGATCGACACCCTCTTCGACGCGTCGTTCGTCCTCGCCGTCATCGTGTTCGTGATCGTGGAGGGGCTGCTGGTCTTCGCGCTCGTGCGGTTCCGCAACCGCGAGGGGAACGAGCGACCCCGGCAGATCCACGGCTCCACGCCCCTGGAGATCGGCTGGACGATCCTCCCCGCGGTCCTCCTCGCCGCGCTCGCCGTGCCGACCGTGGCGACGATCTTCGACCTCGCCGAGCGTCCCGAGGACGCGTTGCAGGTCAAGGCCGTCGGGCACCAGTGGTGGTGGGAGTTCGAGTACCCCGAGCGCGGGGTGGTCACCGCCAACGAGCTGCACATCCCCGCCGGCCGGGACGTCGACGTCGAGCTCCAGAGCTTCGACGTGATCCACTCGTTCTGGGTCCCGCAGCTCGCCGGCAAGGTCGACGTGGTGCCGGGTCGGACCAACCGGTTGACGATGTCCGCCGACGGGCCGGGTACGTTCCTGGGCCAGTGCGCCGAGTTCTGCGGTCTGTCCCACGCCAACATGCGCTTGCGGGTGATCTCCCACCCGCCGGAGCAGTTCGACGCCTGGGTCGACGAGCAGCTCGCCGAGGCGGAGGAGCCCGCGGACGGCCCCGCGCTGGACGGCTACGAGCTGTTCGCGTCGGAGGGCTGCGTCGGCTGCCACACGATCCGGGGCCACGAGGCCTCCGGCGGGGCGGAGGTGGGTCCCGACCTGACGCACCTCCAGAGCCGCAGCACCTTCGCCGGCGCGATCTTCGACCTCACCCCCGAGAACCTGCGTCGGTGGCTCGCGGACCCGCCGGGGATGAAGCCGATGCAACCCGGCGACGGCGTCGGGATGCCCGACCTGGGCCTGAGCCCGGAGGAGATCGACGAGCTCGTGGCCTACCTCGAGACCTTGGAGTGACCGTGCGCGTACGAGAGGTCATCCGCTGATGGCGACCACCACCGCGGCCCCGACGGCTCCGGCTGCCACGAGCCGGTTGCTGCGCCGGCCCACCGCGACGACCGGTCCGGCGAGCTGGTTCACGACCATCGACCACAAGAAGATCGGGCTGCTCTACGGGATGACGGCCCTGCTCTTCTTCCTCCTCGGGGGGATCGAGGCGCTGCTGATCCGCCTCCAGCTCGCCAGCCCGGACGCCGCCATCCTCTCCGCCCAGGAGTACAACACCCTCTTCACCATGCACGGCACCACGATGGTGTTCCTGGTGGTGATGCCCACGGCGGCCGCGGTCGGGAACTACTTCCTGCCCCTCCAGATCGGCGCCCGCGACGTCGCGTTCCCGCGCCTGAACGCGTACGGGTACTGGACCTTCCTCGCCGGCGGGCTGTTCCTCTACTCGAGCTTCTTCCTCGGCGGCGCGCCCGACGGCGGGTGGTTCGGCTACGCCAACCTCACGAGCCACTTCAGCTTCGGCCACGGCATCGACTTCTGGATCATCGGCCTGATCATCACCGGCATCGGCTCGCTGACCAGCTCGGTGAACTTCATCGTCACGGTCGTCAACATGCGGGCTCCGGGCATGACGTTCATGCGGTTGCCGGTGTTCACCTGGATGATCCTCGTGATCTCGTTCCTGCTGATCAGCGCCGTCCCGGTCATCACGATCGGCCTGATCGAGCTGTTCTTCGACCGGAACTTCGGCACCAACTTCTTCAACGTGCTCAAGGGCGGGGACCCGCTGCTCTGGCAGCACCTGTTCTGGCTGTTCGGGCACCCCGAGGTGTACATCCTCATCCTCCCGCCGATGGGCATCGTCTCGGAGGTGCTGCCGACGTTCTCGCGCAAGCCGCTGTTCGGCTACTCCTTCGTGGTGTTCTCCGGCGTCGCCATCGGCTTCATGGGCTGGGGCGTGTGGGCGCACCACATGTTCTCGTCCGGTCTCGGCCCCGCGGCGGTGACCGGGTTCACGCTCTCGACGATGTTCATCGCGGTGCCGACCGGCGTGAAGATCTTCAACTGGCTGGGCACGCTGTGGGGCGGGTCGATCCGGTTCAAGACCCCGCTGCTCTTCGCCGTCGGCTTCGTGGCGATGTTCATCATCGGCGGGCTCTCCGGCGTCACGCACGGGATCAGCCCCGCCGACCGCCAGCAGACCGACACCTACTACGTGGTCGCCCACTTCCACTACGTGCTCTTCGGCGGGGCGATGTTCGGGATCTTCTCCGGCGTCTACTACTGGTTCCCCAAGATGTTCGGCCGGATGCTCGGCGAGGGCCTCGGCAAGGTGCACTTCTGGGCCATGCTGATCGGGTTCAACCTGGCCTTCGGCCCGCAGCACATCCTCGGCCTCCAGGGCCAGCCGCGGCGCACCTACACGTATCCCGAGGGGATGGGCTGGGACTTCTGGAACCTCGTCTCGACGATCGGGGCCTTCGTCATCGCGCTCTCGGTCCTCGTGTTCCTCGTCAACGTCGCCAAGAGCCTCCGCAACGGCGAGCCGGCCGGGCCGGACCCGTGGGACGCGAGGACGCTGGAGTGGGCGACGTCCTCGCCGCCGCCCGAGCACAACTTCGACCGCATCCCGCTCGTCGAGGCCCGCGACGACTTCTGGCACCGGAAGTACACCGAGGACGAGGAGGGGCGCCCGGTGGCCCGGGTCCGTGGCGGAGCGGGTGAGGACGCCGGCGAGCACGACGCCGACCACGGCGAGCACATCCACATGCCGTCGCCGTCGTACTGGCCGTTCGTCTCCGCGATCGGGCTCCCGCTGATCGGCTACGGGTTCATCTTCCACTACGCGTTCCTGATCCTGGGAGGGCTCCTGGTCGCCTGGGGACTGTTCGCCTGGGCGATGGAGCCCGACACCGAGCCCGAGCCCGGCGAGCACGACGCCGACCACGGCGAGCACGAGCCGGTCGACGAGGCCGACCCGTCGCCCGAGGCCGAGTCCGAGGAGGTGAGCTGAGATGGCGACGGTGGCCCACGCCGAGGAGCACCACACCACCACCGGCATCAGCAACCTGAAGCTCGGGATGTGGGCCTTCCTGGGCTCGGAGGCGCTCTTCTTCGGGGCCCTGATCTCCACGTACCTCCTCTACCGGGGACGCGACGCGGAGTTCGCGGGCGGGCCGACGCCACAGGAGCTCTACGACATCCCGTTCACGTCGGTCAGCTCGTTCGTGTTGCTGATCAGCTCGCTGTCGATGGTGCTCGCCGTCGCCGCGATCTACCGGGGCGACGAGCGCCGCACGCGCATCTGGCTCGTGGCCACCGCGCTGTTGGGGCTGGTGTTCGTGGGCGGGCAGATCTTCGAGTTCACCGAGTTCGTGCGCGAGGGGCTCAAGCTCGACACCAACCTGTTCGGCAGCAGCTTCTTCGTCCTGACCGGGTTCCACGGCGTCCACGTCACGGTCGGGATCCTGTGGCTGCTGTCGCTCACCGGCTACTCGCTGCGGCGGGGGCTCGGGCCCGAGCGGGCCGAGGCGGTCGACGTGGCGGGCCTCTACTGGCACTTCGTCGACGTCGTCTGGATCGTGATCTTCACCGTCGTCTACCTGATCCCGCAGTGACCGTGGTCCTGCACGAGCGAGGAGGAGCCGGCGCGAGATGGCCGACGTGACCACAGAGACCGACGTGACCGACGACGCCGCGGACAGCGGCGCGGAGGACGCCGACGAGCAGGCGCGTGCGGTGACCCCGGGCGCGGACGTCGAGGGCACCCACGCCCACCCGGACCCGGCCGCGTACGTGGGGATCGCCGTGATCCTGGCCATCGCCACCGCCGCCGAGATCGCGCTGTTCTACCTGGAGGACGAGCTCTCCACGACCCTCAACACGGTGCTGCTCCTCGTCCTCATGGTCGTCAAGTTCTTCCTCGTCGCGCTGTGGTTCATGCACCTGCGGTTCGAGGCCCGCATCTTCCGGAACCTCTTCTACGGAGGGATCGCGCTGGCGGTCGCCGTCTACGCGGTGGTGCTCGGCGCCTCGCACGTGTTCCCCGTCCTCGTCTGAGGAACCGGGAGCCGTGCACGCCGATCCCTGGACCTTCCGGATCGACATCGGACTCGTGGCGATCATGGGCGCGGTCGCCGCCGGGTACGCGTTCGCCCTGGTCCGCCTCGCACCCACGTGGGCGCCGCGACCCCACCATCCGGTGCACCGGCGCCAGGTCGTGTTCTTCGGGCTCGGCGTCGCGTCGTTGTGGCTGGCGCTGGGCTACCCACTCCACGACGTCGGCGAGCGGTACCTGTTCAGCGGTCATATGCTCCAGCACCTGATCATCGGCTACGTGACCGCGCCGCTGCTGCTCCTCGGCACCCCCGGCTGGATGCTCCGGGCCGCGCTGGGGCGGGGGGTGCTCTTCGCTGCGGCCCGCATCGCCACCAGGCCCCTGGTCGCCTTCGTCGCCTTCAACGTGGTGATCGTGGGGCTGCACTGGCCCGCCTTCCTCGACCTGGCGCTGCGTGACGACCTGTTCCACGCCGGGGCGATGCACGCGCCGTTGCTCGTGGTGTCGCTGATGGTGTGGATGCCCGTCGTGAGCCCGCTTCCCGAGCTGCCGAGGCTGGGGCCGCCGGTGAACCTGCTGTTCCTCTTCGGCCAGTCGGTGCTCCCCACGGTCCCGGCCTCGTTCCTCACCTTCGGCGACGGGGTGCTCTACGACTTCTACGAGTCGGTTCCCCGCCTCTGGGGGATCTCGGCGGTCACCGACCAGCAGGTGGCAGGGTTGATCATGAAGGTGGGAGGCGGGTTCCTCCTGTGGGGGATGATCGCCGTACTGTTCTTCGTCTGGCAGGCCGAGGAGGAGCGGCGCAACCGCCGCCCCGAGCACCTCGACCTCGACGAGCTGGAACTCGAGCTGACCGACGTCGGAGTGACATGAAGTACCTGCGCCAACGCATCCTCGAGCCGATCGTCATCCCCCTCCTCGCGGGGCTCCTGATCATCTTCGGTGTCGTCAACCTGTCGCGGCTGTTCCTCGCCGCGGGCGGCACCAAGGCCGTCGCCCTCGCCGCGGTGGTGGCGCTGCTGATCCTCGGGGGCGCGACCCTGGCCACCTCGAGGTCCGAGCCGCTCAACCGTGGGACGATGCTGGGTGCCGCAGCGCTGCTGGGACTCGTCCTCTCGGGGGCGGGACTCCTCGCGCAGGAGGTCGACGAGGAGCACCTCGCCGAGCACGGCGGCGAGGAGGACGGCCAGGAGATCTCCAGCGTGGTGGGGCTCACCGCGGTGGACATCGACTTCACCGAGAAGGAGGTCGAGGCGAGCCCGGGGACGATCCGCTTCGACTACGTCAACGAGGGCGAGAGCGTGCACACGCTGGTGGTCGAGGGCTTCGAGGACG
>CAYTKN010000008.1:44675-100456 GCA_964438505.1 uncultured Burkholderiales bacterium
TCTACTGCGACGTGCCGGGCCACCGCTCGGCCGGGATGGAGGGAACCCTCACCGTGGACGAGGGGCTCGGCACGGCTCCTGCGGAGGGCGAGGGAGCCGCCGGCAGCGGCGGGGAGCCGGATCTCGCGGTCACCGCGGTGGACATCGACTTCACCGAGAAGCAGCTCGAGGCACCCTCGGGCGAGATCGGCTTCGAGTACGTCAACGAGGGCGAGAGCGTGCACACGCTGGTGGTCGAGGGCTTCGAGGACGAGATGAAGCTCGAGGTGCCGGGCAACGGCGACACCGACACCGGCACGATCGAGCTGGAGTCCGGCGAGTACACGTTCTACTGCGACGTGCCGGGCCACCGCTCGGCCGGGATGGAGGGAACCCTCACCGTCACCGAGGGAGGCGGCGGTGGTGGTGGCTCGCCACCCGACGACGGTGCCGCCGCGGCCCGACACGCGGCTCCCGTCCCCCCACCGAGGTGAGCGGCGACCGGAGCCACCGCCCGGACGTGGGACTCGCGCCCGCTACGGGCGACCCGGGGCGAGGACCGTCAGCGCCCGCGGTCTGATCGTGAGGGTGCGGGGGAGCGTCCCGGCGGATTCGCCGTCCGCGTAGACGGGGACGTCCGGGCTCTCCGAGTCGATGGTGACCTCGCGGGCGGAGAACGTCTCGACCCGCGGGTGCTCGACGTGGCGGCCCCGGAACACCTTGGGGAACGTGGCGAGGAACTCGAGGCGTGAGACCGCGCCGACGACGGTGCACTCGAGGAGCCCGTCGTCGACGCGGGCAGCGGGCGCGACGCGCATGCCGCCGCCGTAGCTCGGAGCGTTGGCGACGGCCACGAGCCACGCCTCGGTCTCGTGGCGCTTCCCGTCGACGGTCAGCTCGAAGCGCCGGGGCCCGTAGCGGGCGAGCGTGCGCAGCGCCGCGGCGACGTACAGGGCCGTGCCCCCGAGGTGCTCGACGCCGTTGGCCCAGCGGTTCGCCTCCGCGTCGAAGCCGGCGCTCGCCACGCAGCAGAAGGACGTGCCGTCGACCAGGCCGAGATCCACCGTCGCGACCTTCGGGGCGACGAGCGCGTCGAGCGCCGAGAGCGGGCGTCGGGTGTCGTAGCCGAGCGTGCGAGCGAAGTCGTTGCCCGAGCCGGTCGGCACGATGGCCAGGCGGCCACCCTGGTCGGCGACGACACCGGCGAGGCGGCCCACGAGGCCGTCACCGCCGCAGGCGACGATCGTCCGCCCGCTCGCGGCGGCGTCGCGCGCGAGCCTCGCGGCGTCGTCGCTGCCGGCGGACACTCGCACGTCGTGGTCGAGGCCGGAGCGGGCGACGGCGTCCATCAGGCCGGGGAGCAGTCGACCGGTCCGCCCGCGCCCCGCGGCGGGGTTGACCACGACGGTGCAGGCGCGTTCCACCGACCAGGAATCTAGACCCTGTGTGTGCACAGGGTCGTCAGTGGCGGGCGTCGATGGCCTCGGGAAGCTCGGTGGCGATGTCGAGGCGCAGGGGCTCGCAGCCGGCGAGGATCGTGCGGGCACGGTCGAGCTCGTGGGGATCCGCGCTGTGGAACCCCACCGTCTCGCCAACCTCGGCGAGGAGCTGGCCGCGGGCCTCGTGGTCGGTGGGTCCGGAGGAGCCGAAGCCGCTCAGCGCCCCGACGGTGGCGCCCGAGAGCGGACCCACCACCAGCGCGCGGATCGCCCACTCCGCGACGTCGGCTCCCGTGGCCGCGGTGATCGCCACGGTGCCGCCGACGATGGTCACGGCGCCGACGACCGTGCCGAGCGCGGCGCCGAGCATCGCTCGACGCAAGGGGCCCGGCGTACCGAGGGTGCGGGTGCGGCCGGTCGCCTCGGCCATCTCTCCCGCCTCCGACACCGCGCGGGCCCGGTCGCTGTCCTGGACGACGCGACCCACCGGCAGCCCGTCCATCCTGAGGGCGTTGACGGCCCGTGCCGCGTCGCGGTCGTTCGCGAACGTGGCGACGAGGTACTGCTCACGCTGCACTTCCATCTCGGATCACCTCGGGTCTTCTTCGTACCTACCCGTTGCCCCGACCACGGCAAACCCTTCCGGGCGCGCAGCACGAGGCGTTCGCGGCGCGTCGGGGGCACGCGAGCGCACGACTCGCGCGCCGCCGGGCGCACCGGTAGCGTTCGCTGGCGTGGAGGAGCGTATCGATCCCGAGCGGCTGCCGCGCCACGTGGCGATCGTCATGGACGGCAACGGACGTTGGGCGCGCGAGCGCGGCCTGCGCCGTACGGAGGGCCATGCAGCCGGCGAGGACGCCCTGTTCGACACCGTCGAGGGGGCCATCGACCTCGGGATCGAGTGGCTCACGGTCTTCGCCTTCTCGACCGAGAACTGGAGGCGGCCGCTCGACGAGGTGCGGTTCCTGATGGAGTTCAACGAGGGGATCCTCCTCCGCCACCGCGACGACCTCCACGCCCGGGACGTGCGCATGCGCTTCATCGGGCGCCGCAGCCGCAGGGTCCCCAAGCGCGTGCTCGCGCGGATGGAGGAGACCGAGGAGCTCACGCGGGCCAACCGCGGGATGACGCTCACGATCGCGTTCGACTATGGAGGGCGGGCCGAGATCGTCGACGCGGCGCGGTCCCTCGCGGAGGACGCGGCGGCCGGGCAGCTCGATCCGAGCAGCATCGACACCGAGCGCTTCGCGCGACGCCTCTACGCTGCCGACATGCCCGACCCGGACCTCCTCGTCCGCACCTCGGGCGAGTTCCGGATCAGCAACTTCTTCCTGTGGGAGCTCGCGTACACCGAGCTCTACTTCACCGACGTGCTCTGGCCGGACCACCGCCGCGAGCACCTGGTCGAGGCGGTGCGCGACTACCAGCGTCGAGAGCGGCGCTTCGGGAAGGTTCGGTAGTCCGACGAGAGTCGTCTCCGGCGACCGCGGGCGAGGGAGCGGCGCCACCCACTCGACTCGGGTGCCGCCTCCCGCGGTCGGGCCGATCCTGACGCAAACGCCGGTCAGCGCTCCGGGGGCGGGATGATCACGACCGGGCGGTCGGCGTGGTGGGTGAGCTGGTGGCTGACGCTGCCGAGGAGCAGCTCGGAGAACCCGCCCCGACCCCGCGAGCCGGCGACGATCATGGAGGCGTCCTCCTCGCGGGCCACGGCAACGATCACGTGCGCCGGGTGTCCCTCGACGACCTGCGAGCGGTGCGGGAGGTCCGCGAGCGGCTCGCACCACTCGTCGGCGAGCGTCGTCTCCAGGTCCCGGTGCCACTGCTCGTCGACCACGGGGTTGGCGGGGACCTCGAGGCTCGACAGGCCCTCGAAGGGGATCGAGATGGCGTGGACGGCGACGACCTCGGCGTCGAGGCGCGGAGCCATCTCGGCGCACCACCGGACGGCTCGCTCGGAGCCGGCCGAGCCGTCGACGGCGACGACGATCGGGTTCGAGGCGGTGGAACGTTGGTCTCGGGCGTCGGTCATGTTCGGTCCAGGCACGTCGGTGCGATCGGAAGCGATGCGTGGTGCCTGCCTCCGCCCGTACTCTATGATCCGGCCCTTCCCCCCGGCGACGGACCGTCGTCACCGCTCCTCGGGACTTCGTGCCCTGGGACGCGAGCACACCTGCGTGCTCGCGTCGTACGCTCGTACGCGGACGGCACCCGAACCGAGGTGGGAGGGCGAGCGTTGGGCGACGGTGACGACGGCACCACCGAGAACCGGCCGATCCGGGTGTTCCTCGCCGACGACCACGAGGTGGTCCGCCAGGGATTGCGCGCGCTGCTGGAGGCCGAGACCGACATCGAGGTCGTGGGCGAGGCGTCGGGGGCGGTCGACGCCCTCGCCAGGATCCCGCCGACCGGCCCCGACGTCGCGGTGCTCGACGTCCGCCTTCCCGACGGCGATGGTGTCGAGGTCTGCCGTGAGATCCGTTCTTCCCATCCCGGGGTCGCCTGCCTGATCCTCACGTCGTTCGCGGACGACGAGGCCCTGTTCAACGCGATCATGGCGGGTGCCGCCGGGTACGTGCTGAAGCAGATCAAGGGCAGCGACCTCGTCGGGGCGGTCCGCAAGGTCGCTGCGGGCCAGTCGCTCCTCGACCCGGAGGTGACCCAGCGCGTCCTCGAGCGGCTCCGGAAGGGCCCCGAGGAGGACGAGCGCCTCGCCCGGCTCACCGACCAGGAGCGCAAGATCCTCGACCTGGTGGCCGAGGGCCTCACGAACCGCCAGATCGCGGAGCGGATCCACCTCGCCGAGAAGACGGTGAAGAACTACGTCTCGAACCTCCTCTCCAAGCTCGGGATGCAGCGGCGCACGGAGGCGGCGGTCTACGCCGCTCGTCTCGCCGAGCGTCAGCACGGCCGCGGGACCGGATCGGGACCAACGGCCGACCCCATGTGACGCGCGCCCCTGTCCGGTCGGTGGACGGTGCCCCATGGTGGAGTCGACCCGGGGCCCGATGGAGGGCTCCGAGCGTGGACTCGAGCGCCGGGAGGGACGATGGAGCGGTACCTGATCGAGCACGCGTACGTGCACCGACGCTTCGAGGACGTGTGCCGCCTGCTCTCCGAGCATCCCGAGCGTGTGCTCCAGGGGGCGACGGACAGCGCGGCGGGCGTGGCCGAGGGTGTCGTCGCCGACCTGCACTTCGCGGTGGGCGGCTTCGAGGTCGGCAAGGCGGTCCGGATCCGCGCCGGTGAGATGGACCGCGACGGGGACCAGGTGGCGCGTTTGCCGGTCGAGTGGGAGGCGGAGGGCAACCGCGGCCTGTTCCCGACGATGGTGGCCGATCTCGAGGTGTACACGTTGGCCGAGGAGCCTCGCCCGCTGACCCAGGTCGCGCTCGTCGGCCACTATCGGCCGCCGCTCTCGGTGCTGGGCGCGGCCGGCGACGCGCTCGCCGGCCGGCGGGTCGCCGAGGCGACCGTCCACCACTTCGTCAAGGAGATCCGTGAGCGGATCGAGCGCGAGCTGGCACCTGCCTCCGTCGGCGGCCCCACGTCCGAGGACGCAGGATCCGCGTGAGGAGAGGCTCGCACGTCGCACACGGGGCGCCCGTGCTGCTGCTCCGGTGCAGCGAGTCGAGGCGGTCAGGTCCGGGCGACGACGGCGTCGAGGGCATCGAGCGCCTGGCGGAGGGTGTCGGCGGGCGTCCCTGACGCGTCGATCGTGACCGCCTCCGGCCAGGGGTCCGCGTCGCCGGCCATCGCCTCGGCGATCTCCGGTGTGGCTTCGGACGGGTCGTGGTCGGCGGCGAGGCGGTCAGCGATGCGCCCGTGGGTGATCTCGCGGGGCGCGGTGCACTCGAGCGCCACGAGCGGTGCGGCGACCTCCTCGGCGAGCTCGGCGGCCAGGCGGCGGTGCCGCGCCGCGGTCCACGAGGCGTCCACGACCACCGGGCGCCCGCGCTCGAGGAGCGATCGGGCCCTGCTCACGAGCTCCGCGTAGGTCGCGTCGGTGAGCTCCGGGGTGTAGGCGCCGCTCCGGTAGCCGCCGCTCCGATGGCCACCGTCCCGCGAGCCGGACGCGCTCGATGCCGTTCGCTCCCGCCGCACGACGTCGGAGCGGAGCAGGGCGTGGTCGCGGGTGGCCGCGAGACCGGCGGCGAGCGTCGACTTGCCGGTGCCGGGGAGGCCGCCGACGAGCACGAGCGGCACCTGCGCCTGCTCGAGGCGCGCTTCCGCCATGGCCAGGAGGCTCCTGGCGCGCGCGCCGGCGGTCTCGTCTCCCTGGGTGGCACGGATGCACGAGACCTTGCTGCGGATGAGGGCCCGCGCCGCCACGTAGTGGTGCGCGAGCGTCGGCGGGTGGCGCTCGGCCGTGAACTCCTCGTAGTCAGCGAGCAGCGCGTCGGCGAGGTCGGGGCGGCCGAGGCGCTCGAGATCCATCGCGAGGAAGGCGAGGTCGGCGAGGACGTCGCCGTAGCGCAGGGTGTCGTCGAACTCGATGCAGTCGAGGATCCGGGGGCCGTCGGGGAGGCAGAAGACGTCGTCGGCGAGCAGGTCGCCGTGGCCGTCGCGCGCCCACCCGGCCTCGACGCGCTCCTCGAGGAGCGTGCGGCGACCGGCGAGGTAGTGGTGCGCGAGCCGGTCGACGCGATCGAGGCGCGCTCCGTCGACGTGCACGTCGCGGTGGCTCGACATCTCCTCGAGGTTCTGCTCCCACCCGGCGGCGATCGCCTCGGGGGAGGCGGCCTCGTCGACGGCTCCGCCCGTGGCGGCGGCTTCGTGGAGGATCGCGACCTGGCGGGCGACGCTGCGGATCTCGGAGCGCAGCGGCTCTCCCTGCTCCACGAGGGTGGACAGCCTGGTCTCCGGTGGGAGGCGCCGCATGACCACGACGGGCTCGGCGGTGCCGTCGGGGAGGGTGAGGGTGGCGACGCCGAGGTACACGTCGGGGGCCAGGCGTCGGTTGAGGTCGACCTCGTGGTGGCAGACCTCGGCCCGGCGGTCGGGGTCGGAGAAGTCGAGGAAGTCGGTGACCACCGGCTTCTTGACCTTGAAGGCCCGTTCGCCGACGAAGACGACCACCGAGACGTGGGTCTCGCTGATCGCGGCGGGCTCGCTCCAATCCACGGCTCCACGATAGGACGACGGGAGCGGAATGACAGCAGTGTGATCACACTGCTGTCATTACACTGCGGATGTGGCCTTGTACCGCGACCAGGGTGTCGTGCTCCGCACCCACAAGCTCGGCGAGACCGACCGCATCGTCTCGCTCATCACCGAGGGGCGCGGGAAGGTCCGAGCGGTCGCCAAGGGTGTCCGCAAGCCCGGGAGCCGCTTCGGTGCCCGCCTCGAACCCACCGGGCACGTCGCGTTGCAGCTCTACGAGGGCCGCAACCTCGACACCGTGACCCAGGCGGAGTCGCTCGGCTCGACGCGGGGTCTGCGCGACGACCTCGACTCGCTGACCTCCGCCCTGCTGATCCTCGAGGCCACCGACCAGGTGGCCCAGGAGCGCGAGCCGAGCCCCGCCCTCTACCGCATGGTGGTCGGCGCGCTGGCGACGCTCGCCGGCGGTTTCTCGCCGATGGTGGCGCCCGCGTTCCTGTGGAAGCTGGTCAGCCTCGAGGGCTTCCGTCCCGACCTCGAGCGCTGCCTGGTGTGCGGGGCGACCGAGGGCCTCGTGGCGTTGGTGCCGGAGGCGGGCGGCGCTGCCTGCGCGCCCTGCGCCCCCCAGCGCCCCGACGACGCGACGGCGGGCGCTCTCGAGCTGGTCCGGCTCGTGCTCGGCGGCGGGCTCAACGCCGCCCTGGAGACCCCCGACGGTCCGGTCGTGGCGGAGGTGGAGCGTCTGGCGCTGCGGGCGGTGGAGTTCCACTTCGAGCGGAGGCTGCGCAGCGCCGCGCTGCTCTCGGCGCGGTAGCGTCCGCTGTCGATGGCTGAGTTGAGCCCCGCCGAGTCGGTCAACGAGTTCTTCGCCGACGCGGCGACCCTCATCAAGCTCAAGGACGAGTTCCACGAGGTCCTCAAGACCTCGTACCGGGAGATCTCGGTCCAGGTGCCCGTGCGGATGGACGACGGCACCGAGCGGGTGTTCCGGGGATACCGCGTGCAGCACAACGGCGCCCGGGGCCCCTACAAGGGCGGTGTCCGCTACCACCCCCGCGCCGACCTCAACGAGGTGCGGGCGCTGGCTTCGCTGATGACGTGGAAGTGCGCGCTGGTCGACCTCCCGTTCGGCGGGGCCAAGGGCGGCATCATGGTCGAACCCGACGGCATGAGCGCCCGCGAGGTGGAGGTGATGACCCGCCGGTACACCCTGGCGATCAGCTACATCCTGGGCGTGCAGCGCGACATCCCCGCACCCGACATGAACACCGACGCCCAGGTGATGGCCTGGATGATGGACGCCTTCTCGAGCCGCTACGGCTACTCGCCGGCCATCGTCACCGGGAAGCCCGTCGATCTCGGCGGAGCGCCCGGCCGCGAGCCGGCCACCGGTCGGGGTGTCGTCTACGTCCTCGACGCCGCGGCGCGGCGGTTCGGGATCGACCTGGAGCGAGCGGGTGTCGCGATCCAGGGGTTCGGCAACGTCGGTGCGTGGGTGGCGCGCGAGCTCGACGCGCTGGGGGTGAGGGTCGTCGCCGTCTCCGACGTGAAGGGCGGCGTGTACGACCCCAACGGCCTCGACGTCCCGCACCTCGTCGACGCCGTCGAGAGCGGCCGCTTCGTGGTCGACGTCGCCGATGGCGCGGACGTGATCACCAACGAGGAGCTCATCGAGTGCGACTGCGACGTGCTCGTCCCCGCCGCCGTCGGCGAGGTGATCCACCGCGACAACGCCGAGCGCGTCCGGGCGGAGCTCGTCGTGGAGGGCGCCAACCACCCCACGACGCCGGAGGCCGACCGGATCCTCGCCGGCCGTGCGACGCGGGTGATCCCCGACATCCTGGCGAACGCCGGCGGGGTGACCGGCTCCTACTTCGAGTGGGCCATGAACATCCAGCAGTTCCGCTGGAAGGAGCAGCGCTTCAACGCCGAGCTGCGGGAGCTGATGTGCCGGGCCTTCGACCACACCGCCGAGTTCGCCGAGGACCGCGGCGTCCCCCTGCGCCGGGCCGCCTTCGCGATCGCGATCGAGCGGGTCGCCCGCGCCTCGCGCCTGCGGGGCTACGTGTGAGCTCGCGCGCGGGCCGCGTGGCCGTCGCCGTACCGGGCCTGACTGCCGGCCTCGCTGCCGACGTCGCAGCCGGAGCCGCGACGGGGGCCGCGACGGGGGCCGCGGCCGAGGCTGCCCGATAGCATCGCCTGCCATGGCCGACACCGACACCGGCACCGAGGCCGGCACCGACGCGAGACCGGATCCGAAGCTCGTCGACCGGATCGTCAACCTGTGCAAGCGGCGCGGGTTCATCTTCCAGAGCAGCGAGATCTACGGCGGCTTCGCCTCCGCGTACGACTACGGGCCCTACGGCGTCCTGCTGCTCCGCAACGTCAAGGACGCCTGGTGGCGCGAGATGGTGCAGCTCCGCGGCGAGATCGTCGGCCTCGACGCGTCGATCCTCATGGCGCCGCCCGTCTGGGAGGCGTCGGGTCACCTCTCGAGCTTCACCGACCCGCTGGTCGACTGCCGGAACTGCAAGGAGCGCTTCCGGGAGGACCACCTCCCGGCGTCGGGGGCGTGCCCGAACTGCGGGGCCAAGGACTCCTTCACCGATCCGCGCCAGTTCAACCTGATGTTCAAGACCTTCGTGGGTCCGATCGAGGACGACGCCAACGTCGCCTACCTGCGTCCCGAGACGGCGCAGGGGATCTTCGTGAACTTCAAGAACGTCCAGCAGACGGCACGGCTCAAGCCGCCGTTCGGGATCGCTCAGATCGGCAAGTCGTTCCGCAACGAGATCACGCCGGGCCACTTCGTGTTCCGGACCCGCGAGTTCGAGCAGATGGAGATGGAGTACTTCGTGCCGCCCGAGGACGGCCCCCGCTGGTGGGAGTACTGGTGTGGGGAGCGCATGCGCTGGTACCGGGAGCTCGGCATCCGCGAGGAGCGGCTCCGGCTTCGCGACCACGACGCCGACGAGCTGTCCCACTACTCGGCGGGCACCGCGGACGTCGAGTACCTCTACCCGTGGGGCTGGGGCGAGCTCGAGGGGATCGCCAACCGCACCGACTACGACCTGCGCCAGCACATGGAGCACAGCGGCGAGGACCTCCGGTTCTTCGACCAGGACGCCGACACCCACTACGTCCCCCACGTCGTCGAGCCGGCCGCCGGCGCGACGAGGGCGATGATGGCGTTCCTCCTCGACGCCTACGACGAGGAGGAGGTCCGCGGCGACACGCGCACCGTCCTGCGCCTCCACCCGCGCCTGGCGCCGATCGAGGTGGCGGTGCTCCCGCTCTCGAAGCACGACGACCTGGTGCCGGTGGCCCGGGAGGTCGGCGACCTGCTCAGGCCGCGGTTCATGGTCGAGGAGGACGTCTCGGGATCCATCGGGCGCCGGTACCGGCGCCAGGACGAGATCGGGACGCCGAGCTGTGTCACGGTCGACTTCGACACGCTCGACGACCGGGCGGTGACGGTGCGCGACCGAGACTCGATGGCCCAGGAGCGGATCCCGATCGACAAGCTCGTCGGCCACCTCGAGGGGCGCCTCCCGGGATGACGCCCCGATCCGCGTCACCGGTGGTGCCGGCCTCGTGAAGCGGGTCTACGCGTTCGAGGAGGGCTCGAGGGAGCAGAAGTCGCTCCTCGGGGGCAAGGGCGCCAACCTCGCCGAGATGACCAACCTGGGGCTCCCCGTGCCCCCGGGGTTCACGGTCACCACCGAGGCGTGCCGCGAGTACATGGCGGCGGGCGAGCTGCCGGCCGGGCTCTTCGAGGAGGTGCTCGACGCGCTCGGCGGACTCGAGGAGGAGATGGGCAAGCGCCTCGGCGAGGAGCACGACCCCCTGCTGGTGTCGGTGCGCTCGGGAGCGCCGCGCTCGATGCCCGGGATGATGGACACCATCCTCAACCTGGGGCTCAACGACGGCTCGGTCGAGGGCCTCGCGCGCCAGACCGGCGACGCCCGCTTCGCGTGGGACTCCTACCGGCGCTTCGTGCAGATGTTCGCCAAGACGGCGCTCGGCGTCGAGGGCGACCTCTTCGAGGAGGAGCTCCAGTCCGTGGTCGAGAAGCGCGGGTTGCGCTCGGAGGCGGGTCTGGGCGCGGACGACCTGGAGGAGCTCACGCGGGCGTTCCAGCGGATCGTCGGGCGCCACATCGGACGCGAGTTCCCCCAGGATCCCCGCGAGCAGCTCCGCCACGCGGTCGAGGCGGTGTTCGGCTCGTGGGACAGCCCGAGCGCCGTGAGCTACCGGCGCTTCGAGGGCATCCCCCACGACATCGGCACCGCCGTCAACGTGCAGGCGATGGTGTTCGGCAACCGCGGCGACGACAGCGGCACCGGCGTCGCGTTCACCCGCGACCCCTCCACCGGCGAGCGCCGTCGCTACGGCGACTTCCTCGCGAACGCGCAGGGCGAGGACGTCGTGGCGGGCATCCGGATCCCCCAGACGCTCGACGAGATGGGGGAGGACTTCCCGGGGCCCCACCGCGAGCTGGTCGAGGTCCTCGAGACCTTGGAGCGGCACTACCGGGACATGTGCGATGTGGAGTTCACCGTCGAGCAGGGCCGCCTCTGGATCCTCCAGACGCGGGTGGGCAAGCGCACCGCCGCCGCGGCGCTGACGATCGCGGTGGACATGGTCGACGAGGGGCTGATCGACGAGGCGGAGGCGGTGGCGCGCATCGGGCCCGCCCAGCTCGACCAGCTCCTCCATCCCCGGTTCGACCCCGACGCGGAGTTCGACGCGATCACCGAGGGCCTCAACGCCTCTCCCGGCGCGGCGGTGGGCGCGGTGCGCTTCACCGCCGACGAGGCCGAGGAGCGCGCGAGCCGAGGGGAGGCGGTGATCCTCGTGCGGCGCGAGACCTCTCCCGACGACATCCAGGGGATGATCGCGGCCGAGGGGATCCTCACGAGCCGAGGCGGTCTCGTGAGCCACGCCGCGGTGGTGGCGCGGGGGATGGGCAAGCCCGCGGTGGTCGGCGCCCAGGACCTGCGGGTCGACGTGGACGCGAGGCGCTTCGAGGTCGGCGGCCGGATCGTGGGCGACGGTGAGGTGATCTCGATCGACGGGACCACCGGGAAGGTGGCGCTCGGGGAGGTCCCGGTGGTGGAGCCCCAGCCCTCCGAGGCGCTGAACCGCGTGCTCGGGTGGGCCGACGGCTTCCGGCGCCTCGGCGTCCGGGCCAACGCCGACACCGGCGACGACGCCGCCGCGGCCCGCGTCTTCGGCGCCGAGGGGATCGGCCTGGCGCGCACCGAGCACATGTTCCTGGGCGAGCGCCTGCCGTTGGTCCAGGACATGTTCGTGGCGTTCGACCACGACGACGAGGAGCGGCACCGCCGGGCGCTCGAGCACCTCCACGACCGGCAGCGCCTCGACTTCGAGGAGCTCCTCGAGGCGATGGACGGGCTGCCGGTCACGGTCCGGCTCCTCGACCCGCCGCTCCACGAGTTCCTGCCCGACATCGAGGAGCTCCAGGCGACCATCGACGGTCGCGGCCGGCTCGCCCGGATCCTCCATCCGAAGCGGCACCGGAGGGACCGCAGGCTGCTCGCGACCGCCCGGCGGTGGCGGGAGGTCAACCCGATGCTCGGCACGCGGGGTGTCCGCCTGGCCATGGTGGTTCCGGGCCTGTACCGGGCGCAGGTGCGGGCGTTGATGCACGCGGCGATCGCCCGGCGCCGGGCGGGGGGCGACCCGAAGATCGAGGTGATGATCCCCCTCACGGTGTCGAGAGCCGAGATGGAGGCGGCCGCGGCGCAGGTGCGCGAGGCGGCCGGCGAGGTCTTCGAGGTTGAGGGCGAGTCGGTCGACTACCACGTCGGGACCATGATCGAGACGCCGCGGGCCGCGCTCACGGCGGGGGAGATCGCGTCGGTCGCCGAGTTCTTCTCCTTCGGCACCAACGACCTGACCCAGATGGCGTTCGGCTTCTCCCGCGACGACGTCGAGGGTCGGGTCATGCGCCGTTACCTCGAGGACCGCCTCCTCGACTCCAACCCCTTCGAGAGCCTCGACGTGGACGGGGTGGGCAGGCTCGTGCGCATCGCGGTCGAGGAGGGTCGTGCGGTCCGCCCCGAGCTGGCGCTGGGGATCTGCGGGGAGCACGGCGGCGATCCGGCGTCGGTGGTGTTCTGCCACGACGCCGGCCTCGACTACGTGTCCGCCTCGCCCTACCGCGTCCCGGTGGCGCGCCTCGCCGCGGCCCAGGCGGCGTTGCGAGCCGGCACCTGAGGGACTGCGACCGTCTCGATCAGCTTCTTTCCGACCCGTCCCACCCGCCCAACCGCGCGGAGGCCGCCCGATGGGGGCTGTTCGTCGGGTTCGTCCGGGGGACTAGCGCGATCGGGCCCACCCAAATGACGCGACGGGGCGATTGTTTTGGCCGGGCTGAAACCCGACATTCCTGTTGTGGGCGGAACCACTGCGTGGGCCGCCCGCCGGGGGAGACCAGCGGTAGGTACGAATCCTCCCTCGGTCCGAACGATGCAACAGGAGGCAACGGTGGAGAACGTGCGCATGCTCCGACCCGCAGAGGCGGCCGAGGCGCTGGGGGTGTCGATGTCCCGGCTGCGGCGCCTCGCGGCCAGCGGCAGGCTCGTCACCGTGCGGACGCTCGGTGGGCACCGCCGCTACCGCGAGGACGACGTGCTCGCCTTCCAGCGGTGGATGGAACGTCGAGGCAGCGGAGCGGTCGGAGCGGTCTGAACCGCCCACGGCGTCGCTCACGAGCGCTCACGAGACCGCCACGAGCGGCCGCGACACGGCCACGAGCGATCCACGGATGCTGTCGGGAGCCCCTGGTACCGTCGATCACATGATCGATGGCCAGGGGCTCCTCACGTCTCCGACGGTACGGCGAGCGCACCCAGGTGCGCGGGCGACCGTCGGCGCGCCCGTGCGGGGGAGGGAGGAGCGCGAGGCCGAGCTCGACGCCACGCTCGCACCCGGGGCGACACGGCCGGTGGGCGCCGGCGAGCGGGGGGTTCCCGAGGAGCCCGACCCCCATCGGTTGTGCTTCGAGCGCGACCTCGACCGGGTGAAGCACTCGACGCCGTGGCGGCGTCTCTCCGGCAAGTGCCAGGTGTTCGTCGCTCCCGAGGACGACCACCTCCGCACCCGGATGACCCACGCCGTCGAGGTGGCCCAGGTGGCGACCAGCATCGCCCGTGCGGCCCGGCTCTGCGTTCCCCTCACCGAGGCGATCGCGCTCGCCCACGACTGCGGCCACGGTCCGGCCGGCCACGCCTCCGAGACCGCGCTCTCCCCCTACACGGCCTCGGGCACCTACGACCACGCGGTCTACGGGGCCGACGTCACCCTCGCCGAGCTCAACCTGTGCGCCGAGACGCTCGACGGGGTCCGCAACCACTCGTGGCGCCGGCCGGCGCCCGCCACCCCCGAGGGCGAGGTCGTCTCCTGGGCCGACCGGATCGCCTACGTCTGCCACGACTTCGCGGACGCCTGCCGGGCCGGGATCGTGTCGCCCTCCGACCTCCCCGCCGAGGTCGCCGACGTCGTGGGGGTGGAGCAGCGCCGGCAGGTCGGCGGATTCATTCACGCCGTGTTCGAGGCGATCGACTGCACCGGCGAGGTGGGCATGGTGGAGCCACACGCCGGAGCGCTGGCCGCCTTCCGCGAGTTCAACTTCGAGCGCATCTACCTCCGGCCGGCCGCGCTCGAGCAGGCCGAGCGGGCGATCGCGTTGCTCCGCGGCCTCGTCGAGCTGTTCACCGACGCTCCGAGACGGCTGCCCTGGGTGGCCCGAGGCGACGTGGACCCGCCCCCGGCCGGCTCGCAGGAGGCGGCGGAGCTGGCGGTCCGTTACGTGAGCGGGACCACCGACCGGTTCGCGCTCGGCCTCGGGGTCGAGCTGCTCGGCTGGCGACCCGAGGAGCTGCCACGCGGCGTTTGACTCGACACGCCGGGTCGCACCGGGCCCGGATCCGGGCTCAGATCACGCCTTGGGCGCCGGGCTTCCAGACCATGAGCGCGAGCGCGATCGCCATCATCAGGTGTGCGACGCCGCTGGCGGCGCCGATGCGCGAGCCGAGGCGGTCGAGCTGGGCCACCTGGGGCGGTGGCCCCTGCGCTCCCTCCGGGGGCGGTCCGGCTTCGGCGAGCTCCTCCGAGAGCTTCAGGATCCGCCGGGCGGTGGGCTGGATGACGGTGAGCGAGACGGTGAGGCCGATCGCGTAGACGACCAGCGCGAGCCAGATCCAGGTCTCGCCGAAGCCGATCACGTCGTCGCTCATGAACACCAGACCGATCCCGAAGAGCGGCACCGCGTAGATGAACCACTCGGCCACGCCGCTCACCGCGACGTTGGCGTCGGTGATGCCCACGGCGGCCTGCGGGCGGCCGGCCTCGCCGGCGGCCTTGGCCTTGCGGCCGTAGATGCCGTTGAAGAACACGGCGCCGAAGCCCACGATCGCGGCGAGGACGTGGAGGAACTTGGTGATGTTGTAGGCGGTGCTGTCGATCTCGGCCAGGAGCGTCACGGGCATCGTCGAAACCTCCGGATGCGTGCAGTGGTGCGACGGTCGGGAGCCTAAGCCAACGGACACCGGAGCGGCATGATGCCCGTCTAACCTCGGAGGGGCATGGGGATCGTCGACGACGACATTGCCCGGGTCCGCGAAGCCACGGACCTCGCCGCCCTGATCGGCGAGCAGGTCGGCCTCAAGCGGGTCGGGCGACGCCTCGTCGGCCTCTGCCCTTTCCACTCGGAGCGCACCCCCAGCTTCTCGGTGAACCCCGAGCTGGGCCTGTTCCACTGCTTCGGATGCCAGACGTCGGGCGACGCGATCACCTTCGTGCGCGAGACCGAGCACCTGGACTTCGTCGAGGCGGTCGAGCGTCTGGCTCGCCGTGCCGGCATCGAGCTCCGCTACGACGACCGCGGGCGCGGGGGTGCGAGGCGCGAGCGCAAGGCACGCCTCGTCGAGGCGATCGAGGCGGCGGTCGAGTGGTACCACCGGCGGCTGATGGGGGCCGAGGACGCCGGACCCGCCCGCAAGTACCTGCGCTCCCGGGGCTTCGACGGCGAGGCGGCCCGCCGCTTCTCGCTCGGCTGGGCGCCGGACGGCTGGGACGACCTGGCGCGCACGCTCCAGCAGGAGCGGTTCTCCCGCGACGACCTGGTGGAGGCGGGTCTGGCGTTCGTGAACCGCGCCAACCGGCTCCAGGACCAGTTCCGGGGGAGGTTGCTGTTCCCGATCTTCGATCCGGCCGGGGACCCGGTGGCCTTCGGCGGGCGGGCGATCGACCCGGAGCTCCAGCCCAAGTACAAGAACTCGCCCGACAACGCGCTGTACCACAAGAGCCGCGTGCTCTACGGGCTCAACTGGGCCAAGGGCGAGATCGTCGCCGCCGGCGAGGTCGTGGTCTGCGAGGGCTACACCGACGTGATGGCCTGCCACCTGGCGGGGGTGCCGACGGCGGTCGCCACCTGCGGGACGGCGCTCACCGAGGACCACGTGCGGGTGCTGAAGCGGTTCGCCTCCCGGGTGGTGCTCGCCTACGACGCCGACGCGGCCGGCCAGGCCGCCGCTGAGCGCTTCTACGAGTGGGAGGCCGCCTACGACCTCGAGGTCGCGGTGGCCGACCTCGGCGCCGGCGGGGACCCCGCGGACGTGTGGCGCGACGACCCGGCGTTGCTCGTCAAGGCGATCGAGGGCGCCCGACCCTTCCTGGGGTTCCGGATCGACCGGCTCCTCGAGCGCGCCGACACCTCCACCGCCGAGGGGCGGGCGCGGACCGCGAACGGCGTGATCGAGCTGCTCGCCGAGCACCCGGATCCGCTCGTGCGCGACCAGTACGTGGTCGGGGTCGCGGACCGGCTGGAGATCGACGTGGAGCGGATGCGCGCCACGGTCGAGCGGGTGCGGCACCGGTCCCGGTCGACGAGCCGGCCGGTCGCCGACTCCGACCACGACGAGCCTCCGGAGCCCCCGCCGGCCGTCGGGGAGGAGCTCGTCGACGTCGACCGGCGCGACGTCGAGACGGTGCGTCTGGCGGTGCACCGCCCCGACCTGGTGCCGGATTGGCTCGCCTCCGTGCACTTCGCGAGCCCGACCGCTCGCGAGGCGTTCGGGGCGCTGGCGTCTGCCACGACCTTCCAGCAGGCGTTGGGGCACGCGACACCGCCGGCGAGAGCGCTGCTGGAGCGCGTGGCCGTCGAGGAGCTCCCCGTCGAGGAGGCGGCGGACGACTACGCCACCGACGTGGTCGTCTACCTCGTCGAGGCGGCGGTGCGGCGCCGGCTCCGCACCATGAGCCGCGAAGGGGACGAACGTTCGATCGAGGGGAAGCAGCTCCTCGAGGAGTTGGGCAACGCCCGCACCGAGGACGACCGCGGCGCCACCAAACGGTTCGCGGAGCAGTTGGTAACGTGGCTCGATGACGGCGTGAAGGGTAGCGAGGTTGGCAGATCCCACCCACCGGCTTGATCAGCGGATCTCCGATCGTGATCTCGAGGAGCTGATCGACCGCGGTCGGGACCGGGGTCGGCTCACGATGCACGACCTCATGGAGCTCTTCGACGACGCGGAGCCCTCGGCGGCGGAGGTCGAGCGACTCGAGGACCGTGTCCGCGCCGCGGGTGTCGAGGTCGTCTCCGACGCCGAGTCCGACACCCTCGACGAGGACGGTCTCGGCGACGAGGATGGGAAGTCCACCCGGTCGTCGCACCGCCGGGGCCGGCGCCCGCTCGCCTGGCTCCAGGGGCCCAAGCCCAAGCGCAGCGAGAAGGCGAGCGCCAGCGCCGATCCGGTGCGGATGTACCTGCGCGAGATCGGCAAGGTCCCGCTGCTCACCGCACACGACGAGGTCTCCCTCGCGAAGCGGATCGAGGCCGGGACGGAGGCCGCCCGGGAGGTGGTGGAGCTCCATGACCGGGGCGAGGCGACGAGGAAGGCGCTCGAGCGCTTCGAGCCGGTGGTGCTCGACGGGTTGGAGGCGAAGAAGCACCTGATGGAGGCCAACCTCCGTCTGGTGGTCTCGATCGCCAAGCGGTACGTGGGCCGCGGGATGTCGCTCCTCGACCTGATCCAGGAGGGCAACCTCGGGCTCATGCGGGCGGTCGAGAAGTTCGACTACACGAAGGGCTTCAAGTTCTCGACCTACGCCACCTGGTGGATCCGCCAGGCGATCACCCGTGCGATCGCCGACCAGGCCCGCACCATCCGGATCCCGGTGCACATGGTCGAGACGATGAACAAGGTGTCGCGCACCCAGCGGCTCATGATCCAGGAGATCGGCCGGGAGCCGAGCCCGGAGGAGCTCGCCGAGCGCCTCGAGATGTCACCCGACCGCCTCCGCGAGGTCCAGCGCCTCGGCCTGGAGCCCGTGTCGCTGGAGGTCCCGGTCGGCGAGGAGGACGACTCGCTCCTCGGCGACTTCATCGAGGATCCGGAGGCGATCGCGCCGGCCGACGCCGCGGCGAGGGTGCTGCTCACGACCGCGATCGAGAACGCGCTCGGCGAGTTGAGCGAGCGGGAGCGCCAGGTCGTGCGGATGCGGTTCGGTCTCGACGACGGCGAGATGCACACGCTCGAGGAGGTCGGCCAGGAGTTCGGCGTGACCCGCGAGCGGATCCGCCAGATCGAGTCGAAGACGCTCGCGAAGCTCCGCCACCCGACGCGCAGCAAGCGCCTCCGCGACTACCTCGACGAGCTCTGACGTGCCCGGCCCGCGCCGGGCCGTCGGCCGGCGCCCGGGAGTGCTCTCGGCGTCTCCTCGAGCCTCGAGGGTCCCCGCCGCGCTCTCGAGGCTCGAGGAGTCCTCGCTGTGTTCTAGAGGCTCGGGGAGTCCTCGCCGGTGCGTTGGCGAACCTCGCCGCGGACGCGCTCGACGCCGAGGTCGACCGTCGCCCGTGCCTTGTCGGCGAGGTCGCTGTGGCGCGCGCGCTCGAGGGTCTGGCGGATCTCCTTGTAGCGCTCCTCGCCAGCCTTGGCACCGAGGTAGTACCCGGCGCAGAAGCCGATGACGAGCCCGAGACGGAAGCGAATGCTCATACCCCAGTCATACCGCGTCGGCGAGCTTCGTGCATCCGGAGGGCTGCTCCGGGGGCGGGACTCGAACCCGCGGCCAACGGTTTAACAGACCGCCGCTCTGCCGACTGAGCTACCCCGGAATGGCCCGCGAATCTAGCAGCGCCCGGACGAGGCCCATGATGGCGCGGTGGGTCGCGGAGCTTCCCTCGGTAGCCCACGGGGCGAACGTACCGGCGAGGTGTGACAACTTCGCGGGGTCGCGGCGAGACTGATCGCGGGGCCCGTAGCTCAGGTGGTCAGAGCAGCGGACTCATAATCCGTCGGTCCCTGGTTCGAGTCCAGGCGGGCCCACAGGCGCTGAGATGCTGGTGAGAGGCCGGGAGTGGTTCTCGATCCGTCGCGGTCGGCCATCAGCGCTCGGGTGGCAACCTTTCCCTCACGTAAGGGTAGGGTTGCCCGCATGGAGTGGGGTAGCGAGCGCGTGGGAGCGTACGTCCGGGATCCCGGCATGGCGCGCGACACGTTCCGCGGAGCGTTCGCCGGTGGAGCCGTGGGCGAGAGCACGGCGATGCTGGTCCCGCGGACCGGCCACCGGCCGACGATCCGGGACGTCACCACCGCTGACGAGGAGGCGCCCCGGCTCCCCTCCGGCGCGCACACGGCGTCGAGCCTCGTTCTGGACGGCTCCCTGTTGCACGTGGGAGAGCTCGACGCCGAAGATCCCCGTACAGCCATCGCCCGGCGCTGCGAGCGTGCTCAGCGGCGGGCATCGGTCGCCTGAGCGGGAGAACGAGGGATGCATGCGGTCATGGCCGCTCTCTCGCTCCTCCCCGGGCTCGAGCGCGAGATCCGGCTCTTGCCCCATCTGATCCGTGGCGGTCAGACCTGTGTCGACGTCGGCGCGTCGTGGGGTGTCTACACGGTGCCCCTGGCGCTCCTCGTGGGGGTGGGTGGACGGGTGATCGCTTTCGAGCCGCGAACGGCCGCGGCGCGCCGCCTGGCGAGGCTCACGGCGATGCTTCGCCTCGAGCAGGTGACGGTCGAGGCCTGTGCGCTCGGCCGCGACGTCGACGAGGCCCGCTTGGTGATCCCCCGCCTCGACGGTCGCATCGTTCCCGGGCGCGCCTTCGTCGCCCCCGGGACGGATGGCTCTCCGTGCGGTGAGGAGTTGACACCCGCGACGGTCGTCCGTGTGCCGCGGACGACCCTGGGCGAGGTGGGTCGCTCGCTCGACGGTCCGATCGATTTCGTGAAGTGCGACGTGGAGGGAGCCGAGCTCGAGGTGTTCTCGGGTGGCTCCTCCGTCCTGGAGCGGGACCGCCCGTTCGTCTTGTGCGAGGTGGAGGAACGCCACGTCGAACGGTACGACCGGACCGCGTCGGAGGTCTTCGCCCTGTTCGAAGATCTCCGCTACGTGGACCTGTCTCGCGGCATCGCCGCGCGCCGCACCGAGGCGCGCAACCACCTGTTCGTGCCGGGGGAGCGGCTGGGCGAGGTCCGGGCGAAGCTCGACGGCCGGGTCTGACGGCCGTCGACTGGCAGGTCGAGGCGTGCTGCCGCGCCGGTCGGGTCGGTGAGCGCTCCGGGTGACGTCGCCACCCGCCCATATCCTCGGAGGGTCGCTGCGGTGGACCTGCCGATCTCGGCTCCGGCGTGCTCTCCCCTGTCAGGTGGCCCGGCTGGCCTCCCGCCGGTACCGGCGGGCACGACGTCGGAGGTCGGCGGCGAGCGTCTCGGCGGTGTCGAGCTGAGCGCGCAGTGCCTGGCAACGCTCGCGTGCGGCTGCCGCGTACATCTCGAAGCGGTCGAGGAGCTCGTCGCGCGCGCCTCCCGACGACGACCGCAGCTTCTCGCTCACGGTGAGGAGGTCGCGCATCTCCTCGATCGTGAACTCCAGCGGCTTCATGTGCTTCACGAGCAGCAGGCGCTCGACGTCGTCGTCGGTGTAGAGCCGGAAGCCTCCGCTCGTCCGCCCGGAGGGGCGCACCAGGTCCACCTCTTCGTAGTAGCGGATCGTGCGGAGCGACAGGCCGGTACGTTCCGCCACCTCGCCGATCTGGTGCATGGTCTCGTCCGTCATGAAGGGCTCCTCACCACGGCCCGTCCGGTCCTGATCGTGGTGCGCATGATGGCGCGGGCGAGCGCACCTGCGGCCGATCCGGGGTAGATGCCAACTCGACTCTTACGTGAGGGTAGAGTCTGGACGAGGTCCCGATCGAGTGTGGAAGGTGGCCGTGCTCCGCAGCAGCGGCGATCGCTCACGTCGCGAACGGGCGGCCGGCACGATCCCCTGCTCGCCTCCGCGGCCACGGGAGGTGGCTCGCCGCGCTCGTCAGTCGAGGAATCCGAGCGCCACGGGGTCGGTCGTGGGTTGGGTCGCCCCGGCGGCCTCTTCCACGCTGACCGCGAACCCGTCGACGGGCCCGGCGACCGTGAACGCGGTGACGCCGGGTTCGCGACCGAGAAGGCCCGCCGAGACCGCCCGGTCGCCGTGGAGCGCCCAGAGCTGATAGGTGCGGTCGCTCCCGAGTGGTTCCAGGTTGTGGTCGACGACGTAGCCGGTCCCGTTGGCGAGGTAGACGAGCTGGACGACCTGGTCCTCGTCGGCTGACCGCAGTGCGATCTGGTTCGCCGACGGATCGAGCAGCGCCGAGTGGGCCGCTTCGTCGATCCCCGAACGCTCGAGGCTGGCAGCGAGCTCGTCGACCCGTTGCTCCAGGCGGTTCTGCTCGGAGACGGCGTCGAAGGCCACGAGCGCGAACACGACGGCCGCTGCCGCCGCCAGGGTCGCGGCACCTCGGATGAGCCAGGGCGAACGGCGAGTGGGCGGCCGGGCCATGTGGATCGGAGCGGACCGGTCGTCGTCCCTGATGGTGTCCTGGATGCCCTCCCACACCCGCTCGGGCGGCTGGGCCGGCTCTGCCGCGAGCGCCCCTGTGGTCTCCAGATGAGCACCGACCGCTGAGCGGCACTCCTCGCACGTGCCGAGGTGCTCCTCGACGATCGCCCGTTCCTCGGAGTCGACGGCGTCGAGGGCGTATGCCCCCAGTAGGTCTCGGATCTCGGAGTGGTTCATACCGTCACCCCTGCCGCTGTGAGCGCATCCCGGAGCTTGCCGAGGCCGCTGCGGATCCTGCTCTTGATCGTTCCCTCGGGGGTGTCGAGCTCGGCCGCCACCTCTCGGTAGGTGCGCCCTCTGTAGTAGGCGAGCTCGATGGGGATCCGCTCACGGTCGGGGAGCTCGTCCAGTGCGTCCTTCACGTTCTCCGCCATGTTGAGGTCGAACACTTCGCGCTCGAGGCTGTCGTCGACCGCGACCGTCGCCTCGGCCCCTCGCTGTTCGCGCTTCTTCCGGGCCTCTTCGGATCGCACGACGTCGACCGCACGCCGGTGTGACTGAGCGAGCAGGAACGCCCGGAGCGAGCCCCGTTCGGGGTCGAACCGCTCGGGCTGGTTCCACAGGCGCACGAAGATCTCTTGGGTGATCTCTTCCGCGAGGGCCTCGTCGCGGATGACACGTCGAGCGAGGCCGTACACGGCGCCACCGTGGCGACGGTAGGCCTCCTCGAGTGCCTGTTCGTCCCAGCGTCCGATGGAGACGACCAGGGGACCGTCGCTCTGCTCTCCGGGATCCACGACCTGCACAGCATCCCACATTCGGTGCCGGGTCCCACCCCGGATGACCGATCCTGGACGGCTCCCGGGAAGGTGGTCGGGTCATCCGGAGTCGGTGGGTCTCCGAATCACCGGTGATGCGCCGGTACGTGCCGGCAGTCGACCGACGTCACCGACGTCGACCGACGTCAACCGACCACGAAGGGAAGAGCATGAGACGATCGATGTGGGTGAAGATCGTCGCCGTCATCGGCCTGGTCACGCTGCTGGGAGCAGCGTGCGGCAACGACGACGGTGACGGCGACGGAGACGCCGCTGGTGGCAACGGTGAGACCACCGAGCAGACCGACGGCGATGGGGGAGTCCCGAGCACGACGACGGGAGCCGCCGAGCTGCGTGCCGGGCTGACGAGCTTGCTCCAGGAGCACGTGTACGTGGCCGGCATCGCGCTGAGCACGGGCGCGTCCGCGGGTCTGGATTCTCCTGAGTTCGAGGCTGCTGCGGCGACGTTGGACGAGAACTCGGTGGCGTTGGCCGATGCTGTCGGTTCGGTGTATCCGGACGCCCGTGAGGCGTTCCTCGAGTTGTGGCGGAAGCACATCGGCTTCTTCGTCGACTACACGGCCGCGAAGGCCGAGGGTGACGAGGCGGCTGCCGAGGCTGCTCGCGAGGAGCTCGATGGGTACCGGGCGGACTTCGGGGCGTTCCTGGGTGGAGCGAACCCGAACCTGACCGAGGACGCGGTGGCCGAGGAGCTGGTGCCGCACGTCGAGACGGTGATCGCCACCATCGATGCGGTGGCTGCCGGTGAGGCGTCGGTGTTCGGCAACCTGCGTGAAGCCGCGCAGGTGATGCCGGGTACGGCGAACGTGCTGGCCGGAGCCATCGTCGGTCAGTTCCCCGACCAGTTCGACGGGTCCACCGATTCCGGTGCGGCCGAGCTGCGCGCGGGCCTGACGCATCTCCTCCAGGAGCACGTCTACCTGGCGGGAATCGCCATCGACACGGGCGTCTCCGCGGGTCTGGATTCTCCTGAGTTCGAGGCTGCTGCGGCGACGTTGGACGAGAACTCGGTGGCGTTGGCCGATGCTGTCGGTTCGGTGTATCCGGACGCCCGTGAGGCGTTCCTCGAGTTGTGGCGGAAGCACATCGGCTTCTTCGTCGACTACACGGCCGCGAAGGCCGAGGGTGACGAGGCGGCTGCCGAGGCTGCTCGCGAGGAGCTCGATGGGTACCGGGCGGACTTCGGGGCGTTCCTGGGTGGAGCGAACCCGAACCTGACCGAGGACGCGGTGGCCGAGGAGCTGGTGCCGCACGTCGAGACGGTGATCGCCACCATCGATGCGGTGGCTGCCGGTGAGGCGTCGGTGTTCGGCAACCTGCGTGAAGCCGCGCAGGTGATGCCGGGTACGGCGAACGTGCTGGCCGGAGCCATCGTCGGTCAGTTCCCCGACCAGTTCTGATCGGGGACACGATGTCGGTATCTCCCCGCAACGAGGACCGACCCGCTGAGGGGCGGGGGTGGCGATCAGCCACCCCCGCTCTCACGGTGGTGGGTCTGACGGTCGCCGGGCTGGTGCACGGCTTCGAAGCCTTCGCCCACCTCGGCGTCCAGGGTGCCGGCGGACACCTCCTCTTCTTCACCGTGGTCGCCGCCCTGCAGATGGCGGCCGCAGGTGCCCTGATGTTCCGCCGTCCCTCACCTGCGCTCCTCGCGGTCGGCGCCACCGATCTCGGTGTCGCCGCTCTGTGGGTGGCGTCGGTGACGGTCGGCATCCCGGGAGTGTCCGACACCCCCGAGCCCGTGAGCCTCTCGGGCCTCGTGGCCACGCTCGGCGAGGCGTTGGTCGTGATCGCCGTCGTGGCCGAGGTGGCCGGCAAACGGGTCCGTGGCGCGGCGGCGAGCCCCGCGACCCGCCCAGCGTGGGGCGCCGCCGCCCTCGCCGCGTTGTTGGTCGCACCGCTCGGCGCCGTCGCGCTCGGTGCGGAGACCCACGACCATCACGGCAGCGGGGCGCACGTCCACGGGATCGGAGACGAGCCGTTCGATCCCGGGCCCGGTCCCGGTGCCGCTGACGCCCTCATCGAAGGGACGCAGATCCCGGTCGACGGCCGCCCCGGCGCGGTCGCTGTGGATGGCGACACCGTCTGGGTGGCCAGCCGGTCGGACGGCACCGCGCGGCAGTGGTCACACGGCGGGGCACCCGTCGGTCCAGCGGTGGCCGTCGGCGACGAGCCCGCCGGGATGATCGTCGCCGGCGACTTCGTGTGGGTGGCGAACGCGGGCGACGGCACGGTCACCCGGATCTCACGCGACACGGGTGAGGTCGTCGGGTCGGTCGACGTGGGCAGCGTGCCCGTGGGCCTCGCCGTCGGCTTCGGGTCGGTGTGGGTCGCCAACAGCGGGGACGGGAGCGTGGCGCGCCTCGACCCCGAGACCGGAGCGCTCGAGGGGCACGTCGGCGGTCGCGCCGAGACCGCCTACGACCGCGTGACGGCGGACGGCGGCGAACGTGTGGGCTACGGACCCATCTCGCTGGCCGTCGGTGAGCGTTCCGTGTGGGTGGTGAACTCGCTCGAACGCGAGGTGGTCCGGATCGACCCTCTGAGCGACCGCGTCGTCGGCGAGCCGATCGCCGTTCCCCAGGGCGCGATCGACGTGGAGGTGGGACACGGCCTGGTGTGGGTGGCCAGTTCCACCGACGGCACCGTCACCCGGATCGATCCTGCGGCGGGCCGCCGGATCGGGGAGCCCATCGTGGTCGACGAGGTGGCCCAGCCCGGGATGGGGCCGGCCGGCCTCGTGGTCACCGAGGACGCGGTGTGGGTGGTCAACAACCACGACAAGACGCTCATCCGTCTCGACCCCCGTACGGGTGAGCCGGATCGCCCGCGCTTCTTCGCTGACGCCGTGGCCGAGCGGCCGCGGCCGATGTCGGTGGCCGCCACCGAGACCGGCGGCCTGTGGCTCGTCGCGTACGACGAGGGTGCGCTCGTGAGGTTCGACACGTGAAAGGCATCGACATGGGAATCGCAGCGCGCCTGGTGTTCGCGGTCGTCGGCGTCGCCGTCTTCGCCACTGCCTGCGACGGCGGGGGAGGGAGCGACGACGGCGCCACGGTCGAGATCGAGCTGTTCGAGTACCGGCCCGAGACCGTCGAGGTCTCGGTCGGCGACACGGTGGAGTGGCAGAACGGCGACGACATCATCCACTGGGTCACCGCCGGCACCCCCGAAGACCCCACGGGCGAGTTCGAGGAGAACATGCCCGAGGAGGGGGACACGCTCACCCTCACATTCGACGAAGCCGGTGAGTTCCGGTACTTCTGCACCCGGCACGAGTTCATGCGTGGGCAGGTCGTGGTCACCGAGTGAGAGCGGCGCTGATCGCCCGTGTCGTCGACTCGGGTGCGCCCGGGTCGTCGGGCTCGAGCCGCTGATCGAGCGCTGCGGCGGGCTCGGACTGCGACGGGCTCGGACTGCGACGGACTCGGACTGCGACGGTGTCGGTCGCACCGTGGCGACCGAGTGGCACCATGGGCGGCGTGTCGAGCGAAGCCGAGATCGCCGGTCGGGCGCCCCGGGAGGTCCTCGACGACCACCTGGCCCTGGCCGCTGCGGGGGACTGGGAGACCGACCTGGCGCGCAACGTGGCCGAGGACGTGGTCGTCCTGACGGGCTTCGGCGTCTTCGAGGGCCGCGAGCAGGTGCGGGTGCTGGCCGAGCTCCTCGACGCCCAACTGCCCCGAGCGCGGTTCGAGTACACGACGGTCGTCGTCCGCGGCGAGGTGGGGTTCCTCGAGTGGCGCGCGGAGGCGGACGGCGCCCGGGTGCGCGACGGGGCGGACAGCTTCGTGATCCGCGACGGCCGGATCGTCGCCCAGACGATCCACTACACGGTGGAGACCACCGGCGACCGTCGGGTCGAGGGATGACGGGCGGTGGGCCGGAGCCCCCGGCAACGGTCGGACCCACCAGACCCACCAGACCGAGAAGCACGGGGTGTCCCGGGAGTCGGGGAGTGGAGAGACCGAGGAGGGCTCCGCGGTGAGCGCACGGGTGTGGCTCCGCCGGGTGTACGACGAGCCGAGCCGCAACGAGGGGTACCGGATCCTCGTGGACCGGGTCTGGCCGAGAGGCGTGTCGCGGGAGGCGGCCCGTCTCGACGAGTGGTCGCGCGAGGTGTCGCCGAGCGGGGCGCTGCGCCGGTGGTTCGGTCACGACCCCGAGCGCTGGGAGGAGTTCCGCCGTCGCTACCGCGGCGAGCTGGAGGGATCGGCGGAGCTCGACCACCTCGTCGCGTTGGCTTCCCGGCGGAGGATCACGCTCGTGTACGGCGCACGGCACCGGGAGCGGAACCAGGCGGTCGTCCTCCGCGAGCTCGTGGAGGAGCGTCTGGCCTCAGGCGACTCCTGAGCAAGGGGTGATCCCTGAGCAGCGCGCGGGCATGGCCCGGCGCGACGCGACGCACGCACCTAGATCGGGCAGTCGACGTTCTCGGGTCCCCGGTTGCGGTAGGTGTCCACGAACTCGGCGAGGAGCGGGGCCTCCGGGTCGTCGAAGCGCATCCGCCGGTTCCACGCCGTGGCGACGATCGGGTCCTCGATGTCGGGGTTGGGGCTCACGATCACGTGGGAGTCGTAGCCGTCCATGAGGTCGACGAGCTCGTCCCGGACGTCGTCGGCGGCGTCGGGGCGGTACCAGAGCACCACCGCGCCGTGCTCCAGGCCGTGGACGGCCAGGGTGAGCGGCATGGGCTGGCTCGCGGCGCCACAGGAGGGACTGCGGGGGTCGTGCGGCCCGCTCGTCGGCGCCGGGTCGCCGTAGTCGAAGGTGGCGCCGGAGGCGAGGTGGTCGCGGCCCTCGCTCGAGAGCTTCTCGACGCCCTCGACCTCGGGGTCGGGCCGGACGAGGAGGAAGACGACCGTGCCGACGGCGCCGAGCAGCACCGCGACGATCACCCCGTCCCGGATGCGTCGCCGGCGTCGCCGGGCCCGCCGATGGGCCTCACGCGCCGCCTTGCGCTCGGCGCGGCGCTCCTTCTTCCGCTCCTCGCGCGCGGCGCGCTCCCCGGTCGATGCCTTGCGCTTCGACTGCTTCGCCATGACGGGGGAATCTACCGGCTCCTCCGGTGCCGTCCGGGTCGCGGCGTTCCACTCGACCATCATGGTGGCGTGCTGGTCTACGACGGAGACTGCGGATTCTGCTCGAGCGCGGCCCGCTGGATCGCGGGGCGCCTCGGGGAGGGCCACGCGGTCGTCCCGTACCAACGCCTCGACGAGCTGCCGGCCGGGTTGAGCCTCGAGGACGTGCGCACGGCCGCGTACTGGATCGGCGCGGACGGTCCCCGCCGCGGCCACCGGGCGGTCAGCGCGTCGCTCGTCGCGGCCGGAGGGGTGTGGGCCCCGGTGGGTCGGCTCCTCGACGTGTGGCCGCTGCGATGGCTCGCGGCCGGCGCCTACGCGGTCGTCGCCCGCTACCGGTACCGGCTGCCGGGCGGGACGCCCGCCTGCCGCCGCGACGCCTGAGGGACGCCCCGTGGCCGGCGACACGATCGTGTTCCTCCACGCCCACCCCGACGACGAGGCGATCTTCACCGGCGGGACGATCGCCGAGCTGGCGTCGGTCGGGCACCGGGTGGTCGTCGTCGTGGCGACGAGAGGGGAGCTCGGCGAGGTGCGCAGCACCCTGGAGACCCACGAGACGGTGGTCGAGCGCCGCGACCGGGAGACGCGGCGAGCCTGCGAGATCCTCGGCGTCGCCCGGTTCGAGCAGCTCGGCTACCACGACTCGGGGATGGCGGGCGACCCCACCAACGACGCGCCGGAGTCGTTCTTCCGCGCGGTGGTCGACGAGGCCGCGGCAGCCGTGGCCTCGATCGTCGCGGAGGAGGGGGCCGTCGCGCTGGTGACCTACGACGCCGGCGGGATCTACGGCCATCCCGACCACGTGCAGGCCCACCGGGTGGGTGTCCGCGCCGCCGAGCTGGCCGGCGTCGAGACCCTCTACCAGGCCACCGTCGACCGCGAGTACCTCCACTTCGTCGAGACGCACCTCGTCGACGAGGCGGGGGCGGCCGCGCAGATGCCCACGGTCGGGGTCCCGACCGTGTTCGTCACCACCACCGTCGACGTGCGCGACGTCCTCGAGCGCAAGCGGGAGGCCATCGCCGCCCACGCGAGCCAGGTGCCGGAGAGCTCCTCGGCGATGGCGCTCCCCGACGACGCGTTCTCCGCCGTCTACGGCTACGAGTGGTACGTGCGCAGCGGCCCCACCGGCCCGATCGACGACCTCGTGTCGTGAGCCGCCGCGCCCGTCCTCTCGCCGTGTCGCCGGGGTGTCACCGAGGTGTCGTCCGGGACCCCCCCGTGGCGCCTCAGAGCTGCATCGACTTGACCTCGAGGAACTCCTCGAGGCCGTACTTGCCCAGCTCCCGGCCGATGCCGGACTGCTTGAAGCCGCCGAAGGGCGCCATCAGGTTGAAGCCGCCACCGTTGATCTCGATCTGTCCGGTGCGGATCCGTCGCGCCACGGCCTTGGCGTGGTCCTCGTCCGACGACCACACCGCCCCGGAGAGTCCGTAGACGGTGTCGTTGGCGATCCGGACCGCTTCGTCCTCGTCCTCGTAGGGGATGATCGAGAGGACGGGGCCGAAGATCTCCTCCTGGGCGATGGTCATGTCGTTGCGCACGTTGGCGAACACCGTCGGGCGCACGAAGAAGCCCTTGTCGAGACCCTCGGGCGGTTCCACGCCGCCGGTGACGAGCTCGGCGCCCTCCTCGATGCCCTTGCGGATGTAGTCGCGCACGCGCTCGCGCTGCTGCTCGGAGACCAGCGGGCCGAGCTTGGAGTCCTCGTCGAGGGAGTTGCCGACCGTGAAGCCCTCGGACGCCTCCTTGGCGATCCGGACCGCCTCGTCGTGGCGGTCCTTGGGGACGAGCATGCGCGTGAGCGCGGTGCACGTCTGGCCGGAGTTGAGGTAGCAGTTGCCGACTCCGGCGCGCACCGCCCGCTCGAGGTCGGCGTCGTCGAGGATGATGTTGGGCGACTTCCCGCCGAGCTCGAGCGCGACGCGGGCCACCCGCTGGGAGGCGAGCTCGGAGACCCGCTTGCCGGCTCGGGTCGAGCCGGTGAAGTGCACCATGTCGACGCCGGGATGCGACGCCAGCGCCTCGCCGACCACCGGACCCGTCCCCGTGACGAGGTTGAACACGCCGGGAGGCAGCCCGATCTCGTCGATCACCTCGGCCAGGATGAAGGCGTTGAGGGGCGCCACCTCGGAGGGCTTGAGCACCACCGTGCACCCCGAGGCGATGGCGGGCGCCACCTTGTTCATGATCTGGTGCAGAGGGTAGTTCCACGGCGTGATGCAACCGACGACGCCGACGGGCTCGCGGACGACCAGCGAGTTGCCGATCTGCTCCTCGAACTCGAAGTCGTCGAGGAGCTGCGCGTAGGACCCGGCGGTCGCGATCGGCAGGCCCGCCTGGATGATCCGGCTGAGGTTGATGACCATCCCCACCTCGGAGGCCACCGTCTGGGCGATGTCCTCTTGGCGGGCGGCGAGGCCCTCCTGGAGCCGCTGGAGCAGCTTCCCTCGTTCCTCGACCGGACTGACGCTCCACTCGTCGAACGCGCGCCGAGCGGCCTCGACGGCGCGGTCCACGTCGTCGGCGACACCCTCGGGGATGCGCCCCATGACCTCTTCGGTCGACGAGTTGACGACGTCGATGGTGCCGGAGCCGGCCGGCTCGACCCAGCTCCCGTCGATGTAGAGCTTGTCCCGGACCTGGATGTCACTCATCTGATCGGCCCTCCTTCGAAGATCAGGCCCCTGATGGTAACCGCCACTTGACCCGTCGGTCAGGCGCGCTCGGTTGATCGTGCTCGCGCGCGCTCGGCCCGGCCCGCCAGCGCCGGCGCGTCGAGGCGCTCCGCCCATGCCGACAGGCGTTCCGTGGGTCCCTTCCAGCGCCACTCGTCGACGGTCCCGACGTCCGCGTCGGTGCGCAGGGTGGCGAGCTCGCGGAACAGGAGGGCCTCCTCGCGGCGCTCCGCCAGGGTGGCCGCCAGCTTGGCCGAGCTCCGCACCTTCACGTCCCACTCCGCGGGGTCCTCGGGGATGTCCTCCAGGTGCTCGTAGCGGGCCAGCACGGCGGCCGCCGACTTGGCGCCCCAGCCCTTCAGGCCCGGGAAGCCGTCGGCGGTGTCGCCGACGAGGGCCAGGTAGTCGGGCACCGACGCGGGCGCCACCCCGAGTCGCTCCGCGACGCCGCGCTCGTCGAAGACGACGTCCTTGCGGCGGTCGAGCTGCACGACCCGGCCGTCACGCACGCACTGCGCGAGGTCCTTGTCGGGGGTGCAGACGACCACCTCCCCGACCCGGTCGTCGTCGGCCGCCACCGCAGCGGCCGCGGCGAGGGCGTCGTCGGCCTCCTGGTCGACCATGGCCCACACGGTGACGCCGAGCGCCTCGAGCGCCTCTTCGAGCAGGGGGAACTGGGCGCGCAGCGCGGGGTCGATCCCCTCGCCGGTCTTGTACTCGGGCCAGAGGTCGTTGCGGAACGACTCGACGACGTGGTCGGTGGCCACCCCGAGGTGGGTGACGCCGGTCTCGAGGATCCCGAGCACCGACCCGAGCACCCCGCGCACCGCTCCGACCTCCTCGCCGTGCTGGTTCTCGTGGCCGGGGACCGCGTAGAAGTGGCGGAACAGCTCGTAGGTCCCGTCGAGGAGGTAGACGTCCACGACCCGGGAGCCTACGGCTCCGCGGGAGCCCGCGACCCGCCGGTGGCTCGGCGTCGTCGCACCGGGTGGCCGTGGCGGCCCCTCGTACGATCGCTGTGTCGGACCGTGTGCCGGGACGCCGCCGTGCCGTTAGCGTCGCGGCGACTCGCGAGCAGCGTGCGAGCGTCGCGACGGTGTCCGCGCGGTGTGCGAGCCGGTGACGTGTCCGAGCGAGCGAGGTGGTGGGATGTCCCAGATCGAGGTGGGCGCCCTCGACGGCGGCGGGTACCGAGTCGAGGTGAGCGAGGGCGGCTCGACGACGCGCCACGAGGTGGCGGTCTCCCCGGGGACCCGCGAGGACCTCGGTGTCGACGAGGCGGCCGAGGCCCGGCTCGTCGAGGAGTCGTTCCGGTTCCTCCTCGAGCGCGAGCCCAAGGAGTCGATCCTGGCGAGCTTCGAGCTGGGGGTGATCGGGCGGTACTTCCCCGAGTATCCCGACGAGATCCGGCGGCGGATGGAGGCGGAGGCCTGAGGTGCGCCCACCCGACCTCTCGCCCGACCGGTGGTCGCGGAACGCCTCGGGCGCCGCTCGTGCGTGACGGACGGCCGCGTGCACGTCGGGTGCTCCGCCCTCGGGTGCTCTGCCCTCGGGTCATGCACCACAGCCGTCGCAGGGGCTGCTACCACGGTGACGTGCGCCCGGTCCCTTCCCGATCGTCCCGCGCCTCGCACGCGTCCGCGCTGGTGGCGTCCGCGTCGACGGCTCTCGTCCTGGTGGCCGCCGGGTGCTCCGCCCCGTCGGCTCGGGAAGCTCCCAGCTCCGCGCCGGCCGAGGCCGTCGACCTCGGCCGCGGCGACGGCAACGGCGACAGCGACCGCGACACCGAAAGCACCGGCGATGGCACCGGCGACACCGACGACGCCGGCGTCGCCGGCGATTCCGGCGACGGGGCCCGTGGCGATGACGAGGCCGCCGGCAGCGCGCCGGCGGTCTCCGGCGTGGGGTCGCCGTGGGGCGAGGTCGAGGGGTTGCTCACCTTCCGCGGCAACCCCACGCGGACCTTCTACGGGAGGGGGCCGGTGCCCGAGGCGCCCGAGGAGCTGTGGCGGTTTCCGGACCGGCCGATGTGCTCCGAGTCGAGCGTGGGCGACCAGACCCGCACCTGGTGCGGCACCGGGTGGACGGGCCAGCCCGCGGTCTGGGAGAGCGACGGCGGCACGCGCGTCGCGTTCGGCGCCTACGACCGTGCCCTGCACGTCCTCGACGCCGCGAGCGGCGAGCGCGCGCTGCCCGACTTCGTCACCGGCGACATCGTCAAGGGATCGGTGACCGTCGACCCCGACGGCTTCCCGATCCTCTACAGCGGGTCGCGGGACGGCAACTTCCGGCTGCTCGGCCTCGACCGTCCCGAGCCGGTCGAGCTGTACCGGCTCTCCGCCGACGCGGTCAGCCCCACGATGTGGAACGACGACTGGGACGGCTCGGCGCTGGTCGTCGACGACCGCCTCCTCGTCGGCGGCGAGAACTCGCAGATCCACGTGCTGCGCTTGGACCGCCGCTACGGGAGCGACGGCCTGGTGCGGGTCTCGCCCGAGCTCGTCTGGAACGCCCCGGGCTGGGACGACGAGCTGCTCGAGGCGGTCGGCGACCGGCAGATGTCGATCGAGGGCTCGGTGGCGCTCGCCGGGGACGTCCTGTACTTCGCCAACTCGGGCGGGCTGGTCCAGGGCTGGGACCTCGCCCCGCTCGACGAGGGATCCGAGCCCCGGCGGGTGTTCCGCTACTGGGTGGGCGACGACGTCGACGCCAGCGTGGTCGTCGACGAGGAGGGGATGCTCTACGTCGGCGTGGAGTGGGAGCGCCACACCGACCGCGCCGCCGAGCTCGGCCAGATCCTCAAGCTGGATCCCGCCGCCGACGACCCGCTGGTGTGGGCGCAGACCGATCGCGCCGCCGAGAAGGCGGGGGTGTGGGGCACCCCGGCGCTGCACCGCGACCTGGTGGTCGCCACGACCCACACGGGCCGCCTCCTCGGCATCGACCGCGACAGCGGCGAGCTCCGGTGGGAGCGGCGCCTCCCGGGGCCGTTGTGGCAGTCGCCGGTCGTGGTGGACGACGTCCTCGTCCAGGGCGACTGCGCCGGCGTGCTCCACGGCTTCGACGTGAGCGACACGACCGTGGAGCCGCCCGAGCTGTGGTCGGTGACCCTCAGCGGCTGCATCGAGTCGACACCGGCGGTGTGGGACGGTCGCATCTATGTGGGCACCCGGGGTGGGTTCGTCCACGCGCTGGCCGACCCGTCGGACGTCCCGTCGGACGCCCCGTCGGGCTCCGAGGAGGGATGATCGCCGCTAACGTCGAGGGGCATGCGACGAGCGCTGCGCGGCCCGGCTGTCGTCGTCGCGGGGGTGCTGCTCCTGGCGGCGACGAGCTGCGACGGGGGAGACGACGGCTCGGGTGGTGAGGCCGCCGGGGAGGGCGGCCCCGCGACCACGGATGCCGGCACTGCCGGCACGGCAGCGGACGGCGGCTTCGAGGTCGTCTCGGGCGCGCTCGAGGAGCGCGGTGCGATCCCGCAGCGCTTCGCCCGCGGGGGCGAGAACGTGTCCCCGCCGCTGGCGTGGCGCACCCCACCGGAGGGCACCGTGGAGTACGTGGTGGTCGTCGACGATCCGGACGCGCCGGGCGACGAGCCGTTCGTCCACTGGCTGGTGGCCGGCATCGGTGCCGGCGTCGGCGAGCTGGCGGAAGGCGACGTTCCGGAGGGCGCGGTCGAGGGCGAGAACGACTTCGGGACGACCGGTTGGGAGGGGCCCCAGCCCCCGGGAGGCGAGGTGCACGGCTACCGGTTCACCGTGCACGCCCTGGGTGCGCCGAGCGGTCTGGACGAGGACGGCTTCGACCGCGGCGAGCTCGAGGCCGCGATCGAGGGCGAGGTCCTGGCGTCGGCCACCATCACCGCGCACTACCCGGCGAGGGACGAACCCGGAGCCGGCGCTGACGGAGCCGGGTGACCTGCGCGAGCTGGGGGAGCTGCGGCCGGCGCGTGAGTCGGGCGCTCAGCCGCTCCGCTCGGGTCCGGCGCGCTCGATCGTGAAGCGGACGACGACGCGGCGCTCGCGCTCCATGGCCTGCCGGTACTCGTCCCAGTCGTCGTGCTCGCCGGCGATCCGCCGGTAGTAGTCGACGAGCAGCTCCATCGCGTCGGGGAGGTCGACGATCTCGGCGGTGCCCTCCACCTGGACCCACTCGCCGAAGAACTCGTCGCTGATCACGCAGAGCGTCGCCCACGGGTCGCGCCGGAGGTTCTTCGTCTTGTAGGCGGTCTCGCGGGTGCTGATGACGACGCGTCCCGCCTCGTCGACGGTCGTCACCACCGGTGACGTCTGGACGCCGCCGTCGGAGCGCCGTGTCACGAGCACCGCGCGGTGGTGGTCGGCGAGGAACTGTCGTGCTTGTTCGGTGTCCATTCCGTTCGAACCTCCTCGATGCTCCGCGAGCCCGACGAATTGCTGGTCATCCGCCGTCGGTGGCTGCCGATACCATGAGTGTACGCAGATCACGATGCACCAGGTTTCCATCTTGATGTCGTTTTTGCACCGATCGAGGGCGGTCCTGGTGGCTGCCCTCGTGGTGGTCATCGGCGCCGTCGCGGCCTCGCCGCCCGCCGTGGCGGAGGGACCGTCCGCGCCCGATCGCGAGGTACTCGGCCCCGGCGTCGAGTATCTGCGGGTCGGCGGCGAGGATCTCACCGCGCACGTCGCGGTGATCGAGCCCGACGCCCCCTACCGCCTCCGCACGGTCGTCGCCGGCGAGCGGGTCGGCGGTGGCCTCGAGCGCACCAGCGCCATGTGCCGGCGCGTGGGCTGCCTCGTCGCCGTCAACGGCGACTTCCGACTCCCCGGCACCCGGGTGCCCGTGGGTGGCGTCGTGCGCGACGGTGTGCTGCTCAAGTCGCCCAACGCGCGTCACCACCAGCTCCTCGTCGGCCGAGACGGCGAGCTCGCGGCCGGCCCGGTGTCGCTGTCCGGCAAGGTGGTCCCGACCGACCTCGAGGAGCTCGCGCTCGACGCGGTGAACTCGGAGCGCCGTGACGACCAGCTCGTGCTCTACACGTCCGCGTTCGGGCCGTCGACGGGCACCAACGAGCACGGGGTCGAGGTCGGCCTCCGCTTCGTCGACCCCGAGGGGCCCCTCGCCCTCGGCCAGACCGTCGTCGCCGAGCTCGGCGAGTTCCGCGAGGGCAGCGGCGACCGCCCGATCGCCGAGCGCGCCGCGGTGCTCTCCGGCCACGGCGAGGGCGCCCGGGCGCTGCGCGAGCTGCGTGACCGGGTCGCCGCGGGCGACGCGGGCCGGCGTGTGCTCCTCCGGGTCGAGGCCGAGCCCGAGGCGTACCAGAGCGTGGGTGGCACACCGATCCTGTTGCGTGACGGAAAGCGGTGGTTCGGCGACGTCGCCACCGGCTTCGTGCGGGGACGCCATCCCCGCACGGTGGTCGGCTGGAACGAGGAGGGCCGGGTGTGGCTGGTCGCCGTCGACGGCCGCCAGCCGGAGCACAGCCGCGGCATGTCGCTGGCCGAGGCCGCCGACCTGCTGCTGGAGCTGGGCGCGACCGACGCCATCAACCTCGACGGCGGGGGGACCACCACCTTCGCGGTCGAGGGAGAGGTCGTGAACCGTCCGAGCGACCGGCTGGTGGAGCGCGACGGGAGCGAGGTGCTCGTGGCGGCTCCGGTCGAGGACGACGAGGTGGTCGGCCCGGTCGAGCGGCCCGCCACCTCCGCGCTGGCGTTGGTCCCCCAGGACGCCGCGGAGCGGGCGCCCGCGGATCCCATCGAGTCCGGGAGCCTCGAGATCCCCGTGGACCTCCCGCCGCCCACCGTGGCGGACCCGGCGTCGGTTCCCGGCTCCGACCTGCCGGCGATCGTCGGTACGGCACCGCCGCCGCGCCTCGATCCCACTCCCGTGGCCGTCGCCGTGGGCGTGTTGAGCGCCGTGGCGATCGGGATGGCGGTGCTGCGACCGGGCCACCGCCCGCGGTGGCGCAGCCGCCGTCTCGGCGCCGACCGGCCGTGACTGCCCTATCGTGAGTGGGTGTCGCTGAACCGTCCGCTCGTCGCGGCGTCGCTCCTCGGCGCCGCCCTGGCGCTGCTCGCCGCGCCCGCCGTCGGCGGCCAGGAGGACCCCTCGGACCGTGTCCTGGTGGCCACCGTCGACGGCACGATCACCCCGGTGATGGCCGACTACGTGGACGAGGCGGTCGGACGCGCCGAAGACGGCGGCTACGAGGCGCTGCTGATCCGGATCGACACCCCCGGTGGCCTCGACACGTCGATGCGCGACATCAGCCAGGATCTGCTCAACGCGCAGGTGCCGACGGTGGTGTGGGTGGCGCCCTCGGGGGCCCGGGCCGCCTCGGCGGGCGCGATCATCACGCTGGCGTCGCACGTGGCGGCGATGGCGCCGGGGACCGCGATCGGCGCTGCCACGCCGGTGAGCGCCGAGGGCGGGGACCTGGGCGAGAAGGCGAAGAACGACGCCGTCGCCTACGCCGAATCGCTCGCCCGCGCCCGCGGGCGCGACGTGGAGTTCGCCCGCAACGCGGTCCTCGAGGCGGAGTCGGTGCCCGACGAGGAGGCGCTCGAGCGCGGCGTCGTGGAGTTCCTCTCCGACGACCTGCGCGATCTCCTCGAGCAGATCGACGGCGTCGAGGTCGAGCTCCAGGGGGGAGGGCGGGTCACGCTCGAGACCGCGGGCGCCTCCGTCGACGAGCTCGACCTCGGGTTCTTCCGGTCGGTCCAGCAGTGGCTCGCCGATCCCAACCTGGCGTTCCTGTTCATCTCCATCGGGACGCTGGCGATCCTCTACGAGGTCGCCAACCCCGGTGTCGGCGCCGGGGGGATCCTCGGCGCGATCCTCCTGATCCTCGCCTTCTTCTCGCTCTCGGTGCTGCCGGTCAACGCGGTGGGGGCCCTGCTGCTGGTCCTCGCCGTGGCGCTGTTCGTGGGGGAGATGTTCGTGCCCGGCGTCGGGGTGATGGCCGCGGGGGGCGCGGTGTCCCTCGTGCTCGGCGGGCTGTTCCTGTTCCGGGGCTCCTCCGGTGTCGACCCGGTCGTGCTGTGGCCCACGGCGGTGGTCGTCGGGGGCGGCGCCTTCGTCATCACCCGGTTCGCGTGGCGCACCAGGCACGCGCCGCGCGCCTCGGGCACCGAAGCGATGCTGGGTCGCACCGCCACGGTCCGCTCGGCGCGCGGGCGAGCCGCCCAGGTGTTCCTCGAGGGCGCGTACTGGCAGGTGCGACGAGCGGACGGCGGTGAGCCGGCGGTGGGCGACGAGGTGCGGGTGGTCGAGCGCGACGGCCTCGTCCTGGTCGTCGAGCCGGTCGACGACGTGGGGGAGTCGGAGCAGGTCGCCGGCGAGCGGGAGTCGGAGCCCGTCGGCGAGGGCGACACGGGGCGCCCGGGCGACGACCCCGACGACGGATGAACGCCGACGACCGATGAGTGCTGACGACGATGCGCGCCGAGGGCGGGTGCACGCCGACGAGGGGTGCACGCCGGCGACGCGTGGAACGGAGGAGACATGAGCGAAGGCGTTGCGGTGGGTCTGATCATCGCGGTGATCGTGATCCTGATCATCCTGGCCTTCTCGGTCCGGATCGTGGCCGAGTACGAGCGCGGGGTGATCTTCCGCCTGGGCCGCATCGTGGGGGCGAAGGGCCCGGGGCTGTTCTTCATCGTCCCGATCATCGACCGGATGGTGAAGGTCAACCTCCAGACGGTGACCATGGACATCCCGCCCCAGGAGGTGATCACCAAGGACAACGTGACCGTCGGGGTCAACGCGGTGACGTACTTCAACGTGGTCGACCCGGTGAAGGCCGTCCTGGCGATCCAGAACTACATCTTCGGCACCTCGCAGGTGGCGCAGACCACGCTGCGCAGCATCATCGGGCAGACCGAGCTCGACGAGCTGCTCGTCAACCGCGACGAGATCAACCAGAACCTCCAGGAGATCATCGACGACGTGACCAACCCGTGGGGGGTGAAGGTCACCCTCGTGGAGGTCAAGGACGTCGAGCTGCCCGAGATGATGCGCCGGGCGATGGCCCGCCAGGCCGAGGCCGAGCGGGACCGGCGCGCCAAGGTGATCCACGCCATGGGCGAGTTCGAGGCCTCCCAGACGCTCTCCGACGCGGCCGAGCAGCTCGAGGCGCACCCGGCGGCGATGCAGCTCCGGATGCTCTCCACGATGGTGGAGGTCTCGGCGGAGAAGAGCTCGACGCTGATCTTCCCGGTGCCGATGGAGCTGCTGCGCTTCTTCGAGACGGCCACGGGCGAGCGCGGCGCGTGAGCCCTGCGGGGCTGAGCGACACCGAGCTGGCGGAGCTGTGCCGGGCGGCGGAGCGCGCGGCGCGCACCGGCGGCGAGATCGTGGCCGGGCGCACCGGACGTGCTCACGGCGTGGAGGCCAAGGCGCCGGGCGACTACGTGACGGCGACCGACCACGGCAGCGAGGAGGCGATCCGCGACGTGCTCGCCGCGGAGGCCCCGGAGATCCGCTTCTTCGGTGAGGAGCAGGGGGGCAGCCGGGGTGAGCTGGGATGGCTCGCCGATCCGCTCGACGGGACGGCGAACTTCCTCCACGGCTTCCCCGCCGTCGGCGTGTCGGTGGCGCTCGTCGAGCGCGGTCGCCCCGTCGTCGGGGTGGTGCACGCCCCCTTCCTCGGTTCGACGTGGCGGGCGTTCGCGGGCGGGGGCACCGAGCGCGAAGGCGAGCCGGTGCGGGTCTCGGAGCGCCCGGTCGAGCAGGCGATCTGCGCGACGGGCTTCCCGTTCAAGAGCAAGGACCGCCTGCCCGGCTACCTGGCCATGTTCGAGTCGGCCTTCGAGAGGGTCGAGGACCTGCGCCGGCCGGGCGCGGCGAGCCTGGACCTGGCGTGGACGGCCGACGGCGTGTTCGACGGGTTCTTCGAGCTCGGTCTCGGCCCGTGGGACGTGGCCGCGGGCGCGCTGCTGATCCGCGAGGCGGGCGGTGTGGTGACCGACTGGTACGGCGACGAGCGCGCCTGGCTGGACAGCGGCGACATCCTCGCCGGCCCACCCGATGTGCACGAGGCCCTGCTGGCCCTCGCCCGCGCCGCGCTCCGACCGCGCTGACCCCCCACGTTCTTTCCTTCTCTCTGACGGCCATCCGGATGCTCGGCGAAAACGTTCGCGAGCCCCGGCCGGCGGGCGTCGGGCGCGGATGGCCTCAGCTCGTGTACCCGGCGTCGAGCGGCGGGTGGGCCGGACGGCGCAGATGCGCGACCTCCTCGCCGAGGGCTCGGTAGAGGGCGTCGGTGAGCTCGAAGAGGCGCTGCTCGTTGTCGATCGGAGCGGGCAGGCCGTTGGTGACCACGGTGAGGACGACGCCGCAGTCGGGGTCGGCCAGGCCGCGCGAGGAGGCCATGCCGCCGTGCCCGAAGGCGCGCCGTCCGGGGCCGCCGCCGATGCCGCCCGAGACCTGCACCCCGAGTCCCCAGGGCACCTTCAGGTTGCCGAACGTCGCGTCGCGCATCCCCGAGCGGTGCGTGGCGATCAGCACCTCGACGCTGCGGTGGTCGAGCAGCTCGGGAGCGAACCCGAGGAGCGCCTCGTAGAACCGGCCGAGCTCGCGGGCGGGACCGTGGCCGCTGCTGCCCGGCTCGACCCGCGCCCGGTAGTGGGGCTCGTTGTGGCCGCGGGCCTCGACGTCGTAGGGCACCATCTCGACGCGCCCGTCGCGGCGCACCGGCATGGCGTGCCCGCGCCAGCGCACGGGCACGAGCCGGTCTCCCAGGCGGGCCTGCTCCTCCTCGGGGACGCCGAGGTGGCAGCTCTCCATCCCGGCTCGGGCGAACACCTCCTCCTCGACGTAGCGCTTCGGGGGCCGGCCGTCGACCGCCTCGATCACGGCGCCGAGGATCGTCCAACCCGTCGTCAGGTGGTACTGGGCCTTGGCGCCGGGGACCGACTCGGCGGGGTGCTCGGCGATCCGGGCCACCTTCTCGCCGTAGGTGAGGTCGGCTTCGGAGAGGCCCTCGCGGAGCATGGGGAACCCGCCGGTGTGGGTGAGCACGTGGCGGATCGTGCACCGCTCCTTGCCGGCGCCCCACCCGTCGACGTACTTCCCGATGGGGTCGTCGAGGCCGAGGAGGCCGCGCTCCCAGAGCTGGAGCACCGCCACCGCGGTGGCGGGCTTCGACGACGAGTACCAGAGCATGACGTCGTCGGTGCGCAGATCGCGTCCCCGTGTCGACTCGCCGACGGCGGTGTCGAGGAGCACGTCGCCCCGGAGCGAGGCGTAGAGCTGGGCGCCGTCGTGGAGCCCTCGCTCGCGCTGGCGCTCGGCGAGCTCCACGAGCTCGGAGAGGTCGGGTGTGGCGGTGCGCATCCCGGGGAGCATAGGGAACGCTCGGCCCGCGCTGGCCTGTCGCCGTGACAACCTGGGGTCGTGACCGACGAGGCGCACGCGAGGCACTGGGATCATGAGTCACACGGGAAGCCCGCCCTGGTCGTCTCGGCGTGTCTCCTCGGTGTGGCCTGCAACCACGAGGGGGACGCCGCCGGGGTGCGGCTCCGTGAGGAGCTCGAGCAGCGCTACCGGTTGGTGCCGGTCTGTCCCGAGGTGCTCGGTGGTCTCGGGACGCCCCGACCCGCGGCGGAGGTGCAGGGAGGCGACGGCGCCGACGTGCGGGCCGGCCGCGCGAGGGTCGCCGACGTCGAGGGGCGCGACGTCACCGACGCCTACCTGCGGGGTGCCGGGGCGGCCGTGGAGGCCGCGCGGGCGGCGGGAGCCGAGCGTGCGGTGCTGAAGGCCCGGAGCCCGTCGTGTGGCCCGTCGGGGATCTACGACGGCTCGTTCTCGAAGACGCGCCGCGACGGTTCGGGTGTGACCGCCGCGGCGCTGCGCGAGGTCGGCGTGCGGATCTCCTCCGAGGAGGACCCGCTTCCCTGACCGTGGAGCGGTCGACTTCCCGACGCTGCCGCGGCGCTCACCGCCACTGTCCTTCTGGAGGTCACTTCCATCCGGGGGATCACCGTCGTTCGTGAGGGCGCAGCACGGCTTGGGTCTGGATCACGTGGGCGACGAGTCGGTCCCGGTGGTCGGTGACCTCCGTGCGCACCGCGATCGTCGTGTGTCCCACGTGGAGGGGGCGCGCCACCGCCGTGACCGTCCGTTCGGTCACCGCGCGGAAGAAGTTCGTCTTCGACTCGATCGTCGACGTGTCGGCGCCCTCGGGCAGGTTGAGGAACGCGCACACCGCGCCCACGGTGTCGGCGAGGCTCATCAGCGCCCCGCCGTGGAGCACGCCCCCGACGGTGCACCGCTCGGCGCTCCACTCCATGGATCCGACCACCTCGTCGGCTCGCGCCGTGTCGTAGTCGATCCCGAGGGCGGCGCCGAACGGGACCATGGAGGCGAGCTGCTCCGTCGGCACGGTCGCGCTCACGTCAGTGCCCCCTCGCCCGAGACCGTCGCTCCGGCGGCGTGGTCGGCTCCGGTCCACTCGAGGACGGCGAGCGCGCCGGTCACCAGACCGGTGGCCAGGACGAGGGCGACGCCCACAGGGTCGAGGAGGCCGGCCAGCGCCACGGCGACGGTGCCGGCCGTCCACCCGGCGTCGGCCACCGCCGCGACTTTCGATCCGGCGACGAGTCGTCGGGGCCGGGCCGCTCGCAGCACGAGGAGGTCGGCGGCGAAGAGCACCAGGCCGACTCCCACCATCCGCACCGCACCGGCGTGCTCGGTGCCGAGGAGGCCGGCGACGGGTTCGGCGGCGACGGCGCAGACGACGCCGGCCACCGCGCTGGTCGCTGCGTTGAGGGCGAGCACGGTGCGCAGTCGTTCGATCGGGTCCATGGTTCCCTTCCTGGTCGCGTGCGGGGATCTGCACGTCCAGCCTGAGGGGGAGATGGACGCCAGTCCATGACCTCCTGGGTCATGGACGCCGTACGGCGGCGTCGGTACGGTGCGAGCGGTGGCTGTGAGCGCTCCCCAGGGATCCGAGCGGGGTGTCGGCCGCCTCCTGCGCGGGTGGCGGGAGCACCGCCGGCTCTCGCAACTCGACCTCGCCAACCGGGCCGCGGTGTCGACGCGGCACTTGAGCTTCGTGGAGACGGGCCGGTCGCGACCCAGCCGCGAGCTGGTCCTGCACCTCGGCGAGGAGCTCGACGTGCCGCTGTCCGAGCGCAACACGCTCCTGCTGGCGGCCGGTTTCGCGCCCGTCTACCGCGAGACCGCCATCGACGACCCGGAGATGGAGCCGATCCGGGAGGCGTTGGAGCGGATCCTGCGCGGCCACGAGCCGTACCCGGCGGTGGTGGTGAACCGCCGGTGGGAGCTGGTGATGTCGAACGCGGCGCTGGGGATCCTGGTCGAGGGCGTCGAGCCGGCGCTCCTGGAGCCGCCGGTGAACGTCCTGCGGGTCGCGCTCCATCCCGACGGTGTGGCGTCACGGGTCGTGAACTTCGAGGAGTACAGCTCCCATCTGGTGAGCCGGTTGCGTCGCCAGGTCGACCGGACGGCGGATCCGGATCTCGGCGCTCTGTACGAGGAGGTGCTCGAGTACCCGGGTGTCGTGACCGACGTCGCCCGCTTCGAGGTCGAGGCTGCTGCCGAGCAATTGGTGCTGTCGATGACGATCGACCACCCGAGCGGACGGCTGTCGTTCTTCAGCACGATCGCCACCTTCGGCACCGCCGTCGACATCACCCTGGAGGATCTCTCCATCGAGGCGTTCTTCCCCGCGGACGCGGCCACGGCGGAGGTGCTGCGGGCACGGGAGGCGTGAGCGGTGCCGAGAACCCCACGGGTGTGGAGCACGTGACGGGCATCGAGAGCACCGGCGGGCCTGCCGACCACGGCCGCAGGCGGCGGGGAGGGACTTCGCGACGGTCGCCGAGCTCGGCCGCTACCGTGATCGCGTCGGGCGCTTAGCTCAGCGGGAGAGCGCCGCCCTTACAAGGCGGAGGCCGCAGGTTCGATCCCTGCAGCGCCCACCACCGATGTGGCCCACCACCGATGTGTGAGTGTGGTGCAGTCAATACGACTGCACCACACTCACACATCGCTGTGTTCCGCGCGCCGGTCGTCCACAACGCTCGTATCAGCGGCTCCAGCGTCGTTGTCAACCGATCCGTGCTCCGACGTGTCGGTTGCGGTGATGATGGAGTTCGTGGGCGAACGTCGCAGCGGGCGGAGGTCACCGATCGGGGAACGTGACGAGGTGCTCGGCAGTCTGCACGCCGAGCACTTCCCGGCACTGGTCGGCCTCGCCGGATTGCTCTTGCGCGACCGTGGCGCGGCCGAGGACGTGGTGCAAGAGGGCTTCGCGGACGTGTACCGGGCATGGCATCGCATTCGGGAGCCCGACCGTGTCCTCTCCTACGTGCGCAGCGCCGTGCTCAACCGGGCGCGCAATCGGCTTCGGCGCCGACGGTTGGCGGCACGGATGGTGCCGTGGGTGGCGACGGCGGACGGGAGCCCGGAGGACGGTGCGCTCTCCGGGGATCGTCGGGCGCGGCTGCTGGCGGCGTTGGACGCTCTGCCGAGACGCCAGCGCGAGGTGGTGGTACTGCGCTTCTACGCCGAGCTCTCGGAGCGGGAGACGGGCGAGGCGCTGGGGATCTCGGTGGGGTCCGTGAAGACCCATCTGCACCGGGCCCTTCGAGCGCTCGCCGAGCAGGTGGAGGACGACCGATGAACCTCGAAGATCAGCTCCGGAACGTGCTCCGTGGTCGGGCGATCCGGTACGAGACGGCTGCTCGTTCGTGGAACGACGTGGTCCGACGGGGGAGGGTGCGCGCCCGGCGACGAGCGGCGGTCGGAGTGGCAGCCTTGGCGTCGGCGGCAGCGTTGGCCGCCCTCGTGGTGGGGACGATCGTCGGTGGCGACAGCGGGTTGCGGGTGGAGTCCGGTCCCGTGGACGCACCGTCGGATCCCGGTCCGGTCGAGTCGGTGACCCCGTTCCTGCTTCCGGGTTGGCTTCCCGACGGATACGAGCTGACGTCCGCGGTCGGACGTTCGTCCGGGTTCACCGACACGTTCGGGACGTGGGTGTACGGGGAGGCGGACGAAGAGGGGGTCGTGCGACGTGGGGTGCGGGTCGAGCTCCGGTCCGTCTTCAGGCTCCCGCCGCCCGACCGTGAGGACGCGTTCCGTCTCCGTGACACCGTCACGCGTGGCGGTGACGGCGAGCCGTTGAAGGTGTCGTGGCGTGAAGGCGACATCGCGGTGGGATTGTCGGCGCACGGCATGAGCGACGAGGAGGCTTGGAGGTTCGCCGAGCGACTCTCGGTGGAGACCGAGCCGCGACCGTCGGTCACCGTCGAGGGCGAGCGGCCGATCTTCGTGTCCCACGGCACCGGTGAGATGACCCGCGCGCTGGAGATCCAGCTCCGGTACTCACGTCCCGACGGGACCGGCTCCGAGCTGGGTGTGTGGCTCGACTGGCGGAGCAACGGCAGGCGCAGGGATGTGCCCCCACGAATGGGTGGCGATCCTCGGGAGCGCGTCGCGCTGCGGGGTCGGGCGGGCTGGCTCACGCGCTCGGACGAGCGATGGTGGCTCCACTGGCAGGAGGCCGGGAACCTCGAGGTCACGGTCTGGCTCGACGGCGGCGACCGCGACGAGTTGCTCCGGGTGGCGAAGAGCCTCGAACGCCTCGAGGGGCGTGCCTGGGCGCGGGCTGTCGAAGCCGTCCAGCCGTCGGCGGGGATGGAACCGTGTCCGGGTACCCGGCACCGCTGGGAGGCAGAGTCCGGCGCGCTGCTCGATGACGAACCGCCGACGCCGGCCCGGGCGCTCGAGCTGATGGGCTCTCCGTTCAGCATCGCCGGCTTCGGGCTTGCCGGCGAGTACGGAGCCTCCTCGACCGAGGAGTCGTGGATCGAGATCCGGGCCGTGGGACCCCTCACCTCCACCGAGAGTGCCATGACCTCCGGGGACCAGTTCGTTTGGACGGTGGTCGTGGTCGTCGACGCCGATCGGTGTCCGTCTGCGCCGACCTCCCGCGACGGCGTGCCGGTCACCTTCGTCACCGGGACGCCACCGCCGTTGGTGATCGAGACCCCCGAGGGCACCATCAGGGCGGGCCGTGACGGCGAGGAGTCTGGGGCCGTTCCTGGCAACCCACCGCCGTCGCCACTCGGTGAGCCGGTCGCACCTCCGGGGGCTCCCGAGGTCCGAGAGGCGCCCTCGTAGGTGGGAGTGAAGCGATGTGTGAGTGTGGTGCAGTCAATACGACTGCACCACACTCACACATTGCTTCGTGCGTCGAGGATGCACGCCGATGGGCCTCCCGATGGGGCGGGATCGGGTGGCGGGTGTGGGATAGTGGGCGACGCGTGACCGCCGCCGGCGGCGGACGCGACCCGGGTCTCCCGGACCCGCACAGCCCGCAGGATCCCATGGACGCACGATGAGCCGATTCGACGACCTCCTGGAGGTCCAGGAGCACGACAACGAGATCGACCGTCTCGCGCTGCGGCGACGGCGCCTGCCCGAGCGCGAGCAGCTCGTCGATCGCGAGCGGGAAGCCGACGAGCTGCGGGCACGCATCGACGAGCTGGAGCACAGCCGCGGGGAAGCTGCCACCGAGGAGCGCCGCCAGGAGGACAACGTGGCAGCCGTCGAGGAGCGGGTCTCGCAGGTGGAGGCCGACCTCTACTCGGGCGCGACGTCCGCCCCGAAGGAGCTCCAGGCGATCCAGGCCGACCTGGAGCAGCTCCGCCGCCAGCAGTCGAACTTCGAGGACCAGCAGCTCGACGCCATGGAGCGTCGCGAGGGCCTCGACGGGGAGATCTCCCAGCTCGACGAGAAGCTCGCCGAGGTGCAGGCCGACGCGGACCGCCTCCGCGAGGCGATCGCCGAGCAGGAGTGGGAGATCGATGCGCGCGTCGACGAGGAGCGAGCGGCGCGGCGCGAGGCGGCGTCGCGGGTTGGCGAGGAGATCCTCGACCTCTACGAGCGGATCCGCCCCGACAACCGCGGCGTCGGGGCGGCCCGGCTGGTCTCGGGCACCTGCCAGGCGTGCCACCTCGCTCTGCCGGCGGTCGAGGTCGACCGGATCAAGAAGCAGCCGCCGGACACGCTCGTGCGATGCGAGCAGTGCGGTGCGATCCTCGTGCGCTCGTGACCGGATCGTCGTGGCGCGACCTGGTCGTGTACACCGACGGCGGGGCGCGGGGGAACCCCGGCCCGGCCGCGATCGGAGCGGTCGTCGTCGACCCCTCCACCGACCCTCCGACCACCCTCGCCACGGTGAGCCGCACCATCGGCGAGGCGACCAACAACGTCGCCGAGTACCGAGCGTTGATCGCCGGCCTCGAAGCGGCGCGGGCCTTCTCGCCCCGCACTCTGGAGGTGCGAGCCGACTCGGAGCTCGTCATCCGCCAGCTCGAGGGCCGGTACCAGGTGCGCAACGCCGGCCTGCGCCCCCACTACCAGCGGGTCCGGCGCCTCTTGCGCGAGCTCCGCGAGCTCGGCGAGGTGCGCCTCGTGCACGTGCCCCGGGAGGAGAACACCGAGGCCGACGCGCTGGTCAACGAGGCGCTCGACGCGGCGGGATAGGGCTGTGCTCCTCTGGTTCGTGGCACCCGCGGTGGTGGCCGTCTGGGTCGTGTTCCGCGACCCCCGCGCCGACTACCGGTTCGTGGCGCTCGGCGCGTTGGTGCCCGACGCGGTCGACCTCCCGGTGGGCCACCCCGCCTTCGGCCACACGCTCCTCGCGGCGGCGGGAACGTTGGCGGTGGCGGTGGTCGCCACGGTGGGCCGGCGCCGCTGGCGCGGCCGTCTGGTGCTCCTCCCGATCGGGATGCTGTTCCACCTCGTCCTCGCGGGGGTGTTCTCCGAACCGGACGTGTTCTGGTGGCCGTTCCTGGGCACCGAGCTCCCAGAGCTCGCGTTCCGCCCGTCCGCCGGGGCGGTGGCGTTGCGGGAGCTCGCGGGTCTGGTCGTGGCCGGGTGGTTCGTCCGGCGGTTCCAGCTCACCAGCCGGTCGCGGCTGCGCCGCTTCCTCGCCACGGGCCGGGTGGAGGTGACCCCGGCGTGATCGTGGTCGTGCGCCACGGCGAGACGGCCCCGAACCGCTCGGGACGGCTGCTGGGCCGCGCCGATCCCGACCTCACCGACCACGGCCGTGAGCAGGCCCGGTGGCTCGCCGGAGCGCTGGGCGGGCGAGGAGCCGAAGCCGTCGTCTCCAGCCCACTGGCCCGCTGCCGGGCCACTGCCGAGGTCATCGGCGAGCGTTCCGGCCTCGAGGTGGCCATCGACGAGCGTCTCGTCGAGATCGACTACGGCGACTGGGACGGCCGCGCCCACGGCGAGGTCGACCCCGACGAGTGGAGCCGGTGGCGCCACGACGCGTCCTTCCGGCCGCCGGGCGGCGAGAGCCTCCTCGACGTGCGCTCCCGGGTGGTCTCGTGGTGCGAGGAGCAGCTCGACCGCGAGGGGACGGTCGTCGCGGTCACCCACGTCTCCCCGATCAAGGCGGCGGTGGCCTGGGCGCTGGGTGTCGATCCGCTGATCTCGTGGCGGTCGTTCGTCGGTGTCGCCTCGATCACCCGGATCGCTGTGCGGAGCGGCGAGCCGGTGCTGGTGAGCTTCAACGAGCGCGGGCACCTCGACGTGCACGAGGGCCGCTGATGGCGAAGACCGCCGGGACGGGAGGGTCGCCCCGGAAGCGGTTCCGGCGCGCTCGCCTGCGTCCCCGGGGCCGGTGGCTCACCGAGCCGGACGTGATCCGCGAGCTGCGGCTCAACTGGCAGCGGACGCTGCTGCTGGCGACGGTCACCGGGGTGATCACCGGCCTCGGCGTCGCGCTGTTCGAGTGGCTGGCGTTCGAGGTGCTCCTCGAGGGGCTGCTGGAGCAGCGTCTCGGCGCTCAGCTCGTCGCTCCGGGGGCGGGCCTGCTCGTCGCGGTGCTGGTGTTGCGCTGGCTCGCTCGCCGCACGAGCCCGTCCACCTCGGACGAGTACGTCAACTACTTCCACGACCGGCACCGCACGTTGCCCTTGTGGCCCGTTCCCGGCCGCATGCTGGCGTCGGTGGCGACCCTCGGAGGCGGCGGCGCGCTCGGCTTCGAGGGCCCGTCGATCTACCTCGGCGCGTCGGTGGGCACCGCGGTGCAGCGGCGCTTCCGTCACTGGTTCTCCCGCGAGGAGGCGAAGGTGATGATGGTGGCGGGCGCCGCCGCCGGGGTGGCCGCGATCTTCAAGACGCCGCTCACCGGCGCCGTGTTCGCGCTCGAGGTGCCCTACCGCCGCGATCTCGCCGCCCGAGCGGTGCTCCCGGCGCTCGTCGGCTCGGCCACCTCGTACTTCACGTTCGTGGCGTTCCAGGGGACGACGCCGCTGCTCAACGTGTGGGGCAACCCGCAGTTCTCGCTCGTCGACCTGGCCGAGGCGGCGCTGCTCGGGATCCTCTGCGGCCTCGGCGCCCGCGGGTTCGCGGCGATGGTCGCGTGGTCGAAGGACCAGGCGCGCCGCACCCGCATGCGCCAGCGCCTCCCGATCGCGGCGGTCGGTCTGCTCGGCCTCGCAGCCGGCGCCTACGCGGTGTACGACTCGACGCTGACGCTCGGGCCCGGGTACAGCGCGATCGTGTGGGCGTCGACGGCCTCCGACGAGCTGGGGCTCGTGGCGTTGCTGTTCGGGATGCGGGTCGCGGCGACCGGCCTCACGATCTACGGCGGTGGCGCCGGCGGGGTGTTCGTCCCCCTCGTCGTCGCCGGCGCGCTGCTCGGCCAACTGGTGGGTGGGGTGTTCGGCGAGACCGAGTCGTCGCTGTTCCCGCTCGTCGGGATGGCGGCGTTCCTCGGCGCGGGCTACCGCACGCCGATCGCCGCGGTCACCTTCGTCGTGGAGACGACGACCCAGGCGGGGTTCGTGGTCCCCGGGCTGATCGCCGCGGTGCTCGCCGAGCAGATGATGGGCGACGAGTCGGTCACCCCCTACCAGCAGGTGCGCCGAACCGGCCACCTCGAGCGGCGGTTGCGCCTCCCGATCACCGCCGCCCTCGAGCGGGACGTCGTGGCGGTGGGACCGCGGACGAGCCTCGACGAGCTCCTCAACGAGCACTTCGTGGCCGCGCGGGCGCGCTCGGTGCCGGTCGTCAACGAGGGCCGCTACGTGGGGATGGTCCGCATCGAGGAGGTCGAGCAGGTGCCCCGAGCCGACTACGAGACCACGCACGTCGGCGAGGTGATGCTGACGGACCTCCCGGCGGCGGAGCTCTCGTGGAACCTGCGGCGCGCCATCGCCGTGATGGAGGAGCGTGGCGTGAGCCGCCTCGGCGTGTGCGACCACGGCCGCCTCGTCGGCGTGGTGACCACCAGCGAGATCCTCCGTCTCGACGAGATCCTCGACGAGACGGACGTCTGAGCCGGAGCGACCGTCCGGCCCGCGGTGCCGGATCCCTGCGTCGCCGCCCGTGGTCCGCGGGCGGAGCGTGTCCGCGCCGCAGTGCAGCGCGGGCCGCTCTCCGGGTCAGAAGGCGGCCCAGGCCTGCTCGTCGAGGGTGTCGAGGTCGCTCGCCATCACACCGGCGTGCGAGACCGTGTAGAGGCTGTCGCCGACCACCAGCGCCCGTCGGATCGACGGCGCGACCCCGGGGTGGGGCTCCACGGCGACCCGGTCGCCCGGTCCGTCGTCGAGGGGCGCCACGCCGGGTCGCTCCGGGCTCGGGACCTTGCCGGCGTGGCTCACCCGCCCCACCGGCTCGACGTCGTCGCCGCTCACCACGAACGCGGCCACGCCCGAGAACGGCTCGCTCGGTGCCCGCGACGCCGCCCTCTCGGCTGCGGGATCATCGACGGTGGGAGCCGGCGCGGGGCGACCCCACACCTCGACGGGGAGCACCGCGAGGCGCTCGGGCTCCCACCAGAGGAACGCCCGGTGGTCGTGCTCGACCGGCGAGGAGGCTCCCTCGATCATCGACGAGGCGATGCGTTCGAGGTCGCTTCGGTCCGAGATGTCGAAGAGCGAGAGCTGCGTGCCGAGGGTCTGGCCCTCGGTCGTGGCCTCCTGGCCGACGCCGAGCAGGCGCCCCTCGCCGACCGGGTGGAGGTACGAGGAGAAGCCCGTGATCTTCAGCTCCCCGGTCACCGTCGGGTCGGCCGGGTCGGAGAGGTCGAGGGCGTAGAGCGGGTCGATCTCGCGGAAGGTCACCACGAAGCCGACGTCCCCGAAGTAGCGGACGGCGAAGATGCGCTCGCCGCGGCCGAGGCCGCCGACCTGCCCGACGGCCTCGAGCCGCTCTCCGTCACGACGCAGCACGGTGAGGAAGCTCTCCGACTCGGCTGCCCGGTCGTTCGTTCCCGCCCACGGGGATCCGTCGGTGGTGGCGACGCGCAGGAAGCCGTCGTGCTCGGAGAGCGACCACTGGTCGAGCATCTGGCCGCGCACCCGGCCGGATGCCAGGTACTCGGTGGTGCGCGGGTCGGACACGTCGAACGCGTGGATCGCGGTCGTGGAGGTCCCGGCCGGGTCGGCATCGTCCGGCGACGTCCAGTGGTTGGTCGCCACGTAGAGGGTCTCGGTGGAGGCGTACACGGTCTGGGCGTCCGCGACGACGGTGTCGGTGTCGACGGGCTCCATGGAGCCGCCGGCGTCGATCGCGAGCACGGTCACCGTCCCCACCCCGGAGGGCTCCGGCGGACGGGTGACGGCGTCGCAGGCCACGAGCGGCTCCTCACGGGCCTCCGCACCTTCGACCTCGCCTCCGGCCTCGGCTCCGGCCTCGGCTCCGGTCTCGAGGTCGGTCGCGATGAGGCGGTCCGGCAGCCACGCCTCGAGGGTGGAGCCCTCGATGGGGTCCGCTCCGTCGTCGGCGGCGGTCGGCCGGAGCGTGGGAGCGGAGCGCAGGACGAGGCGGACCACACCTTCGTGGAGGCGCGCCGAGACGGTCTCTCCCTCGACGGTCGTCGAGTCGACCACGGCCGGTGCCGAGGGGTCGGCGAGGTCGACGGCGGAGACGGTGGTGGTGCTCGTGCCGGGGACCATCACGCTCGTGGAAGCGCTCGTCGCCGTGGCGTGGGGTTCCACGCTCACGGGGTCGTCGGCGTCGGCGTCGCCGTCGCTGTCGCCGTCAGTGTCGCCGTCGCGGGAGCCGGTTGGTGCCTCGACCGGTAGGTCCCGCCAGGAGCGGGTGAGCACCACCGCGCGGTCGTCGTGGAGGAACAGCTCGTGGTCGCCGGAGGGCAGCTCCACCGAGGACGACACACGGGTCGAGGTGCCCGCCGGGTCGACGACCTGGAGGCGTCCTCCGGCGATCGCGACGAGCAGGTTCCCGTCGGTCTTGACGACGTCGGGCTCGTCGACACCGGCCTCCTGGATGTTGGTGGCCGAGAAGTCGCGCTCCCCGCTCAGGGGCGCCACGCCGCTGCCGGCCTCTCCGACCGGTGCGGTGGCCGACTCCGACGTCGCGGCACCGTCGCCGCCGGTCGCGCCGCCGGTGGCCCTGTCGGCGACCGCCGGCGCGTCGAGGGCGACTCCGCCGCGGCCCACGGCGTGGGGGACGGCCGCCTCGCCCATCTCGCGGGCGGTCTCCCGGAAGTAGTCGAGCAGGCCGTCGCAGTCGTCGAAGGACTCCAGGTTCGCCGTCGCCTCGAGGCGGAGGTCGACCTCGGGTGGGTCGTCGCCGCCTCGGGGCGACGCGCCGTCGTCGGTGGAGCTGCACGCGGTCGCGAGGACCGCGGCGAGGGCGAGGAACGAGACGAGCCGCCGCATGGAGCACCTCCGGGCCGTCGTGTGGTTCGTGTGCTGGTCGCTCGTCCCTGGGACGTCGCGACACGACGCCGCGGTTCCCGGAATCTGCGGGGCGCGCGGCCCGTGGCCCGCGGCCCGCGGCGCGCGGTCGGTGGTCGGCCGTCGATCAGGTCGGGCTGGCTCGCGGTGGTCGCCGACTCGGGCCGGTGTCGGGGTCCACCGACGCTTCGGCGGACTCCTCCACCCCGGAGCGTCCGGAGCTCTCGGGGCTTTCGGAGCTCTCGGAGCCCTCGGAGCTGCCCGAGCGGCCGGGGAGCCTGCCGAGGAGGCGGGTGAGCGCTTCGGAGGAGCTGGCGAGGAACGAGCCCGCGACGGCGAGGAAGATCACGTACGCGGCGGCGACGGCTCCGAGGTCGGGTTCGAGGGACACACCCAGGGTGGCGATGACGATCGAGAACTCCCCGCGGGCGACGAGGGCGGTGCCCGCACGCATGCGGCCGCGGGGGCCGATGCCGTGTCGGGCGGTCGCCCACCAGCCGGTCGCCACCTTCGTGAGGGCGGTGACGACGCCGAGCGCGAGCGCGACGAGCGCCACCTCGGGGATCAGGCTCGGGTCGACGCGGAGGCCGAAGAACACGAAGAAGACCGCGGCGAAGAGGTTCCGCAGTGGGAGCAGGAGCGTCCGGCCCTGGGACGCGGTCTCGCCGGAGAGGGCGATCCCCACGAGGAAGGCGCCGACGGCGGCCGAGAGGTGGATCTGCTCAGCGAACCCCGCCACGACGAGGGTGACCCCCAGGATGCTGAGCATCAACACCTCGCTGGAGGAGCTGAACACGAGGCGCCCGAGCCGGTCCCCGGCCCGTGCGGTGGTGGCGATCACGGCGACGGCGACGGCGAGCGCGCCGAGCACGCTCAGCACCGTCGCGGTGGTCGAACCGCCGAAGAGGATGCCCGCGACGATCGGCAGGTAGACGGCCATGGCGAGGTCCTCGAGCACGAGGACGGTGAGGACCGTCGGCGTCTCGCGGTTGCCGATGCGGTCGAGGTCGGCGAGGAGCTTCGCGATGACTCCCGACGACGAGATGTAGGTGACGCCGCCGAGGAGCGCGGCGGCGAGCGGTTCCCATCCGAGCAGGAGGCCGGCCACGAAGCCGGGAGGGAAGTTCAGGACCGCGTCGACCGCCCCGCTCGGTGCCTCCCGACGGAGGTTGGTGACGAGCTCCTCGCCCGAGTACTCGAGACCCAACATGAGGAGCATCAGGATGACGCCGACCTCGGCGCCGACCTCGATGAACTCCTCCGCGGCCCCCACGTCGAGGAAGCCGCCTTCGCCGAACGCCAACCCGGCGAGGAGGTAGAAGGGGATGGCCGGGAGCCTGGCGTGCCGGGCGAGCCTGGCCACGATGGCGAGCCCGAGCACCACGCCGCCGAGCTCGAGGAGCAACGTCGCGGTGTCGTGCTCCACCGCTCAGGCCTGTGCGCTCGGGCCCGGACCTTCGAGCAGCTCGGTGATGGCGTCGACGCCGTCGGGTGTCCCCACCACGACGACGGTGTCGCCGGACTCGAGGACGTTCTCCGGCCCCGGGGCGGGCAGCGCGGTGTCGCTGCGCACGACCGCGACGATGCTGGCGCCGGTGCGGGTTCGGATGCGGCTCTCGGCGATCGCCTTGCCGGCGACGGGGGACGCCGCGTCCACCTGGAGCCAGTCGATCACGAGCCCGGAGACGTGGTGGGGGAGCTCCTCGAGGCGCTCGACGATGCGTGAGCCGCCGAGGAGCTCCGCCAGCGTCTGGGCCTCCTCCTCCTTCAGCTCCACGGTGGCGACCGCGGTGTCGGGATCGTCCTCGGCGTAGACCACGAGGTCGCGCCGACCGGTGTGGTGGGAGACCACGCCGACCGCTCGGCCACTCTTGGGGACGAAGTCGTGGCGGAGGCCGACCCCGGGAAGCTGGGCTTCGTTGACGTCGGTCATGGCGCTGCTCCCGTGGAGGACCTCGACGGGCTCGTGCTCGGGCTACTCGCCCTCGTACTTGAAGGAGACCTTCACCCGCGCACGGTAGGCCTTGACCTCGCCTTCCTCGACCTGGAGGTCGAGCTTGGAGATCTCCGCGATCCGGAGGTCCCGCAGCGACTGGGAAGCCTTCTTGACCGCGTTGGTGGCGGCCTGCTCCCAGGACTCGGTGCTCGTCCCGACCAGCTCGATGATCTTGTAGGTCGAATCCGTCATCTGGCGCTCCCGTCGTGTACCGGTGTGTGCCGCTCCCGAACCCTACCGTCCCGGGGCGCTCGTCGTCGCGGGATGCTCCCTCCGTCGCCGGCCGCTCGCCGCCGGCGAGTCGGGGACGGACGCTCGCGCGGGTTCGTCGTCCCGTCCCTGTGTCCGGTCGTGCGCGCCGCGGACTAGCGGAACCGACCGGGTTCGCGCCCGGTGCCGGGCTCGCCGGCGTAGGCCTGGGCGACGCGCATCCACTCGCTCGCTGCCGGCCCGCGGACCTCCAGCTCGGTGTCGTCGACGTGACGCCGCTGGACGACGACGAGGCAGAAGTCGAGCGCGCTGCCCCGCACGAGGTCGTCGGCGTCGTCGGGCCCCCAGGTGCGCACCGCTCCGGAGGGCAGGGTGAGCTCGACTCGGACGTCGCCGTCGGGGACGTCGAGGCCGCGCACGAGGTAGGAGTGGGGACGGGTGATCACCCCCAGATGGGCGACGTGGCGGAGCCGGTCGGTGGGCGTGCGTTCGCGGCCCAGCGCGTCGGCGACGTCCTGGCCGTGCGCCCACGTCTCCATCAGCCGCGCGGTGAGGAACGACGCCGCGCTCATGGAGGGGCCGTACCAGTCGACTCGGTCGCCGGGGGAGAGGGATGCTGCGGCCTCCAGGAGCTGGCGGCGCGCGTCGCGCCACCATTCGAGGAGCTCCGGCGGTGCGAGCGCTCGCGGTCCGTCGAGGAGGGTGTCGGCCGCTGCCGCGAGGTCGTCGGTGGCGAGCAGCTCGTCGACGTGGGCGGCGAACGCTTCGGGGTCGGTGACGGCGAGGCGGGCGGTCCGGTCGAAGTAGCCGAGGTGGCCGATCTGGTCGGCCACCGTCCAACCCTCGGCCGGGGTCGGGCGGGTCCACGCTCCGTCCGGGAGGCCCGCGACGAGGCGATCCAGGTCCTCGTGCTCGTCCGCCAGGTCGGCTCGGAGCTCGGCGAGCGCCGTCATGGCCGGGGACGGTACTACGGTGCTTCGACCGCCACGGTCGTCGTGGCTCCGAGGTGGTCTGTGAGATGCTCTGGCCATCTTCCCGAGGAGGAGGGACGGAGATGCCCGTGATGCGTCCGCTGGCCGCGCTGGCGGCCGTGGCTCTGCTGCTCACCGCCTGCGACGGTGACGACGAGGGCGCTACGACCTCCACGAGCACGACGACGACCGGCGTCGAGGAGACCACCACCACGGCGGCTGTCGACGACACGACCACCACGAGCGAGGTCGCCGGTTTGGAGCAGCTGGCTGTGTGGCCTGCCGCCGAGGTGGTCTTCGGAACACCGGAGGAGGCGGCCGAGGGGTTCGTCGAGGAGGTGCTCGGCGTGCCGCCCACGCTCGGCGAGTTCCGGCAGGGCGACGCGCGGAGCGGCGAGATCGAGGTGTTCTCCCCCGGCGAGGGGGAGGGCGGGAGCCGGGTGCTCCGCAGCGTGCTGCTGCTGCGCCGGGTCGGCCCCGAGGACGGGTGGTTCGTGGTGGGCGCCGTGAGCGAGCACGCGACGATCACCACGCCCGAGTCGGCGGCCGAGGTGCCGGCCGGTCCGATCGACGTCGCCGGTTCCGCCCGCGGCTTCGAAGCGAGCGTCGTGGTGAGCGCGCACGTCGCCGGCGAGGCCGGGGGGCTCCTCGACCGGGTGACGACCCAGGGTGGAGCCTTCGAGGAGCCGGAGTCCTACAGCGTGACCTTGGACCTCTCCGGCGCCTCGTCTGGTGACGTCGTCACCTTGCTGGTCCGTGGCGCGACCGGATTGGAGACCGATCCGGGTGACTTCGGCGCCGTCCCGGTCGTCGTCACGTCGTGATCGTCGCCGTCGCGGCGTGTGCCCTTGACGACCGCGGCGAAGGTGGCGAGTGCGCCGAGGGTGCCGAGGCCGACGGGGTTGCGGATGTGTCGGATGGCGAGGCCGGCGGCGGGGATCCGCAGCCAGCGTTCGCCGATGATGTC
>CAYTKN010000009.1:0-17019 GCA_964438505.1 uncultured Burkholderiales bacterium
CGAGACGGGTTCGAGCTCGGGGGAGGCCCGCGGGGATCTCGAGCTCGCCGCCGGCTTGGAACATCTCGACGACACCCGCGCGGCGGTCGAAGCCGGTGAACTCTCCCTCAAGGAGGCCCGCGAGGTGCAACGCACCGAGGAGGCCTGCCCCGGCTCCGAGGCTGACATGCTGGATGCCGCCCGACGTGAGGGTCTGCGTGGGGTGAAGCGGCGCGGACGGCGGAAGCGTCAGGAGGCGATGGATCCTGAGGAGCTCGCCGCGAAGCGCCACGCCGCGCGTGAGTTGCGTCACTGGGTCGACGAGCTCGGCATGATCTGCGGGCAGTTCCGCCTCGAGCCCGAGATCGGGGTGCCGATCATCCGAGGCCTCGACGCGGAGGTCGACCGCCAATGGCGAGCCGGCAACCAGGACTACCGCCGCGAGCCCCGCGAGGCGCGCGCCGCCGACGCGCTCGCCGCCCTCCTCCACGACCACAACACCTCCAAACCGCGGCGGCGGCGGCGTCGGGTGGATCTCGTCGCCGTCTACGACCTCAACAGCGGGCGCGCCCACATCCCCGGCGTCGGCCCCATCGGCCACGACACCCTCCGCGACCTCGCCACCGACGCGATCGTCACCACCCTCCTCCACGAAGGCACCAAACTCGACAGGTTCGTGCGCTACGGACGCCACATCCCCGAAGCGCTCCGCACCCTCATCGAGATCGGCCCCGCCCCCGACTTCGACGGGCCCCGCTGTCTCGACTGCGGCCGCCACTTCCATCTCGAGCTCGACCACGTGGACCCCGACGCCAACGGCGGCCCCGTCAGCTACCACAACATCAAACCCAGATGTCCAGGCTGCCACCGCACCAAAACCGAACGAGACCGCCAAGCCGGCCTCCTCCACCGACGCGCCCCACCATGACCAGCCCGGGCGGTCCACCCCCACCGAACGACACCTGCTCCGACCCGACGACCCGACCCCGACGGCTCCTCGGCGTCCCGATCGTCGACGTCCCCGTCGACGTCGCCGGTCGCCGACCCGTCCCACCCGTCGCGCCCGTTGCGCGGCTCCATGGAAAGGTGAATCATGGTCTCACGATCCGACGACATCCGCCTCCGTGAACTGCTCATCGAGCGGCTCGGGGACGAGACAACCAAGCGACTGCTGGAGCGCCTCCCGGTCATGCCCGTCACCAACCTCGCCACCAAGGACGACCTCGCCGCGCTGCGCGGCGAGGTGCGGGAGGTCCGCGGCGAGCTCCTCGACGAGATGGGCGGGCTGCGCGGCGAGCTACGCGGTGAGATGGGGAACCTGCGCGGTGAGATGGGGAACCTGCGCGGTGAGATGGGCGAGCTGAGCGGCGAGATAGGGAACCTGCGCGGTGAGATGGGCGAGCTGAGCGGCGAAATGGGGAACCTGCGCGCCGAGATGGAGCGCTCCACCAAGTCGACCATCAAGTGGGTGGCCGGTCTGGTGTTCCCCAGCCTCGTCGGCGGTCTCGGCGCCAGCGCAGCGATCGCCGCCGCCATCGCGAGCTGAGCGCCGCCACCGCCCTGAGCCGGCCGGCCCGGCCGGGTCCGCACCGCCGGATTCCGGAGCCGTCGTCACCGACGCCCCTCCTCGCCAGCCGAGAGCGGCGACACGGACGGGCGCGATGACACGAGCAAAAATTTGCGCGAGAGTGTTTCAGCGGTGCCAAAACCAGGGTACCTACCCCACACCGGCACCGCCCGGTCCGAGAGCGGGGCGGGGACCCGCCGCCCCGCCCCCGCTCTCGTCTTCCCCTTCACCCCGTGCACTCCACGGCCTCGCAGCGGTGTCTGCGCCCGCCAGTGCCCCACTGCCGCCGCGTCCTCACGTCACTCGTGCAGTCAAGCGCTCTCTGCGAGAAGACTGCCAAGTGTCTCGGTCAGTCCTACGAGACGGTCAGTCACGACCTCCACACGATCGCATCGTCGATCGTTGCGTACCCATGGATCAGGACATTGCGGAACGCCACGATCCGCGGAAGGTCACCGATCTGTGCAGCGACGGTGGGATCCGTCTGCGATAAGCGATTCAGCGCCTCACCGACGATCTCGAACTGCCGCTCCACGGCCGATCGCAACATGGCATCGCCCTGATAATCCTCCCACGACCTCTCGGCCACGAAGTCCCAAATCAGCTCGGTCGCGCGATGGGCGTCCCAGAGGAGCGCCCGGGCCTCAGGCTGCATACAGCACGTAGCGGGTCTGTTCGACAGACGAGGCGAAGAAGGGGTTCTCGAGCGACTTCGACATCACGAGATCGACCGAGCGACCGAGGAAGCGCTCGAGATCCTCCTTCAACCCGAAGTAGGAATCGAAGAGGTTCTCGGCGTCTCCAGCAAACTCGACCAGGAAGTCGACATCGCTCGACTCCGGGTCGAAGGCTTCGGTCGCAGCGGAACCGAAGAGCGACAACCGCCGGACCTGATGTCGATCGCAGATCTCGGCGATCGCGTCGGGGTCGAGCTTCACGTTGTCGCCCACGGCCGCACCTCCTCATCCGAAAGCGTCCAGTCTCGCACTCCGGCAACCGACACCGTCGCTCCGCAGCGCGCGAGCCGCGAGAACCTCAGAGCACCCGCGCGGGTGACGCCGTCGGGAAGTGCGCGCCCTGCGAGAACAGCGCCTCGAGCTCGCCGGGATCCAGCGGCCGCGAGAAGAAGAAGCCCTGCGCGAAGTCGCAGCCGAGCTCACCGAGCATCGTGAGCTGCTCGCGGGTCTCCACCCCCTCGGCGATCGCCGGCAGACCCAACGAGTGGGCCAGGCCCACCACCGCGCTGACGATCGCCTCGTCCGCCGCGTCGCGAGCCAGATCGGCGACGAAGAGGCGGTCGATCTTCACCGCGTCGACCGGCAGCCGCTTCAGGTAGCCGAGCGACGAGTAGCCCGTCCCGAAGTCGTCGACCGCGACGCCCACCCCCAACGCACGCAGCGCGTCGAGCTGCGCCAACGAGTCGCCCGAGCGCTCCACCATCTCGCTCTCGGTGATCTCCACGGTCAACGCGGACGCCGGAACCCGATGTCGGCGCAACGTCGCCTCCACCAGCTCCACCAGCCTGGTGCCGAGCAGATGGCCGCCCGACACGTTCACCGCCATCCCCAGACGCTCGAGAGCGCCGCCGGCGTCGCGCCAGCAGCGGAGCTGCGCGCACGCCTCGTCGAGCACCACCTCGCTGATCGCCACGATCAGCCCCGTCTCCTCCGCCAACGGCAGGAAATGGCTCGGCTCCAGCAGGCCCGCCTCGGGGTGCTCCCAGCGCACCAGCGCCTCCACGCTCTCCACCTGACCGGTCAGCACGCGCACCACCGGCTGGTAGTGGACCCGCAGCTCGTCGCGGGCCAACGCCTGATGGAGCTGGGTCTCGGCACGCAGCCGCTGCGCCGCACGCTCCGGGCGCGCCTCCACGTCGGCCACGAACCCGTCGCCACCACGGGCCCTCACCACCCCCGCAGCCGACGACGCCCGCCGCAACACCTCGTCGGGGACCACCGACGGATCCTCCACCACCGTCGCGCCCACCGACGCGGTGACGTACACCTCCTCGCCGTCCACCACGAACGGCTCCCGCACCCCTGCCAGGATGCGCTCCGCCAGCGTCGAGGTCCCCACACCGTCGCTCTCCTCGCAGAGCACCGCCAGGTCGTCGTCGCCGACCCGCGCCACCGTGTCGGCCGGGCGCAGACGCCCCACCAGACGCTGACCCAACGCCGCCAACAGCGACTCCGCGGCGTCGTGATCGAGGCTCGCCCGCACCACGTCGAAGCGATCCAACGCCACGGCGAACACCGCCAGGGGCCGACGGAGACGACGCTGACGGGCCAGCGCGTTCGCCAACCGGTCGGCGAGCAACACCCGGTTCGCCAAGCCCGTCGGCGGATCGTGGAGCGACTGGTAGTGCACCCGCGCCTGCAACGCGATCCGCTCGGTCACGTCACGGGCGTTGACCACCAACGCACCCACCGCCGAGTCGTCGCGCAGGTCGCGGACCAGCACCTCCAGGTGGCGGAACGAGCCGTCGCGGTGACGCACCCGAACCACCCGCGGCTCGTCGAACACCGCCGTCGGATCGTCGTCCTCGTGGACCAGCTCGCCCAGTCGCGTCCCCACCAGATCGTCGGGCTCGAAGCCCAGGATCGACGACGACGCCGGGCTCGCGTACCGCACCGAACCGTCCGCGTCCGCCAGCACGATCAGATCTCCCGCCCCCTGCACCAACGCCCGGAAGCGCGCCTCGCGGACACGCAACTGATCCAGCCCCCACGCCACCAACGAGCCGATCAGCAGGAAGAACACCAGCCGGTTCAACCAGCTCGCGTGGAACTCGCCCGCCGACATCGACGGGTCGTGCGGCGACAGCGGACCGAGCAGCACACCGGCCACCAGCGCGACCGCCAACGCGCCCCGGAACCCCCACGCGCCGGCCGCGACGACGATCGGTACGTACATCACGTGCGCCCACGCGTTCGGTGTGCCACCCGTGGCCACCACCAGCAGCCACCCGGCCGGCACCAACACCAAGACCACCAGCCCCGGCACCACCAGCCCCGGTATCAGCCGGGACACGGACCCCACCCGGTCCAGCAGGGACGACGGGGACGGCAGACTGGTCATCGCGCCTCATCATGGCAACCCCTGGCACCCGTGACAAGGGCATTTGTCCCAAACATGGCTGAACGGACGCCATCCACCCCCGCAAGTGGGCCACCCCCGTCGGTGGGCACGACCCCCACGACGGACACCGGCCTCGTCAGCGGCGTGCGGTGCCGTGCGGCGCTCCCCGCCACGCTGCGGCTCACCGACGCGAGGCTGTCCGGACCCCGCGCGCGCCGACCAGGAACCCCGCCCCCCACGAGAGGTGCATCGCCGCGAACACCACCGGCAGGCGGGCGCGCACCCCAAGAGAGGCCCGGCCCGCGGCCGGCGACCCAGCGGCCGGCGACGCCAGCGACGCCGCCACCAGCGACGCCGCGTAGCCCCCCGGCAGCACCAGCCAGCGGCGGTCCCACACCGCGCCCGCGCTGCCGGCCGCGACCGCCGCCAGGGCCACCGGCGGCACCAGGTGGCGCCACCGCAGCGACCGGGGATGGCGACGCAGCACCTCGCGCTTCCACTGCCCGTACTCGAAGTACTGGCGCGCCAAGCCGCGCAGCGACGAGCGCGGGCGGTAGCGGACGCGCAGGCCGGGATGGAAGAAGACCGTGCCCCCCGAGTCGCGGATCCGCCAGTTCAGCTCGTAGTCCTGGTTGCGGACCAGCGACTCGTCGAACCCGCCGAGGCGCTCGAGGGCCTCGCGGCGGAACACCCCCAGGTACACGGTGTCGGTCGGGCCCGGCGCGCCGCCATAGTGGAACTTCGCGTCGCCGGTGCCGAACCGCGAGGTCATCGCCGCCGCGACGGCCTCCTCGAAGGGCGTCTCGCCCACCGCCTGCTGCACACCGCCGACGTTGTCGGCGCCCGTCTCCTCGAGCAGCTCGACCGCCCGACGCAGGTACCCCGCCGAGAGCTCCGCGTGCCCGTCGACCCGGGCGACCACCACGCCGCTCGACGCCGCCAGGCCCGCGTTGAGCCCCGCCGAGGTGCGCCCGCCGGGGTTCTCGGCGACCACCACGGCCGCGTCGGCCTCCGCGAGGCGCCGCGCCACCTCCTCGGTGCCGTCGCCCGACGGCCCCACCGCGAGGACCACCTCGACCGGGCCCGGATACTCCTGGGCGCGCACCGCCGCCACCGATGCCTCGAGCGTCGCCGCCTCGTCGCGCACCGGCATCACCACCGAGACCGCCGGCCACGACGAGGGCCCCGGACGCTCCCCAGGATCCTGCCCAGGACGCTGCCCCTGATGCTGCTGGCCGGCTGCGTCGGTCATCCCGTCTGCCATCCCGACGATCCTACGGTTGGCGCCGGGCAGGCTGCGCGAGGCAGGCGGGGCGGGGCGCCGGGGTGTCCCGGAGCTCGTCACACCTGGCGGGTCAGCACCACCCAGATCGTCCGCGCCAGGATCTGCACGTCGCGCACCGGCGACCAGTTCACCAGGTACTGGAGGTCGTGGCCCAGCTTGTAGCCGGGGTCGGTGTGGTAGCGGCCCTGCACCTGCGCGAGGCCCGTGATGCCCGGCGGCACGTCGTGGCGGCGCCCGTAGCCGGGGATCAGCTCCTCGAACTGCTCGGTCAGCTCGGGGCGCTCCGGGCGCGGCCCCACCACCGACATCTCCCCCTTGGCCACGTTCCAGAGCTGCGGCAGCTCGTCGACGCGGGTCTTGCGCATCCACTCGCACGCCGGGATCACCCGCGGGTCGCCCCGCGCCGCGAGCACCGGGCCGAGACCCTCCTCCGCGTCGCGGTACATCGTGCGGAACTTCACCATCCGGTAGGGGACGCCGTCCTTGCCGGTGCGCTCCTGCCAGAACAGCACCGGCGCGCCCGCCACCACCCGTACGTACAGGCCGGCCAGCGCCAGCATCGGCACCGTCACCGGCAACGACACCAGCAGGCCGACCAGCTCGATCGCCCGCTTGAAGTTCGCCCGCGACCTCGGGAGCGTGTGGGTGTGCAGCACCACGAAGGGCATCCCCGCGATCTCGCGCACCTCCCGGAGACCCAGCAGCGTGTCGCGGGGGCTCACCCGCTGGAGCACCCCGATGCCGCGCTCCTCGAGCGCCGTCAACGGCTCCGGGTAGATCGCGTCGAGCGCCCGGCCGGAGAGCAACAGCACGTCGGTGGCGCCCGCCTCCTCGACCTTCTCAGTGAGGCGCTCAGCGTTGTCGGCCTCGCCAACGAGCAGCGCGGCGCGGTCGCTGTCGTGCAGGTGCTCGCGGGCGGTGCGGATGTCGTCGGGCGGACCCACGATCAGCACGCGGGGCCTCCCACCCCGGTAGATGCGCAGCGCCCGCGACAACCGCCGGTTGAGCGTGAGCACCAACGAGCCCGCCACCGCGAGGACCGCCAGGTTCGCTCGCGGCATCAGGAACCGGCCCGTGAGGAACGCCACCAGCGAGTCGAAGAGCACCGCCACCACCGTCAGCGCGGTGACACGGGGCAGCCACGGCCGCTGGCCGATGCGCTGCTCGTGCTCGTAGAGACCGCCGAAGTAGTAGACGGTCAGGTGGATCGCCGTCGCGATGCCGAAGCCCACCGCGTAGTGGGTCAGCGGGTACGTCGGCCAGGCCGTCCCCCACCGCACCAGACCGGTGACCACCATCACCGCCAGCAGCGACGCCGTGTCGGCCACCCACAGCCAGCGGAACCCCCGCGCGCGCAGGCGCGCCATGAACTCGGGGGACGGCTTCGGAGCCGCCGTGCGCCTGCGGAGCAGCGGCCTCGCCTCGGCGGCGCCGGTCGCGCGGTCGTGGTGCTGCTGAGTCACTGCATCTCCCCGGAGCATCTCTCCGGAGCATCTCTCCGAAGCAAGGGGCCGCCCACGAGTGTAGAGGAGCGTGCCCGACGCTCCCCGCAGCGAACGTCACCCACAGGGTGACCGCGACAGGGTGTTCGCTGCTGCGCGCGGGCGCAGCGGAGCGGTGCCGCACGCGACCCCGCCCGTGGGCGACAATGGGGACCACACACGGCGGCGCTGTGCCACACCGGCAACCACGACACCACCCGGCACGTGACGCTGACCGAATTTGGCTTCTTGGCTGTCGTCATACGACAGCCAAGAAGCCAAATTCGGAGCTCGGCGGCCACATTTGGAGCGGCACGTGAGCTCGGAGCGGCACGTGAGCTCGGAGCGGCACGTGAGCTCGGAGCGGCACCCGAGCTCAGACCGGACCTTGGAGGAACGCACATGGAACGCATACGCGGGGCTTCCGGCTCCTCAAGAAGAGCTGGGAGGTGCTCAAGGCCGACAAGGAGCTGATCGGCCTCGCCGCGCTCTCCATCGTCGTCGGCCTGTTCGTCGTCGGCGTGTTCCTGCTCGGCTACGTCGCGCTCGTCGGCACCGACGCCGACCCCGACGGCACCGTCGAGGCCGTCCTCGGCATCCCCCTCGCGTTCCTGCTCACCTTCGTCGCCGTGTTCACCACCGCGTCGATCGTCGCGGCGGCCACCATCCGCCTCCAGGGCGGCGACCCGAGCGTGCGCGACGGCGTCCGCATCGCCTGGTCGAGGGTCGACCGGCTGATCACCTGGACGCTGCTCACCGCCACCGTCGGCCTCGTCCTGCGCGCCATCCGCCAGCGCGCCGGCTTCCTCGGCGGCCTCGTCACCCGCCTCGTCGAGATGGCCTGGGACGTCGTCACCTTCCTCGTCGTCCCCGTCATCCTCTACGAGGAGGAAGGCGCCTGGGGATCGGTGAAGCGCTCCGCGAGCCTCTTCCGCGAGCGCTGGGGCGAGCAGCTCGTCGGCAACGCCGCCATCGGCCTCGCCATGTTCCTCGTCGGCATCCCCGCCTTCCTCGTCGTCGGCGTGATCGCCGCGGCGATCCCGCTGCTCGGCATCCTCCTCGGCGTGGTCACCGTCGGCCTGCTCGTCTCCACCGGCGCCGCCCTCTCGGGCATCTTCCGCGCCGCCCTCTACCAGTACGCGGTGAGCGGCGAGGCGATCGGCCCGTTCACCGCCGAGGACCTCGGCGGCTCCTTCAAGGCCCGCGCGGGTGGCCGTCGCGGCGGCTTCGGAGGCCTCGGAGGGGGCACCGGCGGCGGGTTCTCCGGCCGGGGGCTGTGAGCACCACCGACCCCGATCCGAGCGACGCCGGCCCGCCGCCCCCCGTCGGACCCCGCGCCGGGCCTCATCGGACGGCCGGAACCGGCCACACCGGACCCCAGAACCGGTTGATACCGTCTGATCGGGGATGACACACCCTTTCGGTGTGATCGGGCAGGACCATGCGCCGCGTGGTCACCCCGACCCTGAGAGTTGTTCGCTCTGTGTTCAACTCACCGAGGGTGCGCGCCGATGACCCCGGAAAGCGGCCACGCTCCGTCGTGGACGCGTGGGCGCGCATACACGCACGAGCTCGGTTCCCGGAAGGACGACATGGATCTCACCCGCAACACGGCCCACGTCGCGCGTCGAGCGGGCCTGCGCGCCGGCGACGTCGGCGACCTGGGCACCATCGAACGCCGCCGGCTCCAAGTGTGGATCGTCATGGCGGTGCTCCTCGTCACGGTGAGCATCGTCAACACCCTCGGCGCCCTCTCACCCGACGTCGCGAGCGTCGCCGGCATCAACCCCGCCACCCTGCACCTCGCCACCGTCGTGCTCAGCCTCAGCTTCACCGCCTACGTCTTCGAGAAGGAGATCGCACTCCGACGGCTCACCCGCCTCGTGTTCGAGGAGCGCGAGCAGCGCATCCGCCTCGACGCCCAGGCCAGACGGATCCACGGCCTCGTCGAGGAGGCCCAAGCCCTCCGGGCGCCCCTCGACCTCGACCGGTTCCTCGAGACCGTCATGCGCTCCGCCATCGACCTCGTCGGCGCCGCCGGCGCGGCCATCTCCACCGTCGGGCCCGACGGCCTCCAGCTCCGCGCCGTGTACGGCCGCGGCGTCCAACACGCCGCGGCCGCCGGACGCACCGCCGAGGAGGTCAGCCGACGCAACGAGTCGATGTCCGTCACCGCCGATCCTGGCCTCGGCTACGAGCTCAGCGGCCTCGCCGTGCCGATCAGCCACCGCTCCCGCGTCGTCGGCGTCCTCGACGTGCGGTCCGCGTCGCCCATCCTCCCCGACACCACCAGCGGCGCCAGCCTCGTCGCCCTCGCCGAGCACGTCGCCGTCGCCCTCACCCACGCCCTCCGCTACGTCGAGAGCGCCGACGAGGACCACGGCTCCGACGCCTGGTCGGAGCTCCAGGCCCTCGCCGGCGGCCAGGACGTCGAACCCGTCGTCACCTGAGCCGGCCACCCGCCCGCCAGCTCGCCCCTGAATCCGCCTGCGACACTGACGTAGCGACCGCGGCGGCGCGACCCCGGGTGGCACTACCTGGGCGGCGGCGTCCCCAGGTGGCGGGCGGCGAACTCGAGCATCACCTCGACCTGACGAACCCGCTCGTCGACCACCAACGAGCCGTGCCCCGCCTCGTAGCGGTACACGTCGTGGGCCACCCCCGACTCGTCGAGACGAGCCAGGTAGTTGTCGACCTGACGGATCGGACAGCGCGGGTCGTTCTCGCCCGCCAGCACCAGCACCGGAGCCCGCACCGACTCCACGTAGGTGATCGGCGAGCGCTCCACGTACCGCTCCCGCACCTCCTCGGGTGAGCCGCCGAACAGCGCCCGGTCGAACGCCTTGAGCGGCTCCATCTCGTCCTCGTAGGCCGCCACGTAGTCGGCCACCGGCACCCCGGCGATCCCCAGGCCCCAACGCTCCGGCTGACGGCCCAACCCCAGCAACGTCAGGTAGCCGCCCCACGAGTGGCCCGCCAACACCACCCTCGCCGGGTCCGCGAGACCGCTCCCGATCGCCCAGTCGTGGACGCGGGCGAGGTCCTCCAGCTCGGTGAGGCCCGGACCGGTCTCGCTCTCGAGCGCGTCGCGCCACGCCTTCCCGTAGCCCGACGAGCCCCGGTAGTTGACCAGCACCACCGCGAAGCTGTGGTCGACGAACGCCTGGGGCTCGGGGGCGAAGCGGTCCTCGTCGTGGCTCTCCGGGCCGCCGTGGACCAGGAACACCGTCGGGAACGGCCCCTCGCCCTCCGGGCGGGCCACGAACCCGTGGATCCCCTCCACGTCGAGGTCCTCGTAGGGGACACCCGGCGGAGCCGGCTCACCCGGCGGCTCGAGGAGCACCGCCTCGTTGCCGCCGCCGTCGTCGTCGACGCGTCGCACCACCGGCGGGTGCGCGGCGCTCGACCACGAGTACCAGACCTCCCCGTCGGGGCGCACCCGCGCGCCGCCCACCGAGCCCACCTCGGTGGCGAGGCGCTCGAGGACACCGCCGTCGAGGTCGTAGCGGTGCAGGTCGCTGCGGCCCCGGTGGTCGTGGACCAGCACCACCGCCTCGCCATCCGGGCACCACGACGCCGTCACCTCCCCCGGGAGGTCGACGTCGAGGTGGGTCTCCACCCCCTCGACCGGGTCCCACACCATCGGACGGGCCATCTCGGAGCGCTCGTGGAGCACCAGCAGCCGCTGGTCGCCCGGCACCCGCGACCAGCCCAACGGGTGCAGGCCCCGACCCTCGCCGTCCCACAGCTCGGCGACCGTCTCCCCCGAGAGGTCCACCACCCGCAACGCCGGATGGCGGGCGTCGCCGTGCTCCGAGTGGCTGATGCACAGCAACGTCGCGTCCCGACTCAACCCTCCGACCCCGGCGTCCTCCTCGTGCTCGTAGATCAGCTCCGGCTCCCCACCGGAGCGCACCACGTGGAGCGTCGTGCGGTCCTCGATCGACCGGCCGATCACCGCGAGGTCGTCCCCCACGGCCAGGCCCGCGCTGTACGCCTTGGCGAGCGACGGGGCGACCGGATCGGGGAAGCCGGGCGAGGGCGCGAACGGCTCGCTCACCCACCAGCCGCGCTCGTCGCCCGCCTCGTCGTCGAACCACCAGATCCGGTCGCCCGACGGCTCGACCGTCCCCGACACCGTGCCCTCCGGGCGGTCGGTGACCTGACGGTGCTCGTCCGCGACGAGATCCCACGCGTAGAGCTCCCACTTCCCCGACACGTTCGAGGGGTAGAGCGCACGCGTCGGCTTGTCGCGGGCCCACGACGGCAACCCCACCCTGGCGGCCCGGAAGCGGCGCCGCCAGGCGGCCTCGTCGCCCGACGCGTCGCGACCTGCCTCACGATCCGCATCGCGATCCGCGCCGCGATCCGCGCCGCGATCCGCGCCGCGATCCGCGTCGCGACCTGTCGCACGGTGTGTCTCGCGATCTGTGCGGCGCATCATCGGCTACTCGGCGAGTCCCCCGCCGACCAGCTCGTCGCCCCGGTACAGGGCCACCACCTGGCCGGGTGCGACCCGCGGCGCCCGCTCCTCCAGGCGGACCGTCGCCGAACCGCCCTCCAGGCAGCCGCGACCGAGGGTGCCGTGCGCACGGGCCTGCACCGTCAGCGTCTCGTCGGGCGGCGGCGGGCCGTCCACGAAGCACCAGCCCCGCACCGCCACCCGGTCGGTGAGCAGGTCGTCGCGGCGCCCGATCGTCACCGTCGCCGTCGCCGCGTCGACACCGAGGACGTAGCGGCGCTCGCCCAACGCCACGTCCAGGCCGCGGCGCTGGCCCACCGTGAACGCGGCGTGGCCGTCGTGGCGGCCCACCCGGCCCGCCTCCACGTCGACGATCTCGCCGGGACGCATCGCGCCGCGGCTCGCGAGGAACGACTCCCGGTCGCCGCTCGTGACGAAGCACACGTCCATGCTCTCGGCCTTGTCCGCGGTGCGCAGCCCCAACGCCGCCGCCTCGGCGCGCACCTCGTCCTTCGTCGACTCCCCCACCGGGAACACACTGCGCGCCAGCTCGCGCTGGCCGAGCATGTAGAGGACGTACGACTGGTCCTTCGCAGCGTCGACCCCGCGCCGCAACCGGAAGCGGTCGCCGTCGCGGGTGACCCGGGCGTGGTGCCCCGTCGCGACCGCGTCGAAGCCCATCAGCTCCGCCCGCTCGAGCAGGCGACCGAACTTGATCGACCGGTTGCACTCCACGCACGGGTTCGGCGTGGCGCCCGCCGCGTGGGCGTCCACGTACGGCTCCACCACGTCCGCGGCGAACTCGTCGGTGAGGTTGAACACGTAGTGGGGGAGGCCGAGCTGCGCCGCCACCCGCCGGGCGTCCTCCACGTCGGAGACCGAGCAGCACCCCGAGTCCTGCGGGCCGCCCCACACCTTCAGGGTCACCCCCGTCACGTCGTGGCCGGCCTCCGCGAGGCGCGCGGCCGCGACCGAGGAGTCGACACCGCCGCTCATCGCGGCGAGCACCCGCATCGCCACTACCTCTTCGCCTTCGCCGCCAACGGACGGAGCTGCTCCACCGCGGCCGGGATCACCTCGAGGGCGCGATCCACGTCCGAGTCGCTCGACGGCCACCCGAGGCTCAACCGCACCGACGCCAGCGCGTCGCGACGCTCCACCCCCATCGCGAGCAGCACGTGCGAGGGATCCATCGAACCCGACTGGCACGACGAGCCCGCCGCGGCGCACACCCCGTCGCGATCGAGCATCAGCAGCAGCGTCTCGGCCTCCACACCCGGGAACCCCACGTGGCAGTTGCCCGCGACCTTCGCCGCCGGCTCACCGTTGAAGAAGGCGTCGGGAACGGCCGCCCGGAGACCGCCGACGAGACGATCCCGCAGGACCCGGATCCGCCCGACCTCCTCGTCGCGGCGCTCCGTGGTGACCCGCAACGCCGTCGCCAGCCCGACGATCCCCGCCACGTCCTGGGTGCCCGAACGCCGGCCCATCTCCTGGCCGCCGCCGTCGACCAACGGCACCAACCGGGTGCCGCCGCGCACCACCAGCACGCCGACCCCCTTGGGGCCACCGAACTTGTGGGCCGAGACCGTCACCAGGTCGGCGTGGCGCGTCGCGGCGGCGACGTCCAGCCACGGCGGCCCCTGCACCGCGTCGGTGTGGAGCACCGCGCGGGGCGCACGCTCGCGCACCAGCGCCGCCACCTCGTCGAGGGGCTGGACCGTGCCCACCTCGTTGTTGACCAACATCACCGAGACCACCGCCGTGCGCTCGTCGAGGGCGTCGGCCAACGCGTCGAGATCGACGATCCCGTCGGAGCCCACACCCACCCGCGCGGTCCGGAATCCCTCGCGCTCCATGCGGTCGACCGAGTCGAGGACCGCGTGGTGCTCGAAGGCCGTCGTCACCACCCCCTCGCCGCGGTGCTCGTCGCGGACCGCTCGCGCCGCGCCCTTGATCGCCAGGTTGTCGGACTCCGAGCCGCTGCCCGTGAAGACCACCTCGCGGGGCACACAGCCCAGGTCGGCGGCCACCTGCTCGCGGGCCTCCTCGAGCACCGTCTTGGCCCGCCGGGCGATCTCGTGGACCCCCGACGGATTCCCGAAGTTCGCCCCGTAGAGCGGCAGCATCGCCTCGCGCGCCTCGGGCCGCACCGGCGTGGTGGCGGCGTAGTCCAGACAGGCGAGGGGGGTCTCGGAGGTCACACTCCGAGTCTACGACGGCGGATCAGGCCGACTCCCCGCCCAGTTCCTGGGTCTGGGTCCGGGTCTGGCGCCGAGGCCGGATCAGGACGGGCGGGCGTCCACCACCCGCGAGCCCGCCCGGCGCGCCTTCGCGTCGACGCTGCGGCGCGGCACCACCACGTACTGGGTCGCCACCAACCACCCGTCCAGGTCGCCGACCAGGGCCGCCGCGTCGACCCCCCGCCGCAACGCCACGAACACCAGCAGCTCGTCGACACCATCCACCGCTCGCACCTCGAGCGCGAACGCGGCGACCTCCTCGCGCGCCTCGAGCAGCCGGACCACCGCCTCGAGGCCGCGGCTGCCCGTCACCACCATCGGGCCGCTGCGACCGCAGGCGTCGCAGGTGCCCTCGGTGAGCTCCCCGACGGCGCCCGTCCGCAACCGCAGCACCGCGGTACCCCGCCAACCCAACGCCGACCACAGCAGCTCGCCCTCGCCCAAACGGTGCAGCGCGCCCGAGCGGGCCACCTCGAGCACCTCCAGGTCCGGGAACGTGTGGTACCCGGCGCCGTCGCGGCACTCCCCCCACATCGCCCGCGCACCCCTCGGCGCCCACATCCCGATCACCGCCACGTCCTCGTCGCTGAGGCGCGACGCCGCGACGGCCAGCGCGTCACGGATGCCCGCATCCGGATCCTCGCCGGCGACGACGACCGCGTGCAGTCGCGGCAGCGCCAGGCCCGCCTCCTCCACCGCGGCCAGCACCGCCAACAGCTCGTCGCCGCCACCCGCCAGCGCGTCCGGCCCCGCCGCCGCCACCTCCTCCGCGTCGGCGTCCGGCCCCAGGTGCAACGCCGCCACGTGCGCCGCGCGGGCACCGGCGGCGAGCTGCCAGAACGCGAGGTCCGGGCCCGGGGCGGCCACCGAGACCAGCACGTCGTGGCGGGCCAGGCCCGCGAGGGACAGCACCCGCGCGCCCGCCTCACCGAGCAGCTCCAGGTCGGCCTCGGTGGAACCGACCGGCACACCGCCCTCCAGGGTCCACAGCACCGGCTTGAACAGCGGCTCCAGCACGTCGCGGTTCACCCGCTCCCTACGGCGCAGCAGCCTGCCCAACGCCACCCACAGCACCACCAGCCGGTCACCGACGCGGGCGACGTCGCGCTCGCCGGGCGTCACCAGGAACGCGCCCGGATCCTCCGCGACGTCCTCCCAACCCACCGGCCGCAACCGCCGGAGATCCTCGAGGCCGTGCACCCGCCGCGGATCGATGCCGCAGGCGGCGAGGTGCCGGCGGTAGAAGGACGAGCCCGCCGCCAACTCGGGGAGGTACCGGCTCAGCTCCCGGTCCCGTTGCTTCGAGCGCTCCTTGGCGTCGTCGGTGTCCCAGGCCATGCGCCGGGAACGTTACCGGCGGCCGCCACCGCGTCGGGGACCCGGTCGCGCTCGCGCGCGACACCCTCAGGATCCTCGCGGCGCTCGCGATGCCCGCGATGCCCGCGATGCTCGCCGTCCGGCCACGGCGACTCGAGGCTCGCGACCGCCCGGCGCGCCTCGACGGCGACGATCGCCTCCAACGACTCGTCGTCGGGGGCGTAGACCCGCACCCGGAGCAACAGGCCGCCCAGCAGGAGCCCGAGAGCCACCACCAAGCCGGCCAGCAGGTACGCGGAGAGGCGGTCGATGCGGCTCACCACCAGACCCAGCATGCCGCTCGCGAAGGCCGCCGCGTCGATCAACGAGACCGCCGCGGGCACCCCCACACCGACCTGCACGAGACGGTGGCTCGTGTGGTCGAGACCGCCGCGGAGCGGGCTGCGGCCGTGGGCGATCCGGCTCACCGTCACCAGCGCCGTGTCGAACAGCGCCACCCCCACCACGAGGATCGGCACCAGGAACGTCACCGAGGTCGGCCCGGCGAAGCGCAATTTCAGGCCCAGGTACGCGAGCAGGAACCCGAGGAACAGGCTCCCCGCGTCGCCCATGTAGATCCGCGCCGGATGGAAGTTGTGGCGCAGGAAGCCCAGCGCGCAGCCCGCCAGCGCCGCGGCCAGCCCGGCGACCAGGAACTGCCCGTTGACCGCCGCGATCACGAACAGCCAGCCGGCACCGATCGCCGCCACACCCGCCGAGAGCCCGTCCATGTTGTCGAGCAGGTTGAAGGCGTTGGTCACCCCCACCACCCACAGCACCGTGAACGCCGCGTCCACCGGCGCGAACCCGACGATCGACACGCCCGCGCCCAGCCACCACACCGCCGCGCCGCCCGCGACCTGCACCCCGAGGCGGGACACCGCCGGGAGGTTCGCCAGGTCGTCCCACAGACCCGTCGCGGCGAGCACCAACGCCACCCCGAAGACGGCGACGAGCTCGCCCAGGCCGCTCGTCGGCGGCCGCACCAGCGCCGCGCCGACCACCACCGCCGAGAAGGCGACGACGATCGCGACGCCACCCAGGTACGGGACCGGCGACGCGTGGCGCTTGTGGGAGGCCGGCTCGTCGAAGATCCCCCGCCGCAGCGCGACGCGCAGCGCCAGCGGCGTCAGCACCAGGCACAGCGCTGCCGAGCCGGCGAAGCTCACCAGATAGAACTGCCAACCACCGCTCGCCATGCCGGGACCTCCCGATCAAGGTTTCGGCACGTCCCCAGCGCAGCTTGAACCCCCACCGAGCGACATCACCATCGCCGTCAGTGGCTGCACCCGGGGTGGATGGTGCATGCTCCTCCATCGTGGAGCGCACCCAGATCTACCTCGACGAGGTACAGCGAGCACGTCTCCGAGCACGCAGCGAAGCCCGCGGCCGGACGGTCTCCGATCTGATCCGCGAAGCGATCGACACCTACCTCGAACATCCCGAACATGCCCGCGGCGACCTGGCACGCCTCCACACCGCCCTCGAAGCCACCTTCGGCACCGCAGCCCACCTTCCGCTCGGTGCCGACTACACGCCGGACCTGCGCGCCGGCGACAGGGCTCGGG
>CAYTKN010000009.1:17119-92930 GCA_964438505.1 uncultured Burkholderiales bacterium
ACGAGGCGCTGGAGCAGGACTGAGCGGCGGCTGCGGACGCCGGGAGGGAGAAGAGCGGCGACAGGGCTCGGGACGAGGCGCTGGAGCAGGACTGAGCGGCGGCTGCGGACGCCGGGAGGGAGAAGAGGGACGTCACGGCTCCCCGCGGTCGCGGCCGACCGCACGGCCGAGTTGGGGGCCCAGCAGGTCCGCCGTCCCCTCGCTCGGCGACGACGCCTCCGCGTAGAGGCGCCTCGGGATCCGCCCCGCCCGATGGCCGCTCAGGCCGGCCTCCACCGCCTTGCGCATCGCCTCCGCCATCGCCTCCGGATCACGGGCCCGGGTCACCGCGGACGCCAGCAGCACCCCGTCGCACCCGAGCTCCATGGCGATCGCCGCGTCCGACGGCGCGCCGATGCCCGCATCGAGGATCAACGGCACCTCCACCTGCTCGCGCATGATCGCCAGGTTGTACGGGTTGCGGATCCCCATCCCGCTGCCGATCGGCGACCCGAGCGGCATCACCGCGCCGCACCCGAGGTCGGCGAGCCGCTTCGCCGTGACCGGATCGTCGTTCGTGTAGGCCAGCACCACGAAGCCGTCGTCGACCAGCGTCTCCGCCGCGTCGAGCAGCTCCACCGGATCCGGCATCAGCGTCCGCTCGTCGCCGATCACCTCCAACTTCACCAGCGGCGTCTCCAACGCGTCGCGGCCCAGCCTCGCGGTGGTGACCGCCTCGCGGGCCGTGAAACAGCCGGCCGTGTTCGGGAGCACACCCACCTTCGTGCGCTCCAGCACGTCGAGGACCGAACCCCGCGTGGAGGGGTCGACCCGCCGCATCGACACCGTCACCAGCTCCGTGCCCGAGGCCACGATGGCCCGCTCCAGCACCTCCAGGCTCGGCGCGCCGCCGGTGCCCAGGATCAGGCGCGAGCCGAAGACGCGGTCGCCGATCCGCAACGCCTCGCGCCCTCCACCGCCGGTGCCGGTCTCGTCGACAGCCACGTCGCTCACCCTCCCTGCGCCGCGTTCAGCACCTCGACGCGGTCGCCGTCGCGCACCGGCGTCTCGTCCCACGCGCTGCGCGGCACGACCTCCTCGTTCACCGCCACCGCGACCCCCCGCCGACCGCGCCCGTCACCCGCGGTGTCGCCCGAGCCGCCTCCCGTGGCGACGCCGGACTCGCCGGGCGCGCCGGCGAGCGCAGCCAGCGCGTCGACGAGCGACCCGACCGTCGTGCCCTCCTCGACCTCGCGCGCCTCGCCGTTCACCCACACCGCCACGCTCGCCGGGCTCACGACGCCACCCCCTCGCCCACGAACCGCTGCGGGCCGAACGACGCCAACACCTCGGACGTGTCGCCGCCCGCGGCCACCGCCGCGACCTCGTCGGCGGTCACCGGCAACAACAGGAACCCGTGCCGGTGGTGACCCGTCGCCATCACCAGACCCTCCAGCGCGCAGCGGCCGAGGATCGGAGCGTTGTCGGGCGTGCCAGGCCGCAGCCCCGCCCGCGCCTCCACCAGCTCCAGCTCGGTGACCTCGGGGACCAGCGCGAAGGCGTCGTCGAGCAGGTCGCGCACCGCACCGGCGGTCACCGTCACGTCGTAGCCCTGCTCCTCGACGGTGCCGCCCACCACGACCCGACCGTCGGAACGGGGCACCAGGTAGATCGGCGAACCCTCCACGAGGCCGCGAACGGTACGGCCCACGATCGGCGCGTCCGCAGACCCCGCCAGACGCAAGATCTGCCCCTTGACCGGGCGCACCGGCGGGAGCACCTCCGCCGGCAGGCCCCCGAGCTGCGACGACCAGCACCCCGCCGCCACCACCACGGTGTCCGCACCCAACTCGTCGCCGCCCGCGAGGACCACACCCCGCACCCGCTCGCGCTCGACCACGATCCGGTCCACACCCTCGGTGCGAAGCTCCACCCCCGCCCGCTCGCACGCCACGAGCAGCGCCGCGGTGAGCGCACGGTTGTCGACCTGGTGGTCGGCGGTCACGAGGAGCCCACCGCGGACCTGCGGAGCCAGACCCGGCTCGAGCTCCCGGCACTCGCTGCTGCGGAGCCGCTCCACCTCGAGGCCGAGCTCGACCTGGAGGTCGTACAGGTCGAGCAGCACGCGGTGGTCGTCGGCGTCGAGCGCCACCGCGAGGGTCGCCTCGTCGCGGTAGCCGACCGAGCGCCCCGCCGCCTCCTCGAGCTCGGCGGCGAACCCCGGCCAGCGAGCCGCCGACTCGCGGGTGAGGCCGAGCAACTCCGGTTCGGTGGCCGTCGCCTCGGTGACCGGCGCGATCATCCCCGCACCGACGTCCGAGGCACCCCGGCCGGGCGTCGCGTCGGCGACCACCACCGACACACCCCGCTGGGCCAGCCGCCAGGCGACACCGAGGCCCGCGACGCCCCCGCCGACCACGACGACGTCGGCGACCCCGCCAGCACCCGAGGTGTTCGGGGTGCCCGAGGTGTTCGGGGTTCCCGCTGCGCCGGGGACCGCGCCGCTGCCGGAACCGTCGGGGGTGCCGGAAGAAGCGCTCATCGAAGCCTCGCGACGAGTCGCCGGGCGTCCCTGGACATGCGTCGCGCTCCTCTCGGATCACGGGCCGTCCACCGGGGAGCCACCGGCATGGGAGGCTCCCTGCGCCGGAATGACCCGGATCAGGTTCGACGGTCGGCGGGCCGGTCGCTCCCAGCCGCCCTCTCAGCCCTCTCGGGCTCCCGTGCTCCTGTCTTCGCTGCTTCCCACGGTAGCAGCGGGCCGCCCCCACGAGCCGGTGCCGTCCGGGCCCGGCAGGCCACTCGGCCGCCCCGCCCGGCACCTCCGCCGGCAATAACTGTCGGAGGCCTCGGGTACACATGAGAGTGATGGAAGTCAGGGGCGAACACACCGAACCGAACAGGGCGACCACCAACGCAGACACCTATGAAGGCCGCGAACTGCGCGCACCTCGTGGGCGCCGTCGCCGTGACGCCGGTGACGCGAGCGACGCCGGCGGGGCCGGCGGGGCCGGCGGTGTCGGTGGCGACTCGGGCGGCCAGCTCCGCCTCATCCAGGGCAGCGACGTCCGGGATGGCGACGTCCGGGATGGCGACGTCCGGAGCAACGACACCACCGGCGGCACCACGCGCCGCCGCAGCCAGGGAGCGAGACGGCCACACCGTCACGTCGCGTGGCCGCTCGACGAGCAGACCCGCCGGCGGGGCCTCGCGGGCGTCCAGCGGGCCCGAGCGGCGCTCGAGGCCGTGCACCCACCCGAGGGCCGACTCCCGCAGGCGAGCTGATCGCCGGGCCGCCCTCCGGACCGCCCACCGGCCCAGCGGGTCGGTCGGTACACCAAGGAGGTGCTTGACGTGTACTCTACGTGTATGGGTCGCACGCGCACCAACATCGAGATCGACGACGAGCATCTCCGGACCGTCATGCGCCGCTTCGGCGTCCACACGAAGACCGAAGCCGTCGACCTGGCGCTCCGGCACCTCGCCGGGCAACCGATGAGCCGCGAGGAGGCCCTCGCCATGCGGGGTGCCCGAGCCGTCGCCGAGCTCGTCCCCGACTCACCGCCGCCAGACTCGCCGCCGCCCGGCGCACCGTGATCCTCGCCGACTCCTCGGCCTGGATCGAGTACGACCGGGCCACCGGCTCCGCGACCGACCGGCGGCTGACCCGGCTCATCGAGACCGACGGGCCCGTCGCCGTGACCGAGCCCGTCACGATGGAGGTCCTCGCCGGCGCGCGCGACGACCGGCGGGAGCGCGACCTGCGCCGCCTCCTCGCACGCTTCGAGCTGCTCGCATTCGACCCCGTCGCCGACTTCCACGGCGCCGTACGCGTCTACCGGCTCTGCCGGTCGCGCGGAGTAACGCCGCGGGGCCTCGTCGACTGCCTCATCGCCACGGTGGCGGCCCGCACCGACGCCGTCCTGCTCGCCCACGACGGCGACCTCGCGCGGATCACCGAGGTCATCGACCTCGAACTCGACGAGGCGTCCCTCCGGCCTCCGCCTCCACGAGACGCCCCGCACCCGCCCTGACGACACGAGGGCGGGCGGCGGGAGCGGACGGTCGAGCGGGCTCGAGGCCGTGCACCCACCCGAGGGCCGACTCCCACAGGCGAGCTGATCGCCGACCCGCCCTCCGGGCCGCCCGGCGGCTCAGCGGGTCGGTCGGTACTCGCCGAACTCCTCGCGCAGCACGTCGCTGACCTCGCCGAGGGTGGCGTAGACCCGCAACGCCTCGCGCATCGGATACAGCACGTTGCCGTCACCGCCCGCCGCGGCCCGCAGATCCTCCAACGCCGACTTCACCGCGTTGCCGTCGCGGCGCTCACGCAGCTCGGCCACCCGACGGGCCTGGTTGCGCTCCAACTCCGGATCGAGCGGGAACACCTCCGAGGGCTCCACCACCTCGTCGACGAAGCGGTTGAGCCCCACCACCACCTTCTCCTCGCTGTCGACGGCCTTGGCGTGCTCGTACGCCGACCTCTCGATCTCCTCTTGCATGTAGCCGGCCTCGATCGCCGAGACCGCCCCACCCATCTCGTCGACCCGCTCGATGTAGCGCCACGCCTCCTCCTCGAGGGCGTCGGTGAGCGACTCCACGAAGTACGAGCCGGCCAGCGGATCGACCGTGTCGGTCACCCCCGACTCGTAGGCGACGATCTGCTGGGTCCGCAGGGCGATCTTCGCCGCCTTCTCCGTGGGGAGGCCCAGCGCCTCGTCGAACCCGTTGGTGTGCAGCGACTGGGTGCCGCCCAGCACCGCGGCGAGCCCCTGGAGCGCCACCCGCACGATGTTGTTCTCCGGCTGCTGGGCCGTCAGCGTGGAGCCGCCCGTCTGGGTGTGGAACCGCATCAGGTGGGCCTTCTTCTGGGACGCCCCGAAGCGCTCGCTCATGATCCGGTGCCACATCCGCCGCGACGCCCGGAACTTCGCCACCTCCTCGAAGAAGTGGTTGTGCCCGTTCCAGAAGAACGACAGGCGCGGCGCGAACTCGTCGACGTCGAGGCCCGCCGCCAGCGCCGCCTCCACGTACGCGATCGCGTTCGACAGCGTGAACGCCAGCTCCTGGGCCGCCGACGAACCCGCCTCACGGATGTGGTACCCGGAGATCGAGATCGTGTTCCACCGCGGCACCCGCTCCTTGCAGTACGCGAACAGGTCGGTGATGATCCGCATCGACGGCCGCGGCGGGTAGATGTAGGTGCCCCGCGCCACGTACTCCTTGAGCAGGTCGTTCTGGACCGTCCCCCCGATCTGCTCCGAGGAGACGCCCTGCTGCTCCGCCACCAGCTCGTAGAGCAACAGGAGGACCGGCGCCGTCGAGTTGATCGTCATCGACGTCGTCACCCGGTCGAGCGGGATCCCGTCGAGGAGCCGCTCCATGTCCTCGAGCGAGTCGATCGCGACGCCCACCTTGCCGACCTCGCCGGCCGCTCGGGAATGGTCGGAGTCGAAGCCCATCTGCGTGGGCAGGTCGAACGCGCAGGACAGACCCGTCTGGCCCGCCTCCAGGAGGTAGTGGAACCGCTCGTTGGTCTCCTCGGCCGTCCCGAAGCCCGCGTACTGGCGCATCGTCCACGGGCGCTGCCGGTACATGCGCGGGTAGATCCCCCGCGTGTAGGGAGGCTCGCCCGGGTGGCCGAGCGCCTCGTCGGGCTCGAAGCCCTCGAGGTGCTCCTGGGTGTAGACGGGCTCGATCTCGATGCCCGAGTCGGTCCGGCGCACGTCCTCGCTCATACCCCACGAGCGTACCGGCGCCGGGTGCGCTCCCCCCGAGTCGGACCCCGGCACGCGTCCCTACGGTCGGCTCGCAGTAGGTTGCGAGGATCACGTCACCACCGCACGAGCCCGACTCCGCGCCCGAGTCCACCTCGACACCGGCTCCCTCCGCGCCCGCGCCCACGCGCGCATTCCCCTCCACGCCCGCGGCCGCGTCGGCGTCGGCGTCCGGGTCCGCGTCGGCGTCCTCGACCTCCGCGCCAGCGGCCACGTCCGCGGTCCCGTCCGCGTCCACGCCCGTGCCGGCGCCCGCTCCGAGGACGCTCACGCGCCCCGGCGAACGCCGACTCGGCTACGCGGAGTACGGGGCACCGGACGGACACCCCGTCGTCGTCTGCCACCCCACACCCGGCTCCCACCGCCTCGTCGCGCTCGGCCACCACGAAGCCGCGCGCCGGGGCGTCCGCCTCCTCGCCCCCGACCGGCCCGGCTACGGCGCGTCCGACGTCCAGCGCCGCCGCCGGCTCCTCGACTGGGCCGACGACGTCGCAGCGCTCGCCGACCACCTCGACCTCGCGCGCTTCTCGCTCGCCGGCTACTCGGGAGGCGGACCCCACGCCCTCGCCTGCGCCGCCGCGCTCGGCGACCGCGTCGAACGCGTCGCGCTCGTCGGCAGCGTGTCGCCCATGGCCGACCCCGACCCCTCCATCCCCCCAGACACCCCGCTGCTCGCCCTCTCGCGACGCTCGTACCAGGCCACCCGCCTCGTCTTCGAAGCCGCGCTCCTCGCCGGCCGGCTCACCCCCGAGCGCACCGTCGAGCGGATGCGCCGCGGCGCCACTGGCGGCGACGCCCGCGTCCTCGCCCGAGCGGACGTGGCAGCCGTCATCGCCGAGCAGGTGCGCCACCACGCCCGCGGCGCCGCCAGGGCCGCGGCGTCCGACTACCGCATCTTCGTCACACCGTGGGGCTTCGACCCCGCGGACGTGACCGTCCCCGTCGAGGTCTGGCACGGCCTCGAGGACCGCACCGTCGCCCCCGCCCACGCCGAGGTGCTCGCCCGCGACCTGCCCGACGCCCGACTCCACCTCGTCCCCGGCGAAGGCCACCTGCTGCTGGTCGCGCGGCCCGGCGAGATCCTCGACTCGCTGCTCACCCCCCGTTGAGTGTGAGTGTCCTGCAGTCGTATCCGCTGCACCACACTCACACATGTGTGGTGGCGTCGGGGACCGATGATCGGGTCGCGCCGTAGGATCGGGTGAGCGTGGACACCGACCCGCCCCGACCACCCGACACCCCGATCACCACCACCCTGCGGGGCCGGGTGCTCCTCGACACCCCCATCCTCAACAAGAGCACCGCCTTCACCCACGAGGAGCGCCATGCCCTCGGACTCGAAGGCCTCCTGCCCCACCGCGTCGAGACCATCGAGACCCACCTCGAGCGGACCCGCGAGGAGTACTCGCTCAAGACCACCGACGTGGGCCGCCACGTCTTCCTCCGCTCCCTCCAGGACACCAACGAGGTGCTCTTCCACCGCTTCCTCGCCGAGCACCTCGAGGACCTGCTGCCCATCGTCTACACACCCACCGTCGGCGAGGCCTGCCGCCTCTTCAGCCACCTCTACCGCCACCCCCGCGGCCTCTTCGTCGCCGAGCCCGACCTCCACCACGTCGACGAGATGCTCGACAACGTCGCCCGCCCCCACCCCGACGTCATCGTCGTCACCGACGGCGAGCGCATCCTCGGACTCGGCGACCAAGGCGTCGGCGGCATGGGCATCCCCATCGGGAAGCTCTCCCTCTACACGGCCTTCGGCGGCATCGACCCCGCCCGCACCCTCCCCGTGCTCCTCGACGCCGGCACCGACAATCAGGAGCTGCTCGACGACCCGCTCTACATGGGCTGGCACCACGAGCGGATCCGCGGCGAGCGCTACGACCGCTTCGTCGACGGGTTCGTCCAGGCGGTCCGGCGCCGCTTCCCCCACGTGCTGCTCCAGTGGGAGGACTTCGCCCGCGACACCGCCACCCCGCTCCTCGAGCGCTACCGCGACCAGATCCTCAGCTTCAACGACGACATCCAGGGGACCGCCGCGGTCACCCTCGCCGTCGTGCTCGCCGGCCTGCGCTCCACCGACCGCACCCTCCGCGAGCAGCGGATCTGCGTCGTCGGGGCCGGCTCGGCGGGCACCGGGATCGCCGAGCAGGTGGTCCGCGCCCTGGTCTCGGCCGGACTCGACGAGGACGACGCCCGCCGCCGCCTCTACCTCGTCGACCGCCAGGGGCTCCTCCACGACCGCATGGGAGACCTCGAGGCGTTCCAGGCCCGCTTCGCCCAACCGCACGAGACCGTCCGCGGCTGGGCCGCAGCCGAACGACCGGGCGGGGGCGATGGACGGATCGAGCTCCTCGACGTCGTCCGCCACGCCCATCCGTCCGTCCTCGTCGGCGTCTCCGGCCAACCGGGGCTCTTCACCGAGGAGGTCGTCCGCGAGCTCGCCGCCGGCTGCGAACGGCCCATCATCCTCCCCCTGTCCAACCCCACCTCACGCGCCGAGGCGCGCCCCGCCGACCTGCTCGCCTGGACCGACTCGCGGGCGATGGTCGCCACCGGCAGCCCCTTCGACGACGTCACCCTGGAGGGCGCCACCCACGAGATCGCCCAGGCCAACAACGTCTACGTCTTCCCCGGCCTCGGCCTCGGCACCGTGGCCTCGGGAGCCACCAAGGTGTCCGAGGAGATGCTCACCGCCGCCGCGTGGACGCTCAGCGACGCCGCCCCCTGCCTCGAGGACGACCGGGGACGCTCCCTACTGCCCGCCCTCACCGAGGTGCGCGGGCTCAGCCGCACCATCGCCCTCGCCGTCGCCCGCGAGGCGCAACGCCACGGCCTCGCCGAGGAGCGCTCCGAGGAGGAGCTGGCCCGCCGCGTCGACGAGCTGCGCTGGGCACCGCGGTACCGGCCCATCGTCCCCGAGTGACGACCGCTCCCCCGCGCCACGACACCCGAGGTGTCCCGCGATCGCACAGGTCCCGACGCTCACGCCCGAAGTGCCCGAACCGCCTCGCGGTCACGGGAACTCACCGGCGGCGGCGGGCGTCCAACACGGTGGAGGAGCTCCGAAGAGACAGCTCCGAAGAGAGCTCCGAAGAGAGCCGCGAGGAAGGCTCCGGCCAGGCTCCGAGGAACCCCGCGAAGCGAGAACCCCGAGGAGCTCGCGGAGCCCCGACGACGAGGACGCAACATGAACCGAGCGATGCTGGCCGTGACCATCTCGATGGCTCTCGCAGCCGCCGCGTGCGGAGGCGACGACTCGGAGGTCGCCACCCGAGGATCAGGAGCCGACCCCGCGCCATCCGCGCAGTGCAACGAGGAGGAACCCGACTGCGACGACACCGCCGTCGACGACGGCACCGGTGACGCCGGATCGGACGCCGGCACCAGCTCCGACGGCGCGGTCGTCGACGGCGGCCTCACCGTGGGCGAAGCGCTCGAGACCGACGCCACCGGCACCATCGCCGTCCGCGGCTCCCTCGTCGCCGACGACGAGTCCGCCCGACTGTGCGACGCCCTCGCCGAGTCGATGCCACCTCAGTGCGGCGACCCCTCGGTCGTCCTCGCCGGTCTCACCGCGGGCGACCTCGAGTCGCTGCCCGACGCCGACACCTTCGAGCTTCAGACCGCCCAAGGTGTGACCTGGACCGACCAGCACGTCACCCTCCTCGGCGAGCTCGTCGACGGCGAGCTCGTCGTCGACACCCACGCCACACGCTGACCGAATCCCTCTAGGTTCGCGACGAACACGCGCGTGAGCGAGGAGTGAACATGTCGAAGGTGTACCGCAAGACCGAGGTGGTCGGGTCGTCGAGTGAGAGCGTGGAGGCCGCCATCAACGCCGCCCTGGAGCGGGCGAGCAGCACACTGCGGAACCTCGACTGGTTCGAGGTGGTGGAGACCCGCGGGACGATCGACGGCGGCAACGTCGGCGAGTACCAGGTGACCCTCAAGGTCGGCTTCCGCATCGACGACTGAGCCCACACCACCCCGCACGGCGACCCTCGAACGCCGACCGATCCGGCTCCCCTCGGGATCACGTGATCCCGTTCTCTAGGGTGTGCGTGCTCGCCGCCATGCCGATGCACGCGTGGAGGCGCTCTGACATGGATGTCGGGGGTTCTGACATGGACGAGCGCGGGGGTTGTGGGATGGACGAGGGCGAGGTCGAGGTCGGTGGCCATCGGATCGCCTATCGAGAGCGGGGCGCGGGGCCGCCGCTCGTGCTCCTGCACGGATGGCCGCTGGACAGCCGCGAGTGGTGGCGACAGCTCGAAGGCCTCTCGGACGACTTCCGGGTCGTGGCGTGGGACGCGCCGGGAGCGGGCCGCTCCTCCGACCCGCCGGAGACGGCTCGGTTGTCGGACTGGGCGGACTGGCTCGCAGCGTTCATCGAGGCCCTGGATCTCGCGCCCGCGCACGTGGCCGGCCTCTCGTTCGGTGGGGGTCTCGCGCTCGAGCTGTTCCGACAGCGTCCCGAGGTCGTGCGCTCCCTGATCCTCATGTCCGCGTACGCGGGCTGGGGCGGATCGCTTCCACCCGAGGAGGTCGAGCGACGGGTCGAGACCACCCGGCGCAACAGCGAGCTCCCGCCCGAGCAGTGGACCCCCGCGCTGATCGAGACGCTCCTCCCCGACGGATCGAGTCGGGAGCTGGCCGACGAGCTCGCCGGCATGCTCTCCGACTTCCATCCGGCCGCGACGCGCACGTCGCTGGAGGCCTTCGCCGAGGCCGACCTCAGCGACACGCTCACCGAGATCGACGTCCCCACGTTGTTGCTGTACGGCGAGCTGGACGTGCGATCTCCCCGGAAGGTCCGGGAACCCATCCACCAGGGGATCGCGGGCTCCAGGCTCGTGGTCATCCCCGAGGTGGGTCACATGGTGGACATGCAGGCGCCCGAGCGCTGCAACGCCGAGATCCGCGCCTTCATCCGAGAGATCGAAGCCTCAGGCCCTTTCTGACGAGCGGCCCACGCGCGAACCCCTCCTCGCGCAGTGGCGGATCAGCAACCGGCGATGCAACGGCTGCCGTGGCTCTCGACCCAGAGCCCGAAGCCTCCGACGACGACCACCGCGACAACGAGCAGCGCAGCGACCCAGCCCGACACCACCCGGCTGCGGGTCGTGTCCCGCGCCGCCGACCGGGCGAAGCACCCCGCAGCAGCCAACGTGAGCAGGGCAGCCACGAGGAACTCCACCAGCGCCCACACGAACCCGAGACCCTCGTACGTGCGCTGCCGGTACAGATGGGCGTGGCGCACGAGGAACACGTTGACGACCAGCCCGGCAACACCCGTGACCGCCAACACCGTTCCGACGACGAGCCGCGCGACGTCGCCGGTGCGTCGGGGCGCGCTCGTGTGGTCTGGGGGTTCGGCGATCACCCGATCGTACGGGCCGACGCCGGGCAGCGCGGGCGAAGGTCGCCCAGAGCGTTGCGGGTGGGTCGACCAACGGGGTCCGTCGGGCGCGCGTCGCGTCGCGTGCCCACGAGCCGCGTAGCAGGGGCGCAGCCGAGACCAGGAGGCCCCGAATGGTCGCCACGCCCCGCACCGACGAGAGCCCCGCGCCCGACCCGATCCGCGTGCGGCCCTGGCCAGACCCGGTCATCGACACGCTCGGCCACGACCCCCGATCCCTCTACGTCGAGCGGTTCTGGCTCCCGACCCTCGGCCCCACCACCCTCGTGCTCCTCCGCCACCTCGCGCACCGCTTCGAGCGCGCCGGCTCCGACACTGATGCCGACGACGCTGACACCGTCGTCGACCTCCCCGTCTCGGCCACCGCACGGACCCTCGGCCTCGGCCCCCGCGACGGCCGCAACTCGCCGCTGCGCCGCTCGCTCGCCCGCCTCGTCCAGTTCGGTCTCGCCCACCCCCGCGCGGATGCCACCCTCTCGGTCCGCCGGAGCGTCCCGCCGGTCAACCGCCGCCACGTCCGGCGCCTCCCCGACGAGCTCGAAGCCGAGCACGACGCGTGGGTCCACCACGACACGCACGCCGCGGGAGTGTCCGAACGCCACGCCTGCGGCGCCGCGCTCACCCTCGTCGAGCTCGGCGGCGACGTCGACGCCGTCGAGCGGGCGCTGCGCACCCTCGGCTTCCCACCCCGGACCTGCCGCGACGCCGCCGTGTGGGCGCGCGCCGCCCACCGCCGCCACGACCGCGAGACCGCCCGACCCACCCCGGCGCCCGACGGCGAGCGAGCCGAGCGCGTGTCGATACCCTGACGCCCATGAGCACACTCGAGGAGACCGCGGCGTGGATCCGCGACGCACGGCGGGTCGTCGTGCTCACCGGAGCGGGGATCTCCACCGACTCGGGGATCCCGGACTTCCGCGGACCCAACGGCGTCTGGACCAAGAACCCCGAAGCCGAGAAGAAGGCCACGATCCAGCACTACATGAGCTCGAGGGAGCACCGCGTCGAGGCGTGGCGCAACCGGCTGGAAGCGCCGATCTGGCAGGCGCGGCCCGGCCCCGGCCACGAGGCCCTCGCCGAGCTCGAGCGCAAGGGCCGCCTCGACACGCTCGTCACCCAGAACATCGACGGGCTGCACCAGCGAGCCGGCAACTCGCCCGAGAAGGTCGTCGAGGTGCACGGAACCGCCCACGACGTCATGTGCATGAGCTGCGGCGAGCGCGCCCCCATGGAACGGGCCCTCGAGCGGGTCCGAGCCGGTGAGGAGGACCCCGAGTGCCGGTCGTGCGGCGGGATCCTCAAGTCGGCGACCATCAGCTTCGGCCAGCAGCTCGAACCCGAGGTCATCGCCCGCGCGCAACAAGCCGCGCAGGCCTGCGACTGCTTCCTCGCCGTCGGCACCTCCCTCGGCGTCTACCCCGTCGCCTACCTACCCGAGCTCGCGCTCGCCAACGGCGCCACCCTCGTGATCGTCAACGGCGAACCGACGCCCTACGACCCCCACGCGCACGCCGCCATCCACGACCAGATCAGGGACGTGCTCCCCCCGCTCGTCGAGCTCGTCTGATCCTCGACCCCGCGGGACGACGCTGCACGACGGGGCATGGCACGGCCGGACGGCGCTCGGCCGGGCAGCACCCGCCGAGCGAGCACGTGCGGGGCAGGGTCAGCGGACGACGACGTCGTCGACGAGCGCGTCGAGCATCTCGGTCGTCAGACACAGCGACTCCTGGTCGACCCGCTCGTTGTCGCCGTGGAACATCGCGGCGAACTCGTCGAAGCCGATCCGCTCGCTGAACAACCCGAACCCGTACGACGGGACGCCCCGGCGCCGGAAGAACCGGGCGTCGGTGCCGCCGACCGTCATGAACGGCACCAGCGCGGAGCCCGGCGTCACCGCCTCGGTCACCCGACCCAGCGCATCCCACAGCGGGGTCTCGACCGGAGACGACGACGCCCGGTCGTCGGTGACCATCACGACCTCCACGTCGTCGCGCAGGTCGTCGCCGAGGATCTCGGCGAGCATCTCCTCCACGTCGGCGCGGGTCTGACCCGGCAGCGTGCGGATGTCGACGTTGACGTCGACGCGGTCGGGGATGACGTTGTGCTTGACACCGCCGCGGGCCATCGTCGGAGCGAACGTCGTATGGGTGCACGCGTGGGCCTGGCGGGCCAGACCCACCATCGGCAGCTCCTCGCAGCGCTCCACGAACCCCTCCGGGTCGAGGAACGACCGCTCCAGCTCCTCGGGGAACTCCATCCCCTCCACGAACTGCCGCCAGATGTCGTGGATCTGGGTCTCCGGGCGGTACGCCGCCAGCCGCCGCACCACCTCCGCCGCCTTCACCAGGGCGTTGTCGGTGCGCAACGGCTGGGAACCGTGGCCCGCCGTCCCCCGCACCCGCAGGGTGCACCACGAGATGCCCTTCTCACCCACGATCACCGGCCGCTTGACACCCGCGGGCGTCTGGATCGGCATGCCGCCCGACTCGGTGACGACGTAGTCGCAGGCCACGTCGTCCCAACGCTCGTCGGTGAGCCAGCCCGCCCCGTGGTGGCCCGCCGCCTCCTCGTCGGCGACCGCCAGGTACAGGAGGGTCCCCTCGGGGCGACGACCCGACTCGGCCAGGTGCTTGGCCACCACCGCCATCGAGGCCGTCAGGTTCAACATGTCGACCGCGCCCCGGCCCCACACCTCCCCGTCGATCAGCTCCCCGCCGAAGGGGTCGTGCCGCCAGTTCTCCTCGGTCACCGGCACCACGTCGGTGTGGCCCATGAGCATCAGCGTCGGGGCGTCCGGGTCCGACCCCTCCACCCGCGCCACCAGGCTCTCGCGGCCGGCCAGCGGCTCGTAGCGCTCCATGTCGAGGCCCGCCCCGTCGAGGTAGTCGCCGATGAGGTCCGCGCTGCGCTGCTCGTGGCCGGACTCGTCGGACCCGTCGTTCACGCAGGCGTTGCGGATCAGGTCCTGGAGCAGCTCGGTGACCTCACCGGTCACGCCGGCGTCGGAGGCGTCCATGGACCCGACCGTACCGCCCCCCGCCGGTCACCACCCACCCCAGATCCTGTGTGGGGCTCCCCCAGCCCCAGACCCTGGGGTGGATCCGGGGGGCGCAGGGCCCCACATCATGCACACCCAGGGTCTGGACCTGAAGAATGAGGGGCGATGGGGTTCTCCGACCTCGCCGTCGTGGCCGGGTTCGTCGCGGCCTACGGGTTGGTCTCCCGCCGCCTGGAGCGGGTGGCGATCACCCCGATCATGGTGTTCACGGGCTTCGGCCTGCTCACCGGGCCCGAAGCCCTCGATGTCGTGCACCTGGAGCTGGACACGACGGCCGCGAGGGTCCTCATCGAGGTGACGCTGGTGCTGGTGCTGTTCACCGACGCCGCCCGCATCGACACGAGGATCCTGCGCCGCTCCCACGAGCTCCCCATCCGGATGCTCACCGTCGCGCTGCCCCTCACGGTCCTCGCCGGCGTCGCCGTCTCCCTCGCCCTGTTCGGCGACCTGGGATTCTGGACCGCGGCGCTCATCGCCGCGGTCCTCGCTCCCACGGACGCCGCGCTCGCCCAGGTGGTGGTCTCCAGCCCCACGGTCCCCGTCCGGGTGCGCCAGGCGATCAACGTGGACAGCGGCTTGAACGACGGGATCGTCCTCCCCCTCGTCACGGTGCTCGCCGCTCTCGCGGCCGGCGAGCAGATCGACGCCGCCCGCTTCCTCGTCGAGCAGCTCGGCATCGGCGTACCCGTCGGTGTCGGCGTCGGCGCGCTCGGCGGTTGGGCCATCGCTCGGGCGTCGGCCCACGAATGGATGTCGGAGTCGTTCCAGCAGCTCGCCACCTTCGCCGTCGCCCTCGCCGCCTTCGCCACCGCCACCACGTGGGGCGGCAACGGCTTCGTCGCCGCCTTCGTCGGCGGGATCGCGTTCGGTTTCCTCGCTCGGGAGGCGTGCAGCGGCGTGTACTCCTTCGCCGAGGAGGAAGGCCATCTCCTGACCCTCCTCGTGTTCATGGTCTTCGGCGGAGCCGTCCTCGGGCCCCGCCTCGACGACCTGACCTGGGAGATCGCCCTCTACGCCGTGGCCAGCCTCACCGTGATCCGGATGGTGCCCGTGGCGTTGAGCCTCGTCGGCCTCGGCCTCCACCGTGAGACGGTGGCGTTCCTCGCCTGGTTCGGCCCTCGCGGCCTGGCGAGCATCCTCTTCGCGCTCCTGATCGTCGAGGAGGCCGCACCACCCGGAGCCTCGCAGGTGCTGCTCGTCGCGAGCTGGACGGTGCTGGTGAGCATCGTCGCCCACGGGCTGAGCGCGCTGCCGGCGAGCCGCTGGTACGGACGCCACGTCGAGGCACTCGCCCGAGAGCGCCGTGACCTCGCCGAGACCGTCGACGTCCCGCAGCACCCCCTCCGCCGCTGAGGACCCGAGAAGCACTGGCCGATCACCACCCACCCCAGACCCTGTGTGGACTTCCTCCCGGCGGACCCGGGAGCCTCAGGAGGCCGCGGGGGTCTCCAGCTCGTAGAGCACCACCCCGTCGGGCCGCACCGAGCGCTCCGCCTCCCCCGCCAAACGCAGGTGCTCGAGGTGCGCGTAGGTCTCGCTCTCGGCCATCGGGCCCCAGCTCCGGCGAGGGAACAGGAACCGCGACAGCTCCGCCACGCTGCCCGCACGACCCAACTCGGTGGCCCCCGCCTTGAGGCGCTCCAACCGGCCCCGGTGGTGCGCCGCGATCTCCTCGACCCGCCCCCGCAGGTCGTCGAAGGGGTGGCCGTGCGCGGGCAGCACCCGGCTCACCGGCTCCACCCGGGCCACCTCCTCGAGCGAGTCGACGAACGCCCGGAGCGGATCCTCGCCGACAGCCATCCCCGAGATGTGCGGGGTGATCGTCGGCAGCACGTGGTCCCCGGAGAGCAGGACGCCGCCAGCCGGGTCGTGGAAGCAGATGTGGTCGACGGTGTGGCCCGGCGTGTGGACGGCGATCCACTCCCGGTCGCCGATCACCAGCACCTCCCCGGCCTGGATGCGGTGGCTCGGCAACGGCGGCCGGAACGAGCGACGCATCACACGGCGCATCAGCCAGTACGTCGCCCGGCGCCTCCACGGCGGGCGGAACGGGTCCCCACCCCACGGGGTGCGCTCCCGCCACGGCGACTCGAAGGCGCCGAGCGCGTCGCGGCTGGTGACGTGCTCGTGCACCCCCAGCCACGGCACCGAGAACGCCTCGTGCACGAGCAGCTCGGCGCCCGCCGTCCGCGCCAGCCGACCCGCCGAACCGAAGTGGTCGACGTGCGAGTGGGTCACCAACACCGTGTGGACGTGGCGGGGACGGAGCCCCGCCGCGGCCAGGCGCGCCTCGAGCGCCCGCCAGCTCGCCCGACCCGGCAGACCGGGATCCACCAGCGTGGCGCCGCGGTGGTCGACCAACGCGTACGTGTTGACGTGACCGAGGCCCGGCATGCGGATCGGGAGCTGCATCCGCAGCACGTCGGGCGCGACCTCGACGACCTCCTCGCTCGCCGGCTCGCGCTCCTGCCGGCGTGAGCCCTGCCCGGTGCCGCCGGACCTGTCAGTACCGCCGGGGCCGTCAGCGCCGCCCACGTCGTCCGTGTTGCCGACTCCAGCAGTGCTGCCGGTACCACCTGCTCCGCCCGGTCCGCCGGGGCCACCGGTCGCTGGCTCGGGTTCGGGACCGGTTCCGTCGGTGTCGACCATGACGCCACGACGTTACGTGACCGCCGTGGGATCCGCGCACGACCGGGGCCGCGAACGCCCGAGACCCAGGGAGCGACCAAAGCCCAGGGAGCGACCCCGGCACGGCACGCGAGCGCTCACGGCTCCAGGGCCCCGAAGCGCTCCAGGACCGGCGTGGGATCCACACCCGTCTGGCGCCTCACCGCCTCCACCAGGTCGGCCGGCTGAGCGAACCCGTACGCGTGCTCGAGGACGTAGCGGCGGAGCGCGCAGTCGAGCGCGTCGAGGCCGCCGACCTCGTCGGCGACCGCCGCGAGGGCCACCGCGCCCTGGACGTAGACCGAGCGGAAGAACGCGCCGGGGTTCCGCTGCCAGTGCTCGTGGCTTCGGCCCAGGCGTCCCCGCCCGAACTCGGGGATGCTCCGCGCCGCCTGCTCCGCGGTGGTGCCGAGGAAGCGAGTCTCCGCGTACTCGGTCAGCCCCTCGTCGAGCCACGGATCCTCCCACTGGTCGTTGCCGACCAGCGCGTAGAACCACATGTGGGCGACCTCGTGGATCAGGTGGTCCCGCGACGTGCCCGCCCCCACCTGGAGGTGCTGGGGGAACTCGATCCCGCCGCTCAACGAGGCCGTCACCCCCACCGTGAGCACCGGGTACGGGTACGGCCCGTAGCGGGAAGCGAAGTCCCCGAGAGAGCGGATCGTGTCCTCGAGGAGCGCCTCGGGATCGTCGCCCGCCCCCTCGGCGACACCGACGACCACCCGCGTGCGCCCGTCCTGCGCGACCCCCTCCGCCAGCTCCATCGGAGCGACCGTCGCCGCCCAGTCGCGCACCGCCGAGGCCACGAAGCGACCCGGTTCCACCTCCTCGCCGGTCGCCAGCACCGTGAACCCGGAGGGCACCTCCACGATCACGTCGTAGTCGGCGACCTCGCTCGCCACCGCCTCCGAGAAGTTCGAGACCGCCGGGCTCGTGTGCCAACCCTCCCCGCGGATCCACCCGAGCATCGGCAGGATCGACCCGAGCCGCAGGCCGGAGCCGGCCTTCGCCACCCGCTCGTTGATCGCACCGGGCAGCCGCAGCCGGAACGAGAGGGACGTCTCGACGCGCTCGCCGGCCCGGAAGTCGCCGAACACGCGGAACAGCGTCCCCGGCGTGCCCGGCCCGGCACCGCCGTCCCCGTACGAGGTCTCCGCCGGCTCGCCCTCGAGGAGCGCCTCGGTGACCTCCAACGACCCGCCGCCGCGTCCCACCCGCGGCATGTTCGCCCACAGCCGGAACACCAAACGGTCGGTGTCCCGGGGCGGGGTGAACGCCGCGGTCATCTGGCCTGCCACGACCCCCGCCTCGGGATCGACGTCGAGCGTCACCTCGTAGGCCGGACGCTGCGGCCACGGCTGTGGATAGGCGCCGTGCAGGCCGCACTCGCCCGACGCCGCGAGCAGCGTCGTGGTGGTCGTCGGTGGCTGCGTCGACGGCGACGCGGACGCGCCCGGCGCCGTCGACGGTGACGTCGGCGACGATCCGTCCCCCGACCCGTCGTCGGCCGTGCTCCCGCACGGCGCGGCCGCCAGCGCCAAGACGAGGACGAGCGCGATCCGCGGCATCCGCTCAGGTTACGAGGGCACCGCCCACCGCCGTACGGACCCCCTCGCACGTATGAATGTGTGAGTGTGGTGCAGTCATATTGACTGCACCACACTCACACATTCACGCCTCACACATTCACGCATCGTCCGCCCACACGTCGTCGCTTCGAGCACTACCCTCAGCGCGCGTGTTGCCCGACTACCGCGAGCACGACTCCGCGATCGGCCTCGACTGGTACGAGGTCGACCCCAACCTCCGCTTCACCCTCGACCGCCTGCTCCCCGACCCCGACGACCGGGCGTTCGCCGAGCGCCACGTCGGCGAATACGGCGAGCTCTGCGGACGGCGGATCGCGCCGCGATCCGAGGTCACCGACAAGCACGGCCCCCGACTCCACCGCTACGACCAATGGGGCCGCGAGATCAACCACATCGAGCACCACCCGACCTGGACGGACAACAAGGACGACCTGATCGCCAGCGGCTTCGTCGGTCTCGCCGAGCAGACCGGACGCCCCGTCCCCGCCGTCGTCACCGCGGCGCGCGCCTACCTGCTCTGCCAAGCCGAGATCGCCCTCTACTGCGGCCTCGGGATGACCGCCGGCGCCGCCGACATGGTCGACGCCTACGCGCCGGACGACGTGCGCGACGAGCTCTCGCGCCGCCTGCGCAGCGCTGATCCCGAGCTCGCCTGGGAAGGCGGCATGTTCCTCACCGAGCGCCAGGGCGGCAGCGACGTCGGCGCCAACACCACCCGCGCCGTGCGAGACGGCGACGAGTGGCGCATCCACGGCGAGAAGTACTTCTGCTCCAACGCGGACGCCGAGGTGTTCGTCGTCCTCGCCCGACCCGACGGCGCCCCCGAGGGCTCACGGGGCCTCGCCACCTTCATCGTCCCCCGCGTCCTCCCCGACGGCTCCGACAACCACTTCCACATCCGCCGGCTCAAACCCAAGATGGGCACCGTCGGCGTCCCCACCGCCGAGATCGAGATCGACGGGGCGCGGGCGTGGCTCGCCGGCGACCGCGCGCCCAACGAGACCGGCCCCCGCGACGGCGGCCGCCGCGACGGCGCCGGCGACGGCGCCGGCGGCGGCGACGGCGCCGGCGGCGGCGCGGGCGACGCGGCCCGCGACGGCAAGGGCCTCAACCGGATGATGGAGATGGTCAACGGCAGCCGGTGGGGCATCGCCCTCATGGGGATCGGCGTGCACCGCCGCTCGTTCCTCGAAGCCGCCGTCTACGCCGCCCACCGGGAGCAGTTCGGCAACCGGATCGACCACTACCCCCTCGTGCGCGAGACGCTCGTCGACCTCCTCACCGAGCTCGAGGGAGGCGTCGCCATGACCTTCGAGTGCGCGGCCGCGGCGCGCACGAGCGGCGACGAGGAGGAGGGCCGCCTGCTGCGGCGGATCCTCGTCCCCCTCACCAAGATCCGCACCTGTCGCGAGGGGATCCGCGCGGCCAGCACCGCCCTCGAGGTGCTCGGCGGCAACGGCTACATGGAGGACTGGCCACTCGCCCGCCAGTACCGCGACGCGCAGGTCAACACGATCTGGGAAGGCACCGAGAACATCCTCGCCCTCGACGTGCGCCGCGCCATGCGCTCGCAGGGCGCGCACGAGGCGCTGCTCGCTCGCGTCGAGCGGGCCCTCGACGCCGCCCGCCCCCACGACCCGCTCACCCGACCGGCCGAGTCGGTGGCGACCGGCCTCGACGAGGTCCGCAAGGCCCAGGCGCACCTCGACGCCGCCTCCCAGGACGTGCAGCTCCTCCACGCCGGCCGCTTCGCCCACCTCCTCGCGGATGTCGCCGAGTGCGCGCTGGTGCTCGACGAGGCGGCCTGGGCCCTCGAGCGCGACGGCGACGCCCGCAAGGCCGTCGTCGCACGGCGCCTGGCGGACCGGCGCCTCACCCCACCGCCGGTGCGCGGCATCGTGGAGGACGACCGCGCCCCCCTCGACCTGTTCGAACCGCTGGTGCGCTACGGCCGGATCGAACCCGGCGACGCCGCGTAGGAACCGTGCCCGACCTCGTCTCCGCGGTCGTCTGGCGCATCTCCGCCGAGGTGGTGCTCGCCCTCGAGGACCAGTTCGGCGAGCCCGTCGACAGCTACGTCAACGGCTCGCAGACCTGGCTGTTCGACCACGGCCCCAACGACGTCACCCTCGAGTGGCGGCTCCACCCGGCGGCCCGCTACCAACCACCCCGCGACGTGGGCACCTACGAGCTCTGGGAGACCGTCGTCTCCGCGCTCGCCGCCGGCGCCGACCCCGCGGCGCTGAAGCTCGGCCAGGAGCAACGGAGCCTGGAGTCGCTCTGGGGCGGGCTCGAGTGCTTCCCCGCCTTCTCCGACCCGGTGGAGCCGGCGCTGCTCGCCGGGCGCGCCGGCGAGCTGCTCGGCGTGGCGCCCGACCGCCACGGCCTCGTCGACCACGAGCAGATCGGCTCGCGGTGGGAGCAGACCCAGGGAGACGTCTCGATCGTCGACCTCCTGTTCGAGCAGCTCGAGGTCTGATCGCCGCGGCTCCCGCCACGAACCCGATGCAACGATCGAACAGAGGGCACACGGGGAGATGGTCGACCCGCGACGTGCAAGGGGGGCACCTGCGATGAAACAAGCACTACGACGTGCACTGGCGGTCCTGGCAGGCCTCGTGCTCGTCGGCGCCGCGTGCGGCGACGGCGACGGGAACGACGTCGCGGCCTACTGCGAGCTGGTCGAAGAGCTGAACCAGGGAGACGAACCCGACCTGGACCAACTCGACGACCTCACCGACCTCGCTCCCGAAGAGATCCGTGACGACATCCAGACGGTCCGGGACGAGCTCGAGGAGCTCGGCGACGCAGGAGGCCGACCATCCGCCGAAGCGACCGAGGCGATCGCCAAGATCGTGGAATTCGACCAGGAGCACTGTGGCGAGGTCGAGCAGGCATGATCTGTCACCCTCGGCCACCGCGTCGAGCGGGAAAGCCGGGCGGCTGATTCAGAGACCGAACGAGAGCTGTGGCTCCGGCTCCGGCGCGTCCACCGGATCCGGCTCGCGCCGACCCCGGCGCAGCGGCGGCGGCTCGGCACGGATGCCGCCGTGACGCTCGACGGCACGTGTCACCCGATCGGCGATGGCCTGCTGGACGCCTTCGCGTGCGTACGAGCGGCGGCGCCCGTAGATCTCGCGGTAGCGGCGTAGGAGATCGGGACGCCGCCCGGCCAGCCACTCCAGGAAGTGCTCACGGACCTTGGGCCGCAGGTGGAGCGTGATCGGCGTGATCGACGTGGCCCCCGCGTCGAGCGCGGCGGCCACGACCGCGTCGAGCTGCTCGGGGGCGTCGGAGAGGCCGGGGATCACCGGAGCGATCAGGACGCCGCACGGGATGCCGGCCTCGTTGAGCTTCGCCACCGCCTCGATGCGGCGCACGGGGTGGGGCGTGCCGGGCTCGGTGAGCTTCCACACCTCCTCCTCGAGGGTCCCGATCGAGAAGTTGGTGGCCACCTCGGTGCGCGCCGCCGCGTCGACCAGCACGTCGAGGTCGCGCAGCGCGAGGGTCGACTTGGTGAGGATCGAGAACGGGTTGGCGAACTCGGTGAGCGTCTCGACGATGCCCCGGGTGAGGCGGTACCTGCCCTCGGCCCGCTGGTAGGGGTCGGTGTTGGTGCCCATCGCGATCGGCTCGCCCGCCCACCGCTTGGGCGCCAGCTCGGCCCGAAGCCGCTCGACCGCGTTGACCTTCACGACGATCTTGCTGTCGAAGTCCTCGCCGATCCCCAGGTTCAGGTACTCGTGGGTCGGCCGGCTGTAGCAGTAACCACACGCATGACTGCATCCGCGATACGGGTTGATCGTGTAGCGGAACGGCAGGCCCGCGGCGGCCGGCACCTCGTTGACGATCGACTTGGCCTCGACGTGGAGGAACTCGAGGCCCCGGAACTCGCCGCGACCCACCTCACGCTCGACGAGGCCGGGGAAGAGGCCGGGCCCGCGACCACGGTCGCCCGCCAGCTCCCACCGGAACTGCTGCGCGGTCGGGGAGTCGCTGCGGCGGATCGACACGTCGGCCATACCGCCCATCGTAGCGAACAGACGTTCGCCCCGCCACCGACCGGCGGGCCGGCTCCGGCTCCGGCTGCGGCTGCGGCTGCGGCTCAGCGCCGCCGGATCGCCAGCACCTCGTGCGCCCCGCTCACCGTCAGGCCCGGCTCGGGCCCACCCCCCACCACGTGCAGGCGCGCGCCGAGCGCGACCACCGCGAGGCCGTGGCGCGGCGCGCCGAGCGCGCCGACGGCCTGCCAGGTGCCCTCGATCAGGCACTCCACCGGAGCGATCGTCCCCTCGGGCTCCTCACCACCGGCGACACACGGCATCCCCTCCACCGCGGCGGCGCCGATCCCGCCACGCGAGCGACCCAACGACCCCGCCTCCTCCCAGGCGCCGTCACCCGACGCCGCGCCGCCGGACAGCACCTCCACGTCGCGGTGGTTGGTGCGCAGACCACCCGCCCGGCCGGCGATCGCGTACACGTCGCCGCCGACCGTCGCCATCGCGAAGTGCTCCCGCGCCGTGCGCAACGGCGGTCCCCGCCGCCACGCGTCGTCGTCCACGCCCAGCAGCTCCGTCGACGCGAGGACCGTGCCCTCGGCGTCGACACCCCCGCCGGCGAGCACGGCGCCGTCGACCACCGCGGCTCCCAGCGCGCCCCGCGGCGTCGCCAGCCGCGGCTCGTCCCGCCAGGCGTCCTCGCCGACACCGAGGCTCACGACGCGATCCACGGGCACCCAATCGCCGCCGCTCCCGGTGTAGCCACCGACGACCCACAGCCGCCCGTCGACCTCCACCGCCGCGGTGTGGTGGAGCGGCACCGGCAGGTCCGGCAGCCTCGACCAGGAGTCGGACTCCGGGTCGTAGCGGTCGGCGCGCGCGCTCGGCTCGCCCTCCGCGGTCAAGCCGCCGACGACCGCGACGCCGCCGTCGAAGCGGGCGCCCGCCACCTCGGTGCGCGCCTCCGGCAGCGCACCGGCCTCGGTGATCCCCGCCTCGACGAGCACCTCGGTGCTCTCGGGCGAGACGGAAGGCTCGCTCGTCCGCCCCCCGTCCGACACGGGACCGGAGCCGGCAGGAGCTCCGGGCGAGCCGCCGTCGTCCGTCCCGCACGACACCGCCCCGAGGAGCACCAGCAGGGATCCCGCCGCCCACCGCCTCGCCACGCCAGCATGGTGTGCCATGAGAGCGGACCTCGTCCTCGAAGGCGGCGGCGTCAAGGGCATCGGTCTCGTCGGCGCGATCCGGACCCTCGAAGCGCAAGGCTACGAGTTCCCCCGTCTCGCGGGAACCTCCGCCGGGGCGCTGGTCGCCGCGCTCGTCGCGGCCGGCGCCCGAGGCGACGAGCTCCACGCGCTGATGGACGACCTCGACTACGAGGCGTTCGCCGACCCCGGCCTCCTCGACCGCTTCGGCGTTCCCGGGAAGCTGGCGTCCCTCGTCCTCCAGCAAGGCATCTACGAGGGGGACGCGCTGCGCGACTGGATCGTCGCGCTCCTCGAGGAGCGGGGCGTGCGCACCTTCGCCGACCTCCGCCTCCCCGACGACCCCGACGGCGACCTCCCCGCCGAGCGCGCCTACCGGCTCGTCGTCACCGCCAGCGACCTCGGCCGGGGACGCCTCGTGCGGCTCCCCTGGGACTACCCCGACTACGGCCTCGACCCCGACGAGCAGCTCGTCGCCGACGCCGTGCGCGCCTCCACGTCGATCCCCTTCTACTACGAGCCCGTGCGAATGCGGGGCGGCCGCGGCTACGAGCACGTCCTCGTCGACGGCGGGATGCTCTCCAACTTCCCCGTCGACACCTTCGACCGCACCGACGGACGCCGGCCGCGGTGGCCGACCCTGGGCATCAAGCTCTCGGCCCGACCCGACTCCGCGCAGCGCCCCGAACCCATCGGCAACACCTTCGAGTTCTCCAAGGCGCTGGTGACCACGATGATCGGCTTCCACGACCAGCTCCACCTCGACGACCCCTGCGTCGTCGCCCGCACGATCTTCGTCGACACCATGAAGGTCCGAGCCACGGACTTCGACCTCGACGACGCCACCGCCCGAGCCCTCCACGACAACGGCCGCGCCGCCGCCGAGCGGTTCCTGGCCGACTGGGACTTCGACGCCTACTTGGCCGAGTGCAGGTCCTGACCGGCGCTGCGGGACCTCACACGTCGCCGGGGTCACCCTGCCAGGGCGGGTCACGCGGAGGGTCGTAGTAGACGGGGAGCTCCTCGCCGTCGATGGCCGAGAACGCCAGGTCGCCCCAGATCCCCGCCCCCGCCAGCGGCTGCGGCAGGCCGTCGCGGGGGAAGAACCCGACGTCGCGGGTCTCGAGCGGATGGCCCGCCAGCGTGCCGCCGAGCATCCGGCAGTGGAACACCACCGTGTAGAGCGGAACCCGCGCGAAGCCGAGGCGCAGGCCGTCGAGGATCGCGACGATCCGCACCGGCTCGACGTGGATGCCGGTCTCCTCCCAGACCTCCTTGACCGCGATCTCCGAAGGCGAGTAGCCGACGTCGGCCCACCCGACCGGGTAGAGCCACACCCCCGAGTCGGAGCGTTGGGTGAGGAGGATCTCGCCGGCCTCGTTGCCGACGATCGCCGCGACCGCCGTCTTCGGGGTCACGTACCCGGCGATCCCCTCGCCGACGCTGCGCAACCACTCCTCGAACTGCTCCTCGGCCTCGGTCTCCTCCCTCGCCGCGGAGCGGATGTGGGCGGCGACCTTGAGCACCTCCTCGAAGCGCTCCCGCTCGTAGAGGCTCTCGGTGAAGCCCAGGCCCGTGCGGGCCACGCCGGCGAGCGTCTCCGCCCAGCGCAGGAGATCCTGCGCGCTGACCTGGGGGTGGAGATCCGCCACGGCCCCGAGGGTACGCGCGGCCCCAACTCCCTGCGTTCTTTCCTTCTTTGTGACCAATAATCCGTCACAAAGAAGGAAAGAACGCAGGGGGAGACGCGGCCGTCAGACCCGCTGGAGCCGCCCGAGCAGCGTGCGGCGCAGGCGGTCCACCACCTCCGGGCCGGCGAGCTTCCCGCCGGAGGCGTCGCGCACGTAGAACGCGTCGACCACCCGGTCGCCGATCGTGTTCACCTTCGCGAGGTGCACGTCGAGGCCGAAGTCGGCGAGGACCCCGGCGATCTGGAACAGCAAGCCCACGCGGTCGTCCGCGTGGACCTCCACGACCGTGGCGAAGTCCGACGTGTCCTGGTCGACGACCACCTCGGGCGCCCGCGGGGGCTTCGTCCGCCGCCGGACCGGCTGGTACCGGCGGCGCCGCTCCTCCACCCACGTCGAGACGTCGAAGTCGCCCTCGACCGCGCCTCGCAAGTCGTCCGTGATCCGCTCCGGCGCCCCCAGCCGGGCGAGCCGCCCGTAGGTGTCGTGGACGCGGATCACCTCCAACGCCATTCCGTCGTCGCGGGTGTGGACGCCCGCCTCCTGCACGTCGAGGCCGTGCGACGAGAGGACACCGGCCACCGCCACCAACATGCCGGGGCGATCCGGGGCGACGACCGTGCAGACCGGGCGGCCCTCGATGCCGGTGCCCCACTCCACGGCGACCGCGCCGGCGTCGAGCAGCTCCCGGTGGCGGGCCATCTCCTCGGCCGAGTACGGGCCCGGGTACGAGGGAGGCATCGCGTCGAGGAACAAGCGGGCGGGCTCCGCCCCCAGCAGCTCAGCCAGCTCGCGGCGGCGCGCGTCGGCGAACCCGGAACCCACCTCGCCGCGCTCGAGCAGGTGGCGCGCCTTGAGGAACAGCTCGCGCACCAGCGTCGCCTTCACCCGCCCCCACGCCGCCGGGCCCGTCGCCCGCGAGTCGCCGATCGTCAGCAGGTACAGCAGCTCGAGGGTCTCCACGTCGCCGGCGAGGCGCGCCACCCCGGCGACCGTCGCCTCCTCCGAGAGGTCGCGCCGCGTGGCCACGTCGGGGAGCACGAGGTGGTGGCGCACCGCCGTCGCCACCCGCGCGAGGCCCTCCACGTCGAGCCCGATGCGGTGGCACACCGACACGGCGAGCTCCGTGCCCACCTCCGAGTGGTCGCCGTCGAGGCCCTTGCCGACGTCGTGGAGCAGCGCGGCGAGCACGAGCAGCTCGGGCCGGTCCAGGCGCCCCGCCACGTCGAGCGCGATCTCCCCCTCCTCGACGGTCTCCCCCTCGAGGAGCGCGACGCACTCGGCCACCGCCTCGAGGAGGTGCCGGTCCACCGTGAAGCGGTGGTAGGCGTTGCGCTGCGGCAACGAGCGGACGTGCTCCCACTCGGGCAGCAGCGCCCCCCACAGTCCGGCGTGGTCGAGCGACTCGACCAGCTCGATCGCGGCGCGACCCCGACCGAGGAGCGCCAGCAGGTCGTCGCGGGCCCCCGTGTCCCATCGCGGCTCCCACCCCGGCCGACCGGCCCCCTCGGCGAGGCGTGCGAGCGTGCTGCGGTCGAGGGGATGCCCGTGGCGCGCCGCGGCGGCGGCCAGACGCAACACGGTCCCGCCGTCCGAGCCCGCCCCGGAAGCCAACGAGACCCGCCCGTCGCGCAGGATCACCCCCTCGGCGATCTCCCGGTCGCGGCGCACCAGCCGCCCGAGCGGCCCCCGCGCCGCGGAGCGGAGGCGCTGCCAGACGTCGGCGGCGATCCACGACACCGTCCGCGACGACACCGCGAGCCGCCGCGCCAGCTCGTCGGCGTCGCCGCGGCCCACCCAGGCGGCCACGGCGTCCTGGTCCTGGAGCAACAGCTCGTCGCCCTTCCCCCGAGCCACCCGGTGCACCGCCACCCGCACCGTGAGCAACAGCTCCCGGGCCCGCCCGAGGGTCCCGGTGTCCCCCTCCTGGAGGTAGCCCCGCTCGCTCAGCACCTCGAGGCCGCCGGGCTCGCCGAGCGTCCACCCCGCCCACACCAGCGACTGGAGGTCGCGCAACCCGCCGCCGCCAGCCTTCAGATCGGGTTCGAGGAGGTCGCCGATGAGCGCGCCCCGGCGCTCCTCCGAGGCGGTGGCCAGCGCCTCGACCAGACGCGTCCGACGCTTCCCGGCCAGGTCACGAACCGCCCGGAGCAACGAGGCGGTCAGCTCCCGGTCGCCGGCGACGTGGCGCCCGTCGAGCATCGAGGTCAGCACCTCGACGTCGCCGTCGGCGACGGCGACCGCCTCCTTGACGGTGCGGGCCGCGTGCCCGACGGTCAGACCGGCGTCCCACAGCGGGTACCAGAGCGCATCCGCGGTCGCCCCGACACCCTCGCTGCCGTCGTGGACCAGCAGCAGGTCGACGTCGCTGCCGGGGCAGAGCTCCTCGCGGGCGTAGGAGCCGAGCGCCACCAGGGCGCTCGCCCCGCCCTCCGGCACCGTGGAGAACAGCTCGCTCAAGGCGCGGTCGAGCAGGCGGGCGTACGCGGACGAGAACGCGAGCCCGCCGAGCGCCGCGTCGGCGACCAGGCGAGCCCGCGCCTCTCGCAGCTCGGAGGAGAGGTCAGAGCGCGTCGGCACCCACCTCGCCCGTCCGGATCCTCGTGACGCTCTCGACGGCGGTGACCCAGACCTTCCCGTCGCCGATCTTGTCGGTGCGGGCGGCGTCGACGAGCGAGCCGACCACCGTGTCGATGTCGCCGTCGTCGACGACCACCTCGAGGCGGACCTTGGGCACGAAGTCGACCGTGTACTCGGCGCCCCGGTAGGTCTCGGTGTGGCCGCGCTGGCGCCCGAAGCCGCGGGCCTCGGACACCGTCATCCCCGCCACGCCGGCCTCCCGCAAGGCCTCCTTCACCTCGTCGAGCTGGTGCGGCTTGATGATGGCCGTGATGAGCTTCACCGCGACTCCTTCCCTAGCCCTCGCGGGCCATCGTGACGAGTTCACCGAACGAGTACCCCGACTCGGCGTGCTGGCTCAGGTCGAGTCCCTGGTCCTCCTCGTCGTCGGTCACCCGGATCCCCTTCGGCAGCACCAGCTTGAGCACCACCAGGATCACCGCGCTCACGACGAACGAGTACACCAGGACCGCGCCGGAGGCGACGATCTGCTCGACGAACAGGTCGGCGCCGCCGCCGAAGAACCACCCCTCGTTGCCGGCGATGCCGGGGTTGGCGAGCGAGTCGGCGAAGAGGCCCAACATCAGCGACCCGACGAGGCCGCCCACGAGGTGGACCCCCACCACGTCGAGCGAGTCGTCGTAGCCGAAGCGGAACTTCAGCCCGACCGCGAAGAAGCACAGCACACCGGCGACCCCGCCGATCGCGACCGGCGCGAAGCCCCCGACGAAGCCCGCGGCCGGGGTGACCGCGACGAGTCCCGCCACGAGGCCCGACGCGGCGCCCAGCGTCGTGGCGTTGCCGGTCTTGAGCCGCTCGGCGACGAGCCACGCCAGCATGGCGCTGCCCGCGGCCACCTGGGTGTTGACGAACGCCTGCACGGCGATCCCGTCGGCGGCCAGCGACGACCCGGCGTTGAAGCCGAACCAGCCGAACCACAGGATCCCCGCACCGAGCATCGTCAACGGCAGGTTGTGGGGCGGCATCTGGACCCGCGGCCACCCCTTGCGCCTGCCGAGGACCAGCACCGCCGCCAGCGCGGCGGCACCGGCGTTGATGTGCACCACGGCCCCGCCCGCGAAGTCGAGCGCGCCGCGGTCGGCGAGCCACCCGCCACCGAAGACCCACTTGGCCACCGGCGCGTAGACGAGGACGACCCACAGCGCCAGGAACCAGACCCAGGCGCCGAACTTGATGCGATCCGCCACCGCGCCGCTGATCAGGGCCACGGTGATGATGGCGAAGGTGGCCTGGAAGATCATGAACAGCAGGTCGCCGTTGCCTCCGGCCGGGTCGGTCATGCCCTGGAGCCACGCCAGGTCGAGGTTGCCCAGCCAGTCGTTGTCTCCGCTGAACGCGAGCGAGTAGACGACCGCCACCCACAGCACGGTCGTGAGACCGAGCGAGAAGAAGTTCATCATCAACATGCCGAGGACGTTCTTCGAGCGGACCATCCCGCCGTAGAAGAACGCCAGCCCCGGCGTCATCAACATGACCATCGCGCTGGAGATCAGGATCCAGGCGTGGTTTCCGGTGTCCATCGCTTCCCACCTCCCGTACCCGGGAACCTGTCGAGAGGATGCAGGCGCGAGGTTTCACCGGCGTACCGGCCGTGTTACAGGCCTGTGAACAGCCCAGGGCAGGGCCGGCCCGCCGCAGGAGCACGGGTGAGGGGGCGACGACGGAGCGCGCGACCCGCGGCCAAACGGCGATCTGCGCGACGTGCGCTGCGCGCGGTGCGCGAGGCGCGCGCGGTGTGCGACCATGGCGCCCATGGCCGTGCGACGCGACTGCCGCCACTACTCGACTCGCACGCTGCCCACCGGAGACCAGGTCGAGCGTTGCCGGGTCGACGCCGCGCAGAAGGTCCCGTTCGCGTGCCCCGACGACTGCCCGTTCTTCGAGAAGCGAGCGATCAGCTCGACCGGCTGGCAGGTCTCCCCCCGCGACCACCGGCGGGACCGCTGAGCGCCCTCGGCTCGCCCCACCGCGGTGACGAGCGGTTCGCCGGCCACCCCGACGGATGAGCGGAGGGTGACCCGCGACGCCGCGACCGTCCCCGACTCACCGGGAGGCGCGCCGCGCCTTGTGCACCGTCGCCTTCGCGACGCCCCACGCGAGGTGCAACGCGGTGAGGTCCTCGTCACCGAGGTCGGCGAGCGTGTCGGGCACCAGGCCGTAGTCGTCCTCGGGGAACGCCTCCTCCGCCCAGGGGTCCCGCTCGACCGGGGGAACGCCCGCGTCGCGCAGGACCACGCCGACCTCCCGGTGGGCGGTGCGCACGATCTGGAGGGGGGTGTCCCGCTGGTCCGCCGGGTCGCGCGCGAGGAGCTCCTCGAGCTCGGAGACGACCCGCGTCGCCGCGTGCTCGCCCGCGGTGCGCGCCCGCCACAGGATCTCCTCGCGCTCTTCGGCGTCGTGGCGGCCCCAGGCGTCGAGGAGGCGGGCGACCTCCCGCACCGCCCACGACGGCAGCGCCCGCTCCACGCCGGCCGCGAGCTCGTCGCCGGAGCGGCGCAGCAGGTGCAACCCGTGGCGCTCGGCGCCGGCCGGGTCGTCGCCGATGTCGGGGCCTCCCGGCGGCACACCGGGGGGAAGCCGGTAGTCGTCCATCGCGGCCCACCCTAGGGAGCCGTGAGCGGCCGAGCGTGAGCGTGACGGCGAGCAACGCCCAGCCAGGACGCAGGGCGCCCAGCGACGAGCAGCGCGCCGAGCGAGGAACGCCACGACGGAACGACCGGGAACCACCGGGAACGCCCGGGAACGAGCGATGACGAGAGCGACGAGACCAGCGACGAGAGGACGGTGACGGCCACACGATGAGGATCCTCGCCGCGTCGGTGTTCGAGCGGCTCGTCTACCACGCGTACTGCCTCGACGACACCGACCCCGCCAACCCCCGCCTCGAGGTCGACGCCGTGCTGCGCGAGGGCGACGCCGACGGGCCGCTGCTCCTCCACGTCGCCGACTACAAGCGGATGGTGGGCTTCGAGGTCGCCGAGTCGTGCCTCCCGGAGCTGCGAGCCCGGGACCGCACGGTCGTGCACGACGGCGTCGAGTACCTCGTGTTCAGGCTCTGGAGCCCCGCCGGGGACGAGCCACCCGCGCCGCCCGCAAACCCGGAGATGCCGGACCGGCCCGGTCGGCCGAGCCGGCGGGGGATCAGCTCTCGAGGACGTCGCCCTCCATCCGGTTGACCGAGACCCCGGTCTCGCGGAAGTAGGAGACCGCGCCCTCGATCTTCGCGTCGTCGCCCTTCATCTCCAGGATCACCCAACCCGAGTGCGCCTCGACGTTCGCACGGCGGATGTTGGGGACGACGTCGAAGCGCCGGACCGCCTCGTAGATGATCGGCTGGTCGACGAGGTGCTCCGGGAAGGACAGGAACAGGCGGGCCGAGCTCATCGCTCCTCCTCGCGGCTGCCCGGCCCGGCCCTCGAGAGGATCTCCTCCACGGAGCCCAACAGACCCGTGTAGAACGGGCCGAACTCCGCGTACTCGGCCGAGACCGGATCGAACCGCATCTCGTAGACGATCTCCTTCACGACCTCCGGGTCGTCGGCGAGGAGCGTGACTCCCCACTCCCAGTCGTCGAGACCGGTGGACCCGGTGATCAACTGCACCACGCGACCCGCGTAGCGGCGCCCCACCCGAGCATGTCCCGCCATCAACGCCTTGCGCTCCTCGAACGGCAGCGTGTACCAGTTGGCGCCCGGCTCGCGGCGCTTCGACATCGGGTAGAAGCACAGCACCGCCTTCTCGGGCAGGCGGGGGTGCAACCGGTGCTCGTGGTACGCCTCCATGCGCTCGCGCCACTCGGTGAGGCGCGCCTCGAGCTCGCCCCCCGCGAGGCCCTCGCCCTCGAGGCGAGCTCGCTCGTCGTCCTCGGTGCTCGTGTACTCGGACAGCTCGGTCAACGACACGTACGACCACACCGGCACGAGCGGACCCTCGGCCAGCTCCGCCTCGAAGGCCTGGAGGCGGGCCAGGTCGGGGCCGAGCGCCATCATGCCGACGTCGGCCTTGTGGCCCACCACCGCGCACGCGAGCACCTGGTGGTCGTCGGAGCGCAACGCCTCCACGGCGTCGACGATCCGCTTGACCGACTCGGGGTCGCTGGTCGCGTGCTCCCGGTCGAAGCGGTAGAACAGGTGGACCACGCTCCAACCGACGCCGGGACGTACCGGTTCCATGCCGCGCAGGCTAGCCTGCACGGTGAGCGCGTCCGCCCGGATCGCGGGCATCCGTACCACGTGCGCTCGCACCCGTCACCCCCTCGTCTCCTCGCGGAGTGTGCCCATCCCATGAACCGCCTGCCCGTTCCCCACGCGTCCGCCCGGCGCTAGCCTCTCGCGTGTCCCACGCACCCCACGTCCCCGCTCCCGACTCGGCCGTCGGCCGACCCGAGGGTGATCGACGATGAGTGACGGGTTCTTCGCGCTCACGGTGCTGGCGTGGCTCGCGTACATGGCGAGCCGCCTGTTCCGCCGGCAGGTGCCCGAGCTGGTCGCCTTCCTCTTCGTCGGCGCGCTCCTCGGCCCCTCGGTGCTCAACTTCCTCGACGAGGAGTCGCTCGTCCGGCTGCAACCGCTGGTCGAGGGAGCGCTCGCCGTGCTCATGTTCGTGATCGGCGAGCGCGTCTCGGTGCGGGCACTGCGGCGCTCCAAGTGGATCCTCACCAGCGGCGTGCTCCAGTACGCCCTCACCGGGACGGTCCTCTACTTCGTGTCCCTCCAGCTCGGCGCGGGCCGGCCCACCGCGCTGATGCTCGCCGCCATCGCCGGAGCGGGAGCACCCATGACCGTGGCGTCGGTCGTCGCCTCCCACAAGGCCCGCGGCGCGTACACGGACGGCCTGATCGGCACCCACGCCCTCGCCGACGGCCTCGCCGCCACCACCTTCGCCGCCGTGCTCCCCGTCGCCGAGTTCATCGCCGGCCCCGGCAGCGACATCGGCAACGCGGCCACCCGCTTCCTCAAGCTCGGCGTCGGAGGGGTGGTGCTCGGACTCGTCCTGGGCTGGATCATCGCCCGACTCGGACAGCAGATCGAGACCTCCGGCGAGATGCTGCTCTTCGTGCTCGTCCACCTCCTCGTCGCCCAGACCGCCGCCTCTGCGCTCGACCTGTCGCTCCCCCTCGCCGCCATCATCATGGGCGCCACCACCGGGACGCTCGCCCCCTCCGACCACTCGCAGCGGGTGTTCGTGGTCGTCAAGACGATCGAGCAACCCCTCTACCTGATCTTCTTCGCGCTGGCGGGCGCCTCCATCCACCTCGAGCAGGTGCCCGAGGTCGGCATGCTCGGCGCCGGGTACATCGGCGTCCGCCTCGCCGGCAAGCTGATCGGCGGGTTCTTCGGCGGCATGCTCGGAGGGCTGGCCTGGCGGCGAGCGGGCCGCCTCGGCCTCGACCTGATCCCCCAGGCAGGAGTCGCCGTCGGCCTCGCCGTCCTGGCCAGCGAGGCGCTCCCGGGCTCCGGGAACCGGGTGGCGACCATCGTGCTGGGAAGCGTCGTGGTGTTCGAGCTCGCCGGCTCCCTGCTCGTCTCGCGGGGTCTGAGGTCGGGCTCGCACACCGACACCTCCGAGGACGGGCGCCACACCGTGTTCACCCAGGTGCCCAAGAAGGTCCTCGTCGTCTCCCGCAGCCACGTCGACGCGCCCACCTGGCTGATGGACGCCGCCTCGCGGTGGGGTGCCGACCTCGTGGCCCTGGGCCGCGGCAAGGAGCAGGACCAGCACGTGGAGACGATGCGCGAGCGCGCGGACAAGCGGTCGCTGGCGTTCCGGTGGATCCCCCTCCGGGCCGAGAGCTTCACGGGCGCGGTGGTGCGCGCCGCCCGCGACGTGGACGCGGACCTCGTCGTCGTCCTCGTCCCCGAGGCCCGCCTCGGGTTCGAGTCGCGCCTCGTCCTGCTCCCCCACGAGCGGATCGCCCGCGAGCTGTCGACCCCGGTCATGTTCCTGCCGCTGCGCTCGGCACCCACCGAGAAGGTCACCAAGCCCACCGAGGCCCGAAGCGGGCCGACTCCCGCCGAGTCGGAGCCACGGGAGGGCGACCGACCCGAGGTCCGAAGCACCGAACCCACGACCCCCGGCTCGGGGGTCCGCACCCTGAGCGACGACCCGACGACCCCCTGAGACCCTCCCCGGTGCCCGGCGGCGCCGGGCCCGCGAGCTCGAGGCGCGCCGCCCGTCGCCGGGCCCACTTGGTGACCGGGGCGGCCCGGTCCGTACGCTCGATCGGGTGCACCCGGCAACCCGGCTGACCTCGCTCGTGGTGGCCCTCCTCGCCGTGACGGCGCCGTCACCCGCGCAGGAGGGTGTGCCCGTCGCCGTCTTCGAGGGTCGGGGGATCGGCCACGGGCTGGGCCTGCCGCTCGACGGTGCCCACCACCTCGCGCTCGAGGAGGACGCCGACGCCGACACGATCCTGGAGCGGTTCTTCCCCGGCACGTCGTCGGGTTCCGGCGAGGGGCTGGTCCGTGTCGAGGTGGCCGCCCGCGACGACCTCGAGGACGGCATCGAGATCGGCCTCCCCGACGGCGGCGTCGTGCGCGACGGCCGCAGGCGCCCGGTCGCGCCGTCGTTCCCGGTCACGGTCGCCTCGGGCGGCAGCGTGCGGGTGACCTTCGGCGACGGCTCCTACCGTGCGGAGGTGATCGAACCCCCCGACGGAGAGGGCGCCGACGGAGAGGGCGCCGACGGAGAGGGCGCCGACGGAGAGGGTGACGGCGGAGCCGAGACCGACGGCACCGAGGGAACCGCCGGCACCGAGGGAACCGCCATCGCACCGAACCCTCCACCCACCGGTGCGGACACCCCCACCATTCCCACCACGCCCCCCTACCCCGAGCTCGGCGGCTCGCGCCACCCGATCTGGGTCGAGCCCCGAGACGGCGGGAGCGTCGTGGTTCGGCCCGAACCCGACGGCGAGCCCCGCGCGTACGAGGGCTTGGTGGAGGTGCTCCACGAAGCCGCGCGCCTCCACGTCGTCAACGAGCTCGACGTCGAGGCCTACCTCCGCGGACTCGACCTCTCCCTCCCCGAGGACGAGGCGCTGGCATCCGCCGCCGCCGAGGCGGCGGTGATCGCCGCGCGGACCTACGCGCTCCGCGCCGCCTCGGCGGAGCAGCAGGTGGGCCGCTTCCACCTCCACGCCGACGAGCGGTCGCAACCCTACGTGGGGCCCGACGCGGCACCACCCCGCGTCGTCGAAGCCGTCGAGGCGACCCGAGGTCGGATCCGCGAGCAGGACGGCGAACCCATCGCGGCGCTCTCGACGGTCGCTGCGGGCGGCCGGACGGGCGCTCCCGCCGAGGTGTACGGGCCGAGCGCGCCGGAGGTCGACCACCTCGGCCCCGTCCGCTACGAGACCTCGCGCCCGTTCCGCTGGCGCGTCGACACCGGCCTCGACGACCTCGCCGAGCGCACCGGGTACTCGGGGGACGCCACCGAGGTACGGGTCGGGGACACGGGCCCCTCGGGCCGGCCGGTGACCCTCGTCGTGGACGGATCGGAAGGACCCCGGGAGGTGACCGCGCCCGACCTCCACCGTGTGCTCCGCCTACCGTCGAGCGACTTCGAGGTCCGCGTCGAGCACCACGAGTCGGCCCCGGAGCCCCGGACCGACTCCCCGCCCTTCCAGGAGCTGCCGGGCGAGCCCGTGCGGGACCCGTCGCCGGCCACGACCGAGCCCACCGGCGGCGGGGACGACCAGCTCCCACCGCTGTGGGCTCTCGCGGCCGCGCTCGGACTCGGGAGCGGTGCCCTCGTGCTCGTCACCGCGAGGGTCCGCCACGCCGTCGACCGCGGGGGGGGAGACGACGCGCCGCGCCGCCGGCACCCCACCCCCCCCCGCTGCCCACGGCCGCGACGTGGGGCGCCTCCGAGGAGGCGCCCCTCTTGCGAACCGTCGCCGGTCGTACCGGGACTAGAAGTCGGGCATGCCGCCCATGCCACCCATGTCGGGGGCGCCGCCGCCCCCGCCACCGGCGGGCTCCTCCTGCGGCTTCTCCGCCACGATGGCCTCCGTCGTGAGGAACAGCGCAGCGATCGAGCCCGCGTTCTGGAGGGCGGAGCGGGTCACCTTGGCCGCGTCGATGACGCCCGCCTTGGTGAGATCCTCGTAGGCGCCCGTCGCCGCGTTCAGGCCGTTGGCCCCTTCGAGGGCCTTGACCCGCTCGATGACGACGCCGCCCTCGAGACCGGCGTTGACCGCGATCTGCTTGAGCGGCTCGGCGAGCCCCTTGGCGACCAACCGAGCGCCCGTGGCCTCGTCGCCCTCGAGCTTGTCGGCCAGCTTCTCGACGTCGGGCTGCGCCCGCAGCAGGGTCACGCCGCCGCCGGCGACGACACCCTCCTCGAGGGCCGCCTTGGTGGTCTGGACGGCGTCCTCGATGCGGTGCTTCTTCTCCTTGAGCTCGACCTCGGTGGCCGCTCCGACCTTGATGACCGCCACACCGCCGGAGAGCTTGGCCAAGCGCTCCTGGAGCTTCTCGCGGTCGTAGTCGGAGTCGGTCTCCTCGATCTCACGCTTGATCTGGGCGATGCGGCCCTGGACGTCGTCCTTCTTGCCGCCGCCCTCGACGATGGTGGTCTCGTCCTTGGTGACGACGACCTTCCGGGCGGAGCCGAGCAGGTCGAGCGTGACGTTCTCGAGCTTGAGGCCGACGTCCTCGCTGATGACCTCGCCGCCGGTGAGGATCGCCATGTCCTCGAGCATCGCCTTGCGGCGCTCCCCGAAGCCGGGGGCCTTCACCGCCACCGACTTGAAGGTGCCGCGGATCTTGTTGACCACCAGGGTGGCGAGAGCCTCGCCCTCGACGTCCTCGCAGATGATGCACATCGGCTTGCCCGACTGCATGACCCGCTCGAGGACGGGGAGGAGGTCCTTCACCGCCGAGATCTTGCCCGACACGTACATCATGTACGGCTCTTCGAGCACGCACTCCATCCGCTCGGAGTCGGTGACGAAGTAGGGGCTGATGTAGCCCTTGTCGAAGCGCATCCCCTCGACGAGGTCGAGCTCCATGCCGAAGGTCTGGCTCTCCTCGACGGTGACGACGCCGTCGGCGCCGACCTTGTCGATGGCGTCCGCGATGAACGCCCCGATCTCCTGGTCGGCGGCGGAGATCGCCGCCACGTTGGCGATGTCGGCCTTGGAGGTGGAGACGTCCTTGGCCTCCTTCTGGATGCCCTCGACGGCGACCTCGACGGCCTGCTCGATCCCCTTCTTCAGGGACATCGGGTTGGCGCCGGCCGCGACGTTGCGCAGGCCCTCGCGAACCATCGACCAAGCGAGGACGGTGGCGGTGGTGGTGCCGTCACCGGCGACGTCGTCGGTCTTCTTCGCCACCTCCTTGACCAGCTCGGCCCCGATCTTCTCGAACGGGTCCTCGAGCTCGATCTCCTTGGCGATGGACACGCCGTCGTTGGTGATGGTGGGGGCGCCCCACTTCTTCTCCAGCACGACGTTGCGGCCCTTGGGGCCGAGCGTCACTCGCACGGCGTCGGCGAGCTTGTTCATCCCTGCTTCGAGGGCCCGGCGGGCCTGCTCGTTGAACACGATCTGCTTCGGTGCCATATCGCGTGAACCCCCTGGTCCCGCTGTGGTCTTCCCCCTGTCGGGGCTGCCTGTCGAACGACTTGATCCGTGCAGAGTTTTAGCACTCTCGTCGGCAGAGTGCTAATCACCGGGCGCGGGCATCGCCGCGGCTCGGCGGACCCGCTCGGACGCCTCCCCGCGGACCCACCCGGCGAATCTGCTAGCACTGGGCGGATGACCACGACCGGCTGCCGGATCGCCGTGCTCGGCGCCGGACCCGCGGGCCTCGCCGCCGCCTACCGGGCCGCCCGCGACGGCCACCACGTCACCGTCCTCGAGCGTGCCGCCGCACCCGGAGGCATGGCGGGCAGCTTCGAGGTCTCGGGCGTCCGCGTCGACCACGGCAGCCACCGGCTCCACCCCTCGATCGACCCGGACATCCTCGCCACCCTCCGGTCGCTCCTCGGCGACGACCTCCAGGAGCGCGTCCGCCACGGCCGCATCCACCTCGAGGACCGCTGGGTGCGATTCCCGCTCGAGACCGGGGACATGCTCCGCAACCTCCCGCCACGCTTCGCACTGGCAGCCACCCGCGACGCGCTCGCCGCGCCGCTGCGCCGACCCCGCGCCGACACCTTCGCCGAGGTCGTCCGCTCGCGGCTGGGTCCCACCGTCGCCGAGCGCTTCTACGCCCCCTACGTCGAGAAGCTGTGGGGCGTACCCGCCGACCAGCTCGCCGGCGAGCTCGCCCGCCGGCGGGTGGGCGCCGCCTCGCCCCTCGACGTCGCCAGGCGCGTGCTGAGCGGCCGGGGCTCGCGGGCGCGCTCCTTCCTCTACCCGCGCCGCGGCTTCGGTCAGCTCTGGGAGGCGCTCGCCGCCGCCGCCGAGGCGGAGGGAGCCTCCATCCGCTACGGCACCGCCGTCTCCGGCATCGAGCTCCCCGACGCGGGAGAGACGGGTGAGACGGGACAGGGGGGAGATGCTGGGAGCGCTGGCGCGCGGGTCCACGCGGAGACCGGGCCCGCCGTCGAGGTCGACCGGGTGTGGTCGACGCTGCCGTTGCCGGCACTGGCCGCCATGGCGGACCCTCCGGCCCCGCGGGAGGCGCTCGAAGCGGCGGCGGGCCTCGCGCATCGGGCGGTGGTGCTCGTGTACCTGGTGCTCGAGCGAGAGCGCTACAGCGAGTACGACGCCCACTACTTCCCCGACCCGGCGATCCCCCTCGCCCGCCTCTCCGAGCCCAAGAACTACCGCGACGACCCCGAGGAGCCGCCCGAGCGCACCGTGCTGTGCGCCGAGGTCCCCTGCGACGAGGGCGACGACCGCTGGCGCGCCTCGGCCGAGGCCCTCGCCGACTCGGTGGTGGACGGGCTGGCCCGCGCGGGGCTGGCGGCCCCGGCCCCGGTCGACGTCGCCGTGCGGCGGCTCCCCCGCGTCTACCCGATCTACCGGCCCGGCTTCGAGCGCGACCTCGCGTCGCTCGAGGCGTGGGCGCGGCGCCGGCCCCGGCTGCTCACCTTCGGGCGCCAGGGCCTGTTCGTGCCCGACAACAGCCACCACGCGCTCGCCATGGGCTGGGCCGCCGCCGACGCGCTCCGAGCCGACGGGAGCTTCGACCACGTCGCCTGGCGCGCGGCCCGCGACGGCTTCCGCTCCCACGTCGTCGAGGACTGACCGGCCGGACGCCAGGCATCCATACCGTGTGGACCTACTCGACAGGACCTACTCGGTGGGTGAGCCGGTCCCGTCGCCCGTCGGCGAACCGGTGTCCTCGCCGTCGCCCGTCGGCGAACCGGTGTCCTCGCCGTCGCCCGTCGGCGATCCGGTCCCGTCCTCCGTCGGGGAGCCCGTGCCCGTGGGTGAGCCTGTGCCCGTGGGTGAGCCTGTGCCCGTGGGTGAGCCGGTGCCGGTCAGCGAACCCGTGCCGCTCGTCGGGGATCCGCCCTCACCGCCGTCGATCCGGCGGACGTCGCCGCCGTCGTCGCTCTCGCAGGCGCCGAGCGCGAGCACCCCCGCCGCCAGCAGCGCCAGCAGCTTCGGCGTCCTGCTCGTGCCCGTGCTCCTGCTCGTGCCCGTCGTGTCGCTCCGCATCGTGCCTCCTTGCTCGTCGTGTGCTCGTCGTGTGCTCGTCGTGTGCTCGTCGTGTGCTCGTGTGACCGCTTCGTCGCTCCGCTCGTCGCGTCAGCGACCCTCCGCACCGGTCGTCGCGGACAGCGTCCGCTCCGGCGGACTCCCCGCGGACGGGGTCGGCTCCGCGCCGGCCGGCGACGGCCGTGACGCGCCGTCGACCTCCCGGTGGCCGTTGACCTCCCGATGGACCGCGGGAACCACCCGGCGCAGGTAGGGGAGGAGACGCACGAACGACTGCCCGTGGCGCCGGAACCCGTACGAGATCGACACCTCGCGGTAGCGGAACCCCTTGGCCAGCAGGTCGAGGGTGAGGACCTGCGCGTAGTTGAAGTCGTGCACGATCTCGGCGGCGGCGGCCGCGCGCCGCGACAGCGCCCGGTACCCGCTCTGGCCGTCCGAGAGCGGACGCCGCGCGACGAAGCCGGTCAGGCGGGTGAGGACCGCGTTGCCGAAGCGGCGGTGGGGACGCATGCGCCGGGGGCCGCCGGCGAAGCGGGAGCCGACCACGTAGTCGGCCTCCCCGGAGAGCACGGGCGCGAGGAGGCGCTCGAGCTCCTCGGGCGCGTACTCGCCGTCGGCGTCGCAGAACGCGATCGCGGCGGCGCCCCGCTCGACGGCGTCCACGAGCCCCGTCCGCACGGCCGCCCCGAGGCCGAGGTTCTCCCGATGGGTCACCAGCCGTGCTCCCGCCGCCACCGCGGCGCGCGCCGTGTCGTCGCTCGAGCCGTCGTCGACCACGACCACCTCCACCGGACGTCCCGACACGGTGCGGGGTGCCCGTGCCACGACGTCGGCCACCGTCGCCTCCTCGTCGTGCGCGGGGAGGAAGAGCACGACCGGCCCCTCCGGCGGAGCGCCCGCGGCGGGCCGGGGCGCACCAGGAGGGTCGAGGCGGAGACGCCCCAGGAGGCCCGGCGCGGGCCACCCGAGCGCGACCGCCCCCGCCACCACCGAGTAGAGCGTCTTGACGGCGTGGGCGGTGAGCGCCGCGGCCAGACCGGGCCCGGCCGCGTGGCCGAGCGCCACGTACGCGGCCGTCGCGCCCGCCTCGTAGGTGCCGACCCCGCCGGGGGTGACCGCGGCGCTCTGCGCGACGACCGAGCCGGCCGTGACGGCGATCGCACCGGAGAAGCCCAGGTCGATGCCGGCCCAACGGGCGCTCTGCCAGACGACCAGCGCCTCGAGGAGCCACGCCGCCGCGGTGCCCGCCACGGCGAGCAGGTCGAGGCGCTCGATCTCGCGTCGCCACCGGGCCAGGCGGGCGACCCACACCGCCCCGGCGACCGCCCCGCCGGCCAGCGCCACGAGGACGACGACCGTCGCGCTCCCGGCCAAGCGGGCCACCACCGGCGGCGCCGCCAGCGAGCCGAGGACCACCAGCGCCAGCAGGTCGGCCGCTCGCAGCGTCAGCGTCGAGGCCGCCGCCGCGTCCGCCGGCACACCGGCGCGGCGGACGACGCTCAGCACGCGCAGCGGCTCGCCGAGGCGGAACGGCAGCATGTGGTTGCCCCCGAGCGCGAGGTGGATCGCGGCGAGGGCGTGGGCGAAGGGCAGCTCCGGCAGCAGTCGCCGCCACACCGCCGCGCGCAGCACGAACGCGGCGCCGAAGGCCCCCAGCACGCCGGCGGTCACCAGCGGCGACGACGCCACGGCGCGCAGCGCCCGCGCCAGCGCGTCGGCATCGACGCTGCGGGCGAGCACCACCGCCACCGCCACCGAGGCGACGAGCGCGACCATGGCGGAGACCCACGCGGCCGGCCGCCGCGAGGCGACCGCCGCGACGAGCCCACCGCGGGCTCCGGCTGCCCCGCGAGCCCCGGCTGGCCCGCGGGCTCCGGCTGCGCTCCGAACTTGCCGATCCATGTTCGGTAAGCCTTACCCTACTTAGGTGCGGTTAACCAAACTCAGGCGAGCGGCTCCCGCCCGGCGCCTCCCGACGGACACGACCGCGGACACGACCGCGGACACGACCGCTCCTCGTGCGGTGAGCCGACGACGGCTGAGCCGCTGGATGGCGGTCGTCGGCCTCGCGGTGGCCGTCGGGGTCGCGCCGGCCGCCGGCGCGCGCGCCAGCTACGGGGCGCACGCCACTGGCGACGAGCCGCAGTACCTGATGACGGCGATCAGCCTCGGCGAGGACGGCGACCTCGACATCGCCGACGAGCGGGCGGAGGGCCGCTGGGAGCCGTTCCACGAGCGCGGGGCGCCGCCGGTCCAGACCGAGGAGCTCGAGGGCGGACGGCGGGTCAGCCCCCACGACCCGCTGCTGCCCGCCCTCCTCGCGCTGCCGGTGCTCGTCGGGGGGTGGTTCGCCACCAAGCTCGCGCTCGCCGCCATGGCCGGGGCGCTCGCCGCGACCCTCGTGTGGGTGGCGGTCCGCCGCTTCGGCATCTCGCTGCCCACCGCCGCGGGAGCGGCCGTGCTCGCCGGCCTCTCGGCGCCGCTCGGCGTCTACGGGACCCAGGTGTACCCCGAGCTTCCCGCCGCGCTCGCGCTCCTCCTCGGGATCGCCGCGGTCACCGGCCGCTCCACGGGTCGATCGGCCGCGCTGCTCGGCGCCTCCGTCGTCGTGCTGCCCTGGCTCGGCGTCAAGTACGTCCCCGTCGCCGCGGCGCTCGCGGCCCTCGGCCTCTGGCGGATGGCGAGGGGTGGGCAGCGATCCCTCGCCCTCGCCACCGCGGGCTCCCTCGCCGTCGCCGGTCTCGCCTACGCGGCCGCCCACCAGGTCCTCTACGGCGGATGGACGGTCTACGCCACCGGCGACCACTTCGTCGGCGGCGAGCTCACCGTCGTGGGCACCTCGCCGAACCTGTGGGGACGCGCCGCGCGGCTCGCGGGGCTGCTCGTCGACCGCGGCTTCGGCCTCGCCGTCTGGCAGCCCGCGTCCCTGGTGGCGGTCCCCGCGCTCGGCGCGCTCGTCCGGTGGCGCCCACCGGGTTGGTCCGCCCTGGCGCTGCCGCTCGCCGCCGGGTGGCTCACGGCGACGTTCGCGGCCCTCACCATGCACGGGTGGTGGTGGCCGGGCCGCCAGGTCGTGGTCGTGCTCCCCGCGCTGGTGCTCGCCCTCGCGTGGTGGGCGGACCGGTCGCGGCCCCGGCGCCTGCTGACCGCGGGGCTCGGCGCGCTCGGCGTCGCGACGTTCGCGTGGCTGACCGTCGAGGGCCTCGCCGGGCACCTGACCCTCGTCGTGGACTTCGAGACCACGGCCAACCCCCTCGTCGTCGCCGCGCGGACCGTGCTCCCCGACTACCAGGACCCGGGCACGCGCACCTGGGCGCTGCACGGGCTCTGGGTGGCGGTCCTGACCGCCTTGCTGGCGTGGGGCGCCCGGACCGCGGGCGGCGCCCCCCGGTCTACCGAAGCCCCCGGGAACGAAGCCCCCGGGAGCGGAGCGCCCGTCCCGGAGGACGCCCGCCGGACGGCGCGGACATGAGCGGCCCCCGCGTCGTGGTCACCGGTTCGGCCGGCTTCCTCGGGAGCCACGTGCGGCGCGCGCTCATCCGCCTCCACCTCGCGCCCGTCGGTCTCGACCTGCGCGCAGAGCACCCCGCCGAGCGGATCGACGTCCGCTCCCCCGTGGACCCCCGCCGCTTCGAGGGCGCCGCCGCGGTGGTGCACCTCGCGGCGCTCGGCGGCGTCGCCGGCTCCCTGCGGGATCCCGACGCCTACCAGCGCACCAACGTGGAGGGCACCGCCCACGTCCTCGACGCGGCGCTGCGGGCGGGCGTGCCCAGGGCGGTGGTCGCGTCGAGCTCGTCGGTGTACGGCGAGTGCCCCGAACCGGCCGCCGAGGCGCGGGACCCCGCGCCGATGTCGCCCTACGCCCGCACCAAGCTCGAGGTCGAGGAGATGAGCGCGGCGCTCGCCGGAGCCGACCTCGAGGTGGTGGCGGTGCGACCGTTCACCGTGATCGGCCCGGGCCAACGCCCGGACATGCTCCTCGCCCGCCTGCTCCGCGGCGAGGAGCTCGACCTGTGGAGGTTCACCCGCGACTTCACCCCCGTGTCCGCGGTGGCCGACGCGATCGCCCGCGCCTGCGCGGTGCCCGTGGAGCCGGCCTGGCAGGCGGTGAACCTCGGTGCCGGCCGCCCGATCGAGGCCACCGCGCTGCTGTCCGCGGTCGCCGAGGCCACCGGTCGGGCACCGACGGTCCGCTGGGGGCCACCACGGCCCGGCGAGCCCCGCCGGACCTGGGCGGACACCACCCGTGCCGAGCGACTGCTCGGGTTCCGCGCCGAGGAGCCCCTCCTCGAGACGATCGCGGCCCAGGCCGCCGACACCGCCCGGCGAACCCGCGCCACCCCGGCCACGTCGCGGCCGACCGACGGGACGGCGTCGCGACCTGCGTCGCGACCTGCGCCGCGACCTGCGGGACAACCTGCGTCGCCCGCGTCGGGACCGAGCAGGCTCCCATGAGCACGGTGCGGCGCCGCCGAGACGGCGGAGCGGAGCGCCCCGGGGATCAGGCCGGGCGGACGAAGAGCTCCGCGGCGATGTCGAGGGGGACGAGCTGCTCCTTCACCGACGTCCTCACGTCCACCCCCTCGGGTCTGCGTCCCAGCACCTCGGCGGCGCACCCGGGGATCAACCGGGCCTCCGAGAGCATCTTGAGGGCGGGGTCGTCGAGCTCGAGGATCTCGGTGACCCGCGTGATCGCCACCGGGCCGGGCCCGGCCTCGGTGAGCGGCACGAACTCGCCGTCGTCGACCTCGTGGGAGGAGCCCGGGATCGGATTCCCGTGCGGACAGGTCGCCGGATCGCCGAGGAGCTCCACCAGCCGCTCCTCCACGTCCGCCGAGATGGCGTGCTCCCAGCGGTCCGCCTCGCGGTGGACCTTCTCCCACTCGAGGCCGATCACGTCGGTGAGCAGACGCTCCGCCAGCCGGTGCCGGCGCACGATGGAGACCGCGAGCTTGCGGCCCTTGCCGGTCAGGTGGATGGAGCGGTCGCCCCTGAGCTTCACGAAGCCGTTGTCCTCGAGGCGCTGCACCGTCTCCGACACGGCCGCCGGCGAGATGTCGAGGCGCTCCACGAGGCGCGCGCGGATGGGGGTGACACCCTCCTCCTCGATCTCGAGGATGGTCTCCAGGTACTCCTCGGTGGCATCGTGCATCTCGGCCACGGCGACTCCCGCTCTCCACGATGGGCCGGAACTTCAGGTAAGGATACCCTGACCTCATGGCGGAGCAGCCACCGTACGCCGCGACCGACACCGTCGAGGCCGGCCGGTCCGATCGGCCCGTCGTCGCCTGCGAGGGCCTCGTCAAGCACTTCGGCGAGGTGCGCGCCCTCGACCGGGTCACCCTGGAGGTCCTCCGCGGCGAGCTGCTGACGCTGCTCGGACCGAGCGGGTGCGGCAAGACCACCTTCCTGCGCCTGCTGGCCGGCTTCGAGCGTCCCTACCGGGGCTCGATCTCGCTCGACGGCGTGGAGGTGGCGGCACCCGACCGCCACGTCCCACCCGAGCACCGCCACGTCGGCGTCGTGTTCCAGGACTACGCGCTCTTCCCCCACCTCGACGTCGCCGCCAACGTCGGCTACGGCGTCCCCGACCGGGCCACCCGCGCGCAGCGGGTCGGCGAGGTGCTGGAGCTGGTGGGCCTCGGGTCGGTCGGCGACCGCTTCCCCCACGAGCTCTCCGGCGGGCAGCAACAACGCGTGGCCCTGGCGCGGGCGCTCGCCCCCGACCCGCGGATCGTGCTCCTCGACGAGCCGTTCTCCAACCTCGACGCCGCGCTGCGGACCCAGGTCCGCCTCGAGGTCCGCTCGATCCTCCACCAGGCCGGAGCCACCGCCGTCTTCGTCACCCACGACCAGGAGGAGGCCCTGAGCCTCGCGGACCGCGTCGCGGTCATGCGCTCGGGCCGGGTGCTCCAGGTCGGCACCCCGGCCGACGTCTACTCCCACCCCGAGGACCCGTTCGTGGCGTCGTTCGTCGGCGACGCCGACCTGCTCTGGGGAGACTGGGACGGCGAGCGGCTCTCGACCCCCGTGGGACACCTCCGCGTCGCCGCGACGCCCCGGGAGGGACGCAACCTGGTGGTGCTGCGCTCCGAGTCGGTGCGGCTCCGCCTCGACGGTGCGGCGCGCTCGGTGGTGCGGAGCCGGACCTTCTACGGCCACGACCAGGTCGTCGAGGTCGAGCTGGCGGGCGGCGAGTTCCTCCGCTCCCGGATGGGCCCAGGGCACCACTTCGAGCCCGGCGACCGGGTGACGGTCTCGGTGACCGATCCCGTGGTGTGCTTTCCGCCCGAGCCCACGTGAGAGCAGCACCGGCAGGACCGGCCGCGCCGGCAGAACCGGCAGAACCGGCAGAACCGGCCGCGCCGACAGTGCCGGCCGCGGCTTGCGCGCCACCCCGGGCCCTCGGTTAGGTTGTCCTTTGGTTAGGTTGCCCTAAGACACGGTCTTCCGAAGACACAGTCGTCCGAAGACGCGGTTTCCCGAAAACTTTTCCGAAAACACTGCCCACCGGAGGCCCCGATGCGCCGTCTCTCGATCCTCGCCGCCACCGCCGTGCTCGCGCTCCTCGCCGCGAGCTGCGGCAGCGACGGCGACGTCCTCACCATCTACTCCGGCCGGTCCTCCGAGCTCGTCGACCCCCTCCTCGAGCAGTTCGCCGACGACCGGGGGATCGACATCGAGGTCCGCTACGGGCAGACCGCCGAGCTCGCCGCCCAGATCCTCGAGGAGGGCGACAACTCCCCCGCCGACGTCTTCTACGCCCAGGACGCCGGAGCCCTCGGGGCGCTGGCCGACGAGGAGCGACTCGCCGAGCTGCCCGACGACCTCCTCGAGCGCGTGCCCGAACCCTTCCGCTCGCCCGACGAAGTGTGGATCGGCACCTCGGGACGGGCCCGCGTGCTCGTCTACAACCCGGACCTGGTCGAGGAGGACGAGCTGCCCGACTCCGTCCACGACCTGACCGCGCCCGAGTGGGAGGGGCGCATCGCGTGGGCGCCGCCGAACGGCTCCTTCCAGGCGTTCGTCACCGGTCTGCGGGTGCTCGAAGGCGACGACGCGGCCCGCTCCTGGCTCGAGGGCATCCGGGACAACGACCCCGAGGAGTTCCCCTCCAACATCCCCATCGTCCAGGCCGTCGGCAACGGCGAGGTGCCGGTGGGGCTCGTGAACCACTACTACGTGCCGAGGCTCACCAGCGAGGACCCCGACCTCCGGGCGGAGAACCACTTCTTCCCCGGCGGAGACCCGGGCGCGCTCGTCAACGTCGCCGGCGCCGGCATCGTCTCGACCACCGACCGGACCGACGCGGCCCGCGAGTTCGTCGACTACCTCCTCGACGAGTCGAGCCAGCAGTACTTCGCGGAGGAGACGTTCGAGTACCCGCTCGTCGAGGGAGCCGACCCCCACCCGTCGCTCCCACCGCTCGACAGCCTCGAGCCGCCCGACATCGACCTCTCGAACATCGACGACCTCCAGGGGACGCTCCGGATGCTCGAGGACGTCGGCGCCCTGTGAGGGATCCGACCGCGCCGCGGGGGCCGCGGGGAGCACGGGGAGCACGGGGACCTCGGGGGCCGCGGGGAGCTCGCTGAGCGTGGCCGCACCCGTCGAGGCCCGCAGCGAGCTCCCCGGCGCCGAGACGCCGCTCCCCTCCGAGCGGCCCGTCGGGACCCGGCGCCGGCTGCCGCCGAGCCTCTCGCTCCCCGCCCTGGCCGTCGCCGCCGGAGCGGTCCTCCCCTTCGTCTACCTGCTCGTCCGGGCCTCGGAGGCGGGCGCGGTGGGAGCGTGGGAGATCGCCACCGGTGGCCGCTCGCTCGAGCTGCTCACCGTGAGCGCGCTGCTCGCCGCAGCCGTCACCGCCTCGTGCGTCGCGCTGGCCGTGCCCCTCGCGTGGCTCACCGTCCGCACCGACCTCCCGGCGCGGCGCACCCTGGCGCTGCTGACCGCCCTTCCCCTCGTCCTGCCGTCCTACATCGCCGCGTACGCGTTGATCGGCGCCACCGGGCCCGCCGGGCTCCTCACCGACTGGCTCGCTCCCCTCGGCATCTCCGAGGTGCCCCGCGTCGACGGCTTCGTCGGGGCCTGGGTGGTGCTCACCCTCGTCTCGTACCCGTACGTGCTCCTCCCGGTGCGGGCGACGCTCGGGCGGCTCGATCCCGCCCTCGAGGAGGCGAGCCGGTCGCTCGGCCGCGGGCCCACCGAGACGTTCCTGCGGGTCGTCGTCCCCCAGCTCAGGCCCGCCATCGGCGCCGGCGGCCTCCTCGTCGCCCTCTACACCCTGAGCGACTTCGGCGCCGTCGCGCTCATGCGCGTGGACACCTTCACGCGGGCGATCTTCCTCCAGTACCAGGCGTCGTTCGACCGCACACCGGCCGCCGTCCTGGCGCTCGTGCTCGTGGCCCTCTGCCTCGTCATCCTCACCGCCGAGGCCCGCACCCGCGGCCGGGGCGCCTACCACCGCTCGCACGGCGGGGGCGCACGGCGCCACGAGCCGGCGAGGCTCGGTCCCTGGCGCTGGCCGGCGGCCGTCGGGTGTGGCGCCGTGGTGGCCGTCGCCCTGGTGCTGCCGATCGGCGTCGTCACGGGTTGGCTGGCGCGGGGCCTCGAGTCCGGCGAACCGCTGCGCCTCGCCTGGGAGGCCACCGGCAACAGCCTGCGCGCCTCGTTCTCGGGCGCCGCCCTCACCCTGGTGGCCGCGTGGCCCGTCGCCTACCTCGCCGCGCGCCACCCCGGCCGCGTCGCCGCCCTCACCGAACGGGCCTCGTTCGCCGGCTACGCGCTGCCCGGCGTCGTCGTCGCGCTGGCGCTCGTCTTCTTCGGCGCCCGCCTGGTGCCGGCCGTCTACCAGACCCAGACGCTGCTCACGTTCGCGTACGCCGTGCTGTTCCTCCCCATGGCTGTCGGCGCGCTTCGCTCCTCGATCCTCCAGGTGAGCCCGTCGCTCGAGGAGGCGTCGCGCGCGCTCGGCAAGGGCTGGTGGGGGACCCTGCGCGGCGTCGTGCTGCCGCTCGTCCGGCCGGGGGCGGTCGCCGCGTTCGCGCTGGTGTTCCTCACCGTGATGAAGGAGCTGCCCGCCACGCTGCTGCTCGCGCCCACCGGTTTCTCGACCCTGGCCACCCAGATCTGGAACGCCTCCTCGGAGGCGTTCTTCGCCCGTGCGGCCGCGCCGGCGCTGATGCTGGTGCTGTTCTCGTCGGTGCCGCTCGCGGTGCTCGTCGCCCGCGAGCACAAGCTCCGGTCCTGAGCGGGACCCTCCGCCCGGCGAGCCCCCGGTAGCCCTGACAGCCCGGAAGCGCGCTCCCCGTCGGGGATCAGCCCCCGGCGACCGCGGGGATGATCGAGACCGTCTGGCCCTCCTCGACGGGCGTCTCCAGGTTGTCGAGGAACCGGATGTCCTCGTCGGCCACGAAGACGTTGACGAAGCGCCGCAGGTTCCCGGCGTCGTCGAACAGCCGCTGCTCGAACCCCGGATGCTGCGCCTCGAGGGCCTTGAGGACCTCGCCGACGTTCGAACCGTCGACCGAGACCTCGGCCGCGCCACCCGAGAGCTCTCGCAGGGGTGTGGGGATCCGAACGCTCACGGCCATGCCTGCTCTCCTGTTCCTCGCTTCGGGCGAGCACCGTCCGTGCTCGCCCCCGTCGTCGCCACCGATCGTGCACCCGGCCCGGACACCCGAGGCGCCACGGCCGGTGGCCCCGCCGGCGCCCGGCCCCGAGCCCGCTTCGTCGCCTACTCCTCGACCTCGAAGTGGTCGGTGAACGAGTCGATGGTGGGCTCGATCGTAGCGGTGGGCCCGGTGCTCGGCGCCACGGCGTCGAGCGTCTTGAGCCCGTGGCCGGTCACGTAGACGACCACCCGCTCGTCTGGAGTGACCACGCCCTGCTCCACGAGCTTCCGCAGGGTCGCCACCGTCACCCCCGCTGCGGTCTCCCCGAAGATCCCCTCGGTGGAGGCCAGCAGCTTGATCCCCTCGACGATCTCCTCGTCGGTCACGCCCGCGCACCCGCCGCCGGTCTTGCGGATCACGTCGAGGGCGAAGTAGCCGTCGGCCGGGTTCCCGATCGCCAGCGACTTGGCGATCGTGTCCGGCTTGACGGGCTTGATCGTGTCCGAGCCCTCGGCGAACGCGGTGGCGACCGGCGAGCACCCCGTCGCCTGCGCGCCCGAGACCCGCACGCGGGGCTCCTCGTCGAGCAGACCGACCTTCCACATCTCCTCGAACGCCTTGCTGATCTTCGTGAGCTGAGAGCCGCTGGCGATCGGCACCACCACGTGGTCGGGCACGTCCCAGCCGAGCTGCTCGACGGTCTCGAAGCCCAGGGTCTTGGAGCCCTCCGCGTAGTACGGGCGGACGTTGACGTTGACGAAGGCCCACGGGAACGTGCCGGCCAGCTCGGCGCAGAGCCGGTTGACGTCGTCGTAGTTGCCCTGCACGGCGACGACGTTGCCGCCGTAGACCGCCGTGGTCACCACCTTGCCCTGCTCGAGATCGGCGGGGATGAACACGTAGCTGTTCATGCCCGCCCGGGCCGCGTGGGCGGCCACCGAGTTGGCCAGGTTGCCGGTCGAGGCGCACGCCGCGGTCTTGAAGCCGAACTCCAGCGCCTTCGAGAGGGCGACCGCCACCACCCGGTCCTTGAACGAGTTGGTCGGGTTCAGGGTGTCGTTCTTGATCCAGACGTCGTTCAGCCCGACCGCCGCGGCGAGGCGCTCGGCCCGCACCAGCGGCGTGAAGCCCGCGCCCAGGTCCACCTCGCTGCCGCGGTCGGAGGGGAGCAGGTCGTCGTAGCGCCAGATCGTCGGCGGTCCCGACTCGATCTTCTCGCGGGAGCCGACCCGTGCGATCTCGTCGTAGTCGTAGGCCACCTCGAGGGGGCCGAAGCACCACTCGCAGACGTGCACGGGGTCCACCCCGTAGTCACGACCGCACTCACGACAACGCAGACCGGACACGAAAGCCATGAAGCCTCCTCATCGCGCGGGCATTGGCACCTGGTGGCTCGCCGCTTCGCGGCGGCCACTGGTTGCCGCGGCGTCACCGGGCCCGTCCCTCGGCCGCTCTTGATGAGATCAGGACCAGGATAACCGGCCTCCGGCGAGGAACCCGAAAGGAATGCGGCCTCCGGGGGGCGCAGCGGCTGCCCGGCGTGCGACCATGGCCGTGCGCATGTTGTTGGAACACTGCTCCCACCACAGCGAGTTCACCGCCGCCCGCCTCGCGCCCCTGAAGCGCGCGAACGGCACCACCGTCTCCGTCGCGCTCCCGGCACGTGACGAGGCGGCCACCGTGGGCGCGATCGTGGCGCGCATCCGCCGGCAACTCGTCGAGGACACCGGACTCGTCGACGAGATCGTGGTCGTCGACGACGGATCGAGCGACGACACGGCCGAGACCGCCGCCGCGGCCGGAGCGGAGGTGGTCCACGCGAGCGACGTGCTCCCCGGCGTCGGCCCCGACCAGGCCGGCAAGGGCGGGGCCCTCTGGCGCTCCCTGGCGGTCACCGACGGCGACCTCGTGTGCTGGCTCGACGCCGACCTGCGCGGCTTCTCGCCCCACTTCGTCACCGGGCTGCTCGGACCGCTGCTCACCAGACCGTCGATCGGCTTCGTGAAGGCCTTCTACGAGCGGCCCCTCGACGACGACGGGCAGGGCGGCGGCCGGGTGACCGAGCTCGTGGCCCGCCCCCTGATCTCGAAGCTGTTCCCGCACCTCGCCACCATCGTCCAGCCCCTCGGCGGCGAGTACGCGGGGCGTCGCGCCCTGCTCGAACAGGTGCCCTTCGTGGGAGGCTGGGGCGTCGAGCTCGGCCTCCTCGTCGACCTCGTCCAGCGCTTCGGCAGCCGCGCCATCGCCCAGGTCGACCTCGGCGTCCGGCGCCACCGCAACCGGCCCCTCGAGGAGCTCGCCCCCCAGGCCATGGAGATCCTCGGCACCGCGCTGCGCAAGGCCGGAGCCGAGGACGAGCGCTGGGGCCGGGAGCTGCTGCGGGTCACCGGCGACCGCCGCCTCGAGCGCGTCCCCGCGGCCGTCCACGAGTACCCGCCCCTGGTCACCGTGCCCGAGTACCGGCGCCTGCGCGGCCTCGACGAGCCCGGAGAGCAGAGCGCGTGACGGTGCGGGTCCTCTACGTGGACGTCGACGGGACCCTCGTCGGCCCCCTCGGAGACCTGTTCTGGACCGGAGCGCGCGAGCTCACCCTGGAGCCGGCCGAGGCGATCGTGGACGCCCGACGGGCCGGCCTCGAGCTGGTTCCGCTCTCGGGCCGGAACCGCTCCTCGATGGTCGACCTCGCCCGCCTCGTGGGGGCCGAGACCTGGATCGGCGAGCTCGGCGGGCTGCGCTCCTACGGGCGCGGTGCCGAGGTGGTCGTCGACACCGGCGCCTACACCGGCGACGCTCCCCTGTGCGACGCGCTGCGCTGCGCGGCCTCGGGCCTGCTCGACCTCCACGCCGGCCGCCTCGAGGAGCACACCCCCTGGAACGAGCACCGCGAGACCTCGATCATGCTCCGCGGCGAGCTCGACGTCGACGCCGCCAACGCGTGGCTCGCGGAGCAGGGCTTCGGCTGGGCCGAGTGCATCGACAACGGCGTGATCCCCCGCCGCTACGAGTCGCTGGCCGGGGTCGAGACGGTCCGGGTCTTCCACCTCAACGCCCGCGGGGTCTCGAAGCGGGCCGGTGTCGCCGCCGACCGCCGGCGGAGGGGCATCCGGCGCGGCGAGTGCGCGGTGGTGGGCGACGCCGCCGCCGACCTCGCCTGCCACCCGGAGGTGGCGCGCACCTTCGTCGTCGCCAACGCCCTGGAGAAGGACCCCACGATGGGCGGCCTCGTCGACGCGGTGCCCGACGCCGAGATCACCCGACGCGACCACGGCCAGGGCTTCGCAGACGTCGTCCACGAGCTGATCGGGACCTGACCGGACGCCGCCCGCGACCGGCCTCCGCTACGGGGCGGGCGACCGGGGCGGTCGGTGGCGGACCCGCCACCGCCGCCGGTGGGGAGGCCCGCCCTCGACGGGGAGGTCCTCGACCGCGCCGACACCGGGGATCTCGTCGGTCGCCTCCGACTCCTCGTACCACTCCTCGGGGGTCTGGCCCAGCACCCGCACGCGCCAGAGGTGGCCGCCCACGATCTTGAGCGCGGCGGTCGCGGGCACCGCGACCAACAGCCCGAAGAACCCGAACAGCGTGCCGCCCAGCAGCAGGACGACCATGACGACGACCGGGTGGAGCTTGACCGCGCGCTTCATCACCAGCGGCGAGATGAAGTGGTTGTCGATCTGCTGCACGATCAGGAGCACCAGCGCCGCCCAGACCGCGGTGATCGGCTCGCGGGTGGTGAGCGCGATGAACACCGCCGGGATGCCGCCGACCCACGGGCCGATCAGCGGGATCAGGTTGAAGAACCCGGCGATCATCCCCACGATCAACCAGAACGGCAGGTCGATGATGTACAGGCCGATGCTGGAGAGGACCCCGACGATGATCGCGACGACGAGCTGGCCCCGGAAGAAGCCACCGAGAGCGTGGTTGAGGCGCCGGGAGACCAGGAGGACGTCCTCCCTCGCCGTCGGCGGCAGGAGACCCTCGCCGACGCGCCGGATGTGCGGCAGATCGACGAGCATGTAGAAGGCCAGGATCGGGGCCAGGATGAAGATCAGCAGGATCTCGAGCACCTGGAACCCGATCTCCGTCGCGCGCTGGATGGACTCGCCCACGTCGAAGTCGGTGTCGGTGGTGACCCGCTCGAGCAGCTCCTCCCGGTCGAAGGCGAACGGGGTGTCCTCCAGGTCGGCCGCCCGGTCGTCGATCCACTGCTCCATGTTTTCCTGCACCCGGGGCCACTCCTCGGAGAGCTCCTGCGCCTGGTCCTGGACCGCGGGGATCGCCAGGATCACCACGAGGGTGGCGAGCCCGAAGAACGCCAGGTACGACAACCCGGCGCCCACCGCACGGGGGATACCGCGGCGCTGGAGGACCGTGACGATCGGGTTGAGGAGGAACACGATCATCCCCGCCAGCACCAACGGCGGGAAGATCACCGAGATCTGGGAGCCGATCCAGAAGACGATCGCGAGGAGGACCGCGATGCCGGTCAGGCCCCAGGCGACCGCACCGGCCCGGCGAATGATGTCGCCGACGTCGGCCGTCGGCCGCGGCGGGTAGCGGGACCCGCGACGGGGGCCACGTACCCGCTCGCCCCCGGCACCGCGATCGGCAGCATCGCGGGTGTCGCGGGTATCACGGGTGTCGCCCGTGTCGCCCGCGTCCCCGGAGGCACCCCCGCCGGTCGCGGCGGTGTCGTCGGCGGGCTCCGCGTCCCTGTCGTCCAGGCTCTTGGCGCGCCGGATCGCCACACGCACAGGCTAATCCCGGCCCCGGGGGGGCGGCGTCGATGACCTCCCGACCGGGATCGAGCGCGGAGCGCGGCCGCCTCCGGGACGCCCGGTCGGGCCCCGGGGACGCGTCGGGGCGCCGAGCGCGGACCGACGAAGTCGGGTCGGGGACGGCGCGCCCACGGCCGATAGATTGCGCGGACGACCCGACCGGCGGCCCACGGAGCGACCCTCATGCTCGAGCGCGTCCCCCTGATGGTGAAGGAGCTGGCGGCCTACGAGGAGGCCGCCGGCGCCGACGCCGTCGACGAGCTGCGCGCCCTCGCGGAGCCCTTCCACGGCGCGCGCGTGCTCCACGTCAACGCCACCGCCTTCGGCGGCGGCGTCGCCGAGCTGCTGGGAACGGTCGTGCCCCTGATGCGGGAGCTCGGCATCGACGCCGAATGGCAGGTGCTCCACGGCTCCGACGAGTTCTTCGGGGTCACCAAGGCGGTGCACAACGCCCTCCAGGGAGCGGACGTGGCCTGGACCTGGGAACACCAGGAGACCTACCTGGACAAGATCCGGGAGAACGCCCTCGCCTTCGACGGCGACTGGGACTTCGTGATCGTCCACGACCCGCAACCCGCCGCGCTGCTCGCGTTCCTCGAGGAGGGGGCGTTCAGCCGACGGTCGGGGGCACACTGGATCTGGCGGTGCCACATCGACCTCACCGACGCCGACGAGCAGGTGTGGGAGTTCTTCCGCCCCTACCTGGAGCGGTACGACGCGTCCGTGTGGACGATCCCCGAGTTCGTGCCCGAGTCGCTCCAGATGGACCGGATCCGGGTGATCCCGCCAGCGATCGATCCGCTGTCGGTCAAGAACCTGCACCTCGAGCGTCCCTTCGTGGACGAGATCTGCCGGCAGTACGGCCTCGACGTGGACCGGCCGATCATGTGCCAGGTGAGCCGCTTCGACCCGTGGAAGGACCCGGTGGGGGTCATCGAGGCCTTCCACCTCGCCCGCGAGGAGGTGCCCGGCCTCCAGCTCCTGCTGGCGGGATCGATGGCCACCGACGACCCCGAGGGGTTCCACTACTGGGAGCTCACCGAGGAGGCCAAGGGCGACGACCCCGACGTCCACCTGGTCTCCAACATCCAGCAGGTGGGCTCGGTGCAGATCAACGCCTTCCAGCGGGCCGCGGACGTCGTCGTCCAGAAGTCGATCCGGGAAGGCTTCGGCCTCACCGTCTCGGAGGCCCTCTGGAAGGGACGACCGGTGATCGGCGGCGACTGCGGCGGCATCCGCATCCAGATCCGCGACGGTCAGGACGGCTTCCTCGTCTCGAGCGTCGAGGACTGCGCGCGCCGGACGGTCGAGCTGCTCCAGGACCCCGTTCGCTCCAGCAACTTCGGCGCGAACGGCCGCGAGCACGTCCGCAGCGAGTTCCTCACCACCCGCCTGCTCGCGGACTGGTTCCGACTCTTCGGCGAGCTCGCCGACACCGCGGCGAGTCCCGACCACGGCACGGCCGGCACGTCGTGATCGTCGCCTCCAACCGGGGCCCGGAACGCTTCGTACGCACCGAGGAGGGATTCGAGCGCCACCGCGGCGCGGGTGGGGTGGTCAGCGCGCTGCGACCCTTGCTCGCCGGCGGCGACGCCACGTGGGTCGCCGCCGCGGTCGGCGACGACGACCGCAGCGCCGACGAGGCCGGCGAGGCCCGCTCCGAGGACTTCGACCTGCACCTCCTCGCGCTCGACCGGCGCACCCAACAGCTCCACTACCAGGGCGTCTCCAACGCCGTGCTGTGGTTCCTCCACCACGGCCTCTTCGACCTGCCCCGCCGGCCCTGGCTCGACGGTCGCTTCTCCGAGGCGTGGGAGGCCTACCGGGAGGTCAACCGGGTCTTCGCGGACGAGATCGCGGCCGCGGCCGACGACGGCGAGATCGTGCTCGTGCAGGACTACCACCTGGGCCTGGTCCCGGGGATGCTGGCGACCCGACGCCCCGACCTGCGGCTCGTGTACTTCCAGCACACGCCGTTCTGCGGACCGAGCTCGGTGCGGATCCTCCCGACCCCGGTGGCCTCGGAGCTCGTGTCGTCGCTGGCATGCGCGCCGGCCGGGTTCCACACCCCGCGCTGGGCACGCGCCTACGAGGCCGCGGCGGCCGAGGTGCTCCCCGACACGGGAACGCCCCCGAGCTTCGCGGCGTCGCTGGGCCCCGACCCCGACGCCCTCCGGGAAGCAGCCCACACCGAGGAGGTGGAAGCGGAGCTGGCGAGCCTCGACGAGGCCATCGGAGACCGCAAGGCGGTCGTCAGGGTCGACCGCATCGAGCCGTCGAAGAACATCGTCCGCGGGTTCGCCGCCTACGACCTCCTCCTCCGGCGCCACCCCGAGTGGCGCCACCGCGTGGTGTTCGTCGCCCTCGTCTACCCCTCCCGCGAGGGCCTGCCCGAGTACCTCGCCTACCGCCAGGAGGTGGAGCAGGCGGCCGAGCAGCTCAACGAGCGCTGGGCGACCGACACCTGGCAACCGGTGCTCCTCGACACCGAGGACACCTACCCGCGCAGCCTGGCGGGGCTCCGCCGCTTCGACGTGCTGCTCGTCAACCCCATCCGCGACGGCCTGAACCTGGTCGCCAAGGAGGGGCCGGTCGTCAACGAGCGCGACGGCGTGGTCGCGCTCTCCCGGGAGGCGGGGGCCCACGACGAGCTCGGCGACGCCACCGTGGAGGTCCACCCCTACGACCTCGAGCAGACCGCCGAGGCCCTCCACACGGCCCTGGGCGCCGACGACGGCGAACGCCGCGAGCGCGCCCGGCGCCTGTCCGAGCTCGCCACGGCTCGGAGCCCGCGGACCTGGCTCGACGACCTCGTGACCCACGCTTCCCGACCCCACCACCCCTGAACCCGTCAATGTGTGAGTGTGGTGCAGTCAATATGACTGCACCACACTCACACATTGGGCGCGTCAGCCGTCGAGCGCCGACGCCAGCCCTCCGAGCAGGTGCACGAGCTCCGCCGGGCCCTCGACCCGCGCGTCGGCACGCTCGAGCAGCTCGCGCGGCGCCTCCTCGGAGGCGACGGCGACCTTCACCGCTGCACCCAACGAACCCTCCCCCACCATGCGGTCGAGCGCGTCGAACGCGGCGAGGTCGCCGGTGTCGTCGCCGGCGAAGAGCACCACCCGCACGCCCTCGGAGAGGGACTCGACCACCGTCCCCTTGTCGACCTCGACGGGCGGGCGCAGCTCCAGCGCCATGCGTCCCCGCTCGGCGGACAGCCCGTGGCGGCGGGCGACCTCGCCCGCCAGGGCGACCGCCTCGTCCTCCCGAGCAGGCGAGCGGCGCCAGTGGACCACGCAGGCGACCCGTCCCTTGCGCTCCACGTAGAGGTCCGGCAAGGCGCGCTCGAGCTCGGTGGCGGCCTGCTCGGCGACACCCACGTAGTCCGCCACCCGGGGATCGAGGCGCACCTCGCCGTCCACGACCCGCTCCATCCCGTAGAGGCCGGCGAGGACGACCGCCTCGACGGGCAGGACCCGCCGCAGGAACGAGACCGGTCGACCGCTCACGATCCCCACCAACCGCACGAGCGGCCCGAGGCGCGCCAGCACCTCGACGGTGCCGGGGAGCGGGCGCGCGGACGACGGGTCGTCGACGATCGGGGCGAGCGAGCCGTCGAAGTCGGAGAGCACCGCCGCGCGCCCCGGATCGTCGATGAGCGGCGCGAGGGGATCGGGTGCGGGCACGGCGGGAGGCTACCCTTCGGCCGGTGTCACGCGGCGCCCGCCACCTCGGCCCGGTCGTGCTCGTGCTGCTCCTCCTCGGGACGGGCTGCAACGACAGCGAGCACGTCGACCTCGGCTTCCGGGCACCCGAGGGGACGACCGTCGACTACCGCATCGAGGTGGAATCCGTCGTCGAGACCGAGCTCGCGGACCCTCCCCGGACCACCACCGAGCAGGTGCGCCTCGACGCCCGCCAGCGCGTCGGGAGCGTCCCACAGGGCGAGGGCGGCGAGGTCGAGCTCCAGATCACGATCTCCCGCGACGAGGGGCGCGCTCGGGTGTTCGAGATGCGCTTCGACCCCTCCCGAGGGCTCGCCGAGATCGACTCGGTGGAGGGCCTGCCGGTGGAGGCGCTCGGCGAGCTGGGCCCCTCGCGCCTCGTGCTGCTCGCCACCGGCCTGCTGCCCGACCGGCCGCTCCGGCCCGGCGAGACCTGGGAGATCGACCGCCGGCTCGAGCTCCCCGGAGGTGCCCGCCCGCTGCGAGGCGAGGGACGCCTGACCGGCCTCCGGCAGGAGGGCACCGTCGGGATCGCCCGCGTCCGGGCGACGACCGAGCTGCCCGTGGAGCGCACCCTGGACCTGCCCGAGGGACGGGCGACCCTCTCCGGGGTGGAGCAGAACCGCTCGACCATCGACTACGTGGTGGACGACGGCACGGTGCACCACGCCCGATCCGTGACCGTCGGGACCTTCGAGCTGACCGTGTCGCCCCCGTCGGGGCAGGGAACCACACCCCTGCGAGGAGAGCTCACGATCCGGGTCGAGAGCACCACCGAGCGCGACGCCGCCGCGCCCTGACACTCGGCCGAGAGACTCGGCCGAGGAGCTGCCTCAGCCGGCTTCGTCCCCGCCCGACCCGCCGTCGGACCCGTCCCCGGCCGACCCGTTCCCGGCTCCCGCGTCGGCGTCGGAGAAGTCGGTTCCGAGCACGACCACGACGTCGGCGTTCTCGGTCCCCGCGAACGGCGGCGGGTCGCGGAGCGGCTCGGTGAAGGCCACCGGGCTGACGGTGTCCGCAATCGCCTCGGCCTCCAGCTCGAACCCCGGCTTGAAGAAGACGATCGTGTCGGGCTGGGTGGGGGCGTTGCCCGGAGGCAGCGTCGGGTGACCGAGCGCCTCGAGCTCCTCGGTCGTGCGCCCCGCCGCCCCCTCGATGCGCGCGGCGTTGAGGACGAGCACCTGGACCTGGCCCGCCGGACGGAGCGTGCCGCCGTCGGAGCCACCGCTCCCGTCCTCGGCGGTGGTCGTGGTGGTCGTGGTCGGCTCGCTGCCGACGGGGGCCCCGATCGTCGGCGAGGGAGCGCCCGACTCGTCGGTGGCCTGGAGCAGCACGACGCCGAGCGCGACCGCGACGCCGACGAGGCCCAGGCCGCGTGCGGCGGCGGCCATCATCGACCGGGTGAAGCTTCCCGAGACGACGTCCCTACGGCGTGGTCCGGCGCCCGCGACGGTGGTCATCGGGAGCCCACGTTAGCGGTGGGCGGCCCCGCGACTGCGGACCGACGGGTGCGGGAACTCCCCACGTCCGGGATCGATCCGGCGACCGCGGAGGGCACCGTGGGGCCGGAGCGGGGACGCCGACCGGGAGCTACTTGCGGTTCGGGTCGACCTCGCGTCCGCCGACGCGACGCCGCCGTCGACCCCGGCGCCGGTACCAGAGGCGCCGCACGAGCAGGGGGTCGTACTCGTAGGCGTCGGCGCGGTCGACGAGCTCGCCCAGCACCTCGTAGTAGCGGGTGCTCGAGATCCCGAGCTCGGCGCGGATCGCCGACTCCTTCGGCCCCCGGATCATGAACGCGGACCGTTCGAAGTCGAGGATCTCGCGCTCTCGGTCGCTCAGGGGCATCGGAACGCCATTGTGGCCGGACGCGGCGCGCGAACCAAGCATTTCCGAGACCGGGACCGTCCGGGGGTGCCCGACCACGCGACGCGCGTACCCTCTCGGTGACGCCCGAGTAGCTCAGCCGGTCAGAGCAGGCGCCTTGTAAGCGTCAGGCCGAGGGTTCGAATCCCTCCTCGGGCTCTTCCCTCCTCGCGCCCTCCGCGGCGGCCCACACCCGGAGGCGGCAGCGAGCCCGGCGCCGATCGCCGACGTGCGCTGCCCGCTCCGGCGCTCGGGGAACCCGTCGCCGCGGGTGGGATCGTGGGCGGAACCGCTCAGGCGACGGCCGCGCCGACGGGCTCGTCGGCCGCGACCGGGGCACCGGCCGGAGCCTCGACCTCGCCGTTACCGAGCTGGGCGTCCAGCTTGCGCTTGATGCGCTGGAGGGCGTTGTCGATCGACTTCACGTGCCGGTCGAGCTCGCCCGCGATCTCCTGGTAGCTCTTGCCCGCCACGTACAGGCGCAGCACCCTGACCTCGAGCGAGGAGAGCTGCTCGAGCATGCCGCTGCGCATCTTCGTGAAGCTCTCCTTCGAGATCACGACGTCCGCGGGGTCGCCGAGCGTGTCGATCTCCAGCGACTCCTCCACCGTGCGATCGTCGTCGCCGTCGCCCACGCGGGGGGCCGAGAGCGAGACGTACGAGTTCAGCGGCTGGTGCTTCTGCCGGGTGGCGGTCTTGATCGCCGTGATGATCTGGCGGGTGATGCAGAGCTCGGCGAAGGCGCGGAACGAGGCTTCCCGGTCGGGGCGGAAGTCGCGAGCGGCCTTGTAGAGGCCGATCAGCCCCTCCTGCTCGATGTCGTCGGAGTCGGCGCCGATCAGGAAGTAGCCACGAGCCTTGGAGCGGGCGAAGCCGCGGTAGCGCTCCAGGAGGACGTTGAGTGCGGTGACGTCTCCGCCCTGGAACTCGGCGACGAGCTCGTCGTCGGCGAGGTCTGCGGGGGCCGGGGACTCCAGTCGAAGGGTCATCCAGTGCTCCTACGTGGTGCTGCGACGTTGTGGTTCGGACCCGATCGGGCCACCGGTGGTGTTCCCCGGTAGCCCGTGGTGACTAGTCCGGGCTAGTCCTTTGTAACCAGAGCGCCGTGATGTGTCAACCGACACACAACCCGCTTTGCCCGATTCACGAAGAACGCCACCACGATCCGTGCGTCGACCGACACCAGAAGTCGAAGAATGCCCGATTCTGACCACTCTCGGTGTGCGATCCGGCTGAGCGGCCGAGCCACCGTGGAGGCCGAGCGCACGCCGCGCCCGACGCCGAGCGCGCGGCGCCACGAACCGGGCTGTCCGGCAGCGGTCCGGCAACGGTCCGGCAGGGCGACGCCCGGATCTCAGGCGCGGGCGCGGGCCACCTCGTAGCAGGCGAGAGCCGCCGCTGCCGAGACGTTCAGCGACTCGAGCGACCCGAACATCGGAACCCGGACCAGCAGGTCGCACCGCTCCCTCGTGAGGCGGGCCAGGCCGCGACCCTCGGCACCGAGGACGAGCACCAGCGGGCGATCCCCCACGGGCAGATCGAAGAGCTCGACGTCGCCGTCGCCGTCGAGACCCACCGACCACACACCGGCCCGCGCCGCCCGCTCGAGCGCGGCGGGGATCCCCGGCACCACACCCATGGGCACACGCTCCACCGCCCCGGCGGCGGCCTTCGCCGCCGCGGCGGTGACGTGCGCGGACCGCCGTCTCGGCACCACGACCCCCGTGGCCCCGGCTCCCTCGGCGCTGCGGAGCACCGCACCGAGGTTTCCGGGGTCGGTCACCCCGTCGAGGGCCACCACGAACGCGAGCGGATCGGCGAACAGCTCGTCGGCGTCCACCGACGGCAGCGGGTCGCAGCGCGCCACGACGCCCTGGGGCGCCTCGGTGCGGGCCCGCCCCGCCACCTCGTCGGCGGTGGTCACCACCACGGGCACCCCCGAGCGCTCGGCCTCCTCGCGGATCCGGTCCACGATCGGAGCCGGGTCGAGCCCACCGGCGACCCAGACCTTGCGGACCTTCCGCCGCCGCGCCCGCAACGCCTCGAGCACCGCCCGGCGTCCCTCGATCTCCTCACCTCCGAGCACGGAGCTCCGCCGCCCGGAGCCCTCGGGCCCGCGCGCGGGACGGGCACGACGCCTCGACCTCCGCCCCCCGCGGCTCACGGGCTCACGGGCCGCCCGGACGGCGTCGCCAGATCGTGCCCGAAGGCGTGTCCTCCAGCACCACTCCGCGGTCCCGGAGCTCGTCGCGGATCCGGTCCGCCTCCGCGAAGTCCCTCGCACGGCGGGCGGCGTCCCGGCGCGCCACGAGCTCCTCGACCTCGGCTTCGTCCCCGCCGGTCGGCGCACCGCTGTCACCGACCCGCAAGCCGAGCGCGCCGCACAGCTCCACGACCGCACCCACGAGCGAGGCCGCGGCGGGGTCGCCGTCGTCGATCGCGACGTTCGCCCGCCGCACGGCGTCGAACACCGCCGCCATCGCCTCGGGGGTGTTGAGGTCCTCGTCCATCGCGGCCCGGAACCGATCCACCGTCGAGCGGTCGGCCTCGCCGGGCTCGACGCCGGCGAGCGCCGCGCGACGCACCAGGGCGTCGAGTCGCTCGACCGCCTCCTGGGCCGCCTTCAGCTCGTCGCGCCCCATCTCCACCGGCGAGCGGTAGTGGGTCTGGAGCACCACGAGGCGCAGCGCGCGGGGGTCGTGCTCCTCGAGCGCGTCGCTGAGGGTCACGAAGTTGCCCAACGACTTCGACATCTTCTCGCCGCCGGTGACCACCATCCCGTTGTGGAGCCAGTACCGGGCGAAGCGATGACCGGCCGCCTCGGCCTCCGCCCGCTCGTTCTCGTGGTGCGGGAACGTGAGGTCGTCGCCGCCGCCGTGGATGTCGAAGCGCTCCCCCAACAGGTCGAGGGACATGGCGGCGCACTCGATGTGCCAACCGGGCCGGCCGGGGCCCCACGGCGAGTCCCACGTGGGCTCACCCGGCTTCGCCGCCTTCCACAGCGCGAAGTCGAGGGCGCTGCGCTTCACCTCGTCGACCTCGACGCGAGCCCCCGCGCTCTCGCGGAGCTGCTCGACGCTCCGATGCGCGAGCGCCCCGTAGCCGTCGAAGGCCTCGACGTCGAAGTACACGCCGGAGCCCTCCACCACGTACGCGCACCCGCGCTCGAGGAGCTCCTCGACGAGGGCGAGCATCCGCTCCACGTATCCGGTCGCGTGCGGGGAGCGGTCCGGGCGCAGCACGTCGAGCCGGTCCATCTGCTCCCAGTAGCTGGCCGTGTACGTCGCGGCGACCTCCGGCTCGGACGAGCCCTCCTCCGCCGCGCGAGCGATGATCTTGTCGTCGATGTCGGTCACGTTCATCGCGAACTCCACCTCGTACCCGCGCCAGACGAGGTAGCGGCGGATGACGTCGAACTCGAGCGCGCTGCGACCGTGGCCCAGGTGCGGGTGGTCGTACACGGTCGGCCCGCAGACGTACATCGCGACGCGCCCCTCGTCGCGGGGCTCGAAGTCGAAGAGCGCAGCGCGCAGCGTGTCGCGGAGGCGGAGTCCGGGCGTGACCACGGATGCAGGCTAACCAGCCCGCGCTCGGCTCAGCAGCGCGAACGCCCAGGCCGCGATCCCCTCGCCCCGGCCGACCGCCCCGACACCCTCCGCGGACTTGGGCTTCACGCTCACCGCACCCGCGGTGTCCCCGGCCGCGTCCGCGGCGAGGAGCTCGTCGAGCGCCGCGGCGAGGTTGCGCCGCATCGCGGGGAGGTGCGCAGCGAGGCGCGGACGCTGCGCGGCGACCACCACGTCGACGTTGACGAGCGACCACCCCGCCGCCCGCACCCGCGCCGCGACCTCAGCGAGCAACCCGATCGACGACGCGCCCCGGTAGCGGTCGTCGTCGGCGGGGAACAACGTGCCGAGGTCGCCGAGGCCCGTGGGACCGAGGACGGCGTCCGCGACGGCGTGGGCCACCACGTCGGCGTCGGAGTGACCGACGAGGCCCTCCTCGTCGAGCTCCACGCCCCCGAGGACGAGACGGCCGGCACCGCCGAAGGGATGCACGTCGAAGCCCAAGCCGACCCGCAGCGGCGTGCTCATCGTCGAGCGCGCTTCCCGCGGGTCACCGGATCTCCCCGCCCGCCAGGCACTCGGCCACCTCGAGGTCCATGGCGGTGGTGAGCTTCAGGTTCCTCGCCTCGCCCGGCACGACCACCACCCGCTCCCCCAGCGCCTCGACGAGGGCGGCGTCGTCGCCGGCCTCCCCGCCCTCCGCGTGGGCGCGCCGCAACACGTCGGCCCGGAACGCCTGGGGAGTCTGCACCCCGACGAGGGCCTCGCGAGCCACCGTCTCGACCACCAGGCCCCCGTCCACGCGCTTGAGCGTGTCGCTGACCGCCACGCCCGGAACGGCCCCGGCCGCGCCCCCGGCCACCGCCTCGACCACCGACGAGAACAGCCCGGCGGTGGCCAGCGGCCGCGCCCCGTCGTGGACCACCACGACCTCGCAGGTGTCCGGCACGGCGTCGAGCCCACGACGCACCGACTCGGAGCGCGACGCGCCGCCGGCGACCGCGGCGTCGACCGCCGGCCCCGACCACTCGTGGTCGTCGGGGAGCACCACGACCACCCCGTCGCACGCGGCCGCCGCTGCGGCGACCGCGTGGTCGACCACGCGAGCGCCCCGGAGGGGGGCGAACTGCTTGCGGGCCCCGAAGCGCGATCCGGTTCCCGCGGCGACCACGACGGCGCACGTCTCCACGCAGCGAAGACTAGAGGGAGCCGCTCCGCCCGGTTCGGTGGAGGGCCCGGCGTCGCGCCGGGAGACCGCTCGTGTCCCGAGTCGGAAGTGCGGCGATGATCTCAGCGAGACAGGTTCGTTCCTGGCAAGGACGCAGGACGAAGGAGGTGCCGGAGCGCACCTTCGAGGACGAGGACGCAGCCAGGGGCGGATCTGGCCGATGAAATCGCGGCGAATTTTCGACTCGGGGCACTAGGGAGCGCCGTTCGGGGCGCGCTGCGGATCGGCGGTGTCGTCGTCGGACTCGACCCGCAGCTCGTCGGCCAGGCGGGCGAAGTAGAGGCGACCCACCGATGTGGGCACCGCCGTGGAGATCTCCACCGCGAACATGCCCCGACCCACGTGCTCGGCGGCGTCGTTGATCACGACCATGGAGCCGTCGTCGAGGTAGCCGACCGCCTGACCCGGCTCGCGTCCCGGACGGACCAGCTCGATGTGCACCACGTCTCCCGGCACGTGGTCGGGGCGGAGGTCGTCGGCGAGCTTGCGCAGGTTGACCACTGAGACGCCCTGGAGCTCGCCCACCCGCTGGAGGTTCACGTCGCAGGTCAGCATGCGGATCTCGAGTCGCCGTGCGAGCGTGACGAGCTTGGCGTCGACCTCGTCGTGCTCGGGGACCTCGTCGTCGAGCACCCGGACCCTCACCGGGCCCTCGAGGCGCAGCGAGTCGAGCAGCTCGAGCCCGCGGCGCGCCCGGCGGCTCTGCTCGCCCTCCCGGGCGTCGGCGAAGCCCTGGAGCTCGTCGAGCACGAAGCGCGGCACGAAGAGGTCCTGGTCGAGGAACCCCGCCTGGACGAGCCCGCCGAGGTGACCGTCCATGATGGCGGACGTGTCGACGATGTGGCCGTCGCCCACCTCGTAGGGGCGGGAGCGGACCAGCGGGCGCGTCGAGAGGCCGATGAGGGCGAAGAACTCCTCGGTCTTGCGTGCCGCCAGGCGGACACCGAGCGCCCCGCAGATCCACACGACCAGCGAGCCCAGCAGCACGACCGGCGCGCTGGGGAAGAGCAGGACGACCGGCGCGGCGGCGAACACGCCGCCGAGGCCGCCGACCAGCGCTCCCAGGGCGCCCGCGAGCATCCGGGGCGCCGGAACGGAGTCGACCGTATCCTCCACGAGACCGAAGGCGCGCTCGATGCTGCGTCCGAGGATCCCACCACCCACGTAGCCGAGGAGGGTGCCCAGGATCCCGCCCATGTTCCCCACACCGAGGTGGCGTCCGAGGGCGAGGCCCGTCAGGGTGCAGGCCAACACGATCAGCAAGCGCGAGATCTCGACGAACAACGTGGTCCTCCCCCAGACGACGGGCTCACCCTCGCCATCGACGCTTCGGGCGAATGCCTTGAGGGCGGTGGTCGCAATCGGGGGAGAGCATGCAGTTCGCGGCCTTCGCCGGCGAGCGGTGGCGCTCGCGCTCAGCCCTCGTCGAGCACCTTGCGGGTGCGCTTGCGGTCCTCGGGATCGAGACCGAGCTGCTCGTCGAGGCGATCCTCGGCGGCCTCCTCGTCGACCTTCAGGGCGAAGGTCAGCTCCGAGACCAGGATCTGGCGCGCCCGCGCCAGCATCCGCTTCTCCCCGGCCGAGAGCCCCTTGTCGCTCTCGCGCAGCGAGAGGTTCCGCACCACCTCGGCCACCTGGTAGATGTCGCCGCTCTTCAGCTTCTCGACGTGGTTCTTGAACCGCCGGGACCAGTTGCTCGGCATCCGGGCGTCCTTCTTGCGGAGCACCTCGAAGACCTCCTCGACCTCCTCGTCGTTGATGACGTCGCGGAGGCCGATCTCCTCGGTCTTGTCGGTCGGCACCATGAGCGTGAGCTCCCCGTAGGCGAGTCGCAGGACGAGGTACTCGGTCTCCTCGCCGTCGAACTCACGCTTCTCCTTCTTCTCGATGATGGCCGCGCCGTGGTGCGGGTACACGACCTTGTCACCGACCTTGAATTTGGGCATACGGCTCCCACGAGCGAAGGGCCGGAACACCCCCAGGGTACGAGGCTCCAGCGGGTTCGGCAACTCGCCCATACGACGCGTTCCTCATGTTCGGTGCAGTCCTGCACGGGACGCCCCGGAGCAGGCAGGCAGCCCGAACGACAGGCATCCCGAACGACAGGCAGCCCGAACGACAGGCAGCCTCTCCGAACCGACCACGGGCCGTGCTGGCATCGCGACGGACCGAACTGCTGAACTGCGGGCATGAACGAACGCCAGCTCTTCACCTCGACCGGCCTCCTCAACGAGCTGCCGAGCGACGTCCTCGAGCAGCTCCGCAGCCGCGCCGAGGTCCACACCTACGAGCGAGGCGAGCTCATCTTCCGGGAGGGCGACACCGCCGAGGAGCTCTTCGTCGTGCAGGAGGGCCAGGTGGCGATCGCCACCCACTCCCTCGACGGGCGCGAATCGGTGATCGCCATCCTGGAGCCACCGTCCCTCTTCGGCGAGATGCCGCTCTTCGACGACTCGCCCCGGATGGCCGACGCGCGCGCCCTCCAACCGTCCTCGCTCGTGGCGCTCCGCTACGACCACGTGCGAGCCATCCTCGACGAGCGCCCCCGGCTCCTCTGGAGCATCGTCCGCCTGCTCGCCCAACGACTCCGCACCACCGACGAGGCGCTCACCGACGCCGTGCTGCTCGACGTACCGGGGCGCACCGCCAAGCGACTGCTCGAGCTCGCCGGCAGCCGGAACGACTTCGTCACGACCCTCACCCAGGAGGAGATGGCCTCGCTGATCGGCGCCTCGCGCGAGCGCGTCAACAAGGCCCTCGCCACCTTCCAACGCCTCGGCTGGATCGAGACGGTCGAGCGCGGCCACTACCGCATCCTCGACCGCGACTCGCTGGAGCACCGCTCGGCGACCTGACCGCCCGCACGGGCGGAACGACCCGGAGACGCCGGGCACGCACGCTCCGAAGGGCTGCGCCGGAGGCGTACCGGGTCCCCGAAGGGCCCTACCCGGTCCTCGAGCTGTCGGCTCAGTCCTCGAACAGCCACCTGAGGGTCCGGCGCCACGCGTCGTCCGCGTCGTCGTCGCGGTGCGCGGGGCGGTCGGGATCGTGGACGAAGCCGTGCTCGGCTCCCCGGTAGCACACCACCCGGCAGTCGTCACGGTCCGCCCACACGTTCCGCAGCGCGTCGATGTCGTCCTGGGCGATCCACGGGTCCTGGTCGCCGACGATGCACAGGGTCGGGCACACCTCGGCCGCGGTGTCGAGCGGCGAGCGGTGGCCCGGGCCCTCCCACATCTGCGGCGTGTGGATCATCCCGTAGAAGCTCACGGCACGCCGGAAGCGTCCCGTGGCCGCCGCCTTGAGCGTGTAGTAGCCGCCCAGGCAGAAGCCCAGGACGTCGACCTCGTGGACGCCGTCGACGGCGGTGAGGTGGTCGGCGGCCTCCGCCGCGTCGCCCAGCACCTGGCCGTCGAAGAGGTCCTTGGCCCGCGCCAGGCGGTCCTCCACCGAGAGCACCTCCCGCTCGTCGCGGGGCACACGGGCGAACGGCTCCACGGCGACGACGGCCAAGCCGTGGGTCGCGATCCGCCGGCACACGTCGTCGAAGAGCGGACGGACCCCGGCGATGTCGGGGAGGACGACGAGGCCGCCCAGCGGCGTGCCGACCGGACGGGCCTCGATGGCGTCGGCCGGGGGGCCGTCGACCTCGAGGGTCATCCGCTCGACGGTGACCTCGTGCGGTCCTTCGGGTAGGGCTCCCATCGCCCAGCGAGCCTACCGCCACCGCGCCGAGCGTCCATCCCAAACGGGAGACGCAGTTCGGCGGCTACACGTAGCGGTCGAGGATGGAGCTCTCGGCGAGGCGGGAGAGGCCCTCCTTGATCGCCCGGGCCCGGGCCTCGCCGACCCCGTCGACGTCGTTGAGCTCGTCGACGCTCGCCCGCATGATCTTCTGGAGGCTGCTGAACCGCCCCACGACGTGGTCCGAGACGAGCTCGGGGAGCCGCGGGATCTTGTGGAGCAGCCGGAACCCGTGCGGCTGGAGCGGGGTGTCGAGCGTGGTCCCCGGCGGCAGGTGCAGGCAGTCCAGCACCTTGCGCAGGTCCAGCAGCTCCTCGCTGTCCAGCTCCGCCAGCGTGGAGACCACGTCCTCGAGCTCGTAGTCGGGCGCCTCGACGAAGTAGTCCTTCGAGACGAGGCGGCGGTCGGTCTCGACGCCGCCCATCAGCTCGTCGAGCTGGAGCATGACGAGACGGCCGTCGGCGCCGAGCTCGACGATGTACCCCTCGATCTCCTCGGCGATGCGCCGCACCATCTCCGTGCGCTGGAGCACGGTCACGACGTCACGAGCGGTGACGAGATCCTCCACCTCCAGGGCGGAGAGGGACGACGCCACGGCGTCGAGGCGCGACTTGTACCGCTCCAGGGTCTGGAGCGCCTGGTTCGCGCGCGCCAGCACCCTGGGGATCGACTGGAGCGTGTGCTTCTCGTGGTTGCGGTACACGGCGACGACCGACATGTCCTCGGAGACCGTCACCACCGGCACCTCGACCTGCTTCGCGACCCGCTCGCCGGTCCGGTGACGGGTCCCCGTCTCGTTGGTGGGGATGTCGGGATCGGGGACCAGGTGGACGTTCGCTCGCGCCACGCGGTTCCCGTCGGCGTTGAGGATGATGGCGCCGTCCATCTTCGCCAGCTCGGAGAGGCGCTGCGGCGTGAACTCGGCGTCGAAGAGGAAGCCACCGGAGCACAGCGCCAGGACCTCGGGGCCGTCTCCGAGGATGATGAGCGCCCCCATCCCGGCCTGGAGGATGCGGTCGATGCCCTCGCGCAGGTCGCTGCCCGGAGCGACCTTCCGCAGGGAATCGATCAACTCTGGTGAACGGCGCGGGCTCGTCAACGGTGTGCCAACTCCCTCGTACGCGTCGCTCCCGACGGTGCCGGTGTGGGGCCGAGGGTACTCGACTTCCCCGAGCCCGTGCCCCGAGCGCGACCGGAAGATCCGGGGCGCTCAGCGCAACCCCGCGGCACGGATCGCCTCGTCGAGGTCCCGCACGCGCGCCGCCGCCACACCCGCGACGTCGGGGGTCCCCGAGGGCACGATCGCCCGCGAGTACCCCACGTCAAGCGCCTCGGACAACCTGCGGGTGCTGTTCGCGACCTGGCGGACCTCCCCGCCGAGACCGACCTCCCCCAGCACCACGAGCCCGTCGGGCACGGCTCGGTCGAGGGCCGCTCCCGCCAGCGAGAGCGCCACCGCGAGGTCGACGCCCGGCTCGGCCACCCGGAGCCCTCCGACGACGCTCACGTAGACGTCGCGGCGCCCGAACGACAGCCCCGCCCTGCGGCCCAGGACGGCCAGCAGCATGGCGAGGCGCCCGCCGTCGACGCCCTGGGCCGAGCGCCGGGGGCTCGGCGGCTCCTCGACGCCCACGAGCGCCTGCACCTCGACGACGATCGGGCGCGCTCCCTCCATCACCGGCGTCACCACCGAGCCCGGAGCCTCCGGACGGCGGTCGGCGAGGAACAAGCGGCCCGGGTCGGCGACGCCGACCAGCCCTCCGGTGGTCATCTCGAGCAGGCCCAGCCCGTGGGTGGGACCGAAGCGGTGCTTGAGCACCCTGACCATCCGCAGCGCGTGGTGGCGGTCACCCTCGAGGGAGACCACGGTGTCGACGAGGTGCTCGAGGGCACGGGGCCCCGCGAGGTCGCCGCCCTTGGTCACGTGCCCGACCAGGACCACGGCGAGGCCCTCGGCGCGGGCCCGCTCGGCGAGCCGCGCGGCGCAGGCGCGCACCTGGGTCGTCGATCCGGGGGCGCCGGCGGTCCCCGGATCGGCGACCGTCTGGATCGAGTCGACGACCAGGACCTCGGGACCGAGATCGTCGACCACGGCGAGGCAGGCGGGCAGCGAGGTCTCGCTCAGGACGGTGACTCCGGCGGCGTCCGCGTCGAGCCGGGTGGCCCGCGCTCGCACCTGGGAGACCGACTCCTCGGCGCTGACGAGCAACCCCGGATGCCCGGCCCGCGCGAGGCCGGCGAGCACCTGGAGCAACAGGGTGCTCTTCCCGGAGCCCGGCTCGCCGCCCACGAGCGTCACCGACCCGGGGGCCAGCCCCCCGGCCAGGGTCGAGTCGAGCTCCGCGACGCCGGTGGCCCACGGGCGCGCCGTCCCCGCCGGCGGCGGAGGCCCCCACAGGGGGAGCGGCTCGTTGCCCCGAGCGAGCGCGGCGCCACGCCGGGCGGGTGCCGCGGCTGGCGCCACCTCGGTGACCGCGCCCCAGCTCCCGCACCCGCCGCACCGGCCGGTCCACTGCGGCGCCGTCGCGCCGCACTCCTCACACCGGAACGTCGTGGCACTGGTGACCATGGGCGCACGGTACCGGGCACCACCGACGGTCACGGGCGGCGGTCGCCGCCGACGGTCATGGGCGGCGGTCGCCGCCGCTCGTGTCGAGATGTGCCGCGAACGTGCCGGATGCGGCGTCTCCTTCCCGCTACGGTCCCTGTCGTACCCGGCGGCGCGCGCCGGCCGGAGGAAACCCATGACGGAGACGCCACCCCCGACCCCCCGGCTGTGAACCTCGTCGACGCGCTCCAGTGGCTGGTCCGGGCCGCCTTCGTCGGCCTCACCGTGGTCGCGGTGCGCGGTTGGCTCGCCCACCGGACCGCCGCCGCAGCGTGGATGGCGGCGTCGTTCGGTTCCCTGGCGGCGATCGTGGTGGGGGGACTCGCGGTGCCCGACGATGCCGCCGGGTTCATCGAGGTCGCCGCCGAACGGCTGATCGTCGCCGTCCTCCTCGCGTTCCCCTACCTGCTGTTCCGCTTCAGCGCCGCGATCGAGCCGGCGACCCGCCGGGCGGAGGTGTTCGCGGGAGCCCTGACGGCCATCTCGCTGACGGCGACGTTCGCGCTCCCCGACCTCCCGGGCACGCACGAGGCGCGACCGCCCTGGTTCAGCGCCTACGTGGTGCTCGTGCTCGCGGTGTGGACCGCTCTCTCGATGCTGGTCGCGGTCCGCCTCGCGCGGGCTCGCACCGAGCCGCGGCTCGCCCGGCGGCGCAAGCGGCTGCTGGCCGGCGCCGCGCTGATCCTCGCCGCGGCGCTCCTCGTGAGCCCCGCCTCGGGCGGTAGCGACAGCGGGGCCGTCGCCCCCGCGACCCAAGGCCTCGCGCTGGTCGCGGCGCTCCTGTTCTACGCGGGCTACGCGCCGCCGGCGGCGCTGCGCACGTGGTGGCGGCAGCCGGAGGTGGCCGAGCTGCGCCGCGCCGAGCTCGCGCTGCTCTCGGTCGAGTCGACCTCCGCGGTCGTGGAGACCCTGCTCCCGAGCGCCGCCGGGCTCGTCGGCGCTCGCTCCGCCGCGTTCCTGGACCACGAGGGCGGAGTGATCGGCGCGATCGGCGCGGACGCGGCGGATCTCGGCTCGTGGCCGGGCGAGCGGACCGACATCCCGATGCGCAGCGGCTCCCTCGCGGTGTGGACGGACCCCTCCACCCCCTACTTCGGGCAGGAGGAGCTCGCCCTGGTCGAGGGGCTGGGCGCGATCGCGGACCTCGCTCTCGACCGGGCCCGGCTGCTCGGCGGGGAGCGCTCGACGCGCGAGTCACTCGAGCGGAGCAACGAGGACCTCCAGCGGTTCGCCTCCGTCGTCTCCCACGACCTCAAGGAGCCGCTCCAGGTCGTCCGGGGGTTCGCGCACTTCCTCACCACGGAGCGAGCGGGAACGCTCACCGACGTCGGCGAGCAGGCCGTGGCGGCCATCGAGCGCGGCGCCACCCGGATGGGGCAGGTGATCGACGACCTCCGCGACCTCGCCCAACTCGAGCGCTCGATCGGAGTGCTCGAACCGGTCGACCTCGACCGGCCGGTGCGGCAGGCGCTCGACGCGCTCGCCGCCTCCGTGGAGGAGAGCGGTGCCCGCGTCGAGGTCGGCGACCTCCCGGCCGCGCTCGCCTCCGAGGGGCTCGTCACCCAGGTCTTCCAGAACCTGATCGCCAACGCCGTCAAGTACTCGGGAGAGGGTCCGCCCGAGATCCGCGTGTCGGCCACCGGGGGCGACGAGGTCGTCGAGGTGGCCGTGGAGGACCGCGGCGAAGGGATCCCCGCCGAGCTCCACGACCAGATCTTCGAACCCTTCCGGCGACTCCACGAGGGGGACGGCGCTCCCCACGGCACGGGCATCGGCCTCGCGCTCGTGCAGCGGATCGTCGAGCTCCACGGCGGTCGCATCTCGGTGGACTCGGAGCCCGGAGCCGGATCGACGTTCCGCTTCACCCTCCCGTCGGTGTCCTCGACCCGCACCGGACCCCGCCCCACGCCGGATCCCGCCCCACGGACCGCTTCGGCTCCCGGCCCACCACCCGCGCGCCTTTCCGACGCCGAGCCCTGAGCCCTCGGCCCGTCGCGGTCACGGGCGGTCAGCTCGCGCGGCGACCGGTGGCCTCTCGGGCGCCGCCCCTGCCGGAGGTCACGCCCCGCCAGAGGTCACGCCCCGCCGGCGCCTCGGAGCCCACCACACGCCGAGCGCCACGAGCGCGAGGAGACCACCGCCCACGACCAGGGCGAGCCGCTCGGTGTCGAGGGCGGAGGCCGACGCCCTCATCTCGACCCGCTCGCCGACGGCGGGACCCCACACCGGCGATCCGGCCCGCGAGGTCGGCGCGTTGTGGGACGCCCCTCCGGGCAGGTCGACGACCACCGCGAAGTCGAAGGCCTCGTCGATCCGTTCGCGGAGGTGCCGGCGGAGCTCGTGGACGTCGACTCCCTCGTCGGAGAGCTCGGCGACCAGCGCCTCGTCGGCCGGATCGACCGCGGCGGCGCCCACACCCTCGGTGAGATCCACGGTGCCGGCGAAGTCGAAGGAGGTGGAGAACCGCGACCGGTCGCGCTCGAGGCGGAAGTCCCGGAACGGTCCCGCTCCCCCCGACAGCTCCTCGACGGTGTCGGCGAGCTGCGCCGGAGAGCCGAACTCCTTGCGCGCGACCACCGAGGCCCCGTCACCGTCGTGGTCGGTCTCCACCGCCCACCCGGAGCGGAGCAGGTCGGCGACGCGGAGGCGCTCCTCGAGGGACCCGCCGAGCGCCTCGACCGCCTCGTCGTCGAGGTCGAAGCGGACGGTGACCACACCGGAGCCGTCCTCGGCGACCGCCACGCGCAGGTCGACGTCGACGGTGCATCCCGCCGCCGACAGCGCCAGGAGGGCGACGCCGACGACCCGGCGGAACGTCCCGCTCACGCGCCCCGGAGCAGGCCGGGTGACCGCGAGGCTCAGCGGTTCGGGTTCTCCCCCTGGGACCCCGTCGTCGAGGTGCTGCCGCTCCCGGCGAGCTCGACGTGGGGCGGCTCGAACCCGTCGACCGCGCGGAACACGATCTCCTCGTTCTCGACGTCGACCACGATCGTCTGCCCGGCGCCGAACTCCTTCCACAGGATCCGCTCGGAGAGCGGATCCTCGACGAGCCGCTGGATGGCACGGCGCAACGGCCGGGCACCGAGCTGCGGGTCGTAGCCCTTCTCGGCGAGCAGCTCCTTCGACGCCTGGGAGAGCTCCAGGCCCAGACCCTGGCCCTCGAGCTGGTCGCGGACCCGCTGGATCATCAGGTCGACGATGTCGGTGACCTCGGCCTTGGTGAGCTCGTGGAAGACGATGGTGTCGTCGATGCGGTTGAGGAACTCGGGCCGGAAGCTCTGCTTGAGCTGCTCGGTCACCTTCTCCTTCATCCGCTCGTACGTCAGCTCCTCGTCGGCCTGGGTGAACCCGACGGTGGCCTTGCGCAGGTCGGCCGTGCCCACGTTCGAGGTCATGATGATGACCACGTTCTTGAAGTCCACCGTCCTGCCCTGGGCGTCGGTGAGCCGACCGTCCTCGAGGATCTGCAACAGCGTGTTGAAGACGTCGGGGTGCGCCTTCTCGATCTCGTCGAAGAGCACGACCGAGAACGGCTTGCGACGGACGGACTCGGTGAGCTGCCCGCCCTCGTCGTAGCCGACGTAGCCCGGAGGCGAGCCGACCAGACGGCTGACCGTGTGCTTCTCCATGTACTCGGACATGTCGAGCTGGATCAGCGCGCCCTCGTCACCGAACAGGAACTCGGCGAGGGTCTTGGCCAGCTCGGTCTTCCCGACCCCCGAGGGACCGAGGAAGATGAACGAGCCCGACGGCCGCTTCGGGTCCTTGAGGCCCGCGCGGGTCCGGCGGATGGCCTGGCTCACCGCGTGGATGGCGTCCTCCTGGCCGACGACCCGCTTGTGGAGCTCCTCCTCCATGCGCAGGAGCTTCGCGGTCTCCTCCTCGGTGAGCTTGTAGACGGGGATGCCCGTCCACAGCGAGAGGACCTCGGCGATGCTCTCCTCGTCGACCTCGTTGAAGAGGTCGACGCCTTCGGCCTCCCACTCCTGCTCCTTCTCGGTCTGGCGCTGGAGCAGGTCCTTCTCCTGGTCGCGCAGCGCCGCGGCCTCCTCGAACTGCTGACCCTCAATGGCCGCTTCCTTCTCGCCCCGGACCTTGGCCAGCTCCTCCTCGAGCTCGCGGTAGTCCGGCGGCGTCTCCATCCGCCGGATCCGCAGGCGCGACCCCGCCTCGTCGATGAGGTCGATGGCCGTGTCGGGGAGGTGCCGGTCGGAGATGTAGCGGTCGGCGAGGTTGGCGGCCGCCACCACCGCCTGGTCGCTGATGGTCACGCGGTGGTGCTGCTCGTAGCGGTCGCGCAGGCCCTTGAGGATCTCGATCGTGTGCGCGACCGAGGGCTCGTCGACGTCGATCGGCTGGAAGCGCCGCTCGAGGGCGGCGTCCTTCTCGAGGTGCTTGCGGTACTCGTCCAGCGTCGTGGCGCCGATGGTCTGGAGCTCGCCGCGCGCCAGCATCGGCTTGAGGATGCTGGCCGCGTCGATGGCGCCCTCGGCGGCCCCGGCGCCGACCAGCGTGTGCAGCTCGTCGATGAAGAGGATGATGTCGCCGCGGGTGCGGATCTCCTTGAGCACCTTCTTCAAGCGCTCCTCGAAGTCGCCCCGGTAACGGGAACCCGCCACCAGCGCGCCCAGGTCGAGCGTGTAGAGCTGCTTGTCGCGCAGCGTCTCGGGCACGTCGGCGGCGACGATCTTCTGGGCGAGACCCTCGACGATCGCGGTCTTGCCGACACCCGGCTCGCCGATCAGGACCGGGTTGTTCTTGGTGCGCCGGCTGAGGACCTGCATGACCCGCTCGATCTCCTGGTCGCGGCCGACCACCGGGTCGAGGTCCTTGTCGGCGGCGAGCTGGGTGAGGTTCCGCCCGAACTGGTCGAGCACGAGCGAGCCCGAGCTGGAGCTCTCCTGGGTGCCGGCGCCCGCGGCGGCGGCCTCCTTGCCGCCCGAGTAGCCGGACAGGAGCTGGATCACCTGCTGGCGCACCCGCGAGAGGTCGGCGCCGAGCTTCTGGAGCACCTGGGCGGCGACGCCCTCACCCTC